>SVNA01000001.1 GCA_015067145.1 Oscillospiraceae bacterium | reverse complement strand
GTACACCAAAGAATTTTTCAAAATCTCGTGCATTTACTCTTGTACTATATGCCGTCCAGAATAGCCAGTAAATCATTCGTTGCCGTTTGGTAAAACGAATTGTCAATGATGTGGCGAGGTTGCCGGAACGAATCCTTTCGCAGTAGGACGCCACATCAAAAGTATTGATTTTGAATTGCCCTTTGAATAGGCTTGTAGCAGAACAACCGAATCCGAGAAAGTTATCTCTGGTCATGGATGAATAGTTTGCGTCTGGTTCGCTTGAGAAAGTCCATATAGAACTCCGAGAATATCCTTTGCCCAAACAGTATTGTGTGATAGCATCCAGTAACTCTCGTTTTTCTTTTTTAGGCATTGCAGCAACAGGACTATCTGTAAAAGTAAAATCAATAAATGGGTATATAGCAATATGATTTGCACCCAACGAAAAAGCCTTGTCAATATCGGATTTCAAATCATCATAGGTTTGTCCAGGCAGTGCAAAGATGAAGTCCATTGAAACTGTTTCAAAGGGAACCGCCGCCAATGCAGACATCATTGCAGTGGTATCAATTTTCTTTCTGCCAAGAATCTTCTGATACTTATCGCAGAACGATTGAATGCCGATGCTGATTTTAGTTACGCCTGCATTTTTCAATGCTTGCAATACTTCAACATTCACATTATCGGGATGAAGTTCCAATCCAATCCCCTCTGTGATGATAAAGTGGTCATTCAACGCATCAACAATTTCTTTTATACGATTGGCTGCAAGAGCCGGTGTTCCTCCGCCAAAATAGAGGCTGGTTACTTTTTTCCGTTCAGCGTGTTGGCTACCTACACGATGTATTTCTTGAATCAAAGAATCTATGTATCTATCACATAATTCAGCGGAATACCGCACTTTGCAATAAGGGCAAAAATTGCAGATACTTTTGCAGAAAGGGATATGAACATACAGTCCAAGGTTTTCGCACTCTGCAAACGGCAATATCCGGTCATATTCATTTTTGAACGTAAATGGCTTCGTTGTCCGTGTAAGCCACATTCTCGTTAAACTTGTAATGAAACTCATATTACTCCTAAATGTACTTCAAGTATGTATGAAGCATCTCAAAGATTATTTTGGGATTGCCTTTGAACAGAAGCGTATATTCAGCAACAAAGAAGTATCCACACTGATCGCAAAGACCAGGAACATCAATGCAGCGACCACAAGTAGATAACTTTCCGTTTTCCATGACAACGCACTGATGGCAAGGCGTCGGGAATCTGTTTTCGATGAGATATGGGAACGCACTTTTAAGGTTGAAAACAGGTGCGCCTTCTTTCATCATTTGAGTTATCGTATCACAACACTTGGCTTTTTCCTCTTTGCTCAAAGCCAATTCCTTTGTGTCGGGATATGGCGTATGGAAATTGAACGATACAGCACGAACATTTTTGGTATCACGAGCAGTTAAGCATACATCTCGTACATAGTCTTTGTTGATTTGATTGATCGCCATATAGAAGCAGATATTATCTGCGGTAGCATTGCTGATGTTCTTCATGATAGTGTCGTAGGTATCTCCACGAACTTCATTATGACGCTGCTTGTCTCCATCCAAGCTCAAAAGAATCAAATCTGCTTCTGGGAGATCAATGGGGAACGTTCCATTCGTAACTACGTTGACGATGAGAAATCCCATGCTCTTTGCTTCTATGACCAAATCTCTGAGAGTGCGTTCGCCATCTTTCCAAAGAAATGTTTCGCCACCGCAGAAGAACAAAATGCGAACACCCATGTCATATAGCTGCTGCATTTCTTGCTTAATTTGTTCATACGGATGAACGATTGCTGTGATGTTGTTGACGGAACAGTGCTTGCAATGCAGGTTGCATTTGTCTGTTACAATTACAGTTCCGAGGATTGGCGATTTCTTTCTAAACAAAATTGTTTTTACGCCAAAAGTAGCAAAGTGCAAAAAAGATGATAGTTTCATAATTTATCTCCATAGCGATAATACGGAATATCAATGTGTGTACACACATTATTATACATGGTTTTTGTAGTTTTTTCAAGATGATGCAGAAAATTTATCACGTTAAAGTGTAACATTTTTAAGAACACGCCCCAAGATGACCTTGGGGCGTGTGAGAATCAATCAAGAGATTTGTATTCTGTTACTGCTTTTAGATAGGCTTCGGGGTTGCCGTTGAGTATGAGATCGGCGTATGCAACCGGGTCATTGTAGATAAGATAGTCAAGTTCTGACCGCTGATACATATTGTCAGCCACCTCATTTTCAACCGCAATGGTATCAATGGCAATCATAGTTCCGTCGGAGAACTTCAGCTCCACGCAGACCGTGTCAAAGTTAAACTCGCAAGATAATAGGCGTTTCATGGTAAAACCTCCTTGTTTTCAACCGTTTTGAGATACAAAAAGAACGATGCTAAGTCTTTCGACTCGACATCGTTCTTTTCGTAGTTGTTTTCCAACCCTGTCAGACAGATGCCGTAAAATAGTAATTTTTTAGAATTACTGTCTTACGAACACCCATCTAAACATCGGGAGTTTTTATGTTTATAGAATTGATTGTATCATATATTAGTCTTATCTCAGATTTTTGAATTTTTCATTTCTACCGAATACGCAGTAGATAAGCACGGCACTGAGCAGATAAAGCACAACAGTGATATAGTAAGGTGTGTTGTAGCTTACTGCCATCATGATAATACCGCCGGCCTGAGTGCCTAAAGCACGCAGGAGATTGTCGCATAGTGTGAACAGACTGCTCATAACAGTTCGGTGTTTTTTGTCAACAAGGTCCATAGCCATACTCTGCAGAACAGGGTTTGCCATATTCATCAGCGAATTGCGGAAGAAAAAGCTTACAGCCATTATAAATGCACCCTGTGGGAAAGAGATGGAAATAAGGAACGGAATGGACATAAGCTGACAGATAAGCACAAATTTAACCCTGCCGAGACGACGGCTGAGTATAGGTGTAAGCAGACCGCCCAGCACTGTACCAAACTGTGCAAAAGCCATAATAGAGCCTACAACGCTGTCGGTAGTATTGAGACTGTGCTTAATATAAACACTGAAAAACGGCACAATAAGCCCTGCTCCAAGGCCGATAAGAGCTGTCTTTATCATATACAATATGCTGTCACGGTTAAGGATTGAGAAATAATCCCTGAATTTGCTGCCTTTATGACTGTTGTTCAATTCCAGATCAAATTCAATACGGGAAAGGGAGAACAGGTTGATGATAAGCAGAATAAAGCTGATGTTAAGCACCATCTTGCTGCCGAAAACCAGTCCGCCAAAACCTGCGAAAATGTCAGAAAAGATACCGAACAGAAAACTGCCGCTGAACATAGCCATATTGTTCAGTACAAAGCTGGCAGAAAAAACGCCAACAACATTTTTGTCATCGCTGTGGCTTTTGTAAAATGGTGCCTGAATTACTACAAATATAGCCTGGGAAACACCAAACAGAAAGGATGCAGCCTGCATAACGGGCAAGATGGTAATGTTGGTAAAACACAAACCGCAGATTATCATCGTGGAAAAGGATACATAAAGTGAACGTTTTGTGCCAAAGGTTTCTACCAGCAGTATGGCAAAAAAAGCACCTAAACTGTTGCCCAGCGTTCTAATGGATAACAGGTTGCCTATGATAACTTCGGAAAGTCCGATATTTGTATAGTATATACCCAGCATAACACTGAGTGCAGACATAACAAGCCCGTTTATAAATACACATAGCATAAAACGCTGTACGTTTTTGCCTGCGTGGCGGACAATGCCAAAAAATTCGGTGAAAATTCCCACAACAATTCCTCTTTTTGTTTATAATATATAAAATATATGTCCTGATTATTTGCGTTACACATTTTATCACTTTGTTATATTGAGGTCAATTAAATAAATAGCCTAAATATTATATAATTATATGTATGTTTTTGTAGAAAAAAGATAAACGCTTTGTACCCAAAAATACAAAGCGTTTGTTTTTAAATATTAATGTCGTCCAAAAGGTCTGTTATATGTTCGTCAAGGGCAATAATACTGCTGCCAACTGCGGCAGTATGATCCGATGCAAGTGTAACTATAATTGTTATATTGCGGTTTTTATTGTTGGAATATTCACCTGCCCAAAGTTCAAGTAGTGGTTTCATATATTTCACAACATAGCCGCTGACAATGATAACAGCAGGGTTATAGCAGCTTTCGAGAATATCCAGAGTCATCAGATATGCAGAACGGAATTTATTCATTATATCAACAGCCCAGGAAACATTACTGTTGTATGCATCTACTATGTCAGCAAGGCTGTTGATTTCAGCATTGTATTTTCTTGCTTCAGTAAGCAAAAATTTGTTGCAGAGTCTTGTCTGCAGACAGCCGGTACGTCCACAGTCGCACAGCACACCGTCAGCTTCAACAGTTATATGGCCAATTTCACCTGCAGCATTTCTGAAGCCCCGCACAACCTTTTCACGGCTTACAGCGGCAGCACTGAGACCGTTGCCGATAGAAAGAACAGCACTGTCCACACCGTCGGGAATATTGTGCAGTGCTTTTTCACCACGGATTTTTGCCTTTGTATCATTTTCAATAATAACAGGTTTGTTAAACAATGGATGCAGATAGGGCAAAATATCCTGGTCCTGCCATTTAAGCTGGGTAGAAAGTTCAACCTTTGAGCTGGTATGGTTTACGATACCCGGAACAGCAACACCAACAGCGATTATCTTTTCGTAGTCTATATGGTTTTCAGCAATAAAAAGCATAGCCTCAGTGTGTATTTTTTCTGACAAAGCCTCAAGGGAATAGTCAAATACGTTATAATTAATAACCTTTACAGCAACACAGTCGTTGTGCAGATTGGTTACGGCAAGACGCAAAGCAGTACTTTTGATCTCTATGCCCAACGCATAGGCACTGCCGGATACAGTGTCCAGCATTACAGCATGTCTGCCGACACCTTTGGATGTGGTATCGGTTTCTGCAATAAGCCCTTTGGTAATCAAAAGAGAAGATATTCTTGTAACGCTTGTAGGGCTTATATCGATTTTTTTTGCCAACTCTGTTCGGGATATGGGTCTGTGCTCTAAAAGTGCAGACAGGAACAGTTTTATGTTGCTTTTTTTGATTATAACCTGGTCTTTTTTCATAGACTACTCCTGCGGAAAACATATATATAAATTATAAAATACGCAGTATATTAATACAAGAATAAAAGGGGTAATACAGCATAACTTTGGAGAAATCCACATAAAACGAAAGCAGTTTTTGTCTAGTTTTTTTCATCTGGAAAAAATTTATTTTACACTTGTTGACAAAAGCCTTATTTTGTGTAAATATTGAATTGGATAAAATTATTTTCAGGTTTAATAATAAAAATATGAGGTGTAAATATGAAAAGAGTTCTGGTTGCAGCAATGCATCACGAATCCAACTCCTTTAACCCTATTGTTGCAGGCGAAAAGGATTTTATGGTTATACGCGGCGAGGAATTTTTCGAAAATTTCCGTCCAAACGATTCCCTCAGCGGTGTGTGCAAAACACTGATGGCTGCAGGCTATGAGGTTATCCCAACAGTTTCTGCACGTGCAGTGCCAAACGGTGAAGTTGACTATGATTTCTATATGGGCATTAAAAATGAAATTATCGAAATGGCAAAAGCAGCAAATGAAGAAAAACCTCTGGATGCAATCACACTTTCTCTCCACGGCTCCATGAGAATCAAAAAACAGGGTGAGGCAGAAGGTTATCTGCTGGAAGAATTGCGTGCACTGTTTCCAAACATTCCAATATTTGCATCTCTTGATATGCACACAACAATGACAGACCGTATGCACGATAACTGTGACGGTTTTGTTGGCTATAAATGTGCACCGCACACCGACTGTTACGAAACAGGCGAACACGCAGCAAAACTTACAATCGCTGCATTGGACCGCGGCGTACAGGCAAAATCCGCATGGGTAAGAGTGCCTATCATTATCGCAGGCGAGCAGTCCTCTACCGTAGTTGAACCGATGATTACAATCATCAACGAATTCCGCGAAACAGAAAAGAAACCTGGTGTGCTGGCAGCTTCTCACCTTATGGGCTTCCCTTGGGCAGATAATGAAGACAGCTCAATGGCTATCTATGTAGTGGCCGAAACACAGGAGATTGCCGACACAGAGGCAGTTCGCCTTGCTGAATATGTGTGGAGTAAGAAGGACGAATTCTGCTTCCAGACAGAAACCTACAGCGAAGCAGAAACCCTTGATGTAGCATTCAGTGCAGTTAAAAACGGTGAAACACCTGTTTATATCTCCGATTCAGGAGACAATCCGACAGCAGGTTCGTCCTCTGACTGCACAGGTTTTCTCAAACGTATTATGGAGGACGAAAGAACAGCATCCCTCAAAGCTCCTGTGCTTTACGGCGGTATCTATGACCCGATTGCCACAAAAGAATGTGAAGGCAAAGTGGGTCAGGAAATCACCCTTACATTCGGTGCTAAATTCGACAGCAAAACAACAAGCCCAGTCACAGCAAAAGGTGTGGTAAAACAGTTTGTAAAAGGCTGGGAAACTTTCGGTAAGATGAAGAGTGATATTGCTGTTTTCAACACACATGGCGTTGATGTTATCATCGCAGAAAAACATATCGGCTATGCCACAAGCCATCTTTACCTTGACCTTGGCTATGACCCAAGTCAGCTTGACATTGTGGTTTGCAAGCTTGGCTATCTTGGCGATCATCACGAATCTTTTGCAAAACGTGCAATTATGGCTCTTACAAAAGGCAGCACAAACGAAGATCTGAAAACTCTGGAATATACAAAGGTTCCGCGTCCACTGTTCCCATTGGATACAGATTTTGAATTTGACGCAAAAGCAAATCTTAAATAATAAAAAATGGACCACTGCGGTAAAGCGGTGGTCCATTTTGGTATATGAGAGCTCCTTAATATTTTTTGCTCAGATATAAATAGCAAACCCAGTAAAGTATAAGCAAAGCACACACAGTGAATCCTATTGTCTGGGAAAGTTCTTTCAATCCTGCAATCTGAAGCACGATTATAACTATAAATCCGGCCATAACATAAATATAACCAGCCCATGCCCATGCTCTGCCTGCGATAAATCTGTTTCTTTCATCGCTGTTGGCTGTGTCAACACGTTCGCGGTATTCAGGATTTTTGCGGTATTTCATCTGTCTTGCAAGCTGAATTCCGCCTACAACAATAAATGCTGTGCCAAGGCCTGACCAGTAGCTGTCAAAATCGTGGATGAAATTGAGTACAGTAAGCACTACACCCAGCACAACCCAGAAAATGCTTATAAAAATGTTTTTTCTATTGTATTTCATATTCTGCCTCCCTTAAATATCATCTTCAAAGATAAAAACATCTTCGATGGTAAGTTCAAAATATCTTGCAATTTTATGTGCAAGAAAAATAGACGGGTTATACTTGCCAGTCTCAAGACTGCTTATTGTCTGGCGGGAAACACCCATCAGCTTGGCAAATTCATCCTGCTTTATCCCTTTTTTCTTGCGTATCTCTTCAATACGGTTTTTCATCGTATCACCTCAAATGTGTAAAGTTAACTTTACATATACAATAGCATACAATTTTAATTATGTCAAGCTGACTTTACATAAATTTCGCATTTAAATTTTAGTTGATGTAATATAAAGCAATATGATAATATAAATATATAGCTACCACAGATATTGAAAGGTGAGTAATATGTTCAAAGTTGCAATTATCGGCCCGGGCAGTATAGCAGGTACATATATGGAGGCACTGAAAGACTCACAAACTGTTAAAATCACAGCAGTGCTGGGACACAGGGAAGAATCTGCCAAGGCATTTTCAGAAAAATATAATATTCCGTATTATCTCAGTGCAGATCAGATGTATAATGTGGAAAATCCCGATGCTGTGCTTATCTGTACACCAACATTTACCCATGAGGATATAGTAAAAACAGCCATAGATAAAGGCGTACACATAATGTGTGAAAAGCCGTTTGTTCTGTCTTCCGATACAGCACAGCAGCTGTTCGATATGGCAGAGGAAAAAGGTGTGCGAATGATGGTTATGCAGGTTGTGCGTTTCTGGCCTGAATATCTGCGTATAAAACAGCTTATAGACAGCGGAGAAGCAGGGGAAGTAACCAACATTTATGCAAACCGCCTTTCTGCCCATCCAAGCTGGTGCAGCTGGCACAAGGACCCGCAGAAATCGGGTGGTGGCCTTTATGATTTGCATATTCATGATGTGGACTACCTTTACTATCTGTTCGGAAAGGTAAAAAGTGTCTATGCTGTTGGAAGACAAACCGACAGCGGATGCTGGAACAATGTGTCAACAATTATTAATTTTTCCTGTGGTGTAAGTGCCGTTGCGGAAGGTTTTATGGATATAACAGGAGAATGGGCGTTTTCTACAAATATACGCATCAATAGTACAAAAATGGCTATTGAATATTTAAATAAAAGGGTATATAATGGCGAAGTTACCAAAGAAAAGATTGAAAATTTGGTGATTTATCACAAAGACCGTGAACCTGAGATAGAAAATGTACCGCAATACAATCCATACAAAGCAGAGGCAGAGCATTTTGCTGAGTGTGTGACCAGTAACAAAGTAACCGACATTGTCCCAAACAGCGATGTAGTATATGTTCTCAAAATTTTATCAGCAATAGAAAAATCTCTGGAAACCGGTCTTGTGCAGAATATAGATTAAACAGCATAGGAAAGGAATATTATGGTTAAATCACTGGTAAAATCAAATAAAATCACAGCCAAGGAAATGGTTACAATTTTTCTTGCAATCACCCTTATGGCTATGTGTACATACTTTCTTAACATTCCAAACAGCTTCTGTTTTGGGGGTATAAGCGGTCTGTGTATCGCTATCAGCGGTGCAATCGGTTTTGGTGCACCTGCCACAATGTCTTCTGTTATAAACGTTATATTGCTTTTTGTGGGTTTTATTTTTCTCGGCAAAAGTTTTGGACTTAAAACCACAATCGCAACACTTATCCTTTCTGCGGAACTTGCGATATTTGAAAAATTTATACCAATGACACACACACTTTCCACAGAGCCGCTGATGGAGATGGTGTTCAGTGTTGTACTCCATGCAGTTTCCGCAGCCATTCTTTTCAATGTTCAGGCATCTTCAGGCGGCAGCGATATCATTGCCATGATTATCAAAAAATACACATCTGTTAAAGATATCGGCAAAGCACTTATGATATGCGACTCTGTTGTTGTGGTTTCCTGTTACTTTATCTTTGGCGTTGAGGCTGGTATGTTCTCCACAATGGGTATGTGCATCAAGGTGTTTATGATCGACTCGGTTATGGAAACATTCAATCTCTGCAAATACTTTACAATCATTACAGAAAAACCAGACGAAATTGCAGCATATATCTCAAACGAACTCAAACGCGGCTCCACACAGATGGAGGCAAAAGGTTCTTTTACAGACCAGGGTAAAACTGTTATCTTTACGGTTCTGGGCAAACGCCAGGCTATCAAACTGCAGACAATGGTAAAGTCCATCGACCCAAATGCCTTTACAATGATTACAAACACAAGCGAAGTTATGGGCAAAGGTTTCCGCGACATTCTGTAATAAAATTCACCATACAATACAATCTTTACGGAGGTTTTGATATGATTATCCGCAAAGCAATTGCAAATGATGTAGATGCAGTTGCAAAAATCTACGAAGAAATTCACAGCGAAATAGAAAAAGGCAACCTTGTTGTAGGCTGGGAAAGGGGCGTATACCCCGTAAAATCAACTGCACAGAATGCACTGGAAAAAGACTGGCTGTTTGTGGCAGAAGATAACGGCAAAATAGTTTCTGCAGCAATTATCAATCAGTATCAGGGCCCAATCTACGAAGAAGCAAACTGGGAGTTTGAAGCGGAGGAAGATGAAATTATGGTACTTCATACACTTGTTGTAAGTCCATCCTGTAAGCAGAATGGCATCGGCACAAAGATGGTTGCATTTTATGAGCAGCATGCCTTGGAAAACGGCTGCCGAGAGCTGCGTATGGATACCAATGAGAGAAATACAATCGCACGCAGACTCTACAAAAAACTGGGATATAAAGAAGTCTCCATTGTACCTTGTGTATTCAATGGTATACCGGGTGTAAACCTTGTATGCCTTGAAAAAAGACTGTAAAATAAAAAATACGGCACCGGATACTTACAGATATCCGGTGCCGTGTTTGTTTTTTAGCAGTAATTGATTTTAAATATTATTTTTCGGGATATGTAATCGGAATACTATTTGAGTTCGTCAATCATATCGTCGAGAATTTCGCAAACATCTGCACAGTATTTAGGGCAATTTTTGATTGGACCTTCAAGACCATTTGCCATAATTTTTTCTGCTTCTTCAGGAATTGCAAAGCTTAAGCCGCCAAGAAGATCTTTACATACGATGCTGCCGTTCTTTTCGATGAAACGTGCTTCAAGTTCGTTTACTTTGCTGATAAGGATTGCATTCTGTTCTGCGGAGTTTGGTTCACAGTAACCATATTTAAGACCAAGAGATGCAACACCTGCACTAACTGCGCCGCAAACATCACCATGGAAGCAACCGCCGCCAAGGCCGCCTGTCATTTTAAGAGCCAGTTTTTCGTCCATGCCAAGAGCTTCAGCTGTATGGAACATTACACACTGTGAACAATGGAAACCCTGTCCCAAAATACCTGCTGCTTTTTCAACTGTCATTTTTTCTGCCATAATTATTTCCTCCATTTAAAATTTATATATATACCGGATATACACACAATCCGGTCAATTACAGTATATGCACCGATATTATCGGTTATTTAAAATTATACTCTGTCACAATAGGTGTGCGGCCAAGTTTTTTGTCATTAAAGTATTCATAAAGGCTGATACCAAGGAAGGAGCCGCTGATATTTGTAACATTGGTGTATCCATAGCTCTGCAGTCTGCAGATTGCATAGTAACTTCTCTGGCTGGAACGGCAGTGGAGATATACAGGCACATCCTTTGGAATTTCGCCTTTTCTTTCTTCCAGCTGGCTCAGAGGAATGTTATATGCACCTTTAATGTGTCCTGCTTCAAATTCGTTTTCTTCTCTCACGTCAACAATGTATGCTCCGCTTTCAACGAGGTTTCTCACTTCGCTTACATGTACCTGATTAAATCTGCCGTAAAGAATGTTAAGCCCCACTGTTGCTGCAAAGTTTACAACATCTTTTGCTGTGCCGAACACAGGACTGTAGCAGAGTTCCAGTTCCTTAAGGTCTTCCAGTGTTGCACCCATTGTTATCATTGCGGCAATAACATCAACACGCTTGTCTGTTGAGCCCATACCGATTGCCTGTGCACCGAGAATACGGCCTGTAGGAACCTCAAACACAAGTTTGAATGTCATATAGTGTGCACCAGGCATAAGGCCAACCTTGTCGTTTGGTATAACCATTACGCTGTCACAGTTGAAGCCAGCTGCTTTTGCTGCCTTCTCGTTAAGGCCTGTGGATGCTGCATTCTGACTGAATACACGGATACAGGAAGAACCTATATATCCTTTATTGTTGTGGTGCAGTCCGTACATATGGTCTGCTGCTGCACGGGCCTGACGCTGTGCCGGGCCTGCAAGTGCAAGTCTGCCAGGTTTATGTGTAAGTGCATTGAAAATTTCAACAGCATCGCCAACTGCGTAGATGTCAGGGTCGCTTGTCTGATAGTGATGGTTTACCTTTATGCCTCTTGTTTCACCTATTTCAAGGCCTGCCTTCACTGCAAGGCTTGTTTCAGGGGCAACACCGATTGCCATAACAACAGCATCAGCTTTAACTGTAAATTCTTCTCCGTATTTAACCGCTTTTACAAAGCCGTCTTCAATAGCTGTAACTGTACTGGAAAGGAAAAGTTCAACACCGTTGTCATCAAGCTCTTTATGAAGAATCTGCACCATATCATAGTCGAACGGAGCCATAATCTGGTCTGCTCCTTCAATAAGGCTTACATTTTTGCCTGCTTCCTTAAGGTTTTCTGCAACCTCAACACCGATAAATCCGCCGCCTACAACCACAACATTTTCTGTTTCAGGCTTGTCCATATATGCTTTGATTGCACGGATATCTGTTACATTTCTTACCGCAAAAACATTTGGTCTGTCAATGCCAGAGATGCTCTTTGGCATAATTGGGTTTGCACCAGGGGCAAGCACCAGCTTGTCATAGCATTCTTCATATATTTCGCCGCTTGCAAGGTTTTTTACTACAACCTTTCTTTCGGCACGTTTGATATCTATTACTTCGCTGTTTGTTCTTGCATCAATATTGTGCTGTTTTTTGAATTTTTCAGGATTCATAAGCACAAGAGCATCGCTGTTTTCAACTGCACCGCTCAGATGATATGGCAGGCAGCAGTTGGAGAAGGAAACGTGCTCACCTCTTTCAAACATAACAATTTCTGCGTGTGCATCAAGTCTTCTGACACGGGCAGCTGCGGATGCTCCGCCTGCCACACCGCCTACAACTACAAGTTTCATAGGGCTACCTCCGTTTATAATAAAAAATATCGCATCAGGACATAATAATTGCTATCTTACTTATAAGTTTAATACAAAATGTCAATAGTATCAAGGTGTTAATATGATAATTTTGTTAAAAATGCATAAATAAAATAAGCTACGCATTTCATTCTAAAATGCGTAGCTTTATGTATATTATGGTGATATAAAATCAGAAAATGCAACTATTTATCACTTCTGATTCTTGCCTGTGCAGCTGCAAGACGTGCGATTGGCACACGGAATGGAGAACAGGAAACATACTGGAGACCTGCATTCTGGAAGAACTGGATGGAAACAGGGTCGCCGCCGTGTTCACCACAAACACCAAGTTTGATTTCCGGTTTTGTTTCTTTAGCCCAGCCACAAGCCATTTTGATAAGCTTACCAACGCCAGCCTGGTCAAGTTTAGCTGTTGGGTCGCTTTCAAAGATTCTGTTTTTGTAGTAGTCATCAAGAATCTGACCGGCGTCATCACGGGAAAGACCGTATGTTGTCTGTGTAAGGTCGTTTGTACCAAAGCTGAAGAAATCGGAGTATTTGCTGATAACGTCGATTGTCAAAGCAGCACGTGGAATTTCTACCATTGCACCAACCTTGTATTCGATTTCTTCGCCATACTGTTCCATAACCTGTTTAGCTGTTGTGTCAACGATGTTTTTAACAAACTTAAGTTCAGCAGCTTCACAAACCAGAGGAATCATAATTTCAGGAACAACTGTTTTGCCTTCGTGTTTTACAGTGATAGCAGCCTGAATAACAGCTTTTGTCTGCATCTGAGCAATTTCAGGGTAGGAAACTGCAAGACGACAGCCACGGTGGCCAAGCATTGGGTTAGCTTCGTGCAGGTGTTTGATTGCAGATTTAAGTTCTGTAAAGCTCATACCCATTTCGTATGCTGTTACAGCAATTTCGTCTTCATCGTGTGGAACAAATTCGTGAAGCGGTGGGTCAAGGAAACGGATTGTAACTGGCAGACCGTCCATTTCTCTGAAGATGCCTTCAAAGTCTTCCTGCTGCATTGGGAGCAGTTTGTTGAGGGCGATAACTCTGTCTGTTTTGCTCTTTGCAAGAATCATCTGACGCATTGCAAGAATTCTGTTCTTTTCAAAGAACATATGTTCTGTACGGCACAGACCGATACCTTCTGCACCAAAGAGACGTGCCTGACGTGCATCTTTAGGATTGTCAGCGTTTGTTCTGATTTTAAGGCTTCTGATTTCGTCAGCCCAACTCATAAATGTTGCGAAGTCACCGCTGAGTGTAGCTTCGATTGTTGGAAGTTTTGTCAGGTAAACTTTACCTGTGGAACCGTCGATGGAGATAAAGTCGCCTTCTTTAACAGCTGTATCTTTAAAGTAAGCAATCTTGTTGTCCATATCAACACGCAGGTCGTGACAGCCGGATACACAGCAACGGCCCATACCACGTGCAACAACAGCTGCGTGGCTTGTCATACCGCCGCGGGCAGTAAGGATACCTTTGGAGATAGCCATACCTTCGATATCTTCAGGGCTTGTTTCAACACGAACGAGGATAACAGGTTCGTTACGTTTGATAGCAGCTTCTTTTGCATCTTCAGCGTTGAAGTATACACGGCCTGCTGCTGCACCAGGGGATGCAGGCAAACCTTTTGTAACAGCTGTTGCATCTGCCAGTGCTGCAGGAGCAAACTGTGGGTGAAGCAGGCTGTCAAGCTGGCTTGGTTCAACTTTCAGGATAGCTTCTTCTTTGGAGCAAAGACCCTGGTTAACCATATCAACAGCAATTTTGATAGCAGCCTGAGCTGTACGTTTGCCGTTTCTTGTCTGCAGCATATAGAGCTTGCCTTTTTCGATTGTAAACTCAAGGTCCTGCATATCCTGATTGTGTTTTTCAAGTGTTCTTGCAATCTGGATAATCTGGTTGTATGCTTCAGGGATAACCTTTGCAAGTTCATCAATGGACTGTGGTGTTCTGATACCTGCAACAACGTCTTCGCCCTGTGCGTTCATAAGGAATTCGCCGTAGAGTTTGTTTTCACCTGTGGATGGGTTACGTGTAAACGCAACACCTGTACCACAGTCATTGCCCATGTTACCGAATACCATGGACTGTACGTTTACAGCTGTACCCCAGGAGGAAGGAATATCGTTCATTCTTCTGTAGTAAACAGCACGTGTATTCATCCAGGAGGAGAAAACAGCCTTAACTGCACTGAGCAGCTGTTTTCTTGGTTCTTTAGGGAAAGCTTCGCCGATTTCCTTTTCGTAGATAGCTTTAAAGGAAGCAACAAGGCTTTCAAGATCAGCAGGGGACATTTCGTGGTCGTATTCAATGCCTCTTACTGTTTTAAGGTTTTCCAGAGCTTCGTCAAAGAGGGATTTTGGAATACCCATAACAACATCAGAGAACATCTGAATAAATCTGCGGTATGCATCAAGTGCAAAACGGCGGTTGTTTGTAAGCTTGCCAAGGCCTTCAACAACTTCATCATTGAGACCAAGGTTGAGGATTGTATCCATCATACCAGGCATGGATGCTCTTGCACCGGAACGAACGGAGAGGAGCAGAGGGTTTTCAGGGTTGCCGAATTCCTTGCCTGTGATAGCTTCAAGTTTTTCGAGATACTGGAAGATTTCTCTTTCAATTTCATCGCTGATTTTTTTGCCGGATTCATAATAGTCTGTACATGCTTCGGTTGTGATAGTAAAGCCCATTGGAACAGGCATGCCAAGTCTTGTCATTTCAGCAAGGTTGGCACCTTTACCGCCCAAAAGCTCTTTCATACTGCCGTTGCCTTCGCTGAACAGATAAACGAATTTTTTACTCATTGTTTTTCCTCCAAATGAATAGGAACGATATTTTTAATTCATTAACAAAAAAATGTCAATAAAATTAAATTCTTGCGAATAATCGATGGATAAAAGAGAAAATACTTTATATTTTTAACTGTTTTCCCGCAATATCCCATCATTTTATGTTTGTATTATATCACACAAAATTTAGTTTTACAATCAACAAAAGTGCAAATTGGTGAAAAAATAGTCCATTTTTGATAATTTCGTATAAATATATAATCTAATTTGTTAAAAACATCACAAATACAGCAATTTGTACAAAAGTTGCAGAATATGTACTTTTGCAACATATGTGTTTATAATATTAATATGTATCAAGAAATTACATTATTAATCAAAAATTATCAGAAAATGTACTTAAAATAAAATGTAAAATATAACAAAAAAAGGTATTGACAAATCCAGTTGTTTTTGGTATCATAAATTCTGTTAAGCCGATACGGAGAGGTGTCCGAGTGGTTTAAGGAGCTAGTCTTGAAAACTAGTGATTCGCAAGAACCGTGGGTTCGAATCCCACCCTCTCCGCCATATCGACACCAAACCAAAAGAAAACTTAATAAGAGAATTTTAAATTCGCTCACTTGGAGAATTACTCAAGAGGTCGAAGAGGCGCCCCTGCTAAGGGCGTAGGGTGGGTAACTGCCGCGAGGGTTCAAATCCCTCATTCTCCGCCAGGGAAAGGACAATCGAAAGATTGTCCTTTTCACATATATACAGGTTCTTAACGTATATATAAATAAAATAAACATATAGATATATTTTTTATGACAGTTTCCTTTAGACACAGCTTCAAAACGTTGTTTTTTATCAGGAGGTATAATCTGAATGGAATGGAGTGCTGTATTTTTTCTCAACAGCATTATGCTTGGTATAGGTCTTGCCATGGATGCATTTTCTGTATCACTTGCCAACGGTCTTAATGAAGCAAGAATGAAAAAGGGCAGAATGTGCCTTATGGCAGGTGTATTCAGCGGTTTTCAGTTTATTATGCCTATGATAGGCTGGTTCTGCGTACATACCTTTGTGCATTATTTTACAGCATTCGAAAAGTTTATTCCCTGGATTGCTCTTGTGCTGCTGTGCTATATCGGCGGCAAAATGCTTATTGAGGGTATAAAATGCGGCGACTGTGAAGAATGCGAAGGAGCAGTTGTCAGTTTTACAGGCCTTATCATTCAGGGTATAGCCACCTCTATCGATGCTCTTTCGGTAGGTTTTACTATTGCGGATTATAACAGCGTTATGGCCTTTGTATGCTGTATGCTTATCGGTGCAGTTACGTTTTTTATCTGCTTTGCAGGCGTTGCACTGGGCAAAAAGGTAGGTACAAGGCTGACAGGCAAAGCTTCGGTTTTTGGGGGGATAATCCTCATCGTTATAGGCTTTGAAATTTTTATAACAGGTGTTATGTAACAGATAATTCTCTCTGCGGACAGTATACTGCAGAGAGTTTTTTATTGTGTACAATTGTCGGATTTATATGTTATTATTAGAGCAGAAATATATTTTAAAGGATTAAATATGGCAGGTAACAGGGTAATACATAATTTTTCCGAGGGCAATATTCCAAAACAGCTGATAATGTTTGCTTCACCGCTGTTTCTGTCCAGTCTTATGCAGATTGTCTACAACGCAGTGGATATGATTGTGGTTGGTCAGAAACTGGGACAGGTGGGGCTTTCTGCCGTTTCGGTAGGTGGTGATATATCCCATTTTCTCACATTCTTTGCCATGGGGTTTTCCAACGCAGGACAGATTATTATAAGTCAGTATATCGGGGCAAAGCAGGAGAACAAACTGGGAAGATTTATAGCTACAATGTTCACAACCCTTATCTGCTGTTCTGCAATGGTAAGTGTTATTTGCCTTGCTGCACGTCATACATTGCTGCAGCTTATGAATACTCCTCAGGCGGCATACGAGGGTGCTCTGGCATATTCCACTGTATCTATGATAGGCCTGGTGTTTATCTATGGATACAACGCCGGCAGTGCGGTGTTGCGTGGCATGGGGGATTCCCGCCATCCTTTTATATTTATATCCATTGCATCGGTGATGAATATCGTTCTGGATATTCTCTTTGTTATGGTGCTGCCGTTGGGATGTATGGGGGCGGCACTGGCAACAGTTATCAGCCAGGGCACCAGCTTTCTGCTCTGTGCAGCATATCTCTACAGCAATCGCAATGAAATCGGACTGGATTTTAAGACAGAATATCTTATGCGTCCCGATAAAAATATGTTTGCAAGCCTTGTAAAGCTGGGGCTTCCTATGGCGATAAAAAGTGCATCCATACAGGTGTCCAAACTGTTTGTAAACAGCTTTATAAACTCCTTTGGTGTTGCAGTTTCCGCATTTGCAGGTATTGCAAACAAAATTGCAAGTATCTCCAATCTTGTTTCCAACTCGGTTAATACAGCGGGCTCATCTATGGTAGGGCAGAATATCGGTGCGGAAAAATTCGACCGTGTGCCTAAAATTATGCTTACAGTAGCGGCAATTACCTTTACTGTTGCCTTAACAATGAGTATTGCCTTCTGTGCATTTCCGCTGCAGCTTTTCGGCATATTCAGCAAGGAAAAAGAGGTGCTGGACATTGCACTGGAATATCTGCCCATAGCGGTGCTTATGTTTTTTGGAAGTGCCTGCCGGGCACCTGCCAATGCACTTATAAATGGTAGCGGCAACTACAGAATGAACTTTGCCACAGCAATTTTTGACGGTATAATAATGCGTATCGGCCTTGCTGTGCTGTTTGGTCTTGTGCTCAACTGGGGATATCTCGGTTTCTGGCTGGGTGATGCCCTTGCAGGCTTTACACCGCTTGTAATTGGCATAGTTTTCTTTATATCGGGCAAATGGAAACATAAAACAGTAAACTGAGGATAAATATATGATGGATATTGAAAGTATATGTACAGATATTGTGAAACTTGGTGCAAGCAGGGCAGAGTATATAAATACATCTGAAATTGTATTCAATACAGATTTCCGCAAATCCTGTGAGGAAAACAAATGCGGAAATTATGGAAAAAACTACACCTGCCCGCCTTATGCGGGAACAGCACAGCAGCTTATCGAAAAGGTTAAAAGCTACAGCAAGGCTGCTGTTATTGTATGCACCGAAAAAATATCGGGTTATGATGACGTGCAGGGAATGCAGCTGGCAAATGACAGAATAGCTCATATCGCTCAGCTTGCAGATGAATACGCACAGCAAAAAGAGCTGGACTATATGATAATCGGAGGCTCTAACTGCAAAAAATGTTCCCCTTGCAGAATGGTTTTGGGTGAAAAATGTCCACAGCCCCAAAAGGCATTTATTTCTCTTTCGGCATTTTGCATAGATATTGCAAAGCTCAGCGAAAGCTGTAATATACAGATGGTGTGGGATGGCAGTGAGATTTCATACTTTGCTATGCTTTTAATAAGATAAAAATAACAGACAGATGTGCGGAATGTTACCGGTTGTATCTGTCTGTTTTTTATTTTGATTATTTAATATTCTTTACAACTGCTGTGCCGTAGCCGCTGAGGGTGAGGGTGCCGCAGATTTCTTTTTCGCTTATCAGGTCATAACCTTTTACATCTGCAACACAGTTCTCTTTGTCGGAAAGGTTGAGATAGAAGCGATATACCTCTCCGTCGGCCACTCTTTCATGGTAATCAATCATTGGTGGCATAACATTTGGCATTATGCCTGCATTTTTGATCATCTGTTCAAAAATCGGTGCAAGGTCAGAAGCTTTTGTCCTTGCTGCAACATAGTACGCACTGCCGTCACCAAAACATTTAACAGTGATTGCAGGTGTATCTTTGTAGAAATCATCGGTGTATCTGCCGATAACTTCTGCATCTTTAACTTTGAGTATTTCACAGCAGTCGAAAACTTCAATTTTATTTTCAAACCCACGGAATTTTATGCCGTTGCGGTCGGAAGGGAAAAGCGTGTCCATCTCTTCGCTGTAAATGCCAAACAGGTCGGACAGATTATCACCCGGGAATCCGCCAAGGTGGCAAAGCAGATTTTCATCTGTATAGCCTGTCAGATATGTTGCCAGCAGCTGACCGCCATTTTTGACAAATTCAGTCAGCCTTTGTGCAACACCGGGATGAAGAATATACAGCATTGGTGCGATGATGATTTTGTAGTCACTGAAATCATCGAGCGAGGAGATAACATCTACCTCGGCACCGCAGCGGTTGAATTCACGCCAGAAATCCACCAGTGTCTTCTCGTACTTCTTGTCGGCAACACACATTGCCTGCATATCCTGTATTGCCCAGCGGTTGTCCCAGTCAAACAGCAGTGCTGCCTTGGCATTCACCTTTGTGCCGGCAACAGAGTCGATTTTTTTTAGAATATCGCCAACTTCACTGACTTCGCGGAAAACGCGGTTGTCAATGCCTGCGTGGTCTATCACAGCACCGTGGTACTGTTCAAAACTGCCGCGGCTTTTTCTTATCTGGAAATACTGTACAGTGTCACTACCTGTTGCAACTGCCTGCACAGCCTGCAGACGCATAACCCCTGGACGTTTCAGCTTGTTGTATGCCTGCCAGTTGGTAAGGCTTGGGGTGCATTCCATAAGCATAAAAGGCTTATCCTTTTTCAAACATCTGAACACCGCGTGGCTGTATGCAAGTTCACGCATTGTGTCGTCAAAGCTTTCCCAGTCGTTGTGGAAACGGGGATAGCTGTCCCAGCTTACAACATCAATTTCCTTTGCCAAGGCTCTGTAGTCCAGCCCGTTGTACATATTCATCAGATTTGCAGTTACAGGTATATCAGGGTTTGCGGCCTTTACAACCTCAATTTCACTCTTCATGCAGTCAATCATATTCCAGGTTGTAAAGCGACGCCATTCCAGCATAAGCCCCATAATATCTATGGAGCCATTTGCAAAAGGCGGTTCGATTTCTTCAAAACAGGAGTATTTATGGCTCCAGAAGGTTGTCCACCAGGCTTTGTTCAGCTTTTCTATATCGTTGTCAAATTTGTTTCTCAGATATTCCACAAACTTCTGCTGACAAAGAGGGCAGAAGCAGTCGCCGCCCATTTCATTGGAGATGTGCCACATAAGCAGACCGGGGTGGTGGGCAAAACGCTGGGCAAGCATAGAGTTTATGTTTTTCAGCTTGCCGCGGAAGTTTTCGCTGCTCATACAGTAGTTGTGGCGGTCGCCGTGGTGGTAGCGTATACCCATATTGTCCACACGCAGACAGTCGGGGTATTTTCTGTCCAGCCATGCAGGTTTTGCCCCTGACGGTGTGGCAAGTATAGTGTATATGCCGTTGGCATAGAGGGTGTCCATAACATTTTTAAGCCATTCAAAATGATATTCGCCCTCTCTCGGTTCGTAGCTGGACCAAGAGAATATACCAAGGGATACACAGTTTATCCCCGCTTTCTTCATATATTCAATATCCTGTGCCAGAATATCAGGGCGGTCAAGCCACTGGTCAGGGTTGTAGTCGCCGCCGTGCAGCAATCCGTTCAATACAGGAAACAGAGGTTGTTTTTTCATAGCATTATTTTCCTTATGATTTTTATTATATTTATCATATAAAATTGCACAGAAAAAGTAAATGCTTTTTATAATTTACAGCAGTCGGTTCATAATATATACGGGTGATTGAATGAAAAAAAGAAAAACAATTAAAATGGCATGGGGCGGGATAATAAGCGGTTTTTTTAACGGACTGTTCGGCTCTGGCGGCGGTGTGGTGGCGGTTATGTTTCTGCGTAACATATTGAATGACGAAAAAAAGGCCCATGCAAGTGCAACCCTTATGATTTTGATAATGAGCAGTGTGAGTCTTGTTTTTTACACCCTTTACGGTCATGTTGACTGGCAGACAGGATTTAAGCTTGTGCCTGGTGGTATTGCGGGGGCACTGCTGGGAACAACTCTGCTTAAAAATATAAAAAACAACAAACTGAAAAGACTGTTTGGCCTTGTGCTTGCTGTATCAGGGGCGGTGATGTTGTTAAGATGAGTTTTATTGCAGCTTCCATAGTTGGATTTTTATCGGGAATACTTGCATCAATGGGCCTTGGCGGCGGTTTTGTCCTTGTGGTATATTTTGCTATATTTACCGATTTTATGCAGAAAGGTGCACAGGGAATTAATCTGCTGTTTTTTATACCTATAACGGTTATAGCGGTAGTTATTCATATAAAGAATAAACTTATAGATATAAAAACAGCTCTTATCTGTTCGGCATTCGGCATCCTTGCGGTGGTGGCAGGCTTTTATCTGGCACAGAATATTGAAAATGAGTGGCTACGCAAAGGTTTTGCGGTGTTTATTATAATTTCGGGGCTGAAGGATTTATTCGGCAAAAAAAGTGATGATAAAAAAGATGTTCCCGATAAGAAAGATGGACAATAGAATAGCTTTTGTGTTATAATGCTTTCATTATCGACACAAGGAGATTATAAAAATGAGCGAAAATAAAATTCTCGCCACAGTAGACGGCGTAAATATCACAGAGGAAGAACTCAACGCATTTATGGCAAATCTTCCAAGGGAACAGCAGATGTATGCACAGAACCCACAGTTCAGAGAACAGTGCATCAACGAAATTATCAACATCCACCTTTTTGCAAAGATGGGCAAGGAAGAAAAACTTGAAGAAACAGAACAGTTCAGAACATTTATGGAAAGTGCAAAGAAAGATATCCTTGCACAGCTTGCCATGAGAAAAGTTCTCAGTGAAGTTACAGTTTCTGCCGAAGAATGCAAAGAATACTACGAAGCAAACACAGAAAAATTCAGAAGAGAAGAAACAGTAAACGCAAAGCACATCCTTGTTAAAGAGGAAGAAGAAATCAACGCTATTCTTGCATTTATCACAAGCGGTGAAAAAGAGTTTGAAGCAATGGCAAGAGAACACTCCATCTGCGGTTCTGCAGCAAAAGGTGGCTCTCTGGGTACATTTGGCAGAGGCCAGATGGTTAAAGAATTTGAAGATGCAGCATTTTCTGCAGAAATCGGTGCTGTTGTAGGTCCTGTAAAAACACAGTTTGGTTACCACCTTATCAAAGTGGAAGACAAGACAGAAGCAACAATCGCAGGTTTCGAAATGGTTGAAAACCAGATTAAAAAGAACCTTATGCAGAAAAAACAGAACGAAGCATATATGGCAAAAACAACAGAACTCCGCGAAAAATATCTTAACAAATAATAACAAATGATAAAACCCTCGGTTACTTTGTATGTAACCGAGGGTTTTTGGTCGGGATGACAAGATTTGAACTTGCGGCTTCTGCGTCCCGAACGCAGCGCTCTACCAAACTGAGCCACATCCCGATAGATATATTTTTTTGCTTTTCACAATTTAAATACATATTTGATATATATTTGACTTAAATAAGTTTACTACTTTTTTATGATAAAGTCAACATTGACGATTGTTGTAATATGTTATAAAATTTGTGAAGAGATAAATGTAAAAGGAGTGTTAATATGATTTTCAGTATTATTGCAGGTGCTGTTGTAGGCTATATCGCAGGAAAAATTATGGATACCCATCTCAGCTGGATTATGAATATACTTGTTGGTATGCTTGGCTCCTTTGTGGGCAGTTTTCTGTTTGGTCTTATCGGTTTTCACACAACAGGTATTGCAAGCTTTATTGTAGCAATTATCGGTGCATGCATCTGTATTGCATTGGCAAGAAAAATAAGATAATCAATAAACAAAACCGTGCAGGTGCCTGCACGGTTGTTTTTTTATCCTAAATTAATCCGATCCTGGTCGCCGTCAGCTTTGAACATCATAAAATTTTCTGTACTGCTGGTAAAGAAATAATAATCTATATTTTTCTGCCACAGAGGGTTAAGGTAGTTTGGTATGATGTTTTCGTCATCAGAGGTTCTCAGCACAAAGCCTGCTTTTTCGCCATCAACACCATAACAGTAACAGTCGCAGAATTCACAATCATATTTTTCCATCAGCCCATCAATATGTCCGCAGATATCACCGAAATCTGCAGGATTACCGATATAGTCAACCAGCCTCAGCACCTTGCCCTCGTCACTTTCGTTTACACGGAACACCACAAGGCTTGTGCATATATCATTTTTGAATATGCCAAAAACCTTGTACTTATAATGCGGATAGTTGAAATATCTTTTATCCACATACCAGTAGTCCTTTTCAGGCTTACAGCTGTCAAAATTGTCAAAATATTTTTTAACATCTTCAATATCAGCAAATTCTACAAGTTCGGTTTGCGATGAACTACATTCAGGAATATTATTGCTGTTTACAACTGCCATTCTATATTCTTTTAAATCTCTCAGACGGTAATAATGATTCATCCCATCAGGGTGATATCCTAAAAATGTATAGAAAGGCATTGTGTTCTGGCGGATATTGTTGCAGCTCATAACATTAGCGCCTGTCAGTTCCTGCATTTTTCCCATCAAAGCAAGGCCAAGGCCGTTCTTGCCCTTTTTTGCACACCATATAGAAATCCAGATATCACTGTCTGCTTTTTCACCGCATTTTATATATCCGCACACAGCGGCGATACCGTCATCGTCACACAGACAGTAAAAATTTATCCACTCGCCATCAACATAATAATAGTTGAACAAGGTTTCGTTGTTTACAAGAGGGTGTTTTGTGCCCCAATGTTCGTTCAGAAAATCAACAATCTGTTCTTTTTCACAGAGCTTAAGTCTTTTTATTGTTTCGCTACTCAATTATACTTCCTCCGGTAACTGGAAGGTTTACACCTGTGATATATCCTGCTTCATCACTGAGAAGAAATACCATAGCAGGCACGACATCCTTAACTGTTGCATTGCGTTTCATAGGGTGTGCAGCAGCAGTCTGTTCAACAATA
The DNA here is from genome assembly GCA_015067145.1 of Oscillospiraceae bacterium. Taxonomy (GTDB): domain Bacteria; phylum Bacillota; class Clostridia; order Oscillospirales; family Ruminococcaceae; genus RGIG3102. The sequence goes on along the minus strand of SVNA01000001.1, from coordinate 235,247 downwards.
AGATGGCTTGTCTCAGCAAGAAACTTTGTTTCAATCATAGAAGGGGAGATTGCATTTACAGTAATGCCATTTGATGCATAGTCAACAGCCAAAGCTTTCATCAGTCCTACTACAGAATTTTTTGCCATAATATATGCAGCGGTGTTTTTTGGCGGATTTGCCAGTACATAGCTTGTTGCCATAAATAAAATTCTGCCGAATTTTACCTTTGCCATTTTTGGTGCGATTGTCTTGCAGATTTTTACAGCACTCATCACCTGAACATTCATATCCAGCAAAAATCGTTCTTCATCAAAGTTTTTGAACTTTGTGTTTATAACACGAAGGGCTGGCAGATGTACAAAATGGGTAGGAGAACAGGATTTAAGTTTTTCCACAAACCGGTCTGTATCTTCGCTGTCAGAAAGATTTACATCAAAATATTCGGCGTCGATACCATTTTCGGCACAGAGAGCCATAATGGCTTCGCCGTCACCGAATCCCTGAAGCAGAAACTTTGATTTACCGTCATTGAGTGTGCGGATAAGCTCGTATCCCACATCGCTTGTTGCACCTGTAATAAGATAAGTTTTTTCCATTATTCTCTCACTCCTGCCTGAATAACTGCCTTACAAACGGTTTTGCCGTCCTGATTTTTGATATTGCCTTTTATGGTAACAATCTTAAAAGTATCATTGATTTCACTGATTTTGCCTGTAACAGTCAGTTTATCACCGGGGAAAACAGGATTTGAAAACTTTGTTTCAACACTGTGGAGCAGACAGTGTTCACCCGGCAGATATACTCCTGCAAGGGTGGAGAACATACTGCCGAACAGCATACCGTGACAAACCCTTGTTTTAAAGCCGTGAGCCTTTGCATATTCACTGCTGACATGAATAGGGCTTACATCACCTGTGATATCGATAAATTTATCCATCATTTTTTCGGTTATTTCAACGCTGAAGCTTTCGCTCATGCCAACGGAAAGTTCACTGAATTTATAGCTGTTCATAATCCACCTCATTTGTAGTGTTATATATTTAATATATTTTATCATAGTTTATAATCGTCTTGCAACACGAAAAGCAGGGTGGACAATAAATATGGTTGAAAATTTTTGTGCAATTTTTTTATTGATGTACTATTGAATTTTTAAATCGTAGTTATATACTGTTATATGAAGTTTTTTATTGCATATACTTTACATTTTAAAAGGTGAAAATATGAAAAAAACATATGAAATGGATATGATTCACGGTCCTCTTGTGAGAAATATTCTGCAGTATGCATTTCCGCTTATGCTGTCAGGCATTCTGCAGCTTATGTTCAATGCGGCAGACGTTATCATTGTGGGCCGGTTTGCAGGCAGCGGGGCACTTGCGGCAGTTGGTTCCACAGGGGCATTGTGCAATCTGCTCATAAATCTTTTTGTAGGTGTCTCTATAGGTACAAATGTTCTTGTGGCACGTTACTATGGGGCACGAGATCTTGACGGTATACAGGAAACCATCAATACATCCATCATAACGGCGGCAGTTGGCGGTGTGGCCCTTATATTTATAGGATTTTTTGCTTCTCGCCCGCTTCTCAGCATAATGGGCACCCCGACTGATGTTATCGATCAGTCTGTGCTGTATATGCGTATATATTTTGCAGGCATGCCGTTTTTTATGCTTTATAACTTTGGTGCGGCTATTTTGCGTTCAGTAGGTGACACAAGGCGCCCGTTGTACTTTCTCATGGTTGCAGGGGTTATAAATGTAGTGCTCAATGTTATTATGGTTGTATTTTTCCATATGGGAGTAGCAGGTGTTGCACTGGCAACGGTGGTATCGCAGATAATAAGCTGTCTGTTGGTAATACGCTGTCTCACACTCAACGAGGGAGCAATACATCTCAATATATACAATCTTACATTCAATAAAGAACGCATGACAGAAATGCTCCGTATCGGTTTGCCGGCAGGTTTTCAGGGCATGGTTTTCAGCCTTTCCAATGTGATCATTCAGTCCTCTGTCAACAGCTTTGGTTCGCTTGTAATGGCGGGCAACACTGCAGCGGCAAATATCGAAGGCTTTGTATACACAGCGATGAATGCTTTTTACCAGACTAACCTCAGCTTTACAAGCCAGAACTACGGTGCAAAGAACAAGGAGAGAATGGGGAAGATACTCATGTGCTGTCTTGGCATAGTAACCCTTGTCGGTGCTGTTATAGGCAATCTTGTATATATATTCGGCGAATTTTTCATCGGTTTCTACACCACAGATCCACAGGTTGTCCAGTATGGTATGAACCGTCTTGCAGTTATTTCAACAACGTACTTTATTTGCGGTCTGATGGATGTTATGGTTGGCAGCATACGCGGCATGGGCTATGCAATTATGCCTATGATCGTATCCTTGCTGGGTGCATGTGCATTCAGAATTGTGTGGATTTTCACTGTTTTTCAGATGTATCATACACAGTTCAGCCTTTACATTTCATACCCGATTTCCTGGGGAATCACCTTTGCTGTACACCTTGTATGTTATCTTGTGGTACGAAAAAAGGTTTTTTCAAAGCTGGATGCACAGACACAGGCGGCATAGCAGAACACAAAAATACCCCTCGCAGAATTTCTGCGGGGGAATTTTTATAAAATCGGTTGAAAGCACTGGTGACGTGGAATATAATAATTAAAAAATCAGCAGAGGTATTTTATGAACAATAAATCTAAATATATTATTGCTTCGGTAATACTGTCTTCCGCATTGATGACATTTGTGGATGGGGTTGTAGAACCGCAGTATATGGTAAAATCGGCTGTAAAACTTGTTCTGTTTCTCATAATACCGCTGGTTTACTTTGTCAGAAACCGAAAAGAATTCGGCAGATTAAAAGCTTTGTTTATTCCGCAGAAAAAAGATTTGGTATTTGCGGCATTTCTGGGAGCAGGGGTGTATGCAGTTATACTTGCCGGATATTTTTTCTTCAGAAATATTGCGGATTTTTCGGGCATAACCGCACAGCTGACGGGCAACTCGGGGGTTACAGCAGATAATTTTGTTTTTGTTGCCGTTTATATTTCCTTTGTCAACAGTCTGCTGGAAGAATTTTTCTTTCGAGGGTTTGCGTTTATAACCCTGGCAGAAAAAAGCAATGTGAAATTTGCATATATATTCAGCGCTTTGATTTTTGCACTGTACCATACAGGGATGATGATAGCCTGGTTTGAAATATGGGTGTTTGCGCTTGCACTTATCGGTCTTTTTATCGGCGGAAGTATTTTCAACTGGCTCAACAGCCACTGTAAAAATATATATCCTTCGTGGATCGTACACATGTGTGCCAACTTTGCCATAAATACAGTCGGGTTTATGCTTTTTGGAATCATATAAAATCTGAAGATCCCCGCAGAATTTCTGCTGGGAGATCGGTTTATAAAAGCAGACAGTGCGAAAAATCCCTCTAAAACACTATTGTATCTTAGAGGGATTTACATTATTTCAATCATATTCAATTTTTTTAATCCTTAATATAGATGCAATATCGGTCAACTTTATAGCTAACTTCTTTTTTTAAACATTTCTCTTTTTTACTCTAATAGAAGTTAATAATTGTTTTTATTCACTAACTGCGGTTTGCTTCCTCTTTTTTTCGATTACTTTCTTTACAATAATCTTTAACAGTTATTTTTATTATACAATTTTTAAAACTTTTATTTACACTGGTTGTAAAGCTGCCATTTATTGGAAGGATTGTTGTCAATATTTAAAACACTGCATTAAGTTTCTTTTAATACATTTTGAACATCAGTTTCTCGTCCTGATACCTGTTCACAATATTAACTGTTGCAAGTATATAAAGATTTTCTTTTTCCTTTTCAGTTTAATTTTATTTTTTTAAACTTTATTCAATTTTTATCTTTTATCTCTTTTAAGAACCTTTGGTTTTCAGTCCGTTTTCTTTTCCTATCCTATGCTTTCGGTGATATCCAATCTACCGCTAAAGCCTGTGTCCTTAACTTTATTTTCCAACTGTTCTTCATTAAAAGAGTGTTCTTCGGTTTTCATTGGTTTCACCTTCTTTCTTTTTCTTGTCTACAATATAACACGTAAAACCGCATAACGCAAGTAAATGTTTGCCCTTAAAATTTGGCTATTTTAAGCATTGACTTATAGAATATCTTATAGTAAAATGATATTTGTGAGAGAGTAAAAACGAATAGTTAAAAGGCTATAAAAGGGAATACCAATAACAGTATTTTACAGAGATAAGTCGGTTGGTGCAAGACTTAATTTGCTCTATTGAATGCCACCCTTTTGCCCCCTGCGAAATAAGCAGGGCGTAATGCAGCGTTAATGCAGATAAAGTGATGTGTACTTGGATTTAAGTACGCATAATTTGGGTGGTACCACGGTAGATTTATCGTCCCTTGGATTTTTTATCCGAGGGGCTTTTTTATTGCCCTGAAACTGTTGTGGTTTACTCTTGTAAAAAGGTTATTAAAAATATTTTATAAATCATTATGAGGTGACTTGAAAATGGAATGGACATCATTGAATGACCTTAGAGAGAAATATCTTTCTTTCTATCAGAAAAAAGGCCATAACCGTCTGGGCTCTTTCCCACTTATCCCACAGGACGATAACAGCTTGCTGCTTATCAACTCCGGTATGGCTCCTTTGAAAAAATACTTCACAGGTGAAAAAACAATGCCTGGCAACCGTGCAACAACATGTCAGAAATGTATCAGAACACCTGACATCGAACGTGTAGGTATCACAGCACGTCACGGCACATTCTTCGAAATGCTCGGCAACTTCTCCTTTGGTGACTACTTCAAGGAAGAAGCAACAACATGGGCATGGGAATTTTTAACAGAAGAACTCCAGATTCCAAAAGAGCTTCTCTACATCACAGTATACGAAGATGACGATGAAGCATGGGATATCTGGGTAAACCGTCGCGGCATCGACCCAAGCCATATGAAACGCATGGGCAAGGAAGACAACTTCTGGGAAATCGGTTCCGGTCCTTGCGGTCCTTGTTCCGAGCTTTACTTTGACCGTGGCGAAAAATACGGCTGCGGCAGCCCTGACTGTGGCGTAGGCTGTGAATGTGACAGATTTATCGAAATCTGGAACCTTGTTTTCACACAGTTTGTTTCCGACGGCAAAGGCAACTACGAAAGAATGCCAAAAGGCAACATCGACACAGGTATGGGTCTTGAAAGACTTGCCTGCGTAATGCAGGGCGTTGACAACATGTTCGAAGTTGACTCCATCGCAAACGTTATCAAAGAAGTTGAAAAAATCAGCGGCGTAAAATACAAGGAAGATGCAAAGACAGATATCTCTGTTCGTGTTATCACAGACCATATCAGAAGTACAGTATTTATGATTTCTGATGGTGTTATTCCATCCAACGAAGGCCGTGGCTATGTTCTCCGTCGTCTCCTCCGTCGTGCTGCACGTCACGGCAGAATGATCGGCATCAAAGGCCTCTTCCTCAACGAGCTTTGCGATACAGTTATCAACGAAAGCAAATCCGCTTACCCGGAACTGGAAGAAAACAGAGAATACATCAAAAAGATTATTCTCACAGAAGAAGAACGCTTCAACAAAACAATTGACCAGGGTATGAACATCCTCACAGGTCTTATTGAAAACATCGAAAAAACAGCAGCTTCTGCAAAAGAAAAAATCCTTTCCGGTATCGAAGCATTCAAACTCAACGATACATTCGGTTTCCCATTTGACCTTACAAAAGAAATCCTTGCTGAACGCGGTATCGGCATCGATGAAGAAGGCTTCAGAAAACACCTTAAAGAACAGGCTGACCGCGCACGTGAAGCACGCAAAAAGAACAACAACGTTAGCTGGGCAGACGACCTCTTCAAAGCTCTTGAAGTTAATGAAACAGAATTTGTTGGCTACACAGATATGAAAGCTGATGCAAACGTGCTTGCACTTGCATACGACGGCGAATTCTGTGATGTTGTTTCCGTTGACGAAGAAGCAAAAGAAGATGTTCTCGTTGTTCTCGACAGAACACCATTCTATGCAGAAAGCGGCGGACAGGTTGCAGACACAGGTGTTATCACAACAGATACAGCAATACTTAAAGTTCTCGACTGTCGCAAAACAGGCAAAGGCTTCTATGTACACACATGTACACTTGAAAGCGGTTTTGTAAAAACTGGTGACAAAGCAGTTGCAGCAGTTGACGAAGAAACAAGAAAAGCAACAATGCGTAACCACACATCTGCACATCTTCTCCAGGCTGCACTCCGCATGGTTCTCGGCAACCACGTTCACCAGTCCGGTTCCTATGTAGACAGCGAAAGAATGCGTTTTGACTTTACACATTTCAACGCTGTAACAAAAGAAGAACTTGAAAGAGTTGAAGCACTTGTAAACAAAGCTGTTCTCGATGCACTTTGCGTAACAGTAAGCGAAATGTCCATCGAAGAAGCTAAAAAATCCGGTGCTATGGCACTCTTCGGTGAAAAATACGGCAACACAGTTCGTGTTGTAAAAATGGGTGACTTTTCCACAGAACTCTGTGGCGGTACTCACGTTTCCAATACAGCACATCTCGGTCTCTTCAAAATCGTTTCCGAATCCAGCGTAGCTGCAGGTATCAGAAGAATTGAAGCTGTAACAGGTGCAGGCGTGCTTAAACTTATGGAAGAAAAACAGAAACTCATCGACGATTCTGCAAAAGCACTCAAACTCACAAACTCTTCCGAACTTGCTGTAAAGGTAAACGCTATGGTTGGCGAAACAAAAGCAATGCAGGGCGAAATTGAACACCTCAAAGCTGAAATTGCAAAATCCCAGCTGGACGGCCTCTTTGCAAACCCTGTTGTTGTGGATGATATCAAAATCTACACAGCACTTCTCGGTGGTACAACAGGTGATGCACTCAAACAGATGTGTGCTATGTCCAACGACAGAGGCGATAACGGTGTTATGGTTCTCTGCGGCGAAAACGAAGGCAAATACACACTTGCTGTTGGCTGTGGCAAAGCAGTTGTTGCAAAAGGTGTAAAAGCAGGTGCTCTTGTAAAAGCAGTTGCGATGCTTACAGGAGGTAACGGCGGCGGTAAACCGGACGTTGCTATGGCTGGCGTAAAAGATGCAACAAAAGTTGACGAAGCACTGGCACAGGTTCCACAGCTTGTAAAAGAAATGCTTTAATATGCATATACAAAAAGAACCCTTTCAGCAAAGGGTTCTTTTTTATTGATTTTTCCATCCAATAATACTATACTTAAATCAGAAATTATCATAAGGAGGATAAATTATGGATTGTTTATTCTGCAAAATAGTTAACAGAGAAATTCCTTCCAACGTTGTATATGAAACAGAAGATGTGCTTGCTTTTTATGATATTGCTCCACAGGCACCTGTGCATGTTGTTATCATCCCAAAACAGCATATCGCATCTCCTGCACATATCACAGAAGAAAACTGTGATATCGCCGGCAAAATGTTCCTTGCAGCAGCAGAAATCGCAAAAAAACTTGACCTTGAAAAAGGTTACCGTGTAGTTTCAAACTGCGGCGAAGACGGCGGTCAGACAGTTGGTCATCTCCATTTTCATGTACTCGCCAAAAGAAACCTTGCATGGCCTCCGGGTTAACAGCTGTTTATAGACACAATGCATAAAATAAAAAGGCCACTTGCGGCCATAGGTTTTACATTTTTTATATCAGGAAGTATCGCTCTTTCAGTGCCAAAAGAATACACTGCTGTTCTTTTGGCATTGTTTGCGTTGTTTGTGTTTATCCATTACAAAACACGAAAGGTTTATACAAAGCATCTGCTGGCTATGCTTGTTTCTGCGGTTGTTTCAATATTATATATAAACATTTACGGCATGGTCTGGGCAAAGAATATCGACCGAATGCCAACGGATACAGCGGATTATATCGGTTATGTAAGCGGAATCGGCAACAGTGACAACACTTTTTACACGGTGACAATTCTGGATGATAAAGGCCGGGAAGATTTTAAGGTTACACTTTATTATCACGATGGTTTTACGCTTGGTGATAAACTTTCAATAACAGGAAAATTTAAACCAGCCAAAAACAACAGATATGTTTTCTCGTCCTACGCAGATAATATTCTTGGCACAATATCAGCGGATAAGATAGTGCTGACAGATACAGACATCCGAAACATAAACTACTATGCTGTCAGGGCAAAGAAAGCAGTTCTTGACAGTATGGCACAGCTGTACAGAAAAGATGTTCTTGCAGTAGCTTCTGCTATATCATATAACGACAAACATCTTGTTTCGGCAGAAATAAAGGACAGCTTCAGAACAGCGGGTCTGTCACATGCACTTGTGGTGTCAGGACTGCATGTATGGATAGTTATCGGTGCTGTTCTGTGGATTTTAAAATACATACCTGTAAACAGGAAAATCAAAAATATATCTGCATTATTTGTTCTTATTGCCTTTATGCAGATAGTGGGATTATCCGCATCTGTCACAAGGGCAGGTATACTTGCAGGAATAGTTCTTATGGTAAAGAATTTCAGAAAAGAACAGGATTCACTTACCAGCCTTGCATTGATTGGTATGCTTTGTATATTTGATAATCCATACATTACAAGAGATATAGGTGCGATGCTTTCCTATGCAGCAAGTGCTGGCATAGTGCTGACAAACAGGTGGTGTCAAAGCAGAAAGACAGACGGTAATAAAAGAAACCTGCTGTGTGCAGCGGCGGCAGTTATTTTTACAATACCGATAATGGCACTGGCGGATATGCATATCACGTTTATATCGCCAATATTCAATCTGTTTCTGGCACCGTTTATAGCGGTTATCTGTGTGCTGTCGGTTATAACACCGATACTAAATCTGATTCCCGCAATAAAATATGCGGGAATATGTCTTGCAGCTGTCAACGAAATATTTATAAAATCCCTCCTTGCAATCCTTGATTTTATAAAAGAAATATTCAGTTTTGCTATGATAAATCTGGCACATCCTGTATTTATAACGGTTCTGTTTGTGGCACTTGGGGCATACTTCATTGCACGTTTTCAGACAGAAGATATAAGAAAAAGAAAAATTTTTGTAACATCAGTATCAATTCTGGCGTTTTTATGCTATAATTTATTGAATTGGAATATGGTGACAGTAACAGCTTTTGACTCCGGCAGAGAATGTTCATTCCATATTTCTGCAGGGAACAGGGAATTTTTGATTTTGTCAGAAGATATAACACCTGCAAAAGCAAAACAGCAGCTTGTTTCGATAAATGCAAATAAATTTGATTGTATCTATCATTGTCCCAAGAACACCGAAAAATATCTTGCTTTATACGATATAACAGATGAAATGATTATCGTTGATGAAACAGCAGAGTATAAAAACGATTTGTTTGTACTGAAAAGCGAAATATCAAAAAATGTTAAGCTGTTTACTGTATCGGTGGCAGAATGTGATATTTCATTTGGCCATGGTAAAATCGAAAGTAGCGGAAACGAATACTATTTCCTTGGAAATGACAAACCGAAAGCTGTTACAGCAGATGAAATATATATTTTCGGCAATATTCCGAAATGGATGGAAGTTGAAGATATTTATACGGTAAATTCGGACATTACAATAAAAATCAACCTTAAAAACGGAAAGTACAAAACAGTAGAGGATGTGTTTAATTTTGGCTGGTAGCTATAAAATTGACAATATGAATATGCAGAAGCTGTGGCTGATTTTATCAAAGGACAGCTTTGTTTGTGCGGACAATTTAAAGGTTATTTTAAAGATTGCAGAAGAGGGCGGAATAGACAGCGAAAGTATAACATATTTCCAAAATGCAAAATTCGATATGGACGAGCTGTCAGACCTTGCACAGACGGTGAGCTTTTTCGGCGACAGACTCATCGTTATAAAAGATTTTGATATATCTGAACTTTCCGACCAATATGTTGAACAGCTATGTAAAACCATCGAGGACAGTGACGGCACACATTTTGCTGTTCTCCTTACCTATGATGACGAAAAAACTGTAAACTCAAAAAAATATTCACCTCTTACCGACCTTGCAAAAAAACAGGGACTATACAGCCTTGTAAAAGAGATAAACGATAAATATCTGGCTGAGCTGGCACAGGAAAAGGCAAAAAGCTTGGGGGCTTCGCTGGACAAGGAAACTGCAAACTATATCGTGCAGAATGTGGGCAAAAACATTGCTCTTATTATGAACGAGGTGGAAAAATACTCTGCAGCCTGTAATTATGAAAAGATAACAAAGGATATTGTGGACGCAATAGGTGTCAAAACCCTTGAGGCCAGAATTTTTGATGTTATCGACCTTATCTGCAACAAAAAGCCTGTAAAAGCCCTTGAAACACTCAATATTCTCTATTCTCAGGGAACAGATGAAATAGCTGTGGTAGGTGCTCTGGCAACAGCCTTTATAGATATTCACCGCTGTAAGCTTGCAAAGAAAAACGGTATATCGTACCAGACAGTACACGAGGATTTTGAAAAACGTTCCAACGTGTACCGCTATCAGAAAGCAATGAACAATGCCAATAAATTCTCCGAAAAAGCACTGGAAGAAATCATTGAACTTATGCTCAAAACCGATATCTCCCTCAAAAGCTCTGCTATAGACAAACGTCATCTTGTGGACATACTTGTAACACAGATTATGATGAAAGGTATGGCGAGATGATGGATAAAATAAAGGTAAATCAGATTATTGTAGTTGAAGGAAAATACGATGCCATAAAGCTAGACAGCTTTGTTGACGGGCTTATAATCCCTGTTAACGGATTTTCTATCTTCAAAGATGATGAGAAAAAGCTGCTGCTGAAACAGCTGGGGGAGAAAAACGGCATAATTCTCCTCACCGACAGCGACACAGCGGGCTTTAAAATACGAAATTATATTCAGAATATCTGCCGCAAGGCAAAGATAACAAATGTGTATATCCCGCAGATTGAAGGTAAGGAAAGCCGCAAATCAGAACCGTCAAAAGAGGGAACTCTTGGTGTTGAAGGTATAAACAAAGAGATTCTCCTCGGCTGCTTTGCCAATGCGGGGATAACGGCAGAGGGAATTACTGATGTGCATAAGTCCGATATGACATATATGGATTTGTACGGACTTGGCCTTTCCGGCACTGAAAATGCCATGGCAAACAGGGAAAAGGTGTGCAAAACACTTAATATCCCGACAAAACTTTCAAAAAAATCTTTTCTGGAGGTACTTAACAGAATGACAGATAAAAAACAGTTGGAACAGATTGTAAATGAAAAGCCTGTGCTTTTCTGGGATTTTCACGGCACTTTGACACTTCATCTCCACCAGTGGACAGATTATGCATACGAGCTTGTAAATACATATTATCCACAGTACGGCATCACAATGGAAAAGGTGTGTGAGGAGCTGGATGGCCAGTGCCTGCCATGGTACACATATAAAGATCGAGACAGCCGTGAGCTTCTCGCTATTGAAGACGGCTGGTGGAAAAGCTGCAACGCAGAGCTTGTAAAGATGTTTGTACGCTGCGGTCTCACACAGGAAGAGGCCGAAACTGTATGTCCAAAGGTACGTCCATATCTCATCGCACCGGAGAATAACCCGCTTTATGACGATACAAAGATGGTGCTGGAAACACTGAGCAAAAGAGGATACAGACACTATCTCATCTCCAACAACTATCCTGAACTTGATGTGCTGATGGATCAGCTGGGCCTGTCAGAATATTTTGAAGCACAGGTTATCAGCGGTAAAATAGGATTTGACAAACCAAGAAAAGAGATTTTTGAATACGCACTTGAACTTGCAGGCAATCCTGCTGAAAGATATATGATTGGCGATAACCTCAAAGATGATGTACACGGCAGCAAAGCCTGTGGCTTTAAAACAATATTCCTGGATTTACGTGGCAACCGTGCTGATGACAAATGTGACCACGCGATATATGAAATCAAGGAAATTCTTGATATTTTGAAATAAAGATATTGACTTTGAAACTCAATAAACTATAATTGTTTTGGGCGGCTGCATGGCCGTCCAAAAATTTTGCTTGTTTATAATTTATATAAAATCAGAGGATAACATATATGCATAAAGCCCTCCGTTTTGTAAAGAAAAATGTTGTACTGTGCGTTGCGGCACTGGCAGCATTTGTAACCTGTTTTTTTATTCCGCCGTCAGCAGAATATCTTTCATATTTTGATTATCGCACGCTGGCGTGCCTGTTTATAACCCTTGCGGTTGTGTGTGCACTGCGTCAGATTCGTTTTTTTGCAATTCTTGCCCGTAAAATAGTGCAGCTCACAGGCAGTCTGCGTATGATGGCACTGGCACTTGTCTATATAACCTTTATCGGTTCTATGATTATTGCCAACGATATGGCACTTATAACCTTTCTCCCTCTTGGCTATTTTGCTCTGTCGGTGACAAACAACGAAAAATATGCAGCATTTCTGTTTATACTGCAGAATATATCTGCAAACCTTGGCGGTATGCTCACACCTTTTGGCAATCCTCAGAACCTTTATCTTTACAGCTATTTCAGCATACCTACAGGCGAGTTTACAGCTATTATGCTGCCGCCGTTTGTACTTGCGGTGTTTATGCTCACAGTGTGCTGTTTCTTTTTCCCAAAAACACCGCTTTCCGTTGATACAGAACTTGGAGTAAAGCTGGATAAAAAACGCACAGCACTGTATCTTGCACTGTTTGCACTGTCCATTTTAGTGGTTTTCCGCCTTATACCATGGCAGATATGTGTCGTTTTTATACCATTGGTGCTTTTCTTTGTGGAAAGGGATGCACTGCATATGGTTGACTATCCGCTGCTTGGCACATTTGTTATGTTCTTTATCTTTTCGGGCAATCTTTCCCGCATTCCCGCAGTAAACGAGTTTGTGGGCGGTCTGCTCGGTCGGAGCACCTTGCTTGTTACAGCAGCCAGCTGCCAGTTTATCAGCAATGTTCCATCTGCAATTCTGCTCTCCCATTTTACAGATAACTACCGTGAACTGCTCCTCGGTGTAAATATCGGCGGTACAGGCACACCTATTGCATCACTTGCCAGCCTTATAACCTTAAGTGAATTCCGTCTGCTTTATCCCGAAAAAACAGGTCACTATATAAAGCTTTTTTTAGCCCTCAATGCTTTGTTCCTTGTTGTGATGACAGCTGTGGCATATTTTTTCTTTATATAAACGAATAAAAACAGACATCTGAATTGATTTTCAGATGTCTGTTTTTTATCGCTAATTATTGTCTTGATGTCAAAACATCATGGAATGTATGTTCATCGCTGAAGGCATACACAAAGTAATGTCCGTTATCATACACAAGTTTAAATTTTCCTTGTAATTCAGGGTCATCTTCCAGAACATAGCGCTCATCATTCAGCAACATAATAAAAGTTTTTTCATGATAGCCACGTTGACTTTGTAAAGTTAGCCAGTCATAATATTTGAATTTTTTAGAGCTGCTTACACGAATATTTGACATGGTAATCTGCCCGTCTGTAATCTCAGTGATAATATTACTGTACCAGAATGTTGCATAACCATGGGTATAGCCGTTTGTTCTTACGTAGTACATAGGCCCGGAAATATCAGCGGCAATATTTTTGCTCTGGAAAGACAGACCCTCATAGGTCTGTTCAAATTGTTCTACACCGAGATAAAAGCCAATATTTATCAAACCGTTTAAGAAAAATACGGCAACCATCATATATGGCAAAAGTTTTTTTGTGTTTATGTTGTGGCAATTGTCCGGTAAATCTTCCAGCATACACATTAAAAAAGGTATAAACCATGAAGTTACAGGTATAAAATAGAGCGGATAATAGTACCCTTCTTCTTCTGCAGTCAGAATAAATACACATAGCAATACTATAAAAACGGATATAAACATAGATTGCAGAAGACGCCTGTTGTAATTTTCTTCATCACAGGTTTTGTTTGCGGCAATAAACCTGCTTACAGCTGTACAGATTAAAAATATGCCTGCCAGACTGCCAAGAACGGATGTTATGCCAAGGACAGACATCAGGTCCACATTGTCACGAAAACCAAATTGATGCAGTAAACCATACAATAAGTCAGCAAATGTATCTGCGTTATCGATAATTCCCAGAGTATAGCTTGTATAGTCCCCGAATACATATTTTGCTTTGAAGTAGCTGTTGTTTATAATAAATCCCAATGCAGCAAATCCAGCGGAAATTATTGAAAACAGAAGACCTTTAAAATACAAAGGCTGAGTTACTGCAGATTTTTCAAAGTTTTTAAAATCTTTTACAAAAATCATAACAACCACAGCGAAAATCAATGGAATATGAAAAATTAAAAGATTTCTTATACCGCCCAAACCTCCGAGAAAGGAAACTACAGATAAAGCTGTTGCGGTTATAATAGTGTGAATATCAATTTTACACTTGTCATTGACAAGACGAAGTATCAATCCCATCAAAATATAAGAAAAGGCTATATGAGGAATGTAATAGCAGTGATACAGAACAATTCTGCCGTAAGAAACGCTCAGCGGCAAAATTATAAGCGATGCTCCCAGATAATATGATTTTTTGCTTGGTTTAGTAGGTGATATCATAAACCAATAACCGATAACGATTATTGCCTGCATAATAATTGCAGCAGTAAATCTGACTTTGTGCCAGTCGTTAAATATTAAGAATAGAGGAGCGTAGATCAACTGGGTGTTTACAACACGTAATTCGGTAGAATAAAACCAGTCAGCAGAGAGCAGCTGTTTTGTATCAAACAGATGCTTTGACAGAATAAGTTCACTTGAAGCATCAGCATCCAGAATGTTGCCTGTAACACACCATGTAACATAAAGCGAAAGGATTACAGAGGCAATAAAAATTAACTTATATATAATATATGATTTTCTAATGTCTGACTGGAATTTTGGCTTCATAAATTAACTCCTTTAAGTTGTTACACATTTTCCGGACGGGTTTTATCGGTACCCATATAGAATTCTTTAATCATATCAAGGAAAATCTGACAGGCTTTGCTCATATAGGCGTCTTTTTTGTAAACAACAGCCAATGTGATTTTGGTGCAAGGATTGCCAAAGGAAAATGTTTTGGCCTTAACGCTGGAAGAAGAGTTGTTTACATAGGTTTCCGGGATAAATGTTACGCCGTAGCCATTTGCGGCAAGGCGGTATCCGGTGTTGATATTACCGGTTTCGATAACGCTTTTAGGTGCAAAGTTAATGGTGTTCAGTACAGCATTTGTTATCTGTCTGGATTTGAAATGAGGCTTAAGAAGAACATAGGAGTCATTTTCAAAATGTTTCAGATCTATCCACGGATATTTACAGCCTTCCTTTTCTATACCCATATCTGCTTTTGGATGGTCAGGTGGTATAGCCAGAAGAATTTCTTCTTCCAGAATAGGTGTGTATTCAAGGTTTGACAGAGATAACGGAATATTGAGAATTGCTATATCCAGTTCACCGCGGCTGAGCATCTGTTCCAGATTTTCGGCACTTTCTTCGGTAACATTCAGATCGATGCTTGGGTATTCACGATGAAATTTTGAGATAACCTTAGGCAGCAGATAAGGACCGCGGTAGGTAGCAATACCAAGGCGGATTCTGCCCTTTGCGGCATTCTGTACATCGGAGAGTTCGTTTTCCAGATGTTCGAAAATTTCCAGCATTTTTGTTGCAGCAGAAACATACTGTTCCCCTGCAAAGGTAAGGCTCAGTCTGCCGTTGTTGCGGTGGAAAAGCTCTACATTGAGCGTATCTTCAAGATTTTGTATGTATTTACTCAGGGCAGGCTGGGATATGTAAAGATGCTGGCTTGCCTTTGCCATTGTGCCGTATGTGTGTATTGCCAGCACATATTTAAGTTCTTTAAGAAGCATTACAAATCACCTTCTTTTATAGATGCATCGAAAATGATAACTTTATTTCATAGTCTAAATGAAGTATATATATTAGACATACGATAGTTTTTGGTATATTATATAATTATAAAATTATAAGTAAATAATACAACTTAACAAAAAATAAGTCAATTTTAAATTTAATGGAGGTACATTATGAAAATCGTGAAAAATGCCGTTGCAGGCACATTGGAATCCAGCGATGCATACGTACAGGTAAGTCCAAACGAAGTAGGTATCGAAATCGTACTCGAATCTGTTGTTTTGACACAGTTTGGCGATGCAATCAAAGCTTCTGTTATGGAAGTGCTGGCAGAAAATGAAGTTACAAACGCAAAAGTTTCTGTAAATGACAGAGGTGCTATCGACTGCACAATCCGTGCAAGAGTGGAAACTGCATTAAAGAGAGCACAGGGGGACAATTAATATGAGACGTTCAATGCTTTTTATTCCAGGTAACACACCAAGCCTTATCGTTAACGGTGATATTCTCGGTGCAGACAGCATCATTCTCGATCTTGAAGATGCTGTATCTCCTGCAGAAAAAGACTCTGCAAGAATTCTTGTTAGAAATACACTCAAACATCTTGGCCTTAAAGGCTGCGAAATTGTTATCCGTATTAACCCTGTTGACACAGATTTCTGGTACAAAGACCTTGATGAAATCGTGCCACACAAACCTGATATGATCATGCTTCCTAAGGTTAACGGTCCTGAAGACGTTAAAAAGGTAAGCGAATATATCGCAGGCATCGAAGAAAAATGCGGTATGGAAAAAAATACTGTAAAAATCATCACCCTTATCGAAACAACAAT
Organism: Oscillospiraceae bacterium; assembly: GCA_015067145.1. Classification (GTDB taxonomy): domain Bacteria; phylum Bacillota; class Clostridia; order Oscillospirales; family Ruminococcaceae; genus RGIG3102. The sequence continues at coordinate 218,535 of SVNA01000001.1, read as the reverse complement.
GGGTGTTGAAAACGCATTTCTTATTGCCGGCTGTGACGAACGTGTAACAGCTATGTTCCTTGGTGCAGAAGACCTCACAGCTGACCTCCGCTGTGTAAGAACAAAAGAAGGTGCAGAAATTCTTTACTGCCGCCAGAGACTTGTTACAGCAGCAAGAGCTTGCGGTGTAGACGTATACGACACACCGTTTACAGATGTTGAAGATATCGAAGGTCTCTACAAAGATGCACGCTTTGCAAAAGCTCTCGGCTTTACTGGCAAAGTTTCCATCTCTCCACGTCACGTTGAAGGTATCAACGAAGTATTCAGCCCAACAAAAGCTGAAATCGAATATGCACACGAAGTTCTCGACATCATCGAAGAAGCAAAACGTATGGGCCGCGGCGTTGTTTCCCTCAGAGGCAAAATGATTGACGCACCTATCGTTAACAGAGCAAAACAGGTTATCGAAATGGAAAAAGCAATTTACGGAGGTACAGACCATGAGTAAGTTAATCGGCTCTATCAGAGAAGCTATTGAAGCATGCGGTCTCAAAGATGGCATGACAATCTCTTTCCACCACCATATGAGAAACGGTGACTACGTTCTCAATATGGTTCTGGACGAAGTTGCTGCAATGGGCATCAAAAACATCACAGTTAACGCATCCAGCGTTTTCGATACACACGCACCAATCATCGAACATATCAAAAATGGCGTGGTTACAGGTCTTGAATGTAACTATATGGGTGCAAAAGTTGGTAAAGCTATCAGCGAAGGCGTTATGGAAAATCCGGTTATCTTCCGCAGCCACGGCGGCCGTCCTTCTGATATGGAAAAAGGCACAAGCCATATTGACGTTGCTTTTGTTGCAGCACCAACAGCTGACAACCGTGGTAACATGACAGGTAAATACGGCAAATCTGCCTGCGGTTCCATGGGTTATGCTTTTGCAGACGCTTACAACGCAGACAAAGTTGTATGTATCACAGACAACCTTGTTGAATATCCTGTTGTTGGCTTCTCCATCCCTGAAGTTTATGTTGACCACGTTGTTGTAGTTGACAAAATCGGTGAACCAAGCGGTATCGTTTCCGGTACAACAAAAATCACAAAAGACCCTGTAGGTCTCAAAATGGCTCAGTATGCAGCTAAAGTTGTAAAAGCTTCCGGTCTTCTCAAAGACGGTTTCTCCTTCCAGACAGGTGCTGGCGGTGCAACACTTGCTGCTGCAAAATACATCAAAGAAATGATGCTGGAAGATGGTATCAAAGGCAGCTTTGGTATGGGCGGTATCACAAAATATATGGTAGAAATGCTTAACGAAGGCTGCTTCAAAGCTCTTATCGACGTTCAGTGCTTCGACCTTGATGCTGTAGAATCCATCAAAAACAACCCTAACCACATGGAAGTTTCTGCAAGTCAGTACGCAGGCGTAAACGGCTCTGCTGTTAACAGCCTCGACGTTGTTCTCCTTGGTGCAACACAGGTTGACCTTGATTTCAACGTAAACGTACACACAGACTCCAACGGTTACATTATGGGCGGTTCCGGCGGCCATGCTGACACAGCAGCAGGTTCCAAACTTGCAATCATCATCGCTCCGCTTGTTCGTGCACGTCTTCCACTTATCGTTGACCGCGTAACATGCATCACAACACCGGGTTCCACAGTAGACGTAGTTGTAACACAGAGAGGTATCGCTGTTAACCCTAACAGACCGGAACTCAAGGAAAAACTCGTTAAAGCTGGCCTCCCGGTTGTTGAAATCGATGAACTCAAAGCAATCGCAGAAAAAATCACAGGCGTTCCACAGCCAATCAAACTTGATGAAGACAGAGTTGTTGCTAAAGTTCTTTACAGAGACGGCACTGTTATCGACACAATCAAAAAGGTTGTTACACAGTAATGTTGTAACGGATTAATAATTGAGTTATAATATAAGTAGCGGAAACCCTATCACTTAGGTGGTAGGGTTTCTGTTAAAATAACTACTTTTGGAGGAGCGAAATGGAATATACCAATTTTTACGAGGAGTTCGGTTCACCTTTAAATCCCCGTAAACGCAGAAAACTTGAAGAATTCCTGGCAAAACAGGATTTGAGATATGACGACCAGATTGAAGAAACCTGCAATCTTGTTGATGGTGACGGCAATATTGCCGCAACATGCTCTCTCCATGCAAATGTATTAAAGTGTGTTGCCGTGTCCGAAAACTATCAGGGATACGGGCTTTCCCCAAGGGTTGTTACCCTTATGATAAACCGTGCAAATGAAAAGGGAATAAAACACCTTTTTCTTTTCACAAAACCAAAGAACTATCAGATGTTCAGTGATATGGGCTTTTATCCAATCACACAGACAGAAGATATTCTCCTTATGGAAAATGAAAGAAACGGTATTGACAAATACATCGACAGCCTGCCAAAAGGCGAAAGCGGTGAAAATATCGGTGCTATTGTTATGAACTGCAATCCGTTTACAAACGGCCACCGCTATCTTGTGGAGACAGCGGCAAATCAGTGTGATACACTGCATCTTTTTGTTCTCAGCGAGGATAAAAGTGAGTTTCCGGCAGCAGTGCGATATGAGCTTGTAAAAAATGGCGTTGAAGATATCCCAAATGTTATCGTTCACCAGACAAGCGACTATCTGATATCTTCTGCTGTGTTCCCGACATATTTTATTAAAGATATCTCAAAAGCAGAGGATGCAAACTGCATTCTCGACCTTAAAATTTTCTGTGAGCACTTTGCAAAGAAGATGAATATATCAAAACGCTTTGTAGGCACAGAGCCAACCTGTCAGGTTACAAACGCATACAATCAGCAGATGAAAGCAGTGCTTTCTTCCTATGGCATCGAGGTAATTGAAATTCCAAGAAAAGAATTTGACGGCAGGGCAATCAGTGCTTCTGTTGTCCGTGATTATCTCCACAAAGGTGATATTGAGGGCACAAAAAATCTTGTGCCGCCTACAACTTATGAATATTTAGAAAAAGAAGGTTACCGTTATAAAAAGTAGCGTTGAAATAGAAAAATTAAAAAATCATGAAAACTACGTAGATCTGCCAATGATGCTCACAGCAAGGGAAACAAGGGTGCAGAGACAGGAAGAAATGCTGAAAAACTGCACATGTCTTGTCTGCTTTACAATGAATATTGCAGGTCCGTATAAATTTTCAGATTGCATAATGAGAGCCTATGCTGAAGGGGTTTCAAAAATTTACAGACTTCTTGAGCAGAATGGTATAGAAATCATAAAAGCTGAACAGCATATCAAAAAAACAGGTGTTGAAGGGTATATTCAGCTAAATGAAAATCCTCTTGAAATCAAACACCTTATGGTTCAGATTGAGGATAACTTTGAGCTGGGCAGATTGTTTGATATAGATGTTATCAAACCGGACGGCGAAAAAGTGAGCCGTGGTGATATAGGCATGGGCGGCAGAAACTGTATGATCTGCGGCAGCGAGGGCAGCGGTTGTGCCCGCTCCCGAAAGCACAGCGTGGAGGAACTGCAGCAGCATTTTATAAGTTGCATCTGTGATTACTTCAACAATATGTATGCAGACCATCTTGCACAGCAGGCAGTAAAAGCTTTGATGTACGAGGTTTCTGTTACACCGAAACCGGGTCTTGTGGACAGAGCAGACAATGGCTCCCACAAAGATATGGATTTCTACACATTTATCAATAGCTCTACAGCACTTTATGCCTACTTTAAAAAATGTGCACTGAAAGCTGTTGAACTAAGCGATAAAACACCACAGTTTCTTTTCAGCAATCTGAGATATCTCGGACTTGAAGCTGAAAATAAAATGTATCAGCACACATCTGGTGTAAACACCCATAAAGGTGCAATTTTTTCCTTTGGACTGATTGTAGCAGCAACGGCGTATCTGTCGGAAAACGGCAAAAACGCATCGGCAGAGAGCATTCTGAACCTGTGTGCAGATATGGCACAGCTTTCCATGGCGGATTTTGAAAATCAGAACGTGCATAAATCCTTTGGCAAACAGGTCTTCAGAGAACATAATATCAAGGGCATACGCGGTCAGGCTGCAGCAGGTTACCCTGCGGTGAAAGCGGCTTTTCCAATGCTCAGAGAACTGCTTGACAGTGGTGTGTCCGTGGACGAAGCGGGTGCAAAGGTGCTACTTAAATTTATCAGCGAGGTTCAGGACACCAATATAATCAAACGCTCTGATGTAAAAACACTTGAAAATGTGCAGAATAAAGTAAAAGATATTCTGCAAAGTGACAACAGTACAGATAGCATCCAAAAACTTAACGAAGAATTTGTAAATCTCAATATCAGCCCGGGTGGCTGTGCAGATTTGCTGGCAATATGTTTTTTGCTGTACTTTATCAGCGAATAGAGCAAAATAACAGGAGGAAAGATAAATGAAAGGTTTAATCCATATTTATTGTGGTGACGGCAAGGGCAAAACAACTGCATCCATGGGCCTTACAGTGCGTGCACTTGGCAGCGGCATGAAGGTTGTTCTCACACAGTTTATGAAAGGTGATTACTCCAGCGAGCTTAAAATTCTCCGCGGAATACCAAATCTTCAGCTCGTTTTCTGCGAAAAGAACTTTGGCTTTGTCTGGAATATGACCGAAGAAGAAAAAGCAGAAGCTAAAGCTGCATATACACGTCAGTTTGAAACAGCGGTACAGCTTGCGACTGAATGCGATGCAGATATGCTGGTTATGGATGAGTTTATGTCCTGCTTTGAGCTGCAGTTTATAGACAATGAAAAAGCACTTGAATTTTTGAGAAACAAACCTGAAAAACTGGAGGTTGTTCTCACAGGCAGAAATCCAAGTGCGGAACTCTGCGAACTTGCAGACTATATCTCTGAAGTAAAGAAAATCAAACATCCGTTTGATAAAGGCATAAATTCCAGAAAAGGTATTGAAAATTAAAAAGAAAAAATTAAAGCCGATGCATCAGCATCGGCTTTTTGTATATTTGTTGAATTGTTTTATTACAGATAGAACAGTAAATCTGTATAGCTTGGTGTCGGCCATTCGTCCTTTGGCATATATGTTTCAAGACTGTCTACATATTTCCTCAATGTTCCAAGGTCGTCACGTAAAGCAAAGAACAGCCCACGGGCTTTTTCCATTATGTCGCTGTGTCTGAGGGCAGCATCAAGAGAAGCTGTCAGTTTTTTGGTGTTTTCAGCAATTTCGTCAACAAGATTTGCAATCTGCTGCTGATGTCTTATGGCTGCCTGGCTTACAATATTTGTCTGGTAACAGTAGTGGTTGCCCTCTGCAAGCTTGCCAAGATATCTTGCACCTGCGGGCAGGTAAAGGCGGTTTACCATTTCAAGTGCTGTGTTAAGCTCAACTGTAATTGTTTTTACATAGTTTTCCAGCAGAATTTCATATCTCGCATGGCACTCAGCTTCGCTGTAGGTATGTGCTTTTGCAAAAAACTCTATATTCTCAGGTTTGATAATAACAGGGATTGCATCGACTGTACAGTTGATGTTTGGAAGTCCGCGTCTTTCGGCTTCTTTAACCCATTCTTCTGAGTACCCGTTGCCGTTGAATATAACACGGCTGTGTTTTTTGTATACATCACCGACGATTTCGTAAGCTTTTGCAATCTTGTCATCGGCTTTTTCAAGTTCTGCCGCAAACTCTTTCATGCTTACAGCCACAAGAGCGTTGATAACTGTATTTACAAATCCGATAGGTTGTGAAGAACCAACCATACGGAACTCGAATTTGGAACCTGTAAAAGCAAAAGGACTTGTTCTGTTGCGGTCATTTTCATCAAGCTCAAAGGAAGAGAGAACTTTTGCACCAAGGTTCATCTGCTTGTGGTGTTCTTCGCTGTGTGCATTCTCACCGAGAGAGATTTTGTGCAGGATGCCCTGCAGATAGTCCCCAAGATAGATGGAGATAATAGCAGGCGGTGCCTCGTGTGCACCAAGACGATAATCGTTGCCGCTTACTGCAGCAGAAAGTCTCAGCAGGTCTGCGTGTTCGTCAACCCCCTTGATAAATGCTGCAAGGGTAATGAGAAATTTTATGTTTTCTTCAGGGTTAGGGCCGGGACTCAGCAGATTTTCTCCTGTATTTGTGGCAAGAGAGTAGTTATCGTGCTTGCCACTGCCGTTGATACCGACAAATGGTTTTTCGTGGAGAAGACATGCGAGGCCGTGTTTTACACTTGTTTTACGCAGAATGTTCATAACAATCTGGTTGTGGTCACAGGCGATATTTGCATCGCTGTATACACAGGCAACTTCAAACTGACCCGGGGCAGCCTCGTTGTGCTCGGTTTTGCTTGGCACACCAAGTTCCCACAGCTGACGGTCGACATCACGCATATAGTCGCGCACGCGGTCCTTTGTGCTGCCGTAGTAATGGTTGCACATCTCCTGGCCTTTAGGCGGCTTTGCACCAAATATTGTGCGGCCTGTAATTTTTATATCAAGACGTTTGGAGTAGTATTCTTTGTCTACAAGAAAATATTCCTGTTCTGCACCGACTGTTGGTTTTACCGATTTGATGTCATCAAAGCCCAGCAGGTTCATAACCTTTGTAACCTGCTTGTTTACAGCCTGTGTGGAGCGGAGCAGCGGTGTTTTCTGGTCAAGGGCTTCACCTGTAAAAGCAGCAAAAGCTGTTGGAATGTACAGTGTTGTTCCCTGAACATAGCAAGGGCTGGTCACATCCCATACTGTATAGCCGCGTGCTTCAAAGGTAGAGCGTAAGCCCCCGGACGGAAAGCTGGAAGCATCACTTTCGCCTTTGGAAAGCAGTTTGCCGGAGAATTTTATAATAGGCTTTCCGTCTTTGCTGCCATCAAGAAAGCTGTCGTGACGGCCGCTGTTTGTGCCGGTGAGAGGGGAGAACCAGTGAACAAAGTGGGTTGCACCAAGTTCCATTGCCCAGTTTTTCATAGCTTCGGCAACTTCGTCAGCAACAGCAGGGTCCCATGCCATGCCTTCGTCTCTTATTTTTCTCACAGCTTCGTAAATTTCGGGTCTCAGACGCTGTTTCATAACAGTGTCGCTGAAAAGTTTCGAGCCAAATTCTTTGTTAAAATCGAACATAAAAACACCTCGTAATAAAGGTAAAAATACAAATTTTCCTAACTTATATATTAACACTTTTTTTTGCCAATGGCAATGAAAAACAGATTTTTGCTCTGTTTTATCACTTATACTGGGGCAGGACAAAAGTGACATGAGGAGGTGTATTTATATATAGCAACTGTCTGCAAAATTGAGATTTTGCGAATTGCCTTTTTATCGTAAAACAACTCCCGTTTCATCTCCAAGTTCTTCACGTACAAAGGTTTCCAAATCACTCAATTTTTTCGTTAAAACCATCTCATATGTTCCATCCTTAAAGCACCAATAGGCAAAAGGCTTGTTCGGATTTTGCACATAGGTATTTCCAGTGTAAACAGGATAGTATTCTTCCTGCATACCGCTGATAATGAGGGAACCATCTGAACAGTACAAAACATTGTCTTTAATCACAAGATTTTCGTTGGCACACGGCAAAGGCATATCACTTCCCGAAAAAACCAAAGCACCGATAATGGAGTTTGCCTTTTTTCTTTGAGGGTCACCTGCAGTGGTGGAATACATCACATAGTTGTCCTCAATCAGAATATCTTTAAACTTATGCAGTTCATTAACTTCTTCTTCCCAGTTAAGCAGAGTAATACCTGCTGTATACTCCAGCAAATTGCCGCGAATTATATTATTGCCCTGAAATTCCTCAACATTTGCAAACTCATCATTAGCAGCAAAGGATAATTCTCCTGCTGCAATTCCTCCATTGAATACGTGATGCACATAGTTATTCTCTACAAGCATATTGAGAGTGTGACTGATGCCATCGCCGGAATATATTGTTTCTGTGTCATAGAAGGTATGTGTCATTGCACCCATATAGCCAACTTCGCAGTTTTGTACAAGCCTGCCTCCGTTAGCCTCAATTGCATGACCGCCATACATTACAGAGAGATTATCCAATACAGACAAATATCCAAAATTCAGTGTAACAACACTTCCATTGTAAGGGTCACAACAAAATTCAATAGATTTATATACTTCACCCGGATTTCCTTCATCACATCGAAGGTAGAGTTTTCCTTCTCTGTCAGCATATTCGTAAACATATATAGGATGATGAGAATTAAGGTCAGAATAATCAATATCATTAAAATACTGAAGGTCACCCATATCATTTGCAGGGTCAAAATCAGGCTTTTGCATCAGGGTGTTGTAATCATCTTCACCTACAACAAACTTTACATATCTGTCACCAGTCCACCACACAGGTGCTTTGTCCGCTAAGTCCATACTGCCATCCAAAACGACATCTCCGCAATCCATAATGTCCTTATAGAAAATCCAGATATTATCCGTTCCTTCCATCAGACTCCATTTTGAAGGGTCTGCACCATTTTCCGGCGAACCGTAAATACTGGGTTTAGCACCCTCGCCATAGGCAGAGTATGTAACACCATTTTGTGCAATTAGAGCCTCTCCACGCCAAATATCTCCGCGACGGAAGAATACACCATCACCCGGGCTCAAATTTGCACTGTTCACTTTATCCAGTGATGCCCAAGGTGTTTCCTCGCTTCTGCCATCGTTACTGTCATTACCGTCTGCAGATACATAATAACATACACCAGTAACATCAATTTCCGTTGGGCTATTCAAAATTGCTTCACGGCGTGCATCTGCATTTGTCAATATTTTCTGTTCTGCTGCAGACATAGGGCGTTCTGAATTGCTGCATCCACAAAACAATCCTAATATGAAAATGACTGGCAATAATATATTTTTTTTCATAGCCTAATCTCTTTTCCTTATATTAGTCAAAGCCTTTTATTGTAAATTCAAGATTTTCAAACTATTCGACCTATTCAAATTTATCTTTCAGTTTTACTTTATCATATTTTTATTTTTACATCAATGTTTGATGAAACTGACGGGGAAGAACCCAGTTGGTCCAAAAGTAAACAGACAGCTTTTCCATAAACTCTTGATATAAATTATATAAAAGAATATAATATATTAGATATAAAATATTTTTTACAGAGGTGACTGTATGAATATCCAGGCAGAAAAATTTTATAACGAACTGAAAGGCAAAAAGGTTGCATTTATCGGTGCTGGTGTAAGCCACAAACAGCTTATCGAAATCTTTGCAAAAAAAGGTGCAGTTGTAACCCTTTGCGATAAAAAGGAACTCAGTGGTTTCGGCGAATATGCTGAAACTTTAAAAGAATTGAAAATAAATCTTTCTTTAGGCGAAAATTATCTTGAGGGGCTCAAAAATCAGGACCTTATTATGAGAACACCTGGTTTTGAATTCTTCACAAAAGAGCTTCAGGACGAAATTAACAAAGGCACAGAGGTTTCCAGCGAGATGGAACTGTTCTTCCGTCTTTGTCCATGTAAAATATATGCGGTGACAGGTTCTGACGGCAAGACAACAACCACAAGCCTTATCGCAAAAATGCTGGAAGAAAGCGGCAGAAAGGTTTACCTTGGCGGCAATATCGGCCGTGCTTTGCTGCCGATAGCAGAGGAAGTGGAAGAAAACGATGTTGCAGTTGTTGAACTTTCCAGCTTCCAGCTTATCAGCATGAAGCAGTCTCCTGACGTTGCTGTAGTTACAAATGTCACACCAAACCATCTTGACCACCACAAGGATATGCAGGAATATATCGACGCTAAACGCAATATCCTCATTTATCAGAACGAAAACTGCAAGGCTGTTCTGGGTTATGAAAACGATGTTTCCAGAGGGATGCAGGCAGATGTAAAAGGCAGTGTTCGCTTCTTCACACGTCTTTCCAAAATAGACAACGGCGGTTTTATCGATGATGACGGATACCTTACACTTGACGGCAGACAGATTGTTCATCAAAGCGAAGTTGCACTGCGCGGTCTCCACAATCTTGAAAATCTCCTTGCTGCATTTTCAGCAGTTGAGGGCGATGTAACCGACGAGGTTATGGCAAAGGTTGCAAGAGAATTCAAGGGTGTTGAACACCGTATAGAGCCAGTACGTACACTTAACGGTGTTCAGTGGTTCAACGATTCCATAGCTTCCAGCCCTACAAGAACAATAGCAGGCCTCAAGGCATTCCCGCAGAAAATCTGCATCATCGCAGGAGGATATGATAAAAATATCCCTTACGAGCCACTGGCAAAACCAATCCTTGACCATGTAAAACTGCTTGTGGTTATGGGGCAGACAGGTCCTAAAATTGAAAAGGTTGTCCGCGAACACGAAGATTTTGCTTCCAGTGATATAAAAATTCTCCACGCTGACAGTATGGAAGCGGCAGTGCAGCTCATGTACGAAAACACGTCCGAAGGTGACGTTGTAAGCCTTTCTCCTGCATCTGCAAGCTTTGACCTGTATCCGAATTTTGAGGTGCGTGGCAGACATTACAAAGAACTGGTAAATAAATTATGATTGTAAACGCAACTGAAAATGCTAAGAGATTTGAAGATATAATCAGAAATTCAGGCTTTCTGGGACAGAAAATTTACGCCGACTATATAAGTGGGCAGATTAAAGAGACAAACAGCTTCTATGTTACCGAAAACTGTGCATTTATGCTGTCAGGTGTCAATCTGACATTATGCGGCAAGCCGGTTGCAGATGAGCTGGAAGAAATTCTTATGTTCTGCAACTTCTGTGGTGTAGTTTCAATCGAAAGTCAGAATGAAAATCTCCCGATGACAGTGGACAGACAGCTTCACATTATGGAATATTCAGGCGGTGAGACGGAGAAAAGAGAAGATGTATGTGTAAATACAGATATTTATTCTTTTATAAAATTCTGCTGCACAAACTTTCATAATCTGAGTTTTGATATTGTGTATTCCAACTTTGCACGCAAGGTCAACAAAGGTATAGCGGATATATGTTATATCAGAGAGGACGGAAAAATTGCCAGCGGTGCAATAGCAACAAAATATGGAGAAGACAGCGTTTATATAACTTTTGTTTCAACATTGCCTGAATACCGTGGCAAGGGTCTTGCAGCAAAGGTCCTGTCACATATAATAAATCAGAATAAAGATAAAACGGTGATTTTAAAATGCGAAGATGCCTTGAAACCATATTATGAAAAACTGGGGTTCAGGGTTATCGGAAAAGTAACAATATACAAAGAATAGGTAAAAGTAGATGATAGGAAAATTTTTTGATATAGATAAAGAACTTCTTGCAATCGACAAAGAGGTTATGGAGCTCTGTAAACCATATTTTGACAGGGTGGACGAGGTACAGCAGTACAATCAGCTTAAAGTATTAAAAGCCTTCAAGGAAAACCGCATCTCTGCACAGCACCTTGTGGGCACAACAGGCTACGGCTACGACGATATGGGCCGCGATGGTCTTGACCGTCTTTTTGCTGATATTGTAGGTGCAGAAGATGCACTCTGCCGCCACAACTTTATGTCCGGCACACACACACTTACAGTTGCACTTTTTGGTGTTCTCCGTGCAGGTGATACACTTATGTGTGCAACAGGCCGCCCGTATGATACACTGCTTGGTGTTATCGGTGTGGACGGAAATGACGAAAACTACGGTTCCCTTAAAGATTACGGCATAAACTACCAGCAGGTGGAACTGCTGTCAGACTCAGAGCCTGACCTTGACGGCATCAGAGAGATGGCAAAAACATCCAACGTATGCCATATCCAGCGTAGCCGCGGTTATTCAACCCGTAAGGCACTCAGCCTCGAGCAGATTGGTGCAATCAGCAAAGCGGCAAAAGAAGGAAACCCTGATATCATCGTTACAGTTGACAACTGCTACGGCGAATTTACCCATACTGAAGAGCCTTGCTCCTATGGTGCAGACCTTATCATCGGTTCTCTCATCAAAAACCCTGGCGGCGGCATTGCACCAACAGGCGGGTACATAGCAGGCCGTGCTGACCTTGTGGAAAAATGCGGTCACCGCCTTACAGCACCTGGTACAGGCCGTGAAATCGGCTGTACAATGGACGTTATGCGAAGTATGTACCTCGGTGTTTACTTTGCACCTATGATTACAGCAAATGCAATCAAAACAAGTATATATGCATCCTGCCTGTATAATAAAATCGGCTTTGCAACCGACCCACATTACACAGAGGACAGGAACGATATAATCACATCAATCGCAGCAGAAAATGCCGAAAACCTTATCGCAATCTGTCAGGCTATCCAGCATATGAGCCCTATCGACAGCTTTGCAACACCGTATCCAAGCCCGATGCCTGGCTATGACAGCGATATTATTATGGCAAGCGGTTCTTTTACAATGGGTTCTTCCATCGAGCTCAGCTGTGATGCTCCTGTGCGTGCACCATACACCACCTTTATGCAGGGCGGCACCACCTTTGACGCTTCCCGTGCAGCAGTACTGTACTCTGCACAGAAGGTGAGAGAAATCAGCAATAAAGATTAAAGTAAAAAATACTGTCAGCACATTACCGTGCCGACAGTATTTTTTATTGTATTAAATTATTTTGCAGCAGCCATAAATGCTTCGATTTCTTCAACAGTTTTTGGAATGCCGCCGCTGAGCACTTCGCAGCCGTCCTTTGTAACAAGTATAGTATCTTCAATTCTGATACCCAGCTTTTCATCGTCAAAGTAGAGACCAGGTTCAAGAGTAAACATCATATCTTCGGCCAGAACGGTATCATCATAATCGCCAACATCGTGTACATCAAGACCGATAAAATGTCCGCTGCCGTGCATATAATACTTGTTTATATCCTCTTCCTTTTCGATATAGCCGATTTTTACAAGTTCTTCTGCCATAACCTTTTTGCTTATCTGCTGTAATTCTATTTTGAGCTGACCTGGTTTGGAGAGGCTTTCGGCAGCTTCAAGTCCTTTGAGTACAACATTGTACAGCATCTTCTGTTTTTCGGTGAATTTACCGTTTACAGGGTATGTACGGGAAACGTCGGTACAGTACAGATCCCATTGTGCGCCAAGGTCAAACAGTATCATATCACCGTCTTTGGCAACAGTATCGTTGTCAACGTAATGCATAATACAGGCGTTTTTACCTGTTGCGGCGATTGTTGTGAAAGCAGGGAACTTGCAGCCGTGTTTTTTGAGTACAAAATCGTAATATGCTTCAATATGGCTTTCTGTCATACCGGGCTTCATATTGGAGAGAATGTTTTTTACAGCTTCTTCTGTGATAGCAGCAGCTTTGCGGTGTGCAGCAATTTCAGCAGCATCCTTTACAGAACGCATTTTACATACTGTGTGATATGCATTGTGGAGATTGATGTAAGGATAGATTTCTTTAAGACGGTTTGCACGTTTCTGTGCTTCGTTTGCGGCATAGTTCATATCCCATCTTGCCATATCCATATAAACATCCTGAATGTCATTTTTGAACATTATACGGGAGATATAGCTGTCCCAGTTTTCGTTTGGAACAAGATTAGAGATGCCGGTTTCAGCTTTGATTGCATCGATGTCAAATCTTGTACCGATCCAGCGAAGCTCCCTTTCTGTAGGAACATGCATAAACAAAGTTTCGGTTACTTTGCCGTTGATTTTTGCAATAACAAGGGTTGCATCAACGTCCTGACGGCCTGTCAGATATACAAAGTTTCTGTATGGCTGGAAAACGTAGTTGGAGTCATCTGTGGACTCAATCAGATTTCCGCTGCATACAAAATAAAATGAATTGTCAGCCATTGTGTCGGCAAGGCGTTTTCTGCGGTTTGCATAAAATTCAGTATTAGACATTTTTTATCCTCCGATAATATGGGTATATTTTATTCTATAATATCAATAACTTCGCCGATAAACATTGTGTGCGGAGCTTCTTCTGTGTAATATTTTTCAATAGCCTCAGCAGGCATTGTGTCCATTGTCATATCATGACGATAGATTTTTTTGCAAAGCACAGTGATTTTGGCCTGACGGAATGTAACGCTTTCACCGGCTGGTACAGCAGTAAAACCGACTTCAGATACCTTGTTGCCGTCACGGCCGGATTTTACTCCAAGGACAGAGAGAGCCTCACGATATTCATCACTGTAAAAGCTTACAGTAAAATAGTCACTTGCATCCATAAAGCTGTGTGTGTAGCGGCATGGCTTAACATAAACGGTGCAGACAGGTTTACGCCAAAGTGTGCCGAATCCGCCCCATCCGATGGTCATTGTATTGTAATTTTCCATTGTGCCTGCGGTAACAAGGGCCCAGTCTTTCTGAAAAATGCTTAATGATGTATCAAGAAATTTTTTCATATCAAATACTCCTTACAGATTAAAGAATTTGAATTTCCGTATTTCATCTTAACACTAAACTGCATCAAATGCAATGTAACGATTTCACATAAAAAAGATAAAAGCTCTGTGGAAAATCACAGAGCTTTTATAACCCATAAGGCTATTTTTTGTCTTTGAAATAATCTTTTGTAATGCTGCAAACAACACCGGAGAGGAAAAGCAGGGCAATCAAGTTAGGGATTGCCATCATGCCGTTGAGGGTATCAGCAATATCCCACATCAAAGTACCGCTGCCTGTTGCACCAACGATACAGAAAAGTATAAATACAACTTTATAACATGCGTCGAAAATTTTGTTGTTGTTTGTAAGATAGCCCCAGCAGCGTTCGCCGTAGTAGGACCAGCTGAGAATTGTGGACAGTGCGAAGAAGAGAAGGCTTATCTGAATGATTGTACCGCCCAATGTACCCGGAAGGATGGAGTTGAAAGCATAAACTGCTGCAGCACCTTTTGAAGCATATGCACCGAGAGCGTCTGCACCGAGTTCCATACCGGAAAGCAGAACAGCCATAGCGGTGATGGAACAGATAACGATAGTATCGATAAACACTTCAAAAACACCCCAGATTGCCTGTTCAGCAGGTTCTTCTGTAGAAGATGCAGCATGGGCGATTGGAGCAGAACCGAGACCGGCTTCGTTGGAGAAAACGCCACGTGCAAAGCCCTGTTTCATAGCAACCATAATTGCATAACCGAAAACACCGCCGCCAACAGCTTCAAAGCTGAAAGCAGATGTTACGATGTTAAGCAATACAGCAGGAACGTCACCTATACGCATAATTATAACGATAATGCCTGCTGCGATGTAGAACATCGCCATAAAAGGAACAAGGTAGCTTGTAACCTGACCGATTCTCTTAACACCGCCGATAAGAACAAAAGCGATGATAACAGAAAGGATAATGCCTGTAACAAGTGGTGCAAGACCCAAAAGACCGTTCATTGCACCTGCAATTTCGCTGGACTGTGCGATGTTGCCGATACCAAAGGAAGCAAGACCGCCAAGAATTGCAAAGATAACTGCAAGAGGTTTCCAGCTTTTGCCAAGACCGTTTTCGATGTAGTACATAGGACCGCCTTTATGAACACCGTTTTCGTCTGTAACACGGTATTTCATGGCAAGGACAATTTCTGCATATTTTGTGCACATGCCAAAGAATGCACTGACCCACATCCAGAAAACAGCACCAGGTCCGCCAACAAAGATAGCACCTGTAACACCTGCGATGTTACCTGTACCTACTGTGCCTGCAAGAGCAGTTGTAACAGCCTGGAAAGGTGTAAGGTTGTTGCCGGATTTATCCTGTTTTTTGCTGAAAAGACCGCCAACTGTGTTTTTAAGTATGTAACCGAACCATTTAACCTGGATAAACCCTGTTTTAACTGTGAGGTAAATACCTGTGCCAACCAGAAGAGCCAGCATTATAGGACCCCAGACAAAACTGTTGATTGAACTGTTAATACTTGTGATAGTTTCTAACATAAAATATATCTCCCTTTTTTTGTTTTTAACAATCAAATATTCCAAAATAAAAAAATGAGAAATTAGGCATATGATGCAGAACTTCTCAAAAGGAAATCCTATTATTTATTAAAGCAGAGTTAATACAAAACAAAGCTTTAAAAAATAGGAGTCTCTGTCCTTTTTGCCTGAGAGATTACGACAGTATATCGTTTGCACCTTCGGCCCCCGCAACAAAAAAACGGGCGTCTCCAGAGTACCATCAACCTGCAGTCCCTATTACCTGAGAGCGTTATTCCTTCGGTAGATTATCAAAAATCTTTTCCTGCAGACATCATATGGATGTATTTGGTTGTTATTTGCTGATAATTATACAATATATTGTATGTTTAAATCAAGACAAAATGTCTATCTTGCTACAAAAATATATATTGAAAAAACGGATATTCAAATGAATATCCGTTTTTGTTGTGAATTTGATTTTTAAAATAAATAAAATATGTTATTTGCTTTTATTTTGTTTTGATTTTCTCTTTTTGGCTTTAACAATTAAATGTACTATTGATACAACAATAAGTGCGAAAGCAACAATAACGGCAATTAATATATATGTAAATTTGTTTGCTTTGCTGAGAAGCTTTACAGGATTAAGGCTGGAGTATACAACCTTTCTGCCGTCAGGCTGTGAATAACGGCTGTCCATTTCTCCACCCATATTTTCAAGATAGGAGGAGATTGCATACCATTCCTTTACAGGATTGCCGTTTTTGTCTCTGATAACATAGTCAGCAAGTCTGCTCATATCAATAGCGTTGCCGTCTTTATCTTTAGGTACAATGGAGATAAGGCCGAAGGATGTTTTTTCAACACTGCCAAGCATCTCGCCGCAGTACATACCTGTTACGACGTTATAAAGCTTATCATCGTCAATTTCTTTAAGACTGCCGTCATCTCTGCGAAGCATTGCGTAGTCAACCTTGTTGAACAGCATTCTGTTTTTGTTGTAGGAATATTCAACACCGGATGGGAACAGCTGTGCGTTGCTCATAAGTGGCTGAACAGTTGCATCGATTTCCAGCACGGATTTGAGTTCCGCACCTGTGAGATAGACCGATACAAGCTCGCCTTCGGTACCAACACCGAGAGATGCGGCATTGAATACATCGGAAACTGTTACATCGCCGACAGGCAGACTTTCACGGATAACACCTGCAGCTGTAACCGCCATATCAACAGTTTTGCCCAATGCTTCTTCCGCTGCCCATTTATATGCATCGGAGAAGATATTGCACAGTGTGGATTCGTGCTGTGTTGCATAAACCTCTTTTACTGTATCGAATTTATAGCTGTTGCTGACAAGTACCTGGTCAAAGGTCATACCATATTTTGAAAGATAATTTTCTTCCACTTCTGTCTTATAGTTTTCCACAAGAGCGGCAATTTCTGCATCTTCTGCAACGCTGTCATCTACAGGGATAAGTTCATATCCTGTAAGCTCAGAAGTGCCGTCGGCAGAAAAACTGAGGTTTACAACGCCAAGATATCTGCCGTATTCACCGGCGGAAGCAATAACTGTGTTGTTTACAACAATCGGTTCAGGTGAAGTGGTATGTGTGTGGCCGGAGATGATAACATCAATGCCGTTTACAGCCTTTGCAAGTTCATAGTCTTCGCCCTCGTCGCCGCTTGTGCCGCTGTGGGACAGACAGATTACGACAGGCTCTTTGCCGTATACAGCAAGACAGTCGGCAACAGCCATATCCACGGTTTTCTGTGCTGTGGTTACAGGGTCTGCAAGCACCATTCCGCTGTTGGGTGCACAGTCGTTGGAGTCAAAACCAAGAATACCGAATATTGCGTAGTAAATACCGCCTCTTTCAAGGATTATATAGTCTTTTACACCATAGTTATCCAAAGCTTTCTGGTAAGCTGCAGGGTCGCACAGGTCGCTTTTTATATCAGGCAGGTAGTTTGCATCAACAATAGCAGGCACATATTCTCCGCTGCTTACAGCGGCATCCAGCATTGCCATAAGCCCCTGAGGCAGATAGTCAAATTCGTGGTTGCCAAAGGTAGTGGCATCGTATCCCATAGCACCCATCATTCTAAGTTCAAGGGCATTTGTGGTGTATGCAGTCTGGAAGAGTGAACCCATTGCAAAGTCGCCGCCGTCAACCAGAACGGCATCGGGATGTTTTTCTTTCTGCTGATTGATAACGGTCATCAGACGTGCATAGCCACCGAAGGAATTGCCGTTTTCGTCTGTAACAGGCAGAAAGTGAGAGTGTAAGTCGTGGGTGAACAGTATTGTGACATCGGTTTTATTTTCTGCAGATGCGAAGACAGATAAAGATAAAAACATTGCGATTGCCACAGCAGTCACACAAAAATGTCTTATTAATTTTTTCATATCATGTTTCCTTATTTTAAATTAATATCATTAATTTACTGCAAAAATAAATATATCATATTTTTACCTGTTAGTAAATCACAAAACACAGCTTGCAACTTTTTTTATTGTGTGGTTTAATTTGCTTATATATATTAAGGAGAATTTGCCATGGCAGAACTGTACAACAAACAAAAAATATATGAATTTCTCAACGAAAAAGGCATAGTTTACGAAAAGATGGAACACGATGCCGTTTATACAATGGAGGAGATGGATGCGGCAGGCATTACACAAAAGGGTACAGTGTGCAAAAATCTCTTTCTCCGTGATGTAAAAGGCAAGGTGCATTATCTTGTGACAATTCCCGAGGAGAAGAAGGTGGACCTGAGGGATCTGGCAGAACAGATTGACAGCACCAAACTCAGCTTTGGATCGGCAGAACGTCTTATGAAGTATCTTGGGGTTACACAGGGCAGTGTTTCTCCGCTAGGCATACTCAACGATGAAAGCGAAAGCGTTATTATGGTTTTTGACAGGGATCTGGTGGGAGATACTGCAGTTGGTGTTCATCCAAATGACAATACCGCTACAATCTGGCTGGATTTCAAAGACCTCAAGGGAATCATAAAGCAGCATGGCAATGAAATTATATTTGCAAAATTCACAAAATAAGCATATTATACAGATATAATACAAAATATAATAATTTTAGGAGATATATAATGGATTTAAGAACAGTTAAATTTTTTCTGACAACAACCTTTCTTGTTATCATCGCAGCACTGATAATGGGCTCTTTTACAAACAATCAGCTTCTCATTTACATAATGCTTGGTTTTTTTGTTGTTTTTGCTCTTATCTATCTGTTTGGATGGAGATGCCCGAAATGCAAAAAACATCTCGGCAAACTTGTTGCACGCCGTTGTAAACACTGCGGTCACACACTGGATGTATAAAATTAACGGGGTATAAATTTGCGTTACATGGCAGGTTTAGCCTCGTTTTTTGTTTTATATTGTGATATACTGTAATCAATAAAAGGGAAGAGAACTGATAAAATGCTTGATTTGAACAAACTTGAAAAATACAGGGAAGACAACCGCATAGAAGCAAAAGAAGCTGTGGGAGGTCTGCCGCACAGTATATGGGAAACCTATTCCGCTTTTGCCAATACTCTGGGCGGAGTTATTCTGCTTGGCGTTGCAGAAGCAGAGGATAAATCGCTTTATTCGATTGATCTTGATGTCCCTGAAAAGCTGATTACAGAGTTCTGGGATATTATAAATAACCCGGAATATGTAAATGTAAACATTCTTTCCGATGACGATGTGCAGATAAGACGTGCAGACGGCAAAAGAGTGGTTGTGATAAAAATTCCGAAAGCGGAAGAAAAGGACAAGCCGATATATATTGGCAAAGATATATTTCATGGCACATATATCCGCTGTGGAGAGGGAGACTACAGATGTACTCCTGAACAGGTGAGGGAAATGATAGATAAAAGTAAAGAAGTTTATTAAAAGAGGTTTTTATGATAAGAGAACTTGTACATGACCCGATTTTTCTGGCTAAAAAATCAGAAACAGCCACACAGGCAGATATGGATATTGCAAAGGATTTGCTGGAAACCCTCATACATCATCAGGATGGATGTGTAGGTATGGCAGCCAATATGATAGGGGAACTGAAAAGAATAATAGCCTTTGATAATGACGGGGAATATATGGTTATGTTTAATCCTGTTATTATAAAAAAGGCAGAGCAGTATGAAGCAGAAGAAGGCTGCCTGTCTTTGCTTGGAGGTCCAAGAAAGACAAAGAGATACAACAGTATAAAAGTTCAGTATCAGACACAGGATTTTAAAGTGAGAATAAAGACTTTTAAGGGCTTTTCAGCACAGATTATCCAGCACGAAATTGACCATTGTGACGGAGTACTGATATAATTAAAAGCAGAAATAACCTGTTATTTTGACAGATTGTTTCTGCTGTTGCTTTAGTGAATGCAAAAGGAGGTGGCAGAATGCAGCAAAATCAGAGCTTGAGCAATGATAAATTAAAGATAATTGCAGCAGCGGCAATGCTTATTGACCATATCGGTGCATATCTGCTGCCGACAGTAACAGTATTGCGTATAATAGGCAGAATATCATTCCCGATATTTGCATTTATGATTGCGGAAGGCTGTGCCTATACGGGCAATAAAAAGAAATATCTTTTAAATATGTTTCTGCTGGCGGTTTTCTGTCAGATAGCGTTTTATCCTTTTAAACCGCCCGGATATATGCGTATACCTGTAACATTTCTGATTTCTATGACAGTTGTTTTTGCACTGCAGAACTGTATGTCCAGGTTATATGGTAATTATAATAATATAACAAAATTTGTATCAGTGACAGCTTTACTGCTGCTGATACTGGCAACAGCATATCTTAACCGGATATTTGTGATAGACTACGGCTTTTACGGATGTATGACACCTGCTATAGTAAGTGCAGTTTACCCGCATAAAGGTATATCGGCAAAAGATAGAAAATATGATACGCTTTACAGAAAAATCGGTATGCTTACAATAGCGTTAATCTTTGTATATAAGGAATACGGCGGTGTACAGATATACTCTTTTTTCGCAATACCATTACTGGCAATGTACAACGGAAAAAGAGAAAATATTGTGCCGAAATATTTTTTCTACATATTTTACCCCGCACATCTTGCAGTTATCTATGCAATAAAATACCTTATAAAATAATAAAAACCGACTGATTTTTCAGTCGGTTTTACGCTTTATATAAGGTTATTTGTTTTTGCTGAAATATTCTTTTGTAAGCTTCAGTACAGTAGGTGCAAGCAGGAATACTGCAATAAGGTTAGGTACAGTCATAAAGCCGTTGAATGTGTCGGAGATGCCCCAGATCAGGTCAAGGCTTACTGTTGCACCAACAATGGAAATGAGTGCATATGCAACATAGAACACCTTTGTTATTTTACCGCCGAACAAAAATTCAGCACAGCGTGCACCGTAAAGGCCCCAGCCGATAATAGTGGAGAATGCAAAACAGCACATAGCCACAGCAGTAAAGATGGAAACCCAGCTGCCGTAAACCATTGTAAAGCCTGCGATTGTAAGTTCTGCACCTGCAGCCTGACCATATGTAATGTTTACACCGCTGAGGAGAATTACCAGGGCAGTCATTGTACATACAACGATTGTGTCCATAAATACTTCAAAGATACCGAACATACCCTGTTTTACAGGATTGTTTGTATCGGCACATGCATGAGCGATGGAACCTGTACCAAGGCCGGCTTCGTTGGAGAAGATACCGCGGGAAACACCTTTTGTCATACTTGTGAACATGCTGCCTACAACACCGCCTGTTACAGCCTGTGGGTTGAAAGCACCTGCAAAGATGCTTGCAAAAACAGCAGGAACTTTGCCTGCGTTCATAAAGATAAGACCGATAGCAAGAAGAACATAAAGAAGTGCCATAAAAGGAACAAGTCTTTCTGCTACACTGCCGATTCTTTTGATACCGCCAAAGAGGATAAGAAGAACAGCAAAGCAGATAACGATACCGATAAGGAGATTGAGAACCTGAAGGCTGCCTTCGGAAACTGTGCCGTAGTTGAGCAGAGCACTGTCAATAGCAGCAACGATTGTGTTTACCTGTGTTGCGTTACCTGTGCCAAATACTGCACATGTGCCGAAGATGGCATAAAGATATGCAAGGAATCTCCAGTTTTTGCCAAGACCGTTTTTGATATAATACATCGGACCGCCGATATATTCGCCTTTTTCGTTCTGTTCACGGTAATGTACAGCAAGTGTAACTTCGCTGAATTTTGTACACATACCGAGAAGTGCGGAAATCCACATCCAGAAAACAGCACCAGGACCACCTATTGCAATAGCACCTGCAACACCTGCAATATTGCCTGTACCGATTGTTGCAGCAAGAGCTGTACATACAGCCTGGAAAGGAGTGATGGAACCTTCCTTTGCGGAAGATTTACTGAAAATTTTACCGATGGTATTTTTCAGAGCATAAGGGAATTTTCTTATCTGAATAAACCCTGTGCGGATACTGAGATAGAGACCTACACCGATAATACATACCATTGCAGGAACACCCCAGATAAATCCGTTCAAAACGTCATTTATTGCTTTAATTGTTTCGTACATAATACTTTCCTTTATAATAAAATAAATATAAAACCATATTATTATTACAAAAAAGAATAAAAAAGTCAATAAAATTGTTGATAAAATATATATCATTGGAAATGAAATATTTATGCCATATAGATTGATATGGTTATTAATATAAATTATTGTTAATTTTATAAAGCAAAAACTTTTATATTTAAAGATTTTATCTGTATGTATAGATATAAATCAATTGACAATTCCCAAACTTATATATAAAATAATATTTAATAAATACAATTTTTTACATACTAATCAAAAAGAGGGTTTTATGGTAAATCATAACTCCAGTGTTCCTCTCTATCTTCAGCTTGCAGCTGACCTGGAAGAGGCTATATATAATAAAGAGTACAATGACGGTGAAAAACTGCCGTCTGAAAATCAGCTCTGTAAAATGTACAATGTAAGCAGAATAACTGTACGTCAGGCACTTTCCAAGATGGAACAGAAAAATCTTGTCTATTCAGTTCATGGAAAGGGCACATTTGTGCGCCTTGCAGATATGTCACAGAGCCTTGTAAAAATTACATCTTTCCAGAAAACTCTGGAACAGAAAGGTCTGTCAGGTTATACAGAGATAGAGGAATACAGTCTGAAAAAGATACCTGATGCCATAAAATCGATATTTGGCGTTGACAATATCGCGAGACTTTGTCTTGTAGGCTATGCAAATGATCTTCCTCTTGTATATTATAATTCGTATATGATAAATATACTTGCAGCGGAAATGTTTCCTATAGCACAGCTTTGGGAAAAGGAAAAAAGAGCTTTCTCCACATGGGATATATATCCTGAAATCAGCATTAAAAAGCTGCATATGGAGCAGAAACTTACAGCAGTAATAGCTGACGGCAATATTGCAAAGATACTCAGAATATCAAAGGGCGACCCTGTTATGAAGATGGAAACACACGCCTATTCCAACGGGGATCTGGTTGAATATAAAATTGCATATTACCGTGCTGACAAGTATGCATTCACCATCAAGCGAGAGCTTGACAGAGACGTCTATGACGGCAGTTTCTGATGCTGACAGGATTTAAAAAAATATTGATATAACACAAAAAAATTAAATTACAGCACACAGCTTGTATTACAGGCTGTGTGCTGGTTTTTTATGGTAAAAAGTTGATAAAACAACATGATATAACAAGTGCATATGGTTGTATTGAAATGCATTGTTTTTTTATACAAAAATATTTTTAGCTATTCGTTATTTGCACAAATTTTAACAAATCATCTGATTTCTATTGACAAATTTTAGTCAGTAAGAGTATTATAATGACATAACTTGTTATAACAACAAATGACAAGACATGACGTATTATTATAAGGAGGAATTATCTATGTCAAAAGAAACCCTTAGAATCCATTGCTCAAACGGACATTTAGGATTCGCTCCAACAAAGGAAGAAAGCTTCTGGATCGGTGCTAAAACACTGCCAGACTACTACTGCTGTGACTCCGGCTCCGACGATATCGGTCCAGTGCCACTCGGTACAAACAAATGTGCATCCCATCCAAACCATCAGAAACACGACCTTGAACTCATGCTCCTCGCATCCAGAGAACAGGGCGTTCCAATGATCATTGGTTCTTCAGGCGATACAGGCTCCAACGAAAAAGTTGATATGTACGTTGGCTTTATCAAAGAAATCGCTAAAAAGCACAAAATGAAAAACTTCAAACTTGCTTACTTCTACTCTGAAGTTGACAAAGAATACATCAGAGCAAAAATGAACAACGGCGAAGTAATCGAAGGCCTCGACGGCAGAAGCAACCTTACAATCGAAGAACTGGACGAAACAGACAGAATCGTAGCTGTTGCAGGTGTTCATCCATTTATCAAAGCACTTGAAATGGGTGCAGACGTTATCATCGGCGGCCGTTCCTCTGACGTTGCAGTATTTGCATCTGCATGTATCCACGAAGGCTTCCCAGAAAATATCGCATACTACTGTGGTAAAGTTCTTGAATGTTCTTCCTTCTGCTGCGAACCATACGGCGCAAAAGAAACAATCATCGGTACAGTAACAAAAGACGATGTTAAAGTTACAGCAATGAGCCCATACCAGAGAGCTACACCAGCTTCTGTTGCAGGCCACGCAATGTACGAAAGAACAAACCCTTACTACGAATACGTAGCAGGCGGTATGATGGACATGAGTGAATGTGTATACGAACAGTTTGACGAAAAAACATGCCGTATCACAGGTGCAAAATTCATCCCAATCGAAGGCAGAGTTAAAGTTAAACTCGAAGGCTCCGGTAAAGTTGGCGAAAGATACCTCGGTATGGCAGCAGTTCGTGACCCATACACAATCAAAAACATCGACGCAGTTATCGACTGGGCAAAGAGCCAGGTTGAAGAAAGATTTGCTGGTCAGAAATATGAACTCAGCTACAGAATCTTCGGTAAAAACGGCGTAATGGGCGAACTTGAACCAATCAAAGAAACAAAATCCCACGAACTTATGATTATCGTTGAAGGTGTTGCTCCAACTAAAGAAGTTGCAGAAGAAGTAACACTTATCGGTATGAGACAGATTTTCTACGCACGTCTTCCAGAAGTTAAAGGTACAGCTGGTACAGCAGCATTCGTTCTTGACGAAGTTATCGAAATCAGCCCTGCTTACAAATGGACACTTGACCATACAGTAGAAGTTGACGATCCACTCGAACTGTTCCCAGTTACAATGATCGAAGTTAACGGCGAAGAATAATATAGGAGGAATGCACAATGAAAACAGTAAAATTAGTTGACCTTGCAAAAACAATCAGAAGTAAAAATGCAGGTACAGACAGAATCACTTTCGATATTATCTTCAGAGAAAAAGAAAACTATGAACTGGTAAAAGCATCAGGCGCACTTACACCTGAAACAGTAAAAAAACTTTACGGTATTCCAGATGAAAGACTTGCAGCATTCGTAGAATTCGATCCAGGTCTCGCAATCAAATTCACAATCAACCGTCTTAAACCATCCGGTTCATTCGGCGAAGGCGACATCTTCGGCTGCCAGCAGTATGCACCACTTCTCGACGTTGAAATCCCAGTAGAAGAATAATATTAAAGGAGCTTATCTCTGAAAGAGAAGAGGTTAAAATATTATGTCTCTGCAATTAATTATAATTCTTGCATATTTTGCAGCAACAGTACTTATCGGTCTGTATGCACAGTCAAAAGCTAAAGACTCTTCCGCATTCCACGGTGCACAGCTTGGTGTTCTGATGTGTGTGGCAGCAGGTACAGGCGAATGGCTGGGCGGCACAGCAACAACAGGTGTTGCAGAATACGGTTTTGACTTTGGTATTTCAGGTTCCTGGTACACAATAGCAAACGGTATCGGTGTAATCTTCCTTGCACTGCTCTTTGCAAAACTGTACAGAAGTATGGAATCTGTAACAGTACCTGGCATCATCGGCAAGTTCCTTGGCGTAAAAGCCAGAACAGTGTCAAGTGTGTTCCTTACATTCGTAATGATAGCAGTTGGCATCTCCCAGATGATAGCAGCAGGCAGCTTGGGTGTATCCCTTGTAGGTCTTGACTTTAACGTAACAGTTATCGTGTTTGCAGTAGTATTTATCGTATATACTCTTGCAGGCGGTATGCAGGCAGTAGCCTATACAAACATTATGCACCTTATCTTTATGTATGGCGGCGTAATTCTGGCAATCTTCCTTGCACTCGGTAAAGTGGGCGGTATGGAAGGCCTGCAGGCAACACTTCCTGATACATACTTCAACATGACCAGCATCGGCATGCCAAAGGTATCCAGCTGGGTAATAGCTTCCTTGCTTGGTGCATGTACAGCACAGGCAGGCATCCAGCCTATTCTTGCAGCAAAAAATGAAAATGTTGCAAAAACATCAGCAATAATCACAGCATTCGTAGCAGCACCATTCGGTCTGTTCACAGCAATGCTTGGTATGATAGCAAAATCAATGTCTCTCAACGGCACACTGCTCAACACAGCAGGTGAAGTTGTAACAAACGGCAAGCTTGCACTGCCAACACTTATGATGCAGCTTCCACCTCTTGCAGGTGGTATCGTACTTGCATCTATCCTGGCAGCAATCCTTTCCACAGTATCACCATTGATTCTTGCTGCAGGCACAATGGTAACAAAGGACATCTATCAGGGCATCATCAAACCTGGTGCAGACGACAAACAGGTTATGAAGATGAGCCGTATCACAACAGCGCTTTCAGGTGTTCTGTGTTCCGTAGCTGCAATCATTATGAACAGCTCCGGCATTAAAGTATTGGATATCGTATACTTTGCATATTCAATGCGCGGTGCACTGTTCGTAGTAGTTCTGCTTGGTATCTACTGGAAAAAAACAAGCGAAAAAGGTGCAGTATGGGGCATGATTGCAACAGCAGTTGTAGGCTTCTTCTGGGTTGCATACAACGCAATCGTTGGCCATTTCCCAATCCCTGGTGTAACAGAAACATACATCTCTGTTATCACAGCACTTGTTTCCACAGTTATCTTCTCCCTCGTATTTAAAAAGGAAAAAGAAACAGTAGAGAAATAATCAGGCAAAAAATAAAACATATATGCGGGAGGCGGGAAGCGCGTCCGTCTCCTGCATAAAAGTAAATCTGTCATATTTTTTGACAGATAAATTTTAAATTTTTATACTCCCCAAAAGTGAGATTAAATCTTTAAAATCAATTCAGTTGTTATAATTATCTTGTGGTATTGCAAACGTAATTTTATGCCGCAGATTTTTATATAAAAACCATTATCCCACGCAAAAAAAATAAAAAAAGAAGAGGAGTAAAAATTATGCCTATAGAACTTATTTATCTGATAGTTTTATTAGTAGTTATCTGCTTGGTATTCGTAGTTCTTAAAAGACCTATTTACGAAGCAATGTTCGTTGGCTACATCGCAATGATTGCATGTCTTGGTGCATGGGGAGACTTTGGCACATATCTGCTTAAAATTTCCACAAACACACTGTTCTATGCTATCATCGCATTCTTGACTGTTGCACACATCTTCAGTACAACAGGTGTTATCGACGACTGTATCGACGTTATCCTGTCAATCTTCGGTCGTTTTACAGGCGGTGCTGGTTACGTAGCACTTATCGGTTCCACATTCATGGGTGCTCTGTCCGGTTCCGGTGCTGGTAACGTTGCAGCAACAGGTGTTTTCACAATCCCTGCAATGAAAAAATCCGGCTTCCCACCAGAATTGGCAGCAAACGTAGAAATGTCTGCATCCACAATGGGTAACATGATTCCACCAGCTGGTGTTATCACATCTGCATTTGCAGCCCTTGGCCTTGTATATCCGGAAACATACGATATGTCTCAGCTCTGGATGGTTATGTGGGGCATCGCTGCATGGTTCATCCTTCAGAGAGCTATCACACTCTTTGCATTCTGCAAATACTACAAAGTTAAACCAATGCCAAAAGAAGATATTCCAAAACTTGGCGACGCACTCAAAAAAGGCTGGAAAGCTCTGCTTATCCCAGTAGTTATCTTCCTTCCATTCTGGCTTGACTCCCAGTTCAAAACAACACTCTTCAAAGACCTTATCGGCGACGGTGCAGCAGCAATGTCCAGCTGTATCCTTCTCTTTACACCAGGTCTTGCTGGTATGTACGCTCTCCTTATCTGCAAAGATAAGAAAAAAGCAAAAATCTCCAACCTTGCTAACGTTCTCTCCAACACAGTTAAAGGCATCGTTCCTGTATCTGCAACAATCTACTTTGCATATGCAATTTCCGAACTGTTTGCAGCTAAAGGCGTTGGCGATGCAATCGGTGCTTGGGTAGAATCCCTTGGTTTCACACATCTTGCACTCGCAATCTTTATCCCACTCTTCTGTGCACTTCTCGGCATGGTTCTTCCTGGTTCTTCCCAGGTTGCAATCTTCGGTGGTATCTTTATCACTCTCTTTGCTAACTGCGGTCTTAACCCACTGCTTGCTTGTGGTATGCTCCCAGTTATCACAGGTGCTATGGAAGGTATGACACCTCCACTTGCTCTCTGTATGTACACAGCTATGGGTATTGCAGGCTCTGACCTTAAGAAGACAACAATGAACTGTCTCATCTGGGTAGGCTTACACTATGCACTCTCTGTAGTTTGCTTGATGGGCATTCTCCCAATTATAGGTTTATAATACAGGAAAGGAGAATACAAATATGAAAGAAGCAGGAAAAGCATTAAATAAAGCATTTGGCTACATGGTATTTATCGCTCTTATGCTGGGCGGTCTGGCATTCTTCGGTTTCGTTGTAGCATTCATCCTTGGCCCAACAACAGGCGGTGCTCTCGGTGTATTTATCAAAGGTAAATACTTCCCATGGGTTATCAGATTTGGTACTCTTACAATCGCAACAGGCCTTATTTCTATGTACCTCAATGGTGAAGAAGCTCTGTCCCTTAAAGCTGACAAAGCTGAAGCTGAAGCTGAACTTAAAGAAATTCAGGCAAATCAGGAATAGTAAATATTCTTATATAAAAAATCTCTCCGATTTTTCGGAGAGATTTTTTTGTGCAGAAAAATATCGGCCATAAAGATACAGCCGATATTGTAATTTCATTTATATATAATTTTTTTAAAAGTTATTCAATGCTCTGATTTTCTGCTGTCTCTCAGCATCATCAAGGTCTTTGTAGCCATAAGTCTTTACCATTGCATCCATAATTGCTACAGATAATGATTTGTTTTCAGCTTTAAGGGCGTTTATCATTTCAAGATACAGTTTCAGCGTTTTTTCGGAATATGTATGCAGCTCGCCACGCAAATATGTCTCGAAACTGGTGGAATATTCAGTATCATCATAGGAGTGGACAGGGCGGTTGCCGCTGGCCATATAGGGATACTGTTTTTCATAAAGTTCCATCCATTTTACTTCAGTTTCCACAATTTCTTCAATCATCTGTTCCGCAAGTATGGTAGGAAAACGCAGATATCTGCTTATTTTTCTGAACTCGAAAGGGGCGGTTTTCTGCATCATCCAGGCATATTTTTCGCTGAGCAGATTTCTGCCTTCGTTTTTAGCATCCAGCAGGTCGCTGTGCCAGCTTTCAACAAGTTTTTCGCTCCAGCAGGTGAATTGGGCATGTCTCATTATAAAAAATGTCTCAGGATCATTCTGACAGTCTGCCTTTCCACCCTCGTTGTTAACGCTGTGGAACAGTTCCCATTCGGTTTTAATCAGAGCTTCTTTTTTTTCGTTAAGAGTCATAAGCTATCCCTCCGTAACGTGACAGTGTTTTAAAGTATCATCATCAATACAGTGCATAATTCTGTAGGTATGTGCTTCCAGAAAACTGTCATCAATATCGGTAAGTCCCTGATTTCGAAGTTCATTTACAACAAGGGAACAGATATTTTCTATAAGCACAACCTTTTTGTCATATTTGTTTATATAAGGGTTCCAGTTTTCAGGGTGAGGGGACAGCCATGCGTTGCTCTGGTCTTCGGTTACACAGAGTTTTTCAACCATTTTTAAAGCACCTGAACAGGCGAAGCGATGCCCCATTTTTTTGTGAAGCTCCTTAAGACCATAAAACTGCCATTTGTAGTAAGGGCAGTAGTGCTTGTTCAGCAGATAAATCATGGAAATTGTTGCTTTTACAAATTCGTTCAATGCCATATTTGCCGCAACTGCATCACCGCGTCTCATACAGCGGGCATAGTTATACTGTCCGCCCTGTGCCATAGCAGAAGCACGGGCAGCTATTTTTTTTATGCGTACATCTTCGGGATAATAAGCTGTGAGTGTGTTGCGTATAGCGGTAAATTTACCAAGGTTATCTTCAAAAACTTCGCCGTTTACAGCAGTGGCAATTTTGTGTTCAGGCAGATACAGCCAACGCATCATGCTTTCCGGTGGCTGCTCATCACCTATAAACTGACGATAAAAGGCAGATATTTCAAATACTCCCACACGTCCGCCGCCGCGTTTGCTGGTGTTGCGGGCAGAGTAACCCATAAATTCTTTAGGCAGATTGTCGTATGCCTGTTGCATTTCGGCACTGATTTTTTCGTAATCCTCTTTGTTCAGCCAGATACAGAATCCCGGGCCAAAATCGTGGTCATGGGAGATATCGTCATCAAATCCGAAACATTCGGAGCCTTCGCCAACAAGTCCCGCAGCTAAACGGGGCAGATATTCGCTGAATTTTTCACTCAGCATAGGACGGCCGATTTCTTCATAGTATCGGCGGCTTAATTCCAGTCCTGTCATATTTTATCCTTTCGGGGTTAATTGTTTTCCATTTCCATGCGGATTTTTTCAAGATTATTGCGGATTATTTTACATCCGTAATTTTCGCCAAAACGTTCAAAGGTTGTTTTCAAAGCTTTTTCGTAATAGAAAATTGCACTTTCGTAATCCTTTTTCCGCCACATATATTCACCCATAGCAGACAGTGCAGAGCCATAATGTCCATCAGTTGAACCTAGTGGGCTTTCATAATATCCGATAGCTTCTTTAAGGTAAGTTTCAGCTTCATTCATATGCTGCATAGGCATAAGACACAGTGCAAGGCAAACTTTGGTGGTGGCAATTTCAGCTTCACTTTCGGGAATTGCTGACACTGTTTCCAAAGCCATATTCAGATATTCCATTGCTTTTTCATACTGATTCTGGCTCTGATAAATATGGCTGATATTGTTGTAAAGGCTTGCCATCTGATAGCTGGTCTGCTGGCCGAGATTTTTGTATATTTCTGCTGCCTGACAGTACATATCCAGTGATTTTGCAAAATTTCCTGCCACGCGGTTTGCAGTTGCACCATTCTGCAGGGTTGTGGCATGGTGGGTAGTGCCGCCAAGCCCCATTTGAACGATAAGTTCCAGAGCCTTGTCAGAAATATCAGCAGCCTTGTCAGCTCTGCCTGTGGTGCGATACAGCCCCTCCAGCTCGTTGTATACGGTCAGTATAGCACTGTAATTTCTGCTTTCAATGGCATCGCTCAATGTGTTGTCAAGCAGCTTTTCGGCATCTTTAAGCCGTCCCTGTTCATAGAAATAATCAAGCTTTCTGAGTATTTCTCTTATATCCATATTATCACCAGCCTTTCTGTTAAAAGTATACCAAAACAGTAAAATACAGTCAATTTATAATATGGCAGATTGAGGGGATAAATTATGCAGTCGTTGACAAAAAAACACCTTGGTGTTACGATAAAAAATAATAATTATATAATAAAAAGCAGAATATTGACTGATAAGTATGGGTATAGTTGGGGAGAATATTCTGTTTTATTCAAAGATAAAATCTATAAGAGGTAATAAAAATGAAGTTAGGATTTATCGGCTGCAGTAATATTACAAAAGCTATGATGAGAAGCTTTATCAGTCACGAAGCTGTTGAAACAAAGGATATCATCGCATCTGACCTGGACAAATATAATCTGTTGAAGGTTAAAGAGGAGTTTGGAGTAGTAACAACAGATTCACGCAAGGAAGTTGTAAACAGCTGTGATATCATCATCCTTGCAGAAAGGGCAGAACACTATATTGGTGTTGCTCACGATATCAGAAAAATCATCAGACCGGAACAGGTGCTTATCAGCACAGCACCTAATATGCCTATTTCTGCCGTGGAAGAACGTTTTGGTGACGATGTGAAGTGAAGATTGTCAGGGCAAAACCAAACACTCCTGCTATTGTAGGGGAAAGCATGACAGGCATCTGCCACAATGACCTTGTAACTCACGAGGAATTTGTTGATGTATGCAACCTTATGCGTTGCTTTGGCGTGGTGGAAGAGGTGCCTGAAAACCTTATGGATGTTGTTATTGCAGTAAGCAGTTCTTCGCCTGCATATGTATTTATGTTTATCGAAGCTATGGCAGATGCTGCATCAGCAGACGGTATGCCTCGTGCACAGGCCTATGAATTTGCAGCACAGGCGGTTCTTGGCAGTGCAAAGATGATTCTGGAAACAGGCAAACACCCTGGTGAGCTTAAAGATATGGTTTGTTCCCCTGGCGGTACAACCCTGGAAGCTATACGTGTGCTGGAAGCTCACGGTCTTCGCAGCAGCGTTTTCGAAGCGGTAAAAGCTTGTGCTGCACACTGCAAAAAGATAATTGACAAATAATCTGACTACTCGTTTTATAAAGAGGTATTTATTATGAAATTAGGATTTATCGGTTGTGGCAATATGGCACAGGCTATGATTAAAGGTATTGTCGTAAACGGAATATTAAACAGCGAGGATATTATCGCTTCCGATGCATACAGACCCGGTCTTGATAAAGCAAAACAGATGTACGGCATAAGAATTGCGGAAAACAACCTTGAAGTTGTAGAAAATGCTGATGTTATTGTTCTGGCAGTCAAACCATATATGTATGGAGAGGTTGCGGAAGAAATCAGAGATATGCTGGGAGATAATCATATCATACTCACAATAGCACCTGGCAAAACTCTCTCCTGGCTGGCAGAACAGTTCGGCGAAAATGTAAAGATTGTACGTACAATGCCAAACACTCCGTCAATGGTTGGCGAAGGCATGACAGGCGTGTGCAAAAACAAGCATATTACTCAGGAAGAATTTGATGAAGTATGCCGTGTTCTCCGTGGATTCGGCAGGGTAGGCGTTGTGCCGGAAGACCTTATGGATGTTGTTGTTGCAGTAAGCAGTTCTTCTCCTGCATATATCTTTATGTTTATAGAAGCTATGGCGGATGCAGCTTCTGCAGACGGTATGCCCCGTGATCAAGCTTACGGCTTTGCAGCACAGGCTGTGCTTGGCAGTGCAAGAATGATTCTGGAAACAGGCAAGCACCCTGGTGAGCTCAAGGATATGGTGTGTTATCCCGGCGGTACAACTCTGGAAGCTGTGCGAGTTCTGGAAGACCACAAACTGCGTAGCAGCGTATTTGAAGCTATGAAAGCCTGTGTTGCTCACGCAAAAAAGATGTAATAATATGATAAAATAAAAATCGGAGGTGACGCAGTTGGAAAATATGATTTATTGTCAGAAGGATATCCCAAAGGATAAATGGAGATATGGTCTGCGTTCCAGTGCTGCAACCGGGTGCGGCTGGATATCGGTATATAATGCCCTATGTATTATGGGATATAAGCCAAATGCTGAAAAGATAATCAGATTTTTTGAAAAACAGATTCCTGTTTTTAACGGGAACACGGGAACATTTATCTTTTCTCCTGCAATGTTTTTCAAAAAACTTGGGTTTACTGTAAATGTCACCGCCAATATAAACAAATTTGATGAAACGGCAAAAAACCATGATGTATCCATACTGTATTTCTGGTGGCGTAACGGATTTAAAATCGGTGCACATTTCGTGGCACTGAAAAACACACCAACAGGTTTTATAGGATACAATACCTATAAAAACTCCAAAGGTCCTGATTTTTACGGCAAGAGTCTTAAAGAGTTTATAAAGAAGAGAAAATATTTTGGTGCTGTACTTATATCGGTTAACGACAGAGATGATATAACAGAATAAAATAAGCACTCAGAGCAAATGCTTTGAGTGCTGTTTTTATGGGTATACTATTGGTTATCTGTGAAGATGTAGTTTGAATAGGAGGTTTTTGCGGCAACTCCGTCAAGTCTGCCTAATTTTCCTGATAATGCCGAAATAATATTCTGTGGGGCATCAACGGCAATACTGATTATGTTTATGCCTCTTTTACGGTATGGAATACCCATACGTCCGATTATGTAATCGCCGTATTCTGTAAGAATTTCGTTTATGCGGGCAGTAGCACTGAGATTTTCAACGATAATACCGATAACTGCAACTCTTGTTTCCATAAAAACTCCTTTATAAAATAAAAAAACTGTATCTGAAAAGACACAGCGGTTGTCATAGTATGCCGGTCTGATATAAAAATCAGCATAAAACTATATAGAACAATATCTTCAGCTATATCTTTGATCTCAAAAAATTTCGATGTCAGACTGTAATTTCAGTATAGCAATCGTACATGTAAAAGTCAAGAAAGCAGCTTTTTATGACAAGGCCGGCCATATTGCTATTGGTTGTAAAAGTGATATAATAACAGGTAAGAATAAAAGTAAAGAGGATTTAGCGTGAAGGAACTTTTGAACATATATCTGAAGTTTTTCAAGATAGGTGCAGTCACCTTTGGCGGTGGCTATGCAATGCTGCCTATATTAAGACGTGAAATAGTCGAAAAGGAAAATTGGCTCAGCGAAGAAGAGGTAATGGATTTTTACGCCATAGGTCAGAGTATGCCCGGTATTATTGCAGTCAATGTTGGCGGATTTATCGGATACAGACGCCGCAAGGAAGCTGGTGTGGTGGCAGCAGCGTTGGGTGTTGTTTCTCCCTGTATTGTAATTATAACAATCATAGCAGCCTGTCTTGCCAATTTTCAGAATAACGCATATGTACACCATGCACTAAGTGCGGTTTCAGTATGTGTTTGTGCACTGATTCTGGACAGTATAATTGCAATGTGGAAAAAAGGTGTAAAAGATATATTCGGATTTGCACTTTTTACAATAATGCTTTTTGCCATGACCTTTACGGAAGCAAGCCCGGTACTGCTGGTTGTTATCAGTGCTGTTGGAGGCATTTTTTATAAATCATTGCAGGGCTATACTGCAGAGGACAAAGAAAAAGGAGGTAAAAAATGATTATTTACCTCAGACTTTTTTATGAATTTTTCAAAATCGGTCTCTTCGCTGTGGGCGGGGGTATGGCTACACTGCCGTTTTTACAGCGGCTGGGAGAAAATACGGGTTGGTTTGACAATCAGCTAATAACCGATATGGTGGCCATTTCCGAGTCCACCCCTGGTCCTATAGGTATAAATATGGCAACTTATGTTGGCTATAACGTTGCAGGTTTCTGGGGTGGTTTTGTGGCTACAATGGGGGAGATACTGCCGTGTATAATACTTGTGGTTATCTTCTCAAAATTTCTCACAAAACTCAGTGACAATAAATATCTGGATTACGCATTTTATGGAATGCGTCCGGCAGTAACAGGGCTTATTGCAGCAGCGGCAGTTTCGGTTATGCAGGTAGCGGTTTTCAATGCGGAACTGTATAAGCAGACAGGTGTTTTTACAGATCTGGCAGATCCCAAAAAGATAGTTTACTTTCTGCTTATATTCTGGGCAATCAAAAAGTTCAAAAAACATCCTGTAACCTACATTGGAATATCGGCAGTTGTGGGGATTATGTTTAAATTTTAATATGATGATAAACAACGTCATTAAGTAAAGAAAATTTTTAATTAACTTAAAAGAGGGATACTTGATTTTTTAAAATTAAGTATCCCTCTTTTTTATATGCTGATGTTTGGAAAATATCCGGACCGAATATATCAAGCATTTTTTTGCTCTATCATGGATTTACTTATCTTCGTCAAATCATTGGCGGATACATTTATTTTTCCATTTGTTAATATGATTCATCTGCCATACTTTTATGAAAAAAATTACGGGTTCAGATATATAATTGAAAAAAACATATCTTATTAATATCATAGAATTCTTTTATTTTAAAATGAATTCAACAAAATCTATTGACATTATATATATATATAATGTTTATATAAATTTGTGCAAAATGTATAAAAAGAATGATGCACCGCAACCAATAAAAATTACAGTCGAAAAATTATCTCAAAAAAGGTGAAAAAATGAATAAAACAGAAGAAAAAATAATTGTTAAAGGAACGCTGTGTAGCACTAAAATTATACTTATAATAGGAATAGTGGTTTCTGCTCTAACATTTGTATTTCCTATAATTAACATAATTGGAGTATATATTAAATATGATCATGTATATATAGGAATACTACCAATTTTGCAGCTTGTTGGTGTTCCTGCAGCAATATTTGGTTTGTTTTATTTAATTTACTATTGTATAGGTAAATGCGACATAACTGTAACTAATTTACGAGTTTATGGAAAGGCTGCTTTCGGAAGACAAGTAGATTTACCACTTGATTTGGTTTCTGCAGTAAGTAAATCAAATTTATTAAAATCTATTAGTGTATCAACTAATTCAGGACAAGTTAAGTTTAATTTTGTTAAAAACTCTAATGAAGTATTTAATGCAATAAGTGAGTTATTAAAAGTACGTCAAAAGAATTCAATAATAATGAAAGCTGAAAATGAACAGAAAATATCACAAAGCAGTGCAGATGAGTTGAAAAAATTTAAAGAATTATTAGATATGGGTGCAATCACACAGGAAGAATTTGACACAAAGAAAAAGCAGTTACTTGGTTTATAATTAAAATATTTAACAAGGCGGACGATAAGTCCGCCTTTGTTTTTTGCCGCTATAATGCCACTAAAAAATACCGGCATAATCTTTTATTTATCTTTCTGTTCTATATCACGTGAAAATCTGATACAGCAAAAAGAAAAACGGGCTCAATGTTGCCATTGAGCCCGTTATGGTGCGGGCGACAGGACTTGAACCTGCACATCGAAAGACACCAGATCCTAAGTCTGGCGCGTCTGCCAATTCCGCCACGCCCGCGTATAACAAAGGTGCTGTTATGATTAACAGCACCTAATTATTATATAAACTTATATAAGTTTTGTCAATTAGATTTTGTACTGAGCTCTCATATTGTCGAGAAGTGCATAATAGCTTTCAGCATGGTCTCTTTTAAGGTTTTTCACATAGTGATGTGGTGCAAAGCTGTCTGCTTCTGCTTCGATAAGAGCAATAGCAATGTTGGAACAGTGGTCAGCTACACGTTTGCAGTTGTTGAGCAGATCGGAAAGAACAAAGCCGAGTTCGATTGTACAGCTGTTGTTTTTAAGTCTTTCGATATGGAGGTTCTTGATTTCTCTTGCAAGTTCGTGGATAACACGTTCCATTGGCTGAACCTGATATGCAGCTTCAGCATCTTCTTTTACAAAGGATTCCATTGTAAGGGAGAGAATTTCAAGCACAGCGTCTTTAAGAATTTTGATTTCCTCATTAGCCTGTGTGGAGAACTGAATTTCTTTTGTGTGCATTTCTTCGCTGATTTTGCTGATAGCGAGAGAATGGTCACTGATACGTTCAAAGTCGCCAACGATGTGGAGAATTTTTGTAAGTTCAGAACTGTCTCTTACGCTGAGGTCCTGTGCGGAAACCTTGAGAAGATATGTGCTGAGGGTATCCTCGTATTTATCAACTTTCTTTTCGCTGTGTACAATTTCTTCTGCTTTTTCAGCATTCCATTTGTCAAGCAGTGTAATGGATTTGATAAGGGAAGTACTTGCTTCGCTTGCCATATTGCGTAAAGCTTTTCTGCTCTGTTCAATAGCGATAGCAGGTGTGTTGATAAGACGTTCGTCCAGAATCTGGAATTTTTCTTTTTCACCCTCATCATCTTTGATTGTCATATAAGCAAGTTTTTCAAGCACACGGTTGAGAGGAAGAAGAATTGCTGTTGCTGTCACGTTAAAGAGTGTGTGGATAACAGCGATGCCTGCAGCGTTGATGCTGTCGTTGATAAAGGAGAAGCCCACAACAGCGTTGATTGCGTAGAAGATAATCATAAAGCCTACAGAACCGATAAGGTTAAAGTAGAAGTGAACAACCGCTGTTCTTCTTGCGTTTTTGTTTGCACCAAAGCAGGAGAGAAGAGCTGTCACACATGTACCGATGTTCTGACCCATGATGATTGGCAACGCACTGCCGTAGGTTACAGCACCTGTAACGGAAAGAGCCTGAAGAATACCAACAGAAGCGGAAGAAGACTGGATAATAGCAGTGAGCAGAGCACCAACAGCCATACCGAGAATTGGGTTTGTAAAGAGAGTAAACAGGTTGCAGAATTCAGGAACATCACGAAGAGGTTTTACAGCACCGGACATAAGGTCCATACCTGTCATAAGGATTGCAAAACCAAGTAGAATTACACCCACATTTTTCTTTTTGTCGCTTTTTGATGCCATATAAAGCAAAATGCCGACAAAAGCAAGTATAGGAGAGAAGGTGGATGGTTTGAGCAGAGTGATAAAGAAGCTGTCACCCTGAATACCGGAGAGAGAGAGAACCCAGGCGGTGATTGTAGTACCAACATTGGCACCCATAATAACACCGATAGCCTGACGCAGTGTCATAAAGCCGGAGTTAACAAAACCAACTACCATAACTGTTGTTGCGGAAGAAGATTGGATAACAGCAGTAACAACCATACCAAGGAAGAAGCCTTTGAGAGGGCTGGATGTAAGTTTTTCAAGAATGGAATGAAGTTTGCTGCCTGCCTGCTTTTCAAGTGCCTTGCCCATAACGTCCATACCATAAAGGAACATTGCAAGACCGCCAAGCAGTGTGAATACATTAAAGATACTCATAAATTTTTCCTCAGATTTTACATTTTAGGGTGCGTACTTTTTCGCACCACTGACAGTATCAAGTTTAACTGTTCAATGTAAATGATGTATGCAAAGTTTTGTAAAGTTTTTGTAAAATAGAATAATTTATATATAAAAAAGCACAAGGAATGAACCTTGTGCTTAGTGTTATACAAATCTTGCAATAAATACAGATTTTTCTTTATCTGTAAGCTGATGAATTTTTGCAGGTGTTACTTCTTTTGTGATAACAACAGTGCTGTTTTCGCTTGCTTCTTCTTTTTCGATAACGTCACGGAGAATATCTTTATAGCAGTCAATTCCAGCAGGGATACGCAGATAGTATCTGCCTGTTACAGCTTCTGTTTTGATAAGGGTTTTGTCAAAGGATATGTCAAATGCATTACCTGTGTTTATATCAATAATATCCTGTACAATAGCATTACCTGTCGGCAGTCCGCCGGCACCCTGACCATAGAGTTTTACTTCTCCGATAGTTTCGCCGTAAAGGCAGGTAATATTGTAGTTTTTAGGCACATTTGCTTCCACAGTGTCACAGCAGAGAAGTACAGGTTCAACAACCGCATCAAATTTATCGCCTTCACGTTTTGCTGTGGCAAAAAGCTTGCATACAAGACCGTTTTCTTTAAACCAGTCTATATCAGCTTTTGTGATATAGCGGATGCCTGACTGAAGAATACTGTTTACATCCACAGGACAGCCAAAAGCAATGGAAGCAGAAATTGCACATTTGTTGCGTACATCATCGCCGTCAATATCGGCAGACGGGTCAGCCTCGGCATAGCCAAGCTCCTGTGCAGCTTTGAGGACATCATCAAAATCTTTTCCCTCACTTGTCATAGCTGAAAGGATAAAGTTGGATGTGCCGTTCATAATGCCGTGGAGGCTTGTCACATCGTCAATTCTGCCTACACGCTGAAGGTTTTTAATCCAAGGGATACCGCCGCCGCTGGTAGCTTCCACCATAAATTTAACACCGTTTTCCTTTGCTGCTGCAACAAATTCTTCAAAATAGGCCGCAACAACAGCTTTATTGGCGGTTACAACGTGTTTCTTTGCATTGAGAGAGGCAAGAATATACTCTCTTGCAGGGTGTAAGCCTCCAATAGCCTCTACAACCAGATCAATCGCCTTGTCGTTTTCAATATCTGCAAAATCCAATGTCATACAATCCATTGTTTTCTTTGCAGGGTTGCGGATGAGAATTTTTGTAACATTGTATTCAGGGAGTGTCTTTAAAATTTCATATACACCGCTGCATACAACACCAAAACCTAAAAGAGCAATATTCATACTGACCTCCTGATAATCCATATATTTATATGATACAGCATAACCGACGTTTATTCAACAAAAAATAGGGTGGAGCATATAAAATACCCCACCATTTTTCTTGCGAAAAATATCATCTGACTGTTATTTACATTTTTATAACCCTGTTGAATTCTGGTATCATACTTGCCCATGTGTTTCTGCCAACCTTGCCGTCTATGGAAAGATTATAGGCGGACTGATAACCCGCTACAGCAAGAGCTGTATTTGCCCCAAATCTGCCGTCAACTGTAAGTGTAGGCCAGTTGAAGTTGTACTGCCGTTTTACAGTGTTGAGATAGCTCTGTATAAACCTTACATGGTCGCCGCTGGAACCGGCAGAAAGCACACCGGGATAGCTTGTTGTAACATCAAGTGGGCGATATGCCGCCACAGACAGATATACCGCCAATATGGCGTTCCATGTGTTCTGGCCGATTACGCCATCAGCGTTAAGTGAAAACTGTTTCTGAAAACGCCTTACTGCATCTCTTGTCATTGCACCGTATTTTCCGTCTGTAGAGAGACGGTTAATTCCTGTATAAACCACACCCAATCCGTTAAGGTACTGCTGCATAGTTGTAACATTGCTGCCACTGGAGCCAACCCTCAAAGGAGTACCGGGATAAACGGGATAGGTGTTCTGTGTTGTGTTCATTTCAGACATAGTAAAAAATCCTCCTTTGGTATCATTCTATGAGACACGGAATGTAAAGGTGCAAAGGAAACAGGGAACAGCTATCAAATTCCTTGTGCTTCTTTTGTGGCTTTGATGAATATGTTAAATATTGAAGTATTGCGGCTATACCAACATTGATTATGCAAAAATCAATCAATGCGACAAATTTCATTTTATAACAAAAAAGTCATACGGCTCACAGAGAGCTGTATGACTTCTTGATTTTTGTTAAAAAATTATTTCTGAACTTCAAGATATTCTTTGTAAACCATATTCCAGATATAGTTTTTAAGTTCTGTGAAGCGTGGAAGCATTTTGGATTCCTGTCCGCGTGGGTAAGGAATATCGATATCGATAATTTCTTTGATTCGACCTGGGCGTGCAGACATAACGATTACTTTTGTAGCAAGCAGAATAGCTTCTTCTACGTCATGAGTAATAAAGAAACATGTTTTCTTTTCTTCTTCCCATGTTTTGAGAAGTTCTGTCTGAAGCTGTGTACGTGTCTGTGCATCCAAAGCACCGAATGGTTCGTCCATAAGAAGCAGGCTTGGGTTAACTGCGTATGCACGTGCAATAGCAACACGCTGTTTCATACCGCCGGAAAGTTCTTTTGGATAAGCATCCACGAATTTTTCAAGACCTACGATTTTTATGTATTTCATAGCGATTTCTTCACGCTGTTCATCAGTGAGGTCTTTTTTCAGTTTGAGACCGAACATTACATTCTTTTTAACTGTAAGCCATGGGAACAATGCATACTGCTGGAAAACAACACCGCGGTCAACGCCTGTACCTTCTACTTTAACGCCGTCAACAAGAACTTCACCGGAAGAAGCTTCGTGCAGACCTGCGATAATGTTGAGCAGAGTGGATTTACCACAGCCGGAAGGACCAACAACGCAGATGAATTCGTTATCATAGATGTCCAGGTTTACACCGTTCAGAGCAACAGTTTTGCCATTGCGGCCTTCGTAAATTTTTTCAACGGCCTTAATCTGAACTTTAGGCACTAAATTTCTCTCTTCTCCTGCCATGATGTCAGTCTCCTTTCAAAGAATTTCAGAATTTTTTCAGCAAGCATACCGATAACACCAACAACAATGATGTAAAGCATCATTGGCTGTGTTTCGAATGTGGAGCTGAGGGCTCTAATACGCATACCGAGACCGGCACTTGCACCAGTTGATTCAGCAGCAATCAGAGTTGTCAGGGCAACAGAGATACCAAGACGAACGGATGTAATGATAAATGGAGTTGTTGCCGGGAAGATAACCTTTGTAAACAGAACACTGTCATTTGCACCAAGAACTCGTGCAGCTTTGATAAGTGTTTCGTCTACGTTGATAACACCCTGGAATACTGTGATGGAAATTGTCAGGAATGTTGCGATACAGATAACGATAATCTGTGGTGTACGGCCAACACCAACTGCGATAACAACCAGTGGTACGTATGCGAGTGGTGGGATATTACGGATAAACTGAATCCAAGGTTCGATGATATTGCGAACAGGGCGATACCATGCCATAAGGAATGCAACAGGCACACCAAAGAGGAAGCCCAGTGCAAAACCAGCGATTGAGGAAATCAGAGAGCTTGCAATATCGCTCCAGAACACGCCGCGGTCAACAGCCATTTTTGTATATGAGCCGAAAACTTCAGCAAGAGGTGGGAATGCACGGCCTGTAACTTCGCCTTTGGAAAGCAAACCCCACACCAAAATTGCAGCAATCAGTGAGAGCACAGTCCATGTCCATGCAGGAATACGGCTGACAAGGTCTCCTTTTTTATTGTTTTTCATGTGATTATCTCCTTAACATATTCTTATAAATTGGGAAGGCGGTATAACCGCCTTCCTTAAAATATATAGCCTGAAAATATATTAGGACATAATATTATTTGCCTGCTTCAACCATAAGGTCGGAGAGAACAAATTCTGCAGGAGCAAGGTTGCCTTCTGCTTCAAGAGCACCATTAGCAATAAATGTTGCCTGCTGGTTTGCATACAATGTTTCAAGTTCGCCAGAGTTGAGCATATCGAGAACCTGAGCACTTGTAAGCCAGGAACCGTCATAACGCTGTGCAATTACTGTTGCAGCATCGGAAGAACAAACTTTTGCTACATAGCCTGCTACTTCTTCAGCAACAGCATCATCTGTTGTAGCTGCTGCAGCGAAGTCCATAGCTTTGAACATAGCACGGTTGAAACGAACGAGGAGGTCTGCATTTTCATCAGCCCATTTTGGGTTTACAACCCAAGAACCAGGGGAAGCCATGGATGGGAAGTCGATGTTGGAGCAGATGTCTGTTGCGTCTTTAGCGTTAGCAAGGATTGTGAGGGAGAATGGGGACCATGCAGCAACTGCATCAACACTGCCGGAAAGAGCAGCTGTTGTAAGAGCTGTGTCGTCCATGGAAAGAGCTTCTACATCATCCATTGTCATGCCAGCGGATTTGAGAGCTTCGAGAAGGATGGATTCGGAAGAAGTACCAGCGGAGTAGCCGATTTTCTTGCCTTTGAGTTCTTCGATTGTTTTGATGCCGTTGAGACCGATGATGCAGTCGCCGTCACCAACGTGCTGAAGGAGGAATACTTCTGCGTCACCTGTGGAGCAGAGTTTGTGTGCACCAGGGCCGATGAATGCTACGTCCATAGCACCGGATTCCATAGCAGCGATTTCTGTTGGACCGTTTTCAAATGCAGTCATTTTAACTGTGATGCCTTCTTCTGCGAAGAAGCCTTTTGCGTCAGCTGTAGCAACTGCCCAGAGGGAACCCCAGTTTGGCATGTAAGCAACGTTGAGTGTTACGTTTTCAACTGTTGGTTCTGATGGTTCAGCAGGTGCTGGTGCTGGTTCGGATGAGCCGCAAGCAACAAGGGACAGACCCATAGCCATTGCAAGCAGCAATGCGATAATTTTTTTCATTTTTTCTTTCTCCAATTATTTTTTATTTATTTAACCTTGACAGGTAAAATACAGTGTTGTGGGAATTAGTAGAATTCCTTGATTCTGTGGAACCAGGTGCCTGCAGGGTCGTTGGTTTCACGGAGATACTTGGACAGCTTGTTCATATATTCTTTCTTGATTTCTGCATAAGCAGGGTCATAGCATACATTCTTAAGCTGGTATGGGTCTTTTTTAAGGTCATACAGCTCGCCGCGTTCACTTTCGTTGAATGTAAGCTGATAATCCAGATCGCGTACCATACGCTGACGTCCGATGTAGAAGTGGTTGTGGTATTCGCAGAACACTTCTGTACGGCCGTTGTCTTTTTCTTCTCCTGTCATCAATGGCAGGATGCTTGCACCGTCAACCGGAGCCGGTGTTTCTACGCCTGCAATATCAAGCAGAGTTGGCATAAGCTCGTGAAGATATACAAAGCTGTCGTTATCTTCTGTACCAAGACCTTTTACAACCATTGGGATGTGGTAAATCTCATCAAATGTGAAAGCACCTTTTT
This sequence comes from Oscillospiraceae bacterium, assembly GCA_015067145.1. Taxonomy (GTDB): domain Bacteria; phylum Bacillota; class Clostridia; order Oscillospirales; family Ruminococcaceae; genus RGIG3102. Next base: position 174,378 of record SVNA01000001.1, on the reverse strand, counting down.
CGATGAGCTTATGTGCACCGAGACAGTCACCGTGGTCGCAGGAGTAGATGATAATTGTATCATCATACAGACCTTCGTCCTTGAGTTTCTGAACCATCATGCCTACCATATCATCAATCATTGTGCAGTGACCATAGTAACGTGCAGCAATTTCCTGGAAGCCTTTCCAGCCGTAGTCACCGAGACCCCACATTTTTTCGCTGAGGTAGTAGCCGTATGGTTTATCCAGCAGGTCATCGCAGTAGCTTGGATGCTCCGGAATGTCATCAGGATTGTACATTGAATAGTAAGGTTCAGGAACGATACTTGGGCTGTGCGGACCCCAGAAGTTTGCCCAGATGAAGAATGGTTTATCTTCTTCTTTAGCTATGTCGATAAGACGGTTTGTTTCGTGAGCAACGAAATACTCTATTGTACTTTCCACAGGGCCTTCATGCTTGCAGTACATTTCCTGAATCTGCAAAGCTGGGTTGTTGCCCTGGAAACCGTTGGAAACGTCTATGTTTTCAAATCCGTTTTCTTTAAGGTACAGTTCGTAGTAGTTTGGTTCGTTATCAGGTGGCTGATTGAATATCAGACTTGGGAACACCTGGCTGCCAGGGAAACCGTAGCCCATAAAAGGTTTGCCGTCATGGAAGCCGCACTCTTCAGGAGTTTTGTTTGGAGTTACATGCCATTTGCCTGCATAACCGCAGTAATAGCCTGCATCTCTCATACATTCACCCAGCAAAGGTGTACCCTCTTTGATGTTTGTGAAGTTATCTATAACACCATGCTTGTGTGGGTACAGACCAGTCATAACGCTTGCACGGGCAGGTGCACAGATTGCTGACGGAGTGTATGCATTGTTAAATTTCATACCTTCAGCAGCCAGCTGGTCGATATTAGGTGTTTTGCAGATATCGTTCATACCATAAGCACTTACAGTATCCATACGCTGCTGGTCAGACAGAATCAGCAAAACATTTTTGCGTTTAGCCATATTTCTCTCCTTTTCTTTATTATTTAATTCAAATTTCATATACACTGCATAAAGCTTATACATAAACATACTTATATGTAAGCCATACAATGATACTTTATTATGTTTATAATATACACCTATATGTACAAAATGTCAATTTATTACAGCTATTTAAAAAAACTCTTGTACTATTTAAACAAAAAATTATCAATCTCTATATTTTCAGGCACAGCTATTTTATTTTTGTTTCGTCAGATGCATATCAGTACATGATATTGGTATATAATTTTATAATATATAATATTTTATTTACACTTTCTGCTTATTTTTTATTCTGTACCTGTCTATTGCCTTGAAAAAAACAGTCAGTATGCTATAATGTAAACAATAGCGATACTATGTTTTAAAAGAAAGTTGGTGTTTATGTGCCACCGCTGAACCTGTTGATTAAACCGGCTTCCGGCAGTTGCAATATGCGTTGCAAATATTGTTTCTATATAGATGAAACAGAAAACCGCACAGACAGCTGTACCGGCCGTATGACAGATGAAGTTGTACAGCTGCTTGTGGACAAGGCACTGAACTACGCACAGGGTGACTGCTCATTTGCTTTTCAGGGCGGTGAGCCTACTTTGGCAGGTATTGATTTTTACCGCCGTTTTGCTTCCTGTGTGGACAGTCATCCCCTTGCAAAGAATCTGCGTATCCATTATTCCATCCAGACCAACGGATATGCTTTAAACGAAGATTGGGCAAAGTGGTTCGCAGAGCATCAGGTTCTTGTGGGAATCTCTCTGGACGGACCAAAGGAAATCCATGACCGTTACCGTGTTGACCATGCCGGCAACGGCACCTTCAACCGCGTTATGGCTTCCATACGGCTGCTTGAAAAGTTCAACGTGGATTTCAACATCCTTACAGTAGTCTCTGGCAGCAACGCCCGTCACGGCCGTCAGGTTTATGATTTTTTCAAAAAGAACAACTTCCGTTATCAGCAGTACATAGAATGTCTTGACCCTATAGGAGAAATTCAGGGAGGTCACGATTATTCCCTTACACCTGAAAAATATGAAACATTTTTAAAATCAATGTTTGATGGCTGGTATCAGGATATGAAAAACGGCCGTTATGTTTACAACCGCTATTTTGAAAATCTGATGATGATTCTGGCTGGGCAGCGACCTGAGGGGTGCAATTTTCAGGGATTCTGCAGTCCGCAATGGGTCATTGAAGCAGACGGCAGCGTATATCCATGTGACTTTTACGCACTTGATCCTTGGTATCTTGGCAATATCAAAACCAACAGTTTTGAAGAAATGGACCAGACCCGCCACAACTGTGGATTTGTCGAGCTGTCAAAACCTCTGCCCGAAGACTGCAAAAAATGCAGATGGCTTATGCTTTGCCGCAACGGCTGCCGCAGAAACCGCGAACCGCTGGGACCTGACCATGACGGCAAAAACTATTTTTGTTCCGCTTATCAGAATTTTCTTGAATATGCTTATCCTAAACTGAAGGAAATTTTGCAGATTCTTCGCCTTATGGCAGCAAATAACCAATAGACTATATAGTTGCATCACCCATGCACCTTTATATATTAACTAAACAATAAATAATTTTTTGGAGGACATAATATGAATCGTTTTGGCATTTCTGTAGAACTCAAAAACGTACCTGTACTGGACCCTGAATTTATGCCTTTGCTTAAATTCAACAGAGCTTTCCTGGAAGGTGCAAAAAAACCTGTTTCCATCGCAGTTGAACGTGCTGATGGACAGACAGCAACTACACACACATTTATCCACGGCACACCTGAAATGGCAGAAGCTGACCGCTACTACATTGACCGTATTGTAAAAACTGCTCTCTGGATGAAAGGCGGTTACAAAATCTATGTAAACGACCAGGGCATCTATGACTACCTCTGCAGTGTTTACTGCAAAGGCGGTGAACGCGAATTTGACTGGGACTTCATGGCAAACATCTTTGAAAAACCATTCGAAATCGTTCTTACTGACAATGTTCCTGAATCCTTTGACGATCCTAAACCTATGGGTGGTCACCTTGAAGGCTGCCGCATCGGCTTTGACGCTGGCGGTTCCGACCGTAAAGTTTCTGCTGTAATCGACGGCGAAACAGTTTTCTCTGAAGAAGTTGTTTGGCTTCCAAAAATCAATCCGGATCCGGATTACCACTACGAAGGTATTGTTTCTGCACTTAAAGCTGCTGCAGAACATATGCCAAGAGTAGATGCAGTTGGTGTTTCTTCTGCCGGTATCTACATCAACGACCGCACAATGAGTGCTTCTCTCTTCCTTAAAGTTCCAAAAGACCTTTACGAAGAAAAAGTTAAAAATATCTACATCCGTGCAATCAAAGACACATTCGGTGATGTTCCATGTGCTGTTGCAAACGACGGTGACGTTTCTGCTCTTGCAGGTACAATGAGCCTTAACGACAACAACATCCTTGGTATCGCTATGGGTACAAGTGAAGCTGTTGGTTATGTTAACGAAGACGGCTGTATCACAGGCTGGCTCAACGAACTTGCATTTGTTCCTGTTGATGCTAACCCTAACGCAATGGTTGACGAATGGTCCGGCGATATCGGTTGTGGTGTTAAATATTTCTGCCAGGACGGTGTAAACAAACTTGCACCTCGTGCAGGCATCGAACTTGACGAAAGCCTTTCCCCAGCTGAAAAACTTAAAATCACTCAGAAACTTATGGAAAATGATGACCCACGTGCTGTTCAGGTTTACGAATCCATCGGTACATACCTCGGTCATACACTTGCTTACTACTTTGAACACTACGGCTTCAAATATGTATTGCTCCTCGGCCGTGTTATGAGTGGTAAAGGCGGCGATATTCTTCTTGAAACATGCCGCAGAGTTCTTGACGATGAATATCCAGAATACGCAGACAAAATCAACCTTACACTTCCTGACGAAAAATTCCGTCGTGTTGGTCAGTCCATGGCTGCTGCAAGTCTCCCAGAAATGAAATAATCACAATACTTAAAAAGCTGTCCGTACGGGCAGCTTTTTATTGCATTGTTTGACTTATAAATACACAAGTGCTATTATTTTGTTATTAAATATATTAAATTTTAGTGGAGATTTGAAATGTTATATTTTTCTATTGCCATTCTGGCAAGTATCATAGGTGCTATAAGCGGTATCGGCGGCGGAATTATCATAAAACCTGTAATGGACTGCTTTACCGATCTGACCCCAAGTGTAATCAGCTTTATGTCCGGCTGTACCGTTCTTTCCATGGCGTTTTCTTCCTACATAAGAGGGCTTAAAGACAAGGTACAGCTTAACTATTCAACCACTTTGTGGCTGGCCTTGGGTGCCTGTACCGGCGGATGGCTTGGCAAAACTGTTTTTTCGATTATATCAGGCAATGCAACAGCAAATGTAAAGCTGATACAGTCTGTACTGCTTCTGATAATAAACCTGCTGGTATTTTTATACCTTGTGAAAAAATCCGGCATCAAAACAAAGCAGATAAAAAACAAGCTTGTTTGTGTGATTATAGGTTTTATCCTTGGTGTAAGCTCATCCTTCCTTGGTATTGGCGGTGGCCCTATCAATATTGTGGTTTTGTCATATTTCTTTTCCACACAGGCAAAAGAAACTGCCAAAAACTCGCTGTTTATAATCCTGTTTTCCCAGCTTACCAGCTTTATAACAACATTGGCTACACACACTGTACCTGATGTGAATTTCTTCTATCTTGCCATAATGTGTATCGGCGGTGTAAGCGGTGCAATTATCGGCTCTTCCATTGCCAAAAAGATGGACAATGCAAAAACAGAAAAGTTTTTCCGCAACCTGCTTATTGCACTTATATTGCTTAATTTCTATAACATCTATACGGCACTTTAATTATTGTTTATACAAACAAAACTCCGGACTTATCGCTGTGATAGGTCCGGAGTTATTATATTGATTTGGATTAAAAACGGTCTGCACGGTGACAGAACAAGGGCAGGGGAAACCAGTCATTTGGCACATCAACATCCATATATCTGCCTGCATGTGTAAGCAGCAGATTCTGAGCTTCAAGCTTATCCAGCACAACAGCGTTTTCAACCGCTTTGTTTTCTACTGTAACACCGTTCTCGTCTACTGTTATTGTTATCGGCTGGTTATCCATAACAGCAGAGAGTCTGCCATAACTCAATTTATCATTTTTATTTTTCAGTTCGAGATATGCTCTGACAACATTTGCAAAGTTGAAGATATTAAAGCTGCAGCAAGGCCCTGTTGTATAGCTTTCAGCAAAATCGCCAAGTTCTCTGTGAAGTTCTTTTTCATAGTCAGGCAGAATTACTGTTGCTTTTTCTGTTTTAAAGAATTCAAAATATGCTTTTAAAACTTTTTTTGTATCTTTATAATCACACAGAACAAACTCGCTGATTTCTTCTCTGTTCAGGCTGGTCAGCAGATACCCTATGATATTTCCGTTTTTAAACACGCCAAAGGGATGCTGACGGTAGGAAACCATTATTTTGTCCGCACTGTCAACATCTCTGTAAACATTAACTTCTTTACCATTATTGAATTTTGCTGCAAACTCGAATCCGCCATCTGTTTCTGCCAATGGTTTAAAGGTAATCTCCTCACTGCTGATGTTTTTAAGAGCATGTTTTATATTGTGGATATCCAGCATATATTCCCACTGAATACCGCCAGGTGTATATCCAAAATACTCATATCTCTGACGCAAACCTGTAAGTATGCTCATATCACAGCTGTCTTTCATCTCATCAAGCCACATGTTTACAAGGACTTTCATGTGATTTTCGCCCCTGTGCCTTGGGTGAACAGCAACTCCGCCAAGAAAGTTTGTATTCAGTGAATTTTCCCCAATAGTAATCTGCTGCGGTAATACACATACCCCCGCAATCAATTTACTGTTTTCATCTTCTGCAACTTTTGTAATATCCTGAAAACCATAGTTTTTGTTGAACGTCTTAGGCAGAACTTTTTCAAAATCCACCTTGAATACATAGTTTATCAAATCTACAAATTCATAATATTCTTCTTTTTTAGCGTTTCTATAGTTAAACATAACTCAAATCCTCACTAAATAATATACTGAATAAAAACATGATATCAAAAGAAACAATAAAATACAATGAAGATATATACATATATTAATCAAAACAAATAGAACAGGTAACAGTATTCGTTTGACAGTGTAATTATTGACACTGATAATTTTTCATATTATATTTCAGTTCACTTTATCATATTTTTCTGTTTCTTTCAATATTTGGCAAATCTGACAAGGCTTTATCCGGCAAATATTAAAGTGAAAGGATGATATCAAAAATCGGTTGACTTTTTCACTTCTATTTGAGAAAATGTTAAATGTATAATTGTGTTAAAAAATTAAGTTTATGTATATTCCAATCAATAAGGAGAAAATAATGTTATCAGTTAAAGACCTTACACATGAGTTTGATGGACAGACTTTGTTTAAAGACGTTAACCTTGATTTTAAAGAGGGTAACTGCTATGGTATCATCGGGGCAAACGGTGCAGGTAAATCCACACTGCTCAAATTCCTCTCAGGCCAGCGTGAGCCAACAAAGGGCGAAATTTTTCTTGATAAAAATGCAAGAATGTCTGTTCTGGAACAGGACCACTTTAAATTTGACGAATATTATGTGACAGATGTTGTTATTATGGGCAATCCACGTCTTTACGAAATTATGAAAGAAAAGGATGAGCTCTACAACAAACCTGATTTCAGCGAAGAAGACGGCGAACGTGCAGCAGAGCTTGAGGGCGAATTTGCTGAGCTGGACGGATGGGAAGCAGAAACAGAGGTTCTTCAGCTGCTCAACGGTCTGGGTGTGGACAAAGAGTTCCACTACACACAGATGAAAAACCTTAATGGTAGAGACAAGGTTAAGGTTCTGCTTGCAAAGGCACTTTTCGGCAAGCCAAGCATTATTCTTCTGGACGAACCTACCAACCATCTTGATATCGAAGCTATCGCATGGCTGGAAGAGTTTATTATCGATTTCCCGGGTACAGTATTGGTTGTATCCCATGACCGTCACTTCCTCAATGCTGTATGTACACACACTGTTGATATCGATTACAACAAGGTTAAGATGTATGCAGGCAACTACGACTTCTGGTACGAATCCAGCCAGCTGATGAACCAGCTTATCAAAAACCAGAACAAGAAAAAAGAAGAAAAAATCAAACAGCTGGAAGAATTTATCCGTCGATTCTCCGCAAACAAATCCAAATCCAAACAGGCTACATCAAGAAAGAAAATTCTTGACAACATCCAGCTGGAAGAGATGCCTGCATCCAGCCGTAAATATCCTTTTGTAAACTTTGTACAGGACAGAGAAGTAGGCAAGGATGTTCTTGAGGTGCGTGACCTTACAGTAACAATCGACGGCGTAAAGGTGCTGGACAATGTATCTTTCTACATCAACCGTCTCGATAAAATTGCCCTTGTAGGTGATAACGAGGCAGGCCAGACAGCTTTGTTCAAAGTCCTCAATGAAGAACTCACTCCGGACAGCGGTTTTATCAAATGGGGTGTAAGTACCTCCCGCAGCTATTTCCCAAAAGACAACACAGAGTTCTTTGAAGGCAACGATATGAACCTTGTTGAATGGCTGCGTCAGTACTCAAAAGACCAGACAGAAAGCTTCCTCAGAGGCTTCCTTGGACGTATGCTGTTCAGCGGTGACGATGTTTACAAAAAGGTAAATGTTCTCTCCGGTGGTGAAAAGGTTAGATGTATGCTGTCCCGTATGATGATGAAGGAAGCAAACGTTATCATGCTTGACCAGCCTACCAACCACCTTGACCTTGAATCCATCACAGCGGTTAACAACGGTATCGCAGACTTTAAAGGCACTGTACTGTTCTCCAGCCACGACCATCAGTTTATTGAAACTATTGCAAACCGTATTATCGAAATCAAAGAAGACGGCTCCATCGTGGACAAACTTATGACCTACGACGAATACCTTGAATACAAACAGGCAAATAAATAAAGTCTGTTGCTACGAAAATAAACCTATCCCCGCAGTAGATAATGTGGGGATAGATTTGGTTATAAAGTAATTTTTAAGAAGGTGAAACTTAATTGAAAGCTGAACTTTCAGATATAAAAAATAAAACAAGTAATATGGATAAAAAACAACTGTTTCTGGAAAATGCTACACTATTGTCAGAAAAATTTGAAATAATACCTCTTCTGTATGGTTCATTGGGACTGGAATATCTAACAGGAGAAAATCTGAATGCAGATGATGTTGATATTTTGATACCACAGGTGTTTTTAACAGGAAAATGGGATGATTTCCGTGATGTTCTTGAAAACAACGGTTATACACTTGCTGACGAGCATGAACATACTTTTGAAAAAGATGAGGTTCATTATTCGTATGCATCTATAGAAGAACTGGAAACATTTGCAGATATTTCTGCCAATGAAATCGGTAAAGAGACAGCAGATGGTATTGATTTCAGACTTTTGACATTGCAACAGTATTTAAAAGTTTACACTGCATCGTCAAAAGATGGCTACAGAAAAGATGTGCGTAATAAAAAAGATACAGAGAAGATTGCGCTTATCAGAGAACATCTGAAAAAAGAAACATTCAATAATGCTTCATCAGAAAAAAATAATGTTATTATAAATGCACTGAAAACAGCTTTCCCATATACAATTCCTGTTTTTACAGGCTTTACATTTCTGGGTATATCCTACGGCGTGCTTATGACTGTATCGGGTTTTCCCGCATGGTGTCCTATACTTATCAGTATTGCCGTTTATGGCGGTTCTCTGCAGTTTGCGGCGGTTGCAATGCTGCTTTCTGCCTTTGCACCTGTGGAGGTGCTGGCGGTGGCACTTGTTGTACAGGCAAGGCATCTGTTTTACGGAATAACAATGATTGGCCGATATAAAAATACAGGCTGGAAAAAGTTTTTCCTTATTTTCGGTATGAGCGATGAAACATTTTCCATCAACTGTTCAACCGAGCCGCCCAAAGATGTGGACAGGCCATGGTTTATGCTGTGGGTAACACTGCTGGACTGGGCATACTGGATTGGAGGCACAGCAATCGGTGCAGTTATCGGTAATTTTATCACCTTTAATACTGAAGGCCTTGATTTTGCCATGACAGCTATGTTTGTGGTTATATTTATCGAACAGTGGCTGAAAGATAAAAAACATCATTCGGCAATTATCGGTATGGCGGCTTCAGTTGCATGTCTCACGATTTTCGGTGCAGACAGCTTCCTTATACCGACAATGCTGTGTATACTGTTTTTGCTTGGAATCTTCCGTAAACCTATAGAAAAGGTGGGTGAAGAGGCATGATTGTTATGACAAACACACAGATATTAATTTCAATTACTTTGCTTACCATCGGAACAATGCTTACACGCTTTTTGCCTTTTTTGATTTTCAGAGAAAACAAAGAAGCACCAAAGTTTGTACAGTATCTTGGCAACGCACTGCCTGCGGCAATCTTCAGCATGCTGATAGTGTACTGCCTTAAAAATGTACAGTTTTTAAGCGGCAGTCACGGCCTGCCTGAAATTATTGCTATACTTATAACTGGAGGTCTGCATCTGTGGAAAAGACAGATACTCATCTCCATTGCAGGCGGCACAGTGGCGTATATGATACTTGTTCAGATGATATTTTAAATACATAAAGGAGTAGATTTATGGAACTTAAAGATATGATTTATCACCGCAAATCCTTCCGCAGCTATAGCAGCGAACAGCTGGATGTAAACACGCTTCGTCAGATAGAGGATTTTACCAGAGACGCAAAACGCCTTTATCCTCAGGAAAAACTTTCATGGGAGATAATCGGCCCCGAAAAGATAAAATGTATTCTCCCGTGGAGAGCACCGCACAATATTGCCATATATGCCGAAAGAAATACCGAAGCTCTTGTAAACCTCGGCTTTGTGTTTCAGCAGGTGGATTTATATATGCAGAGCATAGGTCTTGGCACCTGCTGGCTGGGTATGGGCAAGATTGTAAACGAAGCAGGGGAGGAGTTTACAGACCACAGCGGCATGGAATGTGTTATGATGATTGCTTTTGGCAAATCAAAAGAAGATTATCGTAACAGCACAGAAGAATTTAAACGAAAAACTCTTGCGGAGATTTCTGATATAGCAGATGAAAGACTGGAATGTGCCCGTCTTGCACCAAGTGCAGTTAACAGTCAGCCATGGTATTTTATTCACGAAGATAAAATAATTCACACCTACTGTATGGAACGTTTTTTCCGCAAACAGTTTCTGGGCGATATGAACAAGATGGATGTTGGCATATCCCTTGCACATATTTATCTTGAAAATGCAGATAAATTCAGATATTTCACTGCAGAAAAGGCACCTGCACAGAAAGGCAATCTTTATATCGGCAGTTTTGAAATTTAACATAAGCAAATAGAAACCGGTATCTCAGAAAAAGGGATACCGGTTTTTCTACAGACAGCATAAAAGCAGGCATCTTATGATACCTGCTTTTATAACTGAATATAACATTATCTGTCCCATTTGTCGCAGAGTGCTTCAATCTGGCTGGTGAATTTTGCAAGGTCCTTGTTTGCACCGCCTTTGTTACGCTGGATAACAGCAGTGAGACGTTTGCCTGCTTCAACAAGCTTGCTGAATACATTGTCTGCACGGACAGTTGCGGCAGATTTTTTGATGATAGCGACAGGGTCTGCAACAATTTCGTATTTGTCAGCCACAAGGTCATAAACTGCACCGGAATACGGGGCGGTTGCATCAAAGCCTCTGTCAACCAGTTGCTGTGTGAAATCGTTTACAGCATCGTCGTCACCGTGAACAACAAAAACTTTCTGAGGTTTGTTCTGTATAGCTTCTACCCAACGCAGCAAGCCGTTGTTGTCTGCATGGCCGCTTATACCGTCAAGGTGAAGGATTTCTGCTTTAACATCGATTGTTTCGTTGAACAGTTTAACGGTAGGTGCACCGTCATATATTTTTCTGCCAAGGCTGTTGACCGCCTGATAGCCAACAAAGAGAACTGTGCTTTCCGGTCTCCACAGATTGTGCTTGAGGTGGTGACGGATACGACCTGCTTCACACATACCGCTGGCGGATATGATAACCTTTGGAGCTTCATCAAAGTTGATAAGCTTGGATTCGTCGGCGGAAACAGCAACCTTAAGTCCGTCAAACTGCAGAGGGTTTGCCCCGCGTTCCAGCAGTTCGTTCATTTCCTTGTCAAAGAAATCAGGTGTACCGGCTTTGAATACATTTGTTGCTTCGATAGCAAGAGGACTGTCGATATAAACGGTGAAATTGGCGGGTGTAACAAGTCCTTTTTCCTTTATTTCACGGAAGAAATAGAGCATTTCCTGAGTTCTGCCAACAGCAAAGGACGGAATAACCACATTGCCGCCACGGGCAAATGTGCGGTTGAGGATTTCTGCAAGGGATTTTATATAGTCAGGTGTTTCGCCGTGATTGCGGTTGCCGTATGTGGATTCCATAACAACAAAGTCAGCAGTATCAATGTACTGAGGGTCGTTGATGATAGGCTGATTGATGTTGCCTATATCTCCGGAGAATACAATTTTCTTTGTAACACCGTTTTCGGTCACCCACACCTCAATGGAAGAGGAGCCGAGCAGATGGCCAGCATCAACAAAGTTTACATCAACGCCTTCACACAGACTGAATTTTTCCATATATGTGTGCGGCACAAACATTTCCAGTGCTGCAACTGCATCATCGGTTGTGTAAAGAGGTTCAAATGATTCTTTACCTGCACGTTTGTTTTTTCTGTTCTGCCATTCAGCTTCTGATTCCTGAATATGTGCAGAGTCACGCAGCATTATATTACACAGGTCCATTGTGGAATCTGTGGAATGAATTTCGCCTTTAAAACCGCGTTTAACAAGAAGAGGAATATGGCCGGAATGGTCAATGTGTGCATGGGTTAAAAGTAGATAGTCAATCTCTCCTGCCGCAATTGGCAGTTCAACGTTTTCAAAAACATCTTTGCCCTGTTCCATACCACAGTCGATAACAATTTTTTTATCTGCAGCTTCAAGTAAAATCAGACTGCCGGTAACCTCGTGGCAAGCACCTAAAAAAGTAAGTTTCATATTACGACCTCCATTCTTACCACTAAACTGTTTTATTATAAATATTATACAGCAGCTTTGTGAAAATTTATAGTAAAAAGATAGATAAAATATAACTGTTATTTTTGTGTAAACAGTTGTAAACAATTAAAATAAATGTTAAACTGTTTCTCATAGCAAATAATAAAAAAGGGAAAAATTATGAAATACTATCTTTATGTGATTTTATCTATGATAACCTGGGGTTCCCTTGGTATCTTTGTTAAAAATATTCCGCTTTCCAGTGTGCAGATTTCTCTGGCAAGGGCCTTTGTGGGCAGCCTGTTTCTGCTGGTGGTATATATACTGCAGAAAAATAAAATGGATATGCAGAACCTTAAAAAATACCTGCCATATCTTATGTACGCAGGCTTTGCCATAGGTTTCAACTGGGTGCTGCTTTTTGAGGCATACAACTATGTACCTGTAAGCATCGCAACACTTACATACTACTGTGCACCTGCTTTTGTTATCATTGCTTCTTCTTTTGTTCTCAAAGAAAAGCTGACAAATGCAAAAATCATCGGTGTTGTAACAGCAATGATTGGTATGGCAATGGTAAACCTGCAGTCCTTTGAGGTAGGCTCTGCAAAGGGTGTTATCTTCGGCCTTATGTCTGCGGTGCTCTATGCTTCTGTAACCATCACAAATAAAAAAGTTAAAGGCTTCAGTGCTCTGGAAGTTACTCTCATTCAGCTTGCCTGTGCATCGGTTGTGCTTATACCATACACAATGATGACAAGCTCTATAGGTGAAATCTTCACCATAGATTTTAAAGGTATGGTTTTCCTTGCGATACTCTGCCTTTTCCACACAGGTGTGTGTTACTGGCTGTACTTTATGTCGCTGCAGAAGATGCCTGCATACTCTGTGGCAATGCTCAGCTTCCTGGACCCTGTTTCCACATTGTTCTTCTCTGCATTTTTCCTCAGCGAAAGTATGTCACCAATACAGATAGCTGGTGCGTTTGTAATTATCGGCGGCGCAATGCTGTGCGAAATCTGGCAGCACAAAAAGGACAAACAGCTGCAGGAATAATTTTGATATGAACTAAAAATTAACCGAGACTGAAAATTCAGCCTCGGTTTTTTGTTTGCCTCTAAACGGCAAGCTCATGCACCATATTAAACCACACATCACCATTTTTAATTTTATGTCCGCTTGTTGTATAGACATTCCAAATATGATAAACGTTGGTATCAGTAAGGGATATCTGATAGTACGTATTATCATAACTTAAATAAATGTAATATGCAATTTCACCAAGCTGATAAGAGCCGGGAGCATTTTTGGTTCTGCTGCACTGCATAAGATGTAATACATGTTCAAGATGTTCGATGTCGATTTCGTCAGATATTTCTGTCCTTATACCATTGGAGTCGACTATATCAACAGAAAGAATATCTATGTGAATATCTTCATCAAAAAAATACTGCGGAACAAAGGCTCTGAATGCGATAAAAGCAACAGAAACGAAAAACAGAGCAATAATTATCTTTTTCTTTTTACTCATATTGTACCTCAGGTATATAGTAAACGGAGAACAATACTGCCGAACAATAATTTTACACTTCAATAGCTTTTGTCACATCAACCCATTCGCATGCTTTACTCAGCTCAAAAAGTTCTTCAGGTGTAAGCTGGATAGCACTGTTGGAGGAGCCGCAGGCAGGGTAAACGGTTTCGTATTTTTTTACGCTTTCGTCAATATAGATGCCGATAACACCATCATTAACAGCGAAAGGGCATACGCCGCCGACTGCGTGTCCGATGAGCTCAACTGCTTCATCAGCTGTGAGCATCTTTGCTTTGAGACCGAATTTGTGTTTGTATTTGGAATTATCGATTTTTACATCGCCTGCTGTAACAACAAGGATACAACCAGCATCCTTTTTGAAAGACAGTGTCTTTGCAATTCTGCCCGCCTCTGTGCCAAGGGCCTGTGCGGCAAGGGCAACCGTTGCACTGGAAACCTCAAATTCCAGAATATCGTTCTCTCTGCCAAACTCTTTCATATATTCTCTTACACGTTCAATAGACATAATAAGTACCTCTGATTTTAAATATACATTTATATTAACATTAAAAAATGACAACTGCAATATTTACAACTAAAGGTTGTATATGAATATTGAAAATACAACCGATAGATGTTAAAATGTAGAATAAGAAGATATAAAAAGGGAGATATAGTATAAATCACAACTGATAGTTCAGGTATAAAATTGATTGCAGAAAAAGAGGGGGAAAGAATATGGATATATTTGAAAAACTCAGGATACTGACCGATGCGGCAAAATACGATGCATCCTGTTCCTCCAGCGGCACAGACCGCGGCAGAGGGGGAAGTGTGGGCAGTGCTGCAGCCTGCGGTATCTGCCACACCTGGTCGGCGGACGGCAGATGCATTTCACTTTTAAAGGTGCTTTATACAAACTACTGTGAGTTTGACTGTGCTTTCTGTATAAACCGCAAAAGCAACGATGTGAAACGGGCGGCATTTACACCAAGGGAGCTTGCTGACCTGACAATAGACTTTTACAAGCGAAATTATATAGAGGGTCTGTTTCTGTCATCTGGTGTTATCAGAAATGCCGACTATACAATGGAGCTTATTATAGAAGCAATCCGTATTCTCCGTTACGAATACGGTTTCAACGGATATATTCACTCCAAGGTTATTCCGGGCACAAGTCCCGAACTTGTGGAAAGGATTGGCCTTTTGGCTGACAGGGTGAGTGTAAATATCGAGATGCCCAGTGCCGCAAGCCTGGAAAGGGTGGCACCGCAGAAATCCAAGGCAAAGATACTTATGCCTATGCGTACCATACAAACCAGAAAAGAACAGGCAACACAGGAACTTGCCCTCTATCGCCATGCACCAAAGTTTGCACCTGCGGGGCAGTCCACACAGATGATTGTTGGAGCAAGCGAGGAAAGTGACCTGCATATTCTCCGTCTGACACAAGGGCTTTATGATAAATATAAGCTGAAAAGGGTATATTTTTCGGCATATATACCTGTAAACAATGACAGAAATCTGCCTGCACTGGATACAAAACCGCCCCTTTTGCGGGAACACCGTCTCTATCAGGCGGACTGGCTGCTGCGGTTTTACAAATTCCGTGCTGAAGAACTGCTGGACGAAGAACACACCATGTTTAATGAGTTTCTCGACCCTAAATGCAACTGGGCACTGAACAATATGCACCTCTTTCCCGTAGAGGTGAACACTGCACCGTATGAACTGCTTCTGCGTGTACCGGGTATAGGTGTAACAAGTGCAAAACGTATAATATCGGCACGCAGAGCGGCATATCTTGATTTTGACGGTCTTAAAAAAATAGGTGTAGTGCTGAAAAGAGCACAGTTTTTTATAACCTGCAAGGGTAAGGCTGCACCTTATGTGAAAATTGACCGTGACCACGCAGAACGATATCTTATAGCCAGCGAGAGACAGCCCGATTTTTCAAACGTGGAACAGACCAGTCTGTTTGATACGGCCTTTATAGCACACACAGTGACAAGGGAGGATAAACTGAAATGCGTCAGCGGACAGATGTGATTTTTGTATACGACGGAACCTTTGACGGTTTTCTTTGTTGTGTACACGAGTATTATTATTCCTCGTTCAACCCTGTGGAGATTATATGCGAGGATGATATACGGGCAAGCCTTTTTCAGTTTGTAACCATCAGCACGGATACATTTAAATCTGACAAGGTCAGAAAGGCTATAGAAGAAAAAATATCGTCATATTCTTTGCGTTTTCTGCAGGAATGTCTGCTCTGTTGCGGCAAAGAAAAAGAAATACATATGCTGGGATATATTGTGAAAGGTTTCAAAAAGGGAGGTCAGGTTCACAGGCTTGTAGGGGATGATGATGTGGCATATCTGCTGAAAGCCCACAATCATCTTAAAAGGGAAAAGCATCTGTATCTTGGGCTGGTGCGCTTTTACAAAGCGAACGATGCATATATTTCGGTTATAACCCCAAAAAACCGGCTGCTGCCCCTTATGGCTTACCATTTTACCCAGCGTTTTGCAAACCAGAATTTTATGATATACGATGCCACCAATAAGGAGGCACTTCTGTATTATGAAAAACAGACATCCATAATAAAGGCGGAAAATATAGAACTGCCCGAACTTGATGATGAAGAACTGGCGATGCAGAAGCTGTGGAAACTGTTCTATGATACCGTTGCAATCAAGGAAAGATACAACCCCCGTTGCCGTATGAACTTTATGCCCAAACGCACGTGGGATTTTCTGCCCGAAATGAAAGATTTGTGATACTTATTGACAGTAAAAATATATAAATTATATAATTGTTACATTGAATCAATAATATATAAAATACTGTCTGAAAGGGCGGTAAAGTAAAGAAAGGCGGGTAGATATATAACAGTGAAACATATATACACCCATATTAAAAAATATTTGCCTCTGGTTGCATTATCCATTGTGTTTCTGGCTATGCAGGCAATATGTAACCTGATGATGCCGAATCTTATGAGTGATATAGTAAACGTTGGTATTCAGGACTATGCAATGCAGATAGCATCTGCAGACAGCACACAGGCAGAACTTCTCAAAAACCAGCAGATGCAGTATATCCTCACAGTAGGTCTCAGGATGCTGTTTGTGGCAATTCTGACAGTAGCTGTGGATCTGGGGATACATCTTGTAAACAGTTTCAGCGGCACAGGTATGTCCCGTGACCTGCGCAGAGCGGTGTTTTCCAAAATCGAAAGCTTTTCCAGTCAGGAATACAGCGAATTTTCCACCGCATCTCTTATCACAAGAACAACAAACGACGTTCAGCAGATACAGATGCTGTTCACAATGGGGCTGCGAATGATTTTTTACGCACCAATTATGGGTATTGGTGCTGTATTTATGGCGGTGGAAAAAGCACCGTCCATGGCGTGGATTAACATTCTGACAGTTGTGGCGGTTACAGTGCTTATGACCATAAACTTTCTGCTTATGTCATCCAAGTTCAAGGTGCTGCAGAGCATTGTTGACCGATTGAATCTTACAGCCCGTGAAAGTCTGACGGGCATTCTTGTTGTGCGTGCATTTTCAAAACAGCAGCACGAGGAAGAAAAGTTCGACAGTGTAAACCGCGAATATGCCGATACAAACCTCTTTATAAACCGTGTAATGTCGGTTATTATGCCAACCCTTACACTTCTGCAGAACCTTATCCCTGTTCTTATTATTGTGGTTTGTGCCGATAAAATTGCACAGAGCACAATGCAGGTTGGCGATATGATGGCCTTTATCCAGTATTCCGCAACAATCATGCAGTCCTTTATGATGATTTCCATGATGTTTATTATGTTGCCAAGGGCAAAGGTTTCCATCAACCGTGTTGCCGAAGTTCTGAGCAGGGAAAACAGTATTGTGGAAACAGAAAATCCTGTGGAAGCAGGTTTTGACAAGTGTACAGTGGAATTTGACAATGTAAGCTTCCGCTACCCTGATGGTGATGAATACGCACTGGAAAACGTATCCTTTAAATCCAATCCGGGCGAGATTACTGCAATCATCGGTTCCACAGGCTGCGGTAAATCCAGCCTTATCCAGCTTATTCCCCGTTTGTACGAGGTTACAGATGGTTCTGTAAAAATCAATGGCACAGATGTAAGGGATTTCCGCCTTACTGACCTGCGTGACCTTATCGGGTATGTTCCACAGAAAAGTCAGCTGTTCTCAGGCACAATCCGGTCCAACCTTTTTGTCGGAAGGGAAGATGCCACACAGAAGGATATAGAAGAAGCGGCAAAGATTGCACAGGCCTATGACTTTATAATGGAAAAAGATGAACAGTTCAGCGAGCCTGTAAGTCAGGGAGGTACAAACCTTTCAGGCGGTCAGCGTCAGCGAATGGCTATTGCCAGAGCACTGGTTAAAAACGCACCTATCTGCATTTTTGACGACAGCTTCTCTGCTCTTGACTTTAAAACCGACGCAAATCTGAGAAAAGCCCTCAGAGAAAATCTCAGCGAAGCAAATATCATTATAGTGGGCCAGCGTGTTGCCAGCATTATGGATGCCGACCGTATTCTCGTTATGGACGAGGGCAGGGTGGTTGGTCAGGGAACACACGCAGAACTTCTGGAAAGCTGTACAGCATATCAGGAGATTGCATACAGCCAGCTGTCAAAGGAGGAGATGTAATATGGCAAATACAAATGCTAAATTCGGTGCTCCTCAGGGCAGACCTGGTGGTCCTGGCGGCGGCGGTCCCGCTGTTCTGCGAGGCGGTGAAAAGGCCAAGGATTTTGGCGGTACAATAGCCAAACTGCTCAAATACCTCAGCAAATACAAATACCTCATGGTTGTGGTTATGTTCATATCACTGCTATCCAGCATATTTGGCATAATCGGCCCTAAACTTATGGGTAAAGCAACCGATGTTCTTTACAAAGCTGTTGAAGATGGTTTTGTAACAGGAATGGTGATAATAGACTATACAACCCTGTTCAGAATAATCGCTCTGATGGTTATTCTTTATGTGGTTTCCTATCTGTTCTCACTTGTTCACGGCTTTATAATGGCGAAAATATCCAACAGCATAACCTATACACTCAGAAAAGATGTTGTTGCAAAGATAAACCGTATGCCGCTGAACTATTTTGACAGGGTATCAACAGGTGATGTGCTTTCCCGCATTACAAATGATATCGACAGCATCAGCCAGTCTATCAGTGAATCCATCACAAGACTTATCTCTACAATAACTCTTCTTGTGGGTTCTCTTGCAATGATGCTCTCTATTTCCTGGGTTATGACACTTGTGGCTGCGGTTACAATACCTGCGTCGGTATTTGTAATCAGCAAAATTGTTCGCTACAGCCAGCCGCTGTACAAAAAGCAGCAGAAGAGCCTTGGCATGGTAAACGGACACATCGAGGAAATGCTGTCTGCCCATACCGTTGTAAAGACCTTCAACTTGGAAGATGACTCTCTGGAACAGTTTGATATTTACAATGAAGAACTGAGAAACAATGCATGGAAAAGTAACTTTGCTTCTCATATGATGATGCCGCTCACAAACTTTGTTTCCCACATCGGCTATATTCTTGTTTGTATCGTTGGTGCAGTTATGGCAAATATCGGCAAAGTTTCTGTTGGCGATATCCTTTCCTTTATTCAGTATGTAAAGAACTTCTCGCAGCCTGTTCAGCAGATTGCCAACATATCCACAATGCTTCAGAGTGCTGTTGCTTGTGCAGAACGTGTGTTTGAATTCCTTGAAGAAGATGAAGAAGAAAAGGATAAGGAGGACAGTGTCTCTACAGAAAATATTGTGGGCACTGTAGAGTTCAAAGATGTAAACTTTGGCTATGAACCGGGTCAGAAGGTTATAGACGGTTTCACCCTCAAGGTCGAAAGCGGCGAAAAGATTGCCCTTGTAGGTCCTACAGGCTCGGGCAAAACTACAGTTGTAAAACTGCTTATGCGCTACTACGAAATCGACAGCGGTGAAATTCTTATTGACGGTGTAAATATCAGAGACTTCAAACGCAACGACCTGCGCGAGATGTTCGGTATGGTTCTGCAGGATACATGGCTGTTCAAAGGTTCCATCAAGGAAAATATTGCTTATTCCGAAGAAAACGCAACTATGGATGACATTGTCCACGCAGCAAAGATGAGCCAGGCACATCACTTTATAAAAATGCTGCCTAAAGGCTATGATTTTGAACTGAACGAGGAAACCTCCAATATTTCTCAGGGACAGAAACAGCTGCTTACAATCGCAAGGGCATTTCTGCAGAATCCAAAGATTCTCATTCTGGACGAAGCTACATCCTCCGTTGACACAAGAACAGAGGTGCAGATTCAGAAAGCTATGGAAAATCTTATGGAAAACAGAACCAGCTTTGTAATTGCACACCGCCTGTCTACAATCAGGGATGCGGACAAAATTCTCGTTATGGATGCAGGCAGAATTGTAGAGGTGGGCAAACACGACGAACTTCTTGCAAAAGGCGGCTTCTATGCCAGACTTTACCAGAGCCAGTTTGAAAATTCACAGGATGATTAACAAAAAAAGATTGTATACATTTCTGTATGCAATCTTTTTTAGTGCGTTTTCAATATATTCGTGTCTTTTCTCTTGCAATTTTTTGTGCAGTATTATATATTTAAAGTAACAAAAATTGTAACATCCAAAGGAGGAAAATATATGGGTAAATTCGTAGTTAAAAAAACAAATACAGGCGTTAAATTTGACTTGAAAGCTGGTAACGGCGAAGTTATCGCTACAAGTGAAGTTTACACAACAGAAGATGCTTGCAGAAACGGTGTTGAAAGCGTTAGAAAAAATGCCCCTGTTGCACCGGTTGAAGACCAGACAGTGGAAGGCTACGCAACAGAAAAACATCCAAAATTTGAAGTTTACGAAGACAAAGGCGGCGAATTCCGTTTCCGTCTCAAAGCAACAAACGGTCAGATTATCGCAGTTAGCGAAGGCTACAAAGCAAAGGCAAGCTGTATGAACGGCATTGAATCCGTAAAGAAAAATGCTGTTGATGCACCTGTAGTTGAAGAATAATTTTCAGAACATAAAAAGACTTCCCTGAGTCATTTCGGGGAAGTCTTCATCATTTTTATAATTATTTATTTAAATTATCAAGAAAATCCTTATACATCTGTGGGTTTTCAGTTGTGATACCAAGAACACATTTGAAAATTTCCTGGCCATACTTTATAAACTTCTGTTCTGCCAATTTTGCACTTTTCTCATCAGGCATATACAGGTCAAAGGAAAACAGGGTAAAATCACAGTCGGATATTGTGCAGTTAAGATTGAACCCACCCTTTTCAAGAGGTGTTATGCTGGTTTTGTTCTGGCGTTTCAGATTTTCGTACTGAAGAATTTCTATAACAGCCTTGTATGCTCTTTCCTTTACAGAGAAAGGCAAGGCTTTTTCAAGCTGTCTGCTGATATCAATGCCTTCTTCGGTGATGGTGTAAACGCCGTTGTCTTCGGTGATAATATTCTGTGAGGACAGGTGGGATAAAGCATCCTGAAGTTCAAAATAGTTCACCAGCTGCTGACCTATAAGGGTGTCGATAATATTCTGTGCAGTCAGAGGCTGTTTTGCGTTGGTCAAAAGGTAACAGATGAGAATTTTTATCTCGGTTCTGTCGGTCAGTCCTCCAAATCTTACCCCTGCGGAAAAAGCAGAATTCTCGTTCATAATATACAGACACCTCCTATGGCAATTTATTATCTTTAAACATTTTACTATTTTTAAATTAACTTGTAAAGAAGTATTGTAAAAGTGTTTAAAATGTGATATCATAACTTGAAAAGAATTTTTATATATATGATATAATATATTGAAGTGGAGGAATTTTTAAAATGAAACTTTTTATCGATACAGCTAATGTTGAAGAAATCAGAAAAGCTAATGACCTTGGTGTTATCTGCGGCGTTACAACAAACCCATCCCTTATTGCTAAAGAAGGCAGAATTTTTGAAGAAGTAGTTAAAGAAATCACATCTATCGTTGATGGCCCTATCTCTGCAGAAGTTATTTCCCTCGAAAGCGAAAAAATGGTTGAAGAAGCTCTTGAACTTGTTAAAATTCATCCAAACATCGTTATCAAACTTCCAATGTGTATCGAAGGCCTCAAAGCTGTAAAAGTTCTTGCAGCAAAAGGTATCAAAACAAACGTAACACTCATCTTCTCTGCAGCACAGGCTCTCCTTGCAGCAAGAGCTGGTGCAACATACGTTAGCCCATTTGTTGGCCGTCTTGACGATATCGGTCAGGAAGGTATCAACCTTATCAGCGAAGTAGCAGAAATCTTTGCTGCACACGGTATCGAAACAGAAATCATCTCTGCTTCCATCAGAAACCCAATCCACGTTACATCTTCTGCTCTTGCAGGTGCTCATATTGCAACTGTTCCATACAAAGTTATCGAACAGATGACAAAACACCCACTTACAGATGCAGGTATCGCAAAATTCCTCAAAGACTGGGAATCTGTACCAAACAAATAATCAAAAAAGAGGTATTGTAAATGTTAGAGCATTTGTTGCATGAATATTTACCTGTTCTTATCCATGTTATCGAGATTATAGGTATTTTTATTATAGTTACAGGTGCTTTCAAGGCATTTAAGGACTATCTTATAGCCTTTTTCAAGGACGGTAATACAACGGAACTGCGTCACGACCTTGGCACAGCAATGGTTACAGGCCTTGAGTTTAAAATGGCTGCGGAAATCCTCAGAACTGTTATTGTAAGAACAAAAGAAGAAATTATCATGCTTGGTGCTATTATAGTACTGCGTGAAATCCTGTTCTTCTTCATTAACAAGGATATGAAGGAACACAACAAACAACATTGTGAAGAAATATCTGAAAACAAAAAAATAACAGGTATAAAAATTGAAAGAGAGTAGGTCTCTTCAATACTGAAAAAAATTAATCCGTGCAGGTGCGTTTGTGCTTGCACGGATTTAAATCGTTTTAAATGGTTTGCAATTTAATTTGGTTTTATCGAATTCTGATAAAACCGATTTATATAAATTTAGGTTAGGAGAAAGAAATGTACATTTTATTACTGTTGTTCTGGATAATTCTCAACGGCAAAATTACAGCAGAAATTCTTGTATTCGGGGTTGTGATTGCCGCTGCAATTTTCTGGTTTATGTGCAAATATCTCGACTATTCACCAAGATATGAATTGTGTGTTGCCAGAAATACAATCTGGATTCTTACATACTTTGTAGTGCTGGTTATCGAGATATTCAAATCTGCCATTGCGGTGTACAAACGTGTATACAGTAAAAAAATCGAAATTCAGCCACAGATGGTGTTTTTTGATGTTGATATAGAAAGCGAATTCCTCCGCTTTGTTCTGGCGAACTCAATCACACTTACACCTGGCACAATCACTGTGGATGTGAATGACAATCATTTTTGTGTTCATGCACTGGACTATACACTTGCAGAAGGCATTGAAGATTCTGTTTTTATAAAAATGCTTAAGATTATGGAGGGGAACTGCTGTGGCTGTTAAAATTTATGACGGTTTTGTTATTGTTATGCTTATTGTGCTGGCACTTGTTGTGTTCGGCTACTTTATCAGAACAATTCTCGGCCCTCATTTTTCCGACAGAATTCTGGCTGTAAACAGTATCAGTACAGTTGTAATGCTGTTTATCAGCTTTATTGCTGTCATGCAGGGCGAAAACTATATTGTTGATATGGCACTTATCTATGCGGTTCTCGGCTTTGTATCGGTTGTTATTTTGTGCAAGGCATATCTCAGAAGCCATCATAAAGATAAGGCAAACGACCTTAAAAATATCAAAGAACAGGTCAGCGAAGCAGAAAAGGAGGCAGAGTAATATGATAAGACTTATACTTTCCGCACTTTTTATTCTGGCGGGTGTAAATGTAATTATAACTGCACTCATCGGCAACTTCCGTTTCAACTATGTTCTCAACCGTATGCAGGTTGGTGCAACAGCTGACACTATGGGTGCTATTCTGGTTCTTATTGGCCTTATAATCAAGGTGGGTATAAACATGATAAGCGTAAAGCTTATTATTATGATTATCTTCTTCTGGGTTGCAAGCCCTGTGTGTACACATTTTCTTGCAAGAACAGAAGCTATTGCCAACGAAAATATTCTGGATGAATGTGAGGTAGTGCGTCATGATAACATTTGAGATTGTACTGCTTGTATTTCTTATTGTATGTGCTGTTGCCACATGCTTTACGAAAAATTTGTTTTCATCTGTAGTTATATTTGAATCCTACAGTGCAATTATGTGTGTTGTATGGTTGATTCTCCGTTCTCCTGACCTTGCAATCACAGAAGCTGCAGTAGGTGCAGGCGTTACAGGTGTTCTGTTCTACATAACACTCAAAAACGTAAATCAGCTTAAAGAGGAGGATGAACCTGATGAAGAATAACAGATACATCACCGCTTTCAGGCGTTTTATGGACGGCGAAGTTTCCTTTGAACCAAAAGTAAAGGAAACTGAAGTACGCAGAGAAACCAGCCATGAAGAAAAACCTCTGGCTGAGAGATATACAGAATGGCACGACAGAAACAGCTACAGACTTTTTAAAGGCGTATATGCTGCCATAGCATCTCTTGTTGCAGGCTGTATTATCTTTACACTGTTGCTTACAGTTTCATATCTGCCCCCTTATGGCGAAGCAGGCAACCCTGCAAACAACGAAGTTACAGAAAGATACATCGAACATGGTATGGAAGAAACAGGTGCTGTAAATATTGTTGCAGGCGTTATTCTGGACTATCGTGCATTCGATACCTTCGGCGAAAGCTGTGTGCTTTTTGTAGCAGCATGCAGCGTTATGATGCTCATGAAAAAGGGCAAAAAGGGTAAAGGTGAAGAAACTCTTCAGAATTATAACCCTAAACGTGACCCTGTTCTCAAGCAGCTTGCAATGGTACTTGTACCGTTTAACCTTATGCTTGGTGTCTATGTTGTACTCAACGGCCATCTTTCACCGGGCGGCGGTTTCTCCGGCGGTGCCATTATGGGTGCAAGCCTCATCCTGTTCTCATCCGCATTCGGTTACAGAAGGGCAAGACCTATTCTTACAGAAAAACTCATCAAAATTGTAACTTTTGTATCCCTTACATTCTATGCAGTTGCAAAAGGATACTCCTTCTTTACAGGTGCAAACCATCTGCATTCAATAATTTCTCCGGGCACACCAGGCAGAATTATGTCTGCAGGCATTATCCTGCCACTTAACATAGCTGTCGGTTTTGTTGTAACAATGACAATGTACAGCTTCTACGCATTATTCACAAAGGAGGAAATATAATGGGTCCTAATTTATTTGTGAACTACTACGAAGCTGCATCTATGATTCTGTTTGGCATTGGTTTTACAACAATGCTTCTTCACCCTAATCTTATCAAAAAGATTATCGGTCTCAACATTATGGATACAGCTATCTATCTTTTCCTTGCGGCAAAAGGGTATATTCACGGCAAACTTGCACCGATTATTGTAAACGGCGATCTGGCAATGGAAACATATATAAACCCTATTCCAAGCAGCCTTGTTCTCACAGGTATCGTTGTTTCAGTAAGTGTAACAGCTATCTCTCTGTCTCTTGTACAGAAACTTTACAGAAAATATCATACTCTGGACATAGATGAAATTATGTTCAGAGCTGGACAGGAGGAAGACTAAGATGCCATTTATAGCTAACTTTCCTTTCTTCTGTATACTGATTACAATGTTCGGCGGTATCCTCACCTCTATGGTTAACGGTAAATGGGCATTCCGCATCAACACAGTAATCATCACAGCAACACTTATCCTTAACGGCACACTGCTGCTGTTTTTAATCAACGACCCTCAGTACTTTACCTTTATGATGGGTCACTATCCTGCTCCTTGGGGTAACGAAATCCGTTTTGGCCCTCTGGAAGCACTTATGGGCACAGTGTTCTCTTTTGTGACACTCTGTTCACTTATTTCAGGCAAAGCTGAAATTTTCCACGATGTAAAGCCAAGAAATGTTCATTTCTTCTACATAATGATCAATCTCCTGCTTTCATCTCTCTTTGCACTCATTTATACAAACGACTTGTTCACAGCCTATGTTTTTGTTGAAATCAACACAATCTCTGCCTGTGCAATCGTTATGGCAAAGGAAAACGGCAAAACCCTTGCAGCAACACTGAGATATCTTATCATGAGCCTGCTGGGTTCCGGTTTGTTCCTGCTTTCCATCGTGCTGACATATGGCATTACAGGCCAGCTGCTTATGGTTCCTGCACATGAAGCAATCCAGAGAATTTTTGCGACAGGTGATTACCAGATCCCTCTCACAGTAATTCTTGGTCTTGTATGTGTTGCAATGGCAATCAAAAGTGCACTTTTCCCGTTCCATACATGGCTCAGCCACGCACACGGCAGTGCAACGACAGCATCCAGTGCTATCCTTTCCGGTCTTGTTCTCAAAGGCTACATCATTATGCTTATCAAGATTATTGTAAGGGTAGTTGGTCTTGATATCATTGTGGAATTAAAAGCGGTAAACATTCTTTTTGTTATGGCTGTTATGGCGATGATTATTGGTTCTCTTGATGCTATAAAAGAAAACCATATCAAACGTATGATTGCCTTCTCATCTGTTGCACAGATGGGTTATATCTATATGGGTATAGGTCTCGGCAATATGGCAGGTCTCATCGCTGCATGCTTCCACATCATTGTTCACGCACTTACAAAACCTATGCTCTTTAGTGCTGCAGGCGGTCTTGCAGCGGCAAGTGACCATAAAAAGGATTTTGGACATCTTAAAGGTGCGGCATACCGCAATCCTATCGCTGCAGTTGCGTTTTTAATCGGCAGCTTGTCCATGATTGGTATTCCTTTCTTTGCAGGCTTTGGTGCTAAATACTATCTTTATATGGCAGCAATGGGTATGGGTGCAAAAATGTGGGTTGCACTGTTTGCTCTTGCAGTAAGTACAGTGCTCAACGCAGTTTACTATATCCGTGTAATCTCAATCATATTCTCCAAAGCAGAGGGCGAAGTGGTGGAAAGACGCAAAAATTCCGGCACATACAACCTTGCAATGGCAGTATTGATTGTTGCTAATGTTTTACTTGGTCTCTTCTACCGCAATGTAATGGATGTTATTACAGTTGGTATGGGATTGTTGTAAGGAAAGGAAGGTAGATATGGAATTTTTAATTATATTCGCAATTATACTGCCTGTTCTTTCGGGTGCAGCACTGCTGTTTTCAAAGTTTGAAGAATATAAAGAAGTTAATAACTTCTCCACAGCAGTTATCGCTTTTACAGCAGCAGTTACAGTTGTTTCCAACATTGTAAACTTCGGCAAAGGCTGTTCTATGCTCCGTCTGCCGATGAGTATGACACTCGCGTTTTCTGTTGATGCTTTGTCTGCAGTATTCTCCACAATGTTTGTGGCAATCTGGCTGCTTGTAGGCATATACAGCAGAGAATATTTCAAAACACAGCCAAATGTAAAACGCTTTATGGGCTTTTACCTTATGGCATTGGGTGCTGTTATAGGTGTTGCCTGTGCAGCAAACCCGTTTACATTCTATACATTCTTTGAAATGATGAGTCTGACAAGCTTTATGTTTGTACTCAACAATCAGTCAAGAAACAGCATTGCAGCAGCTAAAAAATATATTTACTATTCTATCTTCGGTGCTCTCTGCGGTCTGGCTGCAATTATGGCTTTCTATGGCAGCGACCTTATCGGCACAAAAGAATTTGTTGCAGGCGGCAGCCTTGTGAGAGAACTTGGCGGCAGAATGCCACTTGTTGCACTTATTACATTTATCGCAATTTTTGGTTTCAGCTGTAAAGCAGGTATGTTCCCGCTGCACTCCTGGATTCCTTACGCTTACGTACAGTCTCCTGCACCTGCAAGTGCTGTGCTCAGTGGTGCCATTGCAAAAACAGGTGTTCTTGCAGTTATCAGAATAGTTTACTTTGTTGTTGGTGCAGATGTACTCCGCGGCAGCTGGGTTCAGTTTGCAGTACTTGCACTTTCCATCACAACAATCTTTATGGGTTCTATGATGGCGTACAAGGAAAAGCTTTTCCAGCGTCGTGTGGCATACTCCAGTGTCAGCCAGGTTTCATATGCTGTGTTTGGCGTTATGACACTTTCATCCCTTGGTCTTGCAGGTGCAATTCTGCAGATTATATTCCATGCTCTGTCCAAAAATGTTCTGTTCCTCACGTCAGGTGCAGTTACATACAAAACAGGCAGAGCTTATGTAAATGAACTGACAGGTCTTGGCAAAGCAATGCCAAAAACCTTTGTTCTTTTCACACTTGCAGGTATGTCTCTTGCAGGTGTACCGCTCACAGGCGGGTTTATCAGCAAATACTATCTTGCACAGTCTGCCCTCAGCGGCAACTTTGCAGTTCTTGAATTTATCGGTTTTGTAACAATTATGATTTCCGCACTGCTCACAGCAGGATATATCTGGTCTGTAAGCAGCAAGGCTATGTTTGCACACAAGGATATGGAAATCTGTGAAAAAAGCGATATCAATGCCACAATGTTTGTACCGATGCTTATCCTTACAGCACTTATCTTTGTTATCGGTGTATGCCCGACTGCAGTAATGGATATCATAGGCAGCATTGTTGCATCAGTTGGCATTTAAGGAGGGGTCAGACGTATGAATAATTATCTTGTTTTACTGCCTGTACTGCTTCCTTTGGCACTGGGCTATGCGTCACTGCATATTAAATTTGAAAATGACGAAAAACGCACAAAATATTCAATCATCTGCACAGCAATCAACAGTGTTATAGTTTTTGCAATGCTGTTTACATTGCGTGGTGCATCTGTAAATGTATTCAATTTTATTGATACACTGAGAATTACTTTCAAAATAGATGGCCTTGGCTGTGTATTTGCGGCAATGGTAAGCTTTTTGTGGCCACTGGCTACAATATATGCTTCCGAGTATATGCATCACGAAGGCAAAATGCAGAAATTCTTCGCATTTTATCTTATGACATTCGGTGTTACAATCGGTCTTGCTTTCAGTGCAAATATGCTCACAATGTATCTCTGCTATGAGGCACTTACATTTATCACACTTCCATTGGTTACACATTCAATGGACAAGCGTGCAGACTATGCTGGCAGAAAGTATCTCATCTACTCCGTGGGCGGTGCAAGCGTTTCCTTTATCGGTATGATGCTTATGCTGGCTTACAACGGCAGCCTTGAATTCAGCTACGGCGGCATTGTAACGGTAAACGAACCTGTTCTGCTGCTTGCATATCTGTTTATGTTTATGGGCTTCGGCGTAAAAGCGGCAGTTTTCCCGCTTCACGGCTGGCTTCCTGCAGCTTCCGTTGCCCCAACTACTGTTACAGCTCTTCTTCACGCTGTTGCAGTTGTTAAAGCGGGTGTATTTGCAATTATGCGTACAACATACTACTTCTTCGGCCCGGATTTCCTCAGAGGAACATGGGTGCAGGATGTGGTAATGACTATGGCTATCATCACAGTATGTTTCGGCTCCTGGTCAGCGGTGAAAAGCCGTCATCTCAAACGCCGTCTTGCATACTCCACAGTCAGCCAGCTGGCATACATTGTTTTCGGCATTACTCTTATGACAGCGGACAGTTTTAAAGGCAGTATGAGCCATATGCTGTTCCACGGTATTGTAAAGATTGTTCTGTTCTACACAGCAGGTGCAATTCTTTATACAAACCACAAGGAATTTGTGGATGATATCGAAGGTTTTGCTATCAAAATGCCAAAAACCTTTGCACTCTTCACAATTTCTTCTCTTTCCCTCATCGGTATTCCACCGCTTGCAGGCTTTTTGTCCAAATTTACACTGGCAACAGCAGCAGTGAGAGAGATGAGAGCAGACAATATTCTGCCTTTTATCGGTGTATGTGCACTGATGTTCTCTGCATTTATGACAGCGATTTATCTTCTGGAAATTATCACAAAGGCATACCTGCCATCAAAAGATTTTGACAGAGCAAGTCTTGACCATGTTAAAGAAGCACCTGCAAAACTGTGGGGACCAATGGCAGTTATCACAGCTGTAATGGTGTCTGTAACATTCTGGGCAACACCTTTGTTCAATTTCCTTGAAACAGTAGCGAAAGGAGTATTTTAATTATGGATATTAAAGTTATTCTTTTGCTTATGGTTTTTGTTCCTATGCTTATGGGCTTTGTGCCGTTTGCTGTAAAGGATATCAAAAAACTCAATATTATGATGGTTGTACTTTCTGTTGTGGAATTTGCAGCATGTCTCTATATGATGTTCAATCTCTCCATGGTAAGCAGCCAGGTTGTTTCCATCAGCTGGTTTGCAGGGGTAGGGGTGAACTTTAAAATCAATGGTTTCGGCATTCTTCAGGCTCTTGCAACCAGCCTTATCTGGATTGGTTCCAGTGTGTTCTCTGATGAATACTTTGACCATGCACCACAGAACCTCAGAAGATACTACAGCTTCTGGGCAATCACATTCGGTGCTACTTTGGGAATCTTCCTTGCAAATGACCTGTACACAGTATTCATCTTCTTTGAAGCCATGTCTTTTGCAAGCTATCCTCTGGTTGTTCACAATCAGGACAAAGACTCCATCGATGCAGGCAACAGCTATCTGTCTGTAGCGGTAATCGGTGGTCTTGCAACACTCGGCGGTATATTCTGGCTTACATCTGTGACAGGGACAGCAGTTATCGACGAACTTTCCTCTGCATCTGCTATGTTTGAAAATGAAAATGCACTGTTTATTGTTGCATTTCTCATCTTCTTTGGCTTTGCAGCAAAAGCAGGTATGTTCCCGCTTAACGGCTGGCTGCCAAAGGCTCACCCTGCAGCACCTGCACCGGCCAGTGCGGCACTTTCCGGTATTCTTATCAAAACAGGTGTATTTGGAGCAATAGTGGTTACAAGCCGCGTAATGCACGGCAACGAAAAATGGGCAATGTTTGTGCTGGTTATCGGCATTATCACAATGTTTTTCGGTGCTTTGTGTGCCTTTATGTCTGTAAACCTCAAGGAAACACTTGCTTATTCCTCAATGTCACAGATTGGCTTTATCGTTATCGGTGTGGCTATAACACAGTTCCTTGGTGAACACGGTGCAATCGCTGCATACGGCACAGTGCTGCACATGATTAACCATACAATGATTAAGCTTGTGCTCTTTACCTGTGCAGGTATTGTGTATCAGAATACTCACAGTCTTAACCTGAACGAAATTCAGGGTTTTGGCAAAGGCAAAAAGGTACTCACAGCTTGTTTCGGCACAGCTGCTCTCGGTATTATGGGTGTACCATTCTTCAATGGTTACATCAGCAAAACTTTGCTTCACGAAGGTATTGTGGAGAAAATCCATTTCCTTCACGAAGTACACGCAGCAACAGGATTCTTCCAGTTTGCCGAAATCATCTTCCTTGTAAGCGGTGGTTTCACGGTGGCATATATGACAAAACTATTTATCTGCTTGTTTGTAAAGAATCCTACAAAGGAATGGCATCTCCACAAAGCATATGTTTCCGGATGTACAAGTGTTGTTATCGGTGCGGTTTCAGCTCTTATATTTGTGTTCGGTGCTGTGCCTCATTATACACTTGACAAACTGGCTGCTCTTACAAGCGACTTTATGGGTGTACATGCTCTTGACCACGCAGTTCATTACTTCTCATGGGTTAACCTCAAAGGTGCGGTGATTTCCCTTGCAATCGGTGCAGTGCTTTACTTTGTTGTTGCACAGGTTACTGTTATTACCAAAGACAAAAAATACATTAATCCTTGGAATCAGAAACTTACAGTGGAAAATCTTATGTGGAAACCACTGGTGTTTACAGTTCTTCCAAATGTATTCGGCTTTATCGGCAGGGTAATTGACAAATTTCCTGAGTTTGTGCTGCTTATCATCCGCAAACTGTTCTTCCGTGATGCAAAGGTTCCATACACATTCTGGGAAGGTAAAAAGACACGTGAAGAAAAGGGTATACCTGCGATGGCGTTCAGCATTACAGAAAGCCTTACATACAGTCTTCTGCTGTTTGGTATAGGTCTTGTGGCAACAGTTATCTATCTGTTCTTTGCTTAATTTTTGCTTATATAACTGAATAAAGTTAAGGCTCCGATTGTTCGGAGCCTTTTTATGTGTACGGATGTCTTTGGAATGGTTCTCAAAAAAATGTCTCAATATTTTTATGACAGTTTTCTGTTGAATATTTCCAGTGTTTTACAATACCGCCAGTCTGAAAATATTTTATTTCGGGATAAAATTCCTCATCCCTCAGTGTGCTCATTATAACCAGCTTGATTTTCATTTTGTCGGGCAGAATATTCTTTATGTAAACATTTACCACATCACCGATTTCAATGCCCTCACAGCTTTCGGCAAGACCGGCAAGATTGGGTGCCAGTTCAATAAATATGCCATATGTTTCAATGCTGCGTACTATACCTGTTGTGGTTGTGCCGGTTTTGAAACAGGCAGCATTTTCCAGCCAGGTGCCCAGCAGTTCTTTATGGGTAAGAACAATTCTTCCGTTGGCATCGCAACTTTTAATACAGGCGAAAATGTTTTGTCCTACATAAAATCTGTCAGCAGGACTTTGTATACGGGATACGGAGATAAAGTCAATAGGCAGCAGAGCACTTATGCCGTATCCTATATCACAGAATACACCAAAACGGTCTATATGGGTAATGCAGCAGGGGATAACAGTGCCGGGACAAAGTTTTGAAATATAATTATCATATGCAATCTGCTGTGCTTTACGCCTTGATATTTCAAATAGATATTCACAGCCTTTTCTTTTTACATCAGTTATTACAAAACACACAAATTTATTCACTCTTGTAGCTATTGCAGCCTCTTTTATACAACCTTTCTCAAAGGATAAATACACCTCGCCATTTGGCATAAAAGCTTCATATCCGCCAAGATTGAAACGCAGCCCTTTTCCTTTGTCATACACCAATGCTCTGGCGAAAAGGACTTCGCCGTTTTCATAGCTTTCCAGCAGACTTTCCAGTGTGAAAGAGGAGGGCTGAGTTATATTGGTCTCCTGCATATATTCCATAGATAATACCTTCCTTAAATAGTCGTTTTTTACTAAATATATGCGGCAAAAAATTGATATAATACTTTAAATTATCTGATTGCAAACAACCGGTGATTATGATACAATTATTCTGAGAAAATTTGGGCAGGTGAAAATTATGGATGTAAAAGTTAATGATATTATTGTTACCAAAAAACCTCATCCTTGCCATAACAGCGAGTTTCTGGTTCTGCGTATCGGTGCCGATTTTAAAATCCGATGCACCAAATGTGGACGCGAGGTTATGATTCCACGCTCAAAAATAGAAAAGAATATCAAAAAGATAATCACACCACAGGAATAGTTAATAATTAAAAATGGAGATATATAGATGTTTGAAAAACTTGTAGACGTAAAAAACAGATATGACGAAATCAACCAGCTCCTTATGGACCCTACAGTTATCAACGATAACAAAAGATATAAGGACCTGATGAAAGAGTACAAAAACCTTACACCTATCGTTGAAAAATTCGATGAATACACAGCTGCAAAGAACAACTTTGAAGAAGCAAAGGAAATGCTGGACGAAGGCGGCCTTGACCCTGAATTTAAAGAAATGGTTCAGATGCAGTACGAAGAAGGAAAGGAAGCTATGGAAAAATGCGGCGAAGAACTTAAAATCCTCCTTCTTCCAAAAGACGAAGATGACGACCGTAACGTTATCATCGAAATCCGCGGCGGTGCAGGCGGCGAAGAAGCAGCTCTCTTTGCTTATAATCTATACCGTATGTACAATATGTACGCTGACAGCAAAGGCTGGAAAACAGAAATTCTTTCCCTCAACGAAACAGAACTTGGCGGCTTTAAGGAAGTAAGTTTCTCCATCGAGGGTGACAGCGTATACAGCCGCTTCAAATTTGAAAGCGGTGTTCACCGTGTACAGCGTGTTCCGGATACAGAAACACAGGGCAGAATCCATACATCCACAGTTACAGTTGCTGTAATGCTGGAAGTTGACGATGTTGAAATCGAAATCAACCCTGCAGACCTTAAAATCGACACATTCCGTTCCTCCGGTGCAGGCGGTCAGCATATCAACAAAACTTCTTCCGCTATCCGTGTAACACACCTTCCGACAGGTCTTGTTGTTGAATGTCAGGATGAACGTTCCCAGCACAAAAACAAGGACAAGGCTCTCAAGGTTCTCCGCAGCCGTCTCTATGACATTGAAAAAGAAAAACAGGATGCAGAAGTTGCTCAGGCACGTAAAAGTCAGGTTGGTACAGGCGACAGAAGTGAACGTATCAGAACATACAACTACCCACAGGGCCGTCTGACAGACCACCGTATCGGACTTACACTCTACCGTCTTGAACAGATTCTTAACGGCGACCTTGACGAAGTTATCGACAGCCTTGTTACAGTAGACCAGGCAGAAAAGCTGAAAAGATCAGAGGAAAACTAATGGAAACCTTGTTGGCAAAGCCTTCAAAAGAGATAGTTGATAAGGCTTGTGAACTTATAAGAGACAAACAGGTGGTTGCATTGCCTACAGAGACGGTTTACGGTCTCTTTGCCGATGCAACTGATTCCTATGCCTGCGAAAACATATTCAAAGCAAAGGAAAGACCAATGGACAATCCTCTTATTGTCCATATCTGCGACTACAAAATGCTGGAAAAGGTGGCGGCAGAGGTACCTGAAGATGCAATGAAACTGGCAGAAGCTTTCTGGCCGGGTCCGCTGACTATTATCCTCAAAAAGACAAGCCTTATACCGGATGAAGTAAGTGCAGGGCTTGATACTGTAGGTATCCGTATGCCGCAGAACCCTGTTATTCTGGAGATTATCTCTCGTACAGGTCTACCCCTTGCAGGCCCAAGTGCAAATCGTTCCGGCAGACCAAGCCCTACAAATGCAAAATATGTGTATGAAGATCTTAAAGGCAGAATACCTATGGTAGTGGATGGCGGCAGCTGCGGTGTGGGTGTTGAGTCCACAGTTGTATCCCTTGCAACCGAAACACCTGTAATATTCCGTCCAGGTTTTGTAACACAGGCGCAGATAAGCGAAGTGCTGGGCAGGGAAGTTCAGCTTTCAAAAGGTATTACCGAAGAACTGATGAAGGACGAAAAGGTGCTTTCACCAGGACTTAAACACAAGCACTACGCACCAAAATGCGAGGTAACAATAATTAACGCACCTTTTGAAAAATATAAGGAAAAGGTGGAAAAAGACGGTGCTGTGGCACTGTGTTTTGAAGAATATATCCCGAGTCTCAGCTGTCAGGCTGTAGCCTACGGCAGGGAAAACGACAGCGCATCTCAGGCAGTGGGCATATTTACAGCTCTCCGCCAGCTTGACGAAATCGGTGCAGAAAAAGCCTATGCAATTATGCCGTCAATGGATGGTGTTGGCCTTGCAGTTTACAACAGGCTGCTGCGTTCAGCAGAATTCAGAGTGGTGAATTTGTAAATGAAAAAATTCTTAAAGATTATAGGTTTATATATTTTGTTCGGTGCCATTTTGGCTATTATAGTATCCGTAACAGGTGCTTTTGAGGGATTTATGGCGGTTCCGTCTTTAGGGATGAACAGCTTTTTTGCTTTAGTACTTGTAATTGTAGCAATATGGCTGCCATCACTTGCTATTGTGTTGTTTTCCAACGTGGCGTATTTCCCGTTTGCGTACGCCAAAGTAATAATTGCAGTAATTATCGTTGCTTTTGTACTGATGTGTGTGTATATATTAAGAAAGAAGTAATTTATAATTATGGAAAAAATGATTGTTGCTCTTACAGGACAGAGCGGTGCAGGCAAATCCAGCCTTGGCAGATATTTTGTTTCAAAAGGTTATACTGTAATCGACTGTGACAAGGTTGCAAAGGATATCCACAGAAATACAGAATGTCAGAAAGCCCTTTGCGAAAATTTCGGCGAAGATGTGGTGAAAGACGGGAAAGTGGACAAAGTACTTCTGTCACAGCGCGCTTTTGCCGATGCTGAAAGCCTGAAAAAACTGACAGAAGTGACCCATCCGTTTATAATCAGTGATATTCTGTTAAAAATAGATACAGCCATTGAAAACGGAGAAAGAATTGTCATTGTAGACGGTGCGGTTATAATCGGTCACGACTTTGAAAAATACTGCGATAAATTCATTGTGGTAACCTGTGACAGAGAAAAACAGTACGAAAGATTGATTGTAAGGGACAATATAACTCTGGAACAAGCCAGAAACCGTATTGCAAAACAGACAAAGCTGGAAACTATGCTCAGCAAAGCGGATTTTGTTGTGTACAACAACGGCACACAGCAGGAGATGGAAAATCAGGGGGATTATATCCTGAGAACACTCAATAAGATGTAAAGGAGATATCATTATCAAATTTATAAAATATCTGATTCCGATTGTACTTGTGGTTGCAGCGGTTTTCTATGTAAAGGATTTTATTGATCAGAAAATACTCGATATAAAACACGCTCAGTATCCGCTTAAATATATGGACAGCGTTGAAAAATATGCCGATGAATACGGTGTGGACAAATACCTTCTGCTGTCACTTATAAAAACAGAAAGCGGCTTTGATCCGAACGCAAAATCAGAGGCAGACGCCATTGGTCTAACACAGATTACAGAGGTTACGTTTGACTGGATAAAAGGGAAGATGAGACCCGAAGAGGAATATGTGTTTGAGGATCTGTACAATCCCGATACAGCAATCCGCTTCAGTGCGTTTTATGTTTCCCAGTGTCTCAGTAGATATTCATACGACAGAGATACAGCAATGGCAGCATACCACAGCGGCTGGGGAACGGTAGACAGCCTGCTGAAAGAATACCAGACTGAAATTTTGACGGAGTTTCCATATCCTCAGATGGCAAACTACGTTTATAAAATAAATAAAGCATACAGTGCTTATCAGGACCTATACATTAATACAGAAGGAGAAATTTAGAATGAAAAGTGCTAAAGAATTACAGAAAGAACTCACATTTTCTGTTGACCACATTTCCAGAACACATCCGGAAATGATGGCAAAAGCTCAGGAATTCTGCGAAGGCTACAAAGACTTCCTTTCCAAAAGCAAAACAGAAAGAGAAGCAGTGACAAACATGATCGAAATGGCAAAAGCCAACGGTTATGAAGAATACTGCCCTGAAAAAAAATACAATGCAGGTGACAAGGTTTACCTCAACAACCGTAACCGTGCACTTATCCTTTCCACAATCGGCAAAATGAGCGTAGACAACGGCACACATATCGTTGCAAGCCATATCGACGTGCCACGTCTCGACCTCAAACCAATGCCACTCTATGAATCCAGCGAAATCAGCTACTTCAAAACACACTACTATGGCGGTGTAAAAAGATATCAGTGGGCAGTAACACCTCTTGCAATTCACGGTATAATCTACAAAGAAGACGGTTCCTTCGTTGAAATCAACGTTGGCGAAGACGAAAACGACCCTGTTTTCTGCATCTCTGACCTTCTTCCACATCTTGGCAAAGACCAGAGAGAACGCAAAATGAACGACGTTCTCAAAGGTGAAGAAATGAACGTTATCATCGGTTCCCTTCCATTTGAAGGCGAAGATGTAAAGGATGCTGTAAAACTTGCAACACTTGTTTACCTTAACGAAAAATACGGTATCACAGAAAAAGACTTCCTCCGTGCAGAAGTAGAGGTTGTTCCTGCAGGCAAAGCAAGAGACGTTGGTTTTGACAGAAGCATGGTTGGCGGATACGGCCACGATGACCGTGTTTGTGCATACACATCCCTTATGGCTGAACTTGAAACAAAAGACCCAACAAAAACATCCATCGCAATCTTTGCAGATAAAGAAGAAATTGGTTCCACAGGCGCAACAGGCCTTCAGGCTGACTACCTCAAAAACTTTATCACAAACCTTGCAATGATGCAGGGGGTAAACTACCTTACAGCACTTCAGAACTCCAAATGTCTCTCCGCAGACGTTGGTGCAGCATATGACCCGACATTTGCGGATGCTTATGAACCAATGAACTCCTGCTACCTCAACAAAGGTGCAGTTCTCACAAAATACACAGGTGCAGGCGGCAAGAGCGGCACAAACGACTGTGGTGCAGAATTTATGGCAGAAATGATTGGCCTCTTTGATTCCAAAGGCGTTTGCTGGCAGAGTCAGGAGCTTGGCAAAATCGATCAGGGCGGCGGCGGCACAGTTGCACGCTTTGTTGCAGAATGTGATATCACAACAGTTGACATCGGCGTGGCAGTTATGTCTATGCACGCTCCATTCGAAATCGTTTCCAAACTGGACGTTTACGCAACATATGAATCTTTCTCTGTGTTTGTAAACAGATAATACATCAGCAAAATAACTAAAAATTATCACCATTTCCTCTGAAAAAGGGGAAATGGTGATTTTTTGTCCAAATTTTGTACGATTTATTGTTTTTTTGTTAAAAAAGGCTTGTAAATTTTCTTCATTTTATATATAATTGATAAGCATTGAATTTTATTAGTATTATTTCAACAGGAGGAATTAGTTGTGAATTTGATGTTTTTAGCAGTAGCAGCTGGCGTACTTGCTCTTCTCTTCGCTTTTGTTCTTACATCCAGAATTAACAAAGCTGATGCAGGCACAGAAAGAATGAAAGAAATCGCTGGCTCAATTGCAGAAGGCGCTAGAGCTTTCTTGTTTGCAGAATATAAAATTTTGATTATTTTTGCAGTTGTACTTTTTGTTGTTCTTATCTTTATCAGAAACCTTCCAACAGCACTTTGCTTTGTAGTTGGTGCACTTTTCTCTACAATCGCAGGTTACTGTGGTATGAACGTTGCTACAAAAGCTAACGTAAGAACAGCAGCTGCTGCAAAAGACAGTGGTATGGCAAAAGCATTGTCCGTAGCATTCTCCGGCGGTGCAGTTATGGGTATGTGCGTTGTAGGTCTCGGTCTCCTCGGTGTTGCAGCTATCTATGCAATCACAGGTAACGCTGACATCCTCTTCGGCTTTTCCCTCGGTGCTTCTTCCATTGCTCTCTTTGCACGTGTTGGCGGCGGTATCTACACAAAAGCTGCTGACGTTGGTGCTGACCTTGTAGGTAAAGTTGAAGCTGGTATCCCAGAAGACGACCCACGTAACCCTGCAGTTATCGCTGACAACGTAGGCGACAACGTAGGTGACGTTGCTGGTATGGGTGCTGACCTGTTCGAATCCTATGTAGGTTCCCTCATCTCCGCTATGACACTTGGTCTTGTATGGGCTAACAGCAACACAACACTTATCGAAGGTGGCGCTGTTATATTCCCGGCAATGCTTTCCTCTCTCGGTATTGTTGCTTCTATCCTTGGTACATTCTTTGTACGCGGTAAAGAAGGCGGCAGCCCACAGAAAGCTCTCAACATGGGTGAATACTCAGCTGACGCTATCGTAGTTATCGGTGCATTCCTTCTTGCCAAAGTATTCTTTGGCACATTTGCTCCAGCTCTTGCTATCATTGCTGGTCTTATCCCAGGTCTTCTCATCGGTGTTGTTACAGAAATCTACACATCCGGTGACTACAAATCCGTTAAGAAAATTGCTGAACAGTCCGAAACAGGTCCTGCTACAACAATTATCTCTGGTCTTGCAGTAGGTATGATGTCTACAGCAATTCCAATTCTCCTCATCTGCGTTGGTATCTTCTTCGCATTTAAATTCTGTGGTCTCTACGGTATTGCTCTTGCAGCTGTAGGTATGCTCTCCACAACAGGTATCACTGTTGCTGTTGACGCTTATGGTCCAATCTCCGACAACGCTGGCGGTATCGCAGAAATGTCCGGTCTTGATGAATCCGTTCGTGAAATCACAGACAGCCTTGACGCAGTTGGTAACACAACAGCAGCTATCGGTAAAGGTTTTGCTATCGGTTCCGCAGCTCTTACAGCTCTTGCTCTCTTCGTTTCCTACGCAGAAGCAGTACAGCTTACAGCTATCGACCTTCTCAACCCAACAACAATCATCGGTCTCTTCATTGGTGGTATGCTTCCATTCTTGTTCTCTGCTTTCACAATGGAATCCGTTTCCAAAGCAGCTTACTCCATGATTGAAGAAGTTCGCCGTCAGTTCAGAACAATCCCTGGTATCCTCGAAGGTACAGGCAAACCAGACTACAAATCCTGCGTAGCTATCTCTACAACAGCAGCTCTCAAAGAAATGCTCGTTCCAGGTGTTATGGCAGTTGTAGCTCCAGTTCTCGTTGGCTTCCTCTTCGGTTACGAAGCAGTTGGCGGCATGCTTGCTGGTTCCCTCGTAACAGGTGTTCTTATGGCTATCTTCATGTCCAACGCTGGTGGTGCATGGGACAATGCTAAAAAATACATCGAAAACGGCAACCACGGCGGCAAAGGCAGCGATGCTCAC
This sequence comes from Oscillospiraceae bacterium, assembly GCA_015067145.1. GTDB lineage: Bacteria > Bacillota > Clostridia > Oscillospirales > Ruminococcaceae > RGIG3102. The sequence goes on along the minus strand of SVNA01000001.1, from coordinate 134,258 downwards.
GCAGCAGCTGTTATCGGCGACACAGTTGGTGACCCATTCAAAGATACATCCGGTCCATCCATCAACATTCTCATCAAATTGATGACAATCGTTGCACTTGTATTCTGCGGCGTATTTATGGGCGTTTTGGTTTAATATTTAAACCTGAAAGTTTTAAAGGCTGGCTCTTTATGAGCCGGCCTTTTTGTGCTTTATTGATTTAATAATAAATATAATGAAAAACAGTAATTGAGAGTATATATATATATATAATTTAAATATCATAGATGTATAAAAATGATTATGTTAAGAAAAAACAGTGATTAATTGGATGAAAATAAAGCGGATTTCTTGTATAACTTTCCAAAATGATGATATCATTGGTGGATTTGCTGAAAAAAATATTAAAAATTTGTCAATAAATTCACGAAAAACTATGGTAAAATTAATAAAAATATAGTAATATAGTTATTATAATGTGCAATGGAATGTCCTGATATAAAAAAGCATAGATTTTGCTTGTCAAATAAGTTTTAAAATATATGTTTCCGTGATTTATAATGGCAGGGTATCCGATGTTCAGTTTAAAATTCGCTTGAAAGTTGTATGTTTTTCTATGATAAATATACGCATTTAATCGAAATTATAATAGTAAATAATAAAAAAGGAGAATGCATTATGGAAATACAGTTGCAGGCACTCATAGATCAGATTAAAAGAGATGGCGTAGAAGCTGCCGTAGCTGAAGCAGAATCTGTGCTCAAGGCTGCAAAAGAGGAAGCTGAAAAGATTATTTCAGATGCAAAGGCAGAAGCAGAGAAACTTTTGATCAACGCTAAAAACGAAAATGACAGAATGGTTAAATCCAGCGAAGATGCTATTCGTCAGGCAGGACGCAACCTGCTTATTTCTTTCAGAGAAAGCGTTGCAAAAGAAGCTAATGCTATTGTATCTGAAAATGTAACAGCAGTATATTCATCAGATGCTTTTGCACAGCTTGTTCTGAAAGCTGTAGAAGGCTGGGCAGGCAAACCTGATGCTGAGGATATCTCAGTGGTTTTAAACAGCGAAGATTTAAAAGCTCTCGAAGATACTCTTCTTGCAGTGCTTAAAGACAAAATGGTAAAAGGCGTTACACTTAAAGCAAACGATAACTTTGACGGAGGCTTCCGTATAGCTGTAAACGAAGGCGGAGCATATTACGATTACTCTGCCCAAGCGGTTGTGGATATGTTGTCAAACTATCTCAGCCCTAAGGTAACAGCACTTCTGAAAGAGGCAGAATAATATGGCTGAAATTTATTTTATGTCGCAGTTGCCATCTTTGGATGGTATAGGCGAAAACATGACGCTTCCAATTACAGAGGAACGTTTTTTGGAACTTTGTCAGCGGTTTCTGAGTAAAAATGCACAGCGTGAAATAAGCAAACTTACACTTACACCGCCAAGAGATTACGAAAAATCAACCTCAGATTTGCTTGAAGCGTGGTATAAAGGCGAACGTGAACTGCGATTTGCCCTGGCTAAAGCCCGTGCGGATAAAATGAAAAAATCGTTTGATACAGAAAGCAAATATTTCCCGGTTGAACTTATGAAAACAGCACGCACAGCAGTGGAGATGGAAAGTCCTCTGGAAGCAGAAAAATTCCTTAACCGCTATCGTCTGGAGCTTCTGGAAGCTCTCAGACCTATGGATGCTTTTTCAGAAGAATCTGTATTTTACTACGGGCTTAAATTAAAACTGATTTCACGTATGAAACAGTTTAATGCGGATATCGGAGAATCCGCATATAAAAATATTTATAACTCCATTATGAATGGAGATAGGTTGGAGGCTATTCAATGACAGCAAATATAGGCAAAGTTGTAAGCGTTAACGGTAACTTGGTGTCTGTCGAATTTGAAAACAACGTTTCCATGAACGAAATTTGTTTTGTTAAAGTTGACGGTGCCGAGCTTAAAAGCGAAGTTATCCGTATTCGCGGAAATATCGCACAGATACAGGTATATGAAATGACAAACGGCATAAAATGCGGTGATGAAGTAGAATTCACCGGTGATATGCTGTCTGCACAGCTTGGTCCGGGCTTGCTTGGTCAGGTATATGACGGACTTCAGAACCCACTGCCTCTTCTGGCTGAACAGGCTGGTTGGTTCCTTGAACGCGGCGTTTATGTAGAATCTTTGAATTCCGAGAAAAAATGGGAATTCACACCTGTTGCTAACATCGGCGATGTTCTTCGTGCAGGTGAATACTTCGGTACAGTTCCTGAAGGAGCTTTTGTACACAAAATTTTTGTTCCTTTCAATCTGCTTGGCACTTACACAGTTAAATCCATTGCAGAAAAAGGCGAATACACAATCAATGAAACAGTTGCAGTTGTTACAGACGAACGCGGACGTGAAATTCCTCTCACAATGTCCTTCAAATGGCCTGTAAAACGTGCAGTTACATGCTACAGCGAAAGACTTGCACCAGTTGAAACAATGGAAACAAAGGTTCGTCTTATCGACTCCTTCTTCCCGGTTGCAAAAGGCGGTACTTACTGTACTCCTGGTCCTTTCGGTGCAGGTAAAACAGTTCTTCAGCATACAACTTCCAAATATGCTGACGTTGACATTGTTATCATCGCAGCCTGTGGCGAACGTGCAGGTGAAGTTGTTGAAACACTTACAGAGTTCCCTGAATTGATCGACCCTAAAACAGGCCGCTCACTTATGGAACGTACAATCATCATATGTAACACTTCTTCCATGCCTGTTGCTTCCCGTGAAGCTTCCGTTTACACATCAGTAACAATGGCAGAATACTACCGTCAGATGGGTCTTAATGTTCTTCTTCTTGCTGACTCCACATCCCGTTGGGCACAGGCTCTCCGTGAAATGTCCGGACGTCTGGAAGAAATTCCTGGTGAAGAAGCTTTCCCTGCATATCTTGAATCCTATATCGCTGCTTTCTATGAAAGAGCAGGTTATGTTCGTCTTCCTGACGGCAGCACAGGTTCCGTTACTATCGGCGGTACAGTTTCTCCGGCTGGCGGTAACTTTGAAGAACCTGTAACACAGGCAACACTTAAGGTTGTTGGGGCTTTCCACGGCTTGTCCCGTGAACGTTCCGACGCACGTAAATATCCTGCTATCGACCCGGTTATCTCCTGGTCCAAATATACAGGTGTTGTAGACAGCAAGAAAATCGGTTTCTGTAAAAAAGTTCTTAACCACGGCTACGATATCGGTTCCATGATGAAGGTTGTTGGTGAAGAAGGTACAAGCCTTACAGACTATGTAACATATCTTAAATCCGATATGCTCGATGCTGTATATCTCCAGCAGAACTCCTTCGACCTTGTTGAAGCAAACTGTGGCAGAACACGTCAGCAGTATGTTACAGACAAACTTGTAAAAGTTCTTGGCAGTGAATACGAACTTGGCAACAAGGATGAAGCACGCAGCTTTATTAACCGTATGCGTCAGAGATTTATCGACTGGAACTACACAGAATTTGAAAGCGATGCATTCAAAAAGGCAGAAAGCGATATTGATGCACTTTATGCAGAAGGCAAAGGCAAAATAGGCCGTGAGGCAGAGCTTTTATTAAATGGTGGTGAGTAACAATGAATAAAGTTTTTAATAAAATTGAATCTATCACTGGTAACGTTATTACCGTAAAGGCAAAAGATGTAAAATACAAGGAATTGGCTCAGATTACTACACGTTTCGGCAAATCTCTTGCAGAAGTTAACAAAATTGAAGGCGACGTTGTTTCTCTTCAGGTATTTGCAGGCGGTAAGGGTGTTTCCACAGGTGACGAAGTTCGTTTCCTGGGTCGTGATATGCGTGTTTCCTTCAGCGAAGACCTTTTGGGACGTATCTTCAACGGTTCCGGTGAACCAAGAGACAAAGGACCTGTGCTCACAGAAAATATGCAGCCTATCGGCGGTCCTTCTGTTAACCCAAGCAGACGTATTCTCGCAAACCGAATGATGAGAACAAATATCCCGATGATTGACATGTTCAATACATTGGTTGTTTCCCAGAAATTGCCTATCTTCTCAATTTCCGGTGAACCATATAACCAGCTTCTTGCACGTATCGCAATGCAGGCAGAAGCTGACGTAATCGTACTTGGTGGTATGGGTCTTAAATACGACGACTTTCTCTACTTTAAAGATGAACTGTCAAAAGGCGGTGCTTTGAGCAAAACAGTTATGTTTATCCACACAGCATCCGACCCAACTGTTGAATGTATGATGATTCCTGATATGTCCCTTGCAGTTGCAGAACAGTTTGCTCTGCAGGACAAAGACGTATTGGTACTTCTTACAGATATGACAAACTTTGCTGACGCAATGAAAGAAATCGCTATTACTCAGGAACAGGTTCCTTCCAACCGTGGTTATCCTGGCGACCTCTATTCTCAGCTTGCTTCCCGTTACGAAAAAGCTGTTGACTTTGCAAACTCCGGTTCTGTTACAGTTCTGGCTGTTACAACAATGCCTGGTGACGACGTAACACACCCTGTACCTGACAACACAGGCTACATCACAGAAGGTCAGTACTACCTCAAAGGCGGCCGTATCGAACCATTTGGTTCTCTTTCCCGTCTTAAACAGAACGTTAACAGCAAAACACGTAAAGACCACCGAGCACTTATGGATGGTATGATCCGTCTTTATTCTTCCTACAAAGAAACAGTAGAAAAGAAAAACATGGGCTTTGCAATGAGCCGCTGGGACGAAAAGCTGCTTAAATACGGTGCACTTTTTGAAAACCGGCTTATGGACCTGTCAGTTAATATGTCACTTGAAGATTCTCTTGATATGGGTTGGGAAATTCTGGCAGAATGTTTCGCAAAAGACGAAACAGGCCTGAAATCAGACCTTATTGAAGAATTCTGGCCTGCTAAATAAGGGGGACAAGAATTTTGGCAAAAATCAAACTAACTAAGAATGAGTTAAAGGTACAAAAAGATGCTCTCAAGATGTACCGGAGATATTTGCCTACTCTGACACTTAAAAAACAACAGCTTCAGGCGGAAATCCGCACCATTGAAGCTAAAGCTAAAACAGTGAGAAAGGAAAAGGAAGAACTTGAAAGAGGCTTCCAATCCTGGATTGCTGTATTCTGTGAAAAAGAAGCTTTCCCTGAAGATGTAATCACAGTTAGCAATATACGCAAAGGTATGGGCAATATTGCAGGTGTGGCTATCCCAACATATGACGGGGCGGATTTTTCCAGAGGAGATTATGACTTGTACGAAACTCCCCTTTGGGTAGACATAGCCGCAAACCACATGGAAAAGGCAATGTCTCTTGACTTGGAGGCAGAAGTGTTGGATGAACAGGTCAGACTTTTGGAAGCAGAACTTCGTTCCACTTCACAAAGAGTTAACCTGTTTGAAAAGGTTAAAATCCCTGAAACAGAAGAGAATATCAAAAAAATATCTATTTATATGGCGGACCAGCAGGTTAATGCTGTTGTTCGTTCCAAAATTTCAAAACGCAAGGTAGCAGATCGTAATGCTGCAGCTTCCGAAAGAGAGGTTTATTCGTTATGATTGTACCTATGAAAAAAGTATCCCTCATTATTCTGGGGGATAAAAAATCAGAAACGCTCAAAAAGCTTCGTGAATTAGGGCTCATGCATATTGAAATGACCGAAGGTTCGGGAGAACGCATTAACGAGCTTAAAGGGCAGATTTCCATGCTTGAAAACAGTGTTTTCAGCATAGAAGAAAAGATAAAGAAAAATACTGAAGTAAAAGACATTACTGTTGAAGAAGCTCTTCTTGCGGCAAGAGAAGTTACTTCTCTTACAGAAGAGAAAAAGGCATATCAGTCAGAACAGATTGCCCTCAATACCGAACTTGACCGACTTAAAGGCTGGGGAGATATTGACCCTGAAAAATTCAGTTATCTGGCAGAAAAAGGTATTGATATTTCATTATACGAAATACCTAAAGAAGAATACGAAGCTTTGGGTGAATGTGTAAAAACAATTAAACTTGAAGAAACCAAATCTTCTGTAAAATGTCTGTTAATCAAATCAGGCACCGATGGCGAATCTGAAGCTGTTGAGGCTGTTAAGGCTCACAAAATGGAATTGCCAAAAATGTCTACTTCAGAAATGAGAGAAAAAGTTGACAGTCTTAACGGCTGCATCAACAGCATAGATGAAAAAATTATTTCTTATGCAGGATATATTGCAGGCATGAAAAATGCTGTTAAAGTATATGAAAAAGAAATAGAATTTGAAGTTTATGCTACTGGTATGACAGACGAAGTTCTGTCATCCGAAGGCGAAAGCAATCTTTCGGTTGCACATTTCACAGGATATATCGAAGCAGAAAACCTTGATTGTCTTAAACAGGCAGCCGAGAGCAACTCCTGGGGCCTTGTTGTAGAAGAACCTACAGAGGAAGACAATGTACCTACAAAACTTAAAAACAACAAGTTTGTAAGTTTGATATATCCGCTGACAGACTTCCTGAACGTTGTTCCGGGGTATTATGAATATGATATTTCAGGCTGGTTTCTGGCGTTTATACTCATATTCTTCGGTATGATTTTCGGTGACGGCGGATATGGTTTGTTAATCACTGCTGTTGCTGCAGTACCGATTGTAAAATCACTTGCATCAAAGAAACCGGTTCCATCAGTGTTCCTGCTTATAGGCCTCTTTGGTCTTTCAACAATTATCTGGGGCACTTTGACATGTACATGGTTTGGTCTTACTCCAGAACAGCTGCCACAGTGGCTTAAAGGCTTGTCTGTTCCTGTTATTTCAAACGTATATGCAGACAAAATCTGGTATCCGTTCTGGACAGAGGGCAAAGTGGGGCTTACAACTGCACAGAACCTGCAGATATTCTGCTTCCTGCTGGCACTTATTCAGCTGCTTATAGCTCATGTAAAATGTGCTGTTACAAACCGCAAATCACTTAAAGTAATAGGTGATATCGGTGCAGCGATAGAGCTTGTTGGTATGTTCTATATGGTACTCAGTTTTGTTGTAAGTGCCGAAGTTTTCAGCTTTGGTCTGGTAATAAACGGTATTCCTGTTGGAACAATTTCCATAGTATTTATTGCTGTGGGCTTCCTGCTCAGTTTTGTATTTGCAAACTACGAAGGAAGCATTGTAAAATCTATACTTTCCAGCCTTGTAAATATTGTTTCGGTATTGCTTGGTATATTCAACCTTTTCAGCGATATCGTTTCGTATATACGTCTATGGGCTGTAGGTCTTGCAGGTGCTGCTATTTCCGCAACAGTAAACGAACTTGCAGGTCCGTTGTTTGGCAATTTCATGTTTATGATACTTGCTATTGTTCTTTTGGTGTTTGGTCATGGCCTGAATATGATTCTGAACGTTCTGTCAGTTATCGTTCACGGTATCAGACTTAACACTTTGGAATTCTCCTCACATTTAGGTATGTCGTGGAGCGGTTATAAATTTAAACCATTTGAAGAATAAATTGATTATAAAGGAGAATCATTATGGATTTCGGATTATTAGGTACAGCATTGGTTATGGGTATTGCTGCAACAGGTTCAGCTATAGGTATCGGTGCAGCTGGTCAGGCAGCAATCGGTGCATGGAAAAAATGTTATATGGTTAATAAAGTAGCACCATTTATTCTTACAGTTTTTGCAGGTGCACCTCTTACACAGACTATCTACGGCTTCCTTCTTATGCAGCAGATGAAATCTTCCACAGCTGACCCAGGCTTCCTTTTAGGCCTTGGCGTTTCTGCCGGTATTGCTATGGCACTTTCTGCTGTTGCACAGGGTAAAGCTGGTGCTGCAGGTGCAGACGCTTTGGCTGAAACAGGTAAAGGTTTCTCACAGTACATCACTGTTGTTGGTCTTTGTGAAACAGTTGCTCTGTTTGCTCTTGTTTTCAGCATGGTTGCTCTTGGTTAATTGTATTTATCCATTGTTTAAGGATAATCGGTTTCCGTCACAGAAATACTTTTCACAAGATATTTCATCAGTCGATAATATGTCACGCTTTGTGAAGCTGAAATATTAATCAGCAGGCTGATGTATAAACCTGATATTAAACTGCAGACTGACACCCCACAGATTTTGTGGGGTGTCGTTGTATATTATCGTGTAAATTGCTGAATTTTTAAAAACGGGTGGACTTTATATCGCATAATGTGATATCATTAATTGACATATATTTAACTTGCATTTTATGCAATACCGTATATTTTAATTTTATAGTTACATCTTATTAAAGTATAGTTGAGGTAAAGACAATGAAAATAGCAGTAGCAGGAACAGGATATGTAGGATTATCTCTTGCAGTGTTGCTGGCACAAAAGCATGAAGTGACAGCAGTTGATATTATTCCTGAAAAAGTAGAACTGATCAATAAAAGAATAGCACCCATACAGGATGATGAGATAGAAAGATTTTTTGCTGAAAAGCAGCTTAATCTTACAGCAACCCTTGATGCAGAAGTTGCATACAAAGACGCGGAAATTGTTATTATAGCTGCACCAACAAACTATGATTCACAGAAAAATTTTTTTGACACATCAGCAGTGGAAACAGTTATAGATTTGGTTATGCGTGTAAATCCGCAGGCAATAATGGTTATCAAATCAACCATACCGGTAGGATATACACACTCAATCAGAGAAAAAACCGGCAGCAAAAATATTATATTCAGTCCGGAGTTTCTCAGAGAATCCAAGGCACTGTACGATAATCTTTATCCAAGCCGCATTATTGTGGGTACAGATATGGCGGACGAAAGACTTGTAAAGGCAGCACATACTTTTGCTGATTTATTGGCTGAAGGTGCCGCTGTGGATAATGTTGAAACACTGTTTATGGGATTTACCGAAGCCGAGGCAGTAAAACTTTTTGCAAACACATATCTTGCACTAAGGGTATCATTCTTTAATGAACTTGATACCTATGCAGAAACAAAAGGACTTAATACACAGCAGATTATCAACGGTGTATGCCTTGATCCAAGAATCGGTACGCATTATAATAATCCAAGCTTTGGTTATGGCGGTTATTGCCTGCCAAAGGATACAAAACAGCTTCTGGCAAACTACAAGGATGTGCCACAGAATCTTATAGAGGCTATTGTGGATTCCAACAGAACAAGAAAGGATTTTATTGCCGATAAAGTTCTTGAAATTGCAGGAATAAACGAACACAATCAGGCAACTGTAGGTGTTTATCGTCTGACAATGAAATCCAACAGTGATAACTTCCGTCAGTCATCCATTCAGGGTGTTATGAAGCGTATAAAGGCCAAAGGAGCAACAGTTGTTATCTACGAACCAACTCTTAAAGACGGCGAAACTTTCTTTGGCAGTGTTGTAGTTAATGATCTGGAAAAATTCAAGGCAATGAGCGATGCAATTATTGCAAACAGATATAATTCCTGCCTTGACGACGTAAGGGATAAGGTGTATACAAGAGACCTGTTCCTCAGAGATTAAAAATATATATTGTTTAAGGGATACTCTTTACAGGGGTATCCCTTGACTACATATAATATATTTCTGTATACATAATCGGAATTTAAATTATATATTGATTTTTAAAGCATAATATGATATACTTTTACAGTAAAATCTGAACCTTGATAGTATGCGGGGGCGTAGCTCACCTGGGAGAGCGCTTGAATGGCATTCAAGAGGTAGTCGGTTCGATCCCGATCGTCTCCACCACACAAAAAAGCATTGAAGACATTTTGTCCTCAATGCTTTTCGTTGTATATGGGCAAAGTTATTTTTTTGACAAATCAGGCACAATTAAAAGGAAGTGTTTTTATTGAAAGAATTTAAACTTTTTCTGAAACGTAAAGATGTTGTTGTATCTGGTAAAAGATACGGCATCGACGCCTTGGGTGCAATGGCACAGGGATTGTTCTGTACACTGCTTGTGGGCACAATTTTAAACACAATAGGGCAGCAGTTCGATATTGCTTTTCTGCAGGAAATCATCGTTACAATAGGTACAGGTGAGGGTGCAGCAGGCTATACAATCGGTGGACTGGCATCTGCAATGGTAGGTCCTGGTATAGCAGTTGCAATCGGATTTGCACTGCACTGTCCGTCAATGGTGCTGTTTTCGCTTATTCCTGTAGGTTTTGCCACAAATGCAATGGCTGGGGCGGGAGGTCCGCTTGCAGTATATTTTGTTACTATTGCAGCAGCTGAACTTGGTAAAATTGTTTCCAAGGAAACAAAAATAGACCTGCTTGTTACACCATCTGTTACAATTCTGGCAGGTATTTTTATAGCAAAGGCTGTGGCACAGCCAATCGGTGCATTGGCACAGTCGGTTGGTCTTGCAATTATGTGGGCAACAGAGTTAAGACCTTTCTTTATGGGTATAATGGTTTCTGTTATAATCGGCATGGCACTCACTTTGCCAATCAGTTCAGCAGCTATATGTGCAGCTTTCGGGCTTACAGGTCTTGCAGGCGGTGCGGCAGTTGCAGGCTGCTGTGCACAGATGATAGGTTTTGCTGTTATGAGCTTTAAAGAAAACGGCTGGGGTGGTCTTGTGGCACAGGGGGTCGGCACAAGTATGCTGCAGATGTCCAATATCGTAAAAAATCCTCGTATATGGATTCCACCAACCCTTGCATCAGCCGTTACAGGCCCTATAGCAACCTGTCTGTTTGAGTTTCAGATGAACGGTGCAGCTGTTTCTTCAGGTATGGGTACCTGCGGTTTCGTAGGTCAGATAGGTGTATACACAGGCTGGATTAATGATGTTGCCAACGGCACAAAGGCGGCAATTACAGCAACTGACTGGATTGGTATGCTGCTTATCTGCTTTGTTCTCCCAGCGGTTTTAAGCGTTGTTTTCTGTGAAATAATGAAAAAACGCGGCTGGATAAAATCAGAAGATTTAGTTCTTGGTTTGTAAAAACATAAGAGAGTATCTGTTTCACTCGGGTGAAAAGATACTCTCTTTTTAGTTGTATTAAAGTTTTCTTTCGTTAAAACTATCCACAAACCAAGGCATAGGGCAGGAGATTTCTTTATAGGAAAGATAGGAGTATCTCTCATCCTCTATTCTGCCAAATTTGAGATAATAGCTGCAGAGAAGCTGATATTTAAGTTTAAGTCTGCGGTTGAGATTGTTGTCGCCATATTTGCTGTCTCCAAGCACGGGCATATTCATATAGGCAAGATGTGCACGTATCTGGTGTGTCCTGCCTGTAAAAAGGTTTATATCCAGCAGTTTATATCCGTCAAAGCTGTCCAGTGTTTTTATACCTGTTTCAATATTCTGGCTTGCATTGTTAAGCGGTTTTTCGCTTACAGTTACAAAACCCCGCTGGGAATTTTTGGTGAGATATGCTTTGTAAATATCATCCTTGATTTTCGGATTGTTTTTTACAGCACAGATGTATTTCTTTTTCAACTGTTTATCACGGAATATATCAAACATAAATTCCAAAGCGGCATCATTTTTAGCAAGAATAACTATTCCGCTGGTGCCAGTATCAATTCTGTGGCAAAGCTGAGGAATATTATCGCCAAGATTGTTTTTGTGATAATAATGTTTTATACGGTTTGTAAGGGTATCAAATTCCTGCCAGTTATCGCTGATAACGCTGATACCCGATGGTTTGTTCACTACAAACAGATTATCATCTTCGTAGAGGATTTCAACCGCAGCAGAAGCGAAAAGATGAGCATTGTTTTTATCGGGCTGTAAAAGATATTCATCATTCACATAGAGATTAATAATATCTCCGTCAGACAGTCTATAGTTTGCACTTGTCTTTCCGCCATTTACTTTGACCTTGTTCTGACGCAGAAATCTGTTCAGAACATTTGGTCTTATCAGCGGATATTTTTCGCTTATATATATATCAAGACGCACAGGTTTTGTGCCTTTAAAAATTAATTCTTTCATTAAATCACCAATAAAATATTACCATAAAAAACTGATATTAACAATATTTAATATATGCACATATCATAAGTCATAGGGGTGATTGGATGGCTTACGATATTTATATTATAATTCTCACGGGATTTGCGGTTTTTGGGATGTACTGCTTTATAGATACGGCTTTAACCTTTTTCAGCATAGGAAAAATGCCTGCATCGGTGATGATTATGAAAAATGATATGAAAGACACAACATTCAGAAAGGTGAAATTTGCAGAGCAGAATATGCCCAATAATTACACGGTGCTTTACCCATTTGACAGTGAAACAGATGGAGAAAAACAGCTGGAAATACTGAACAGCTATCTGGAAGATGTTTTGAATGTGAAAAGTGTGAACAATTGGTAACATATTTATTTTTGTATAGATAACAACTGTAAATTGTGATACAATATTCTCATAAAATCAAACAAAAGAGGGTAAATTTTGCACACATTAAAACGCATTGAGGGAAATGTTGTTCACATAACATTTCAAAGCGAAGATACTGGTTTTACAGTTCTGGAACTGGAAACAGAAACAGAATACATAACAGTAGTGGGCGAGATGGCAGGTATAGGAGAAGGGCAGAAGCTGGTAGCTTTTGGCGATTATACCAACCATCCGTCTTTTGGTGTGCAGTTTAAAGCCGAAAAGGTGGAATTAAGCCTCCCAAGCGATGCAAATGCTATCTACACATACCTTGCCAGCGGTGCTGTAAAGGGTGTTGGAATGGTGTTTGCAAAAAGAATTGTGGAAAAATTTGGAGAAGAAACCTTTGATGTTCTGGACAACTTCCCTGAAAAACTGGCACAGATACAGGGGATATCTTACTCAAAAGCCAAAGCAATTCAGCAGGAATTCAAGAAAATCCACGGTGTACAGGATGCTGTGATTTTTCTTTCCAAATATAACGTTGCAGCAAAGGAAGCCATAGCACTATACTCAATGCTTGGCCCGAACACAGTTGAGATTGTTACAGACAATCCTTTTGTACTGTGCGGAGAGCCTTGTTTTTTCGAGTTTGAAAGAGCGGATGAAATTGCTCAGAAACTGATGATGGAGTACGATAACAGCTGCCGCATTGAAGGCGGTATAATGTTTGTGCTCCGCCACAACACCCTTAAAGGTCACAGCTGTGTTCCAAAACAGAAGCTTATCGAAACGGTGTCTGCCTTTATCAGCGTAGAACCTGAAAAAGTGGAAAACAATCTGCAGAACCTTTTTGACCAGGGGTTGCTGATAGAAGAAAAACTTTATGACAAGGAATTTGTTTTTCTTGCAGAACTATATGCAGCGGAAATTGTTATTACCCAGAAGCTCACAGAGCTTATGGCAAACGAAATATACAACGATGAAGATGTAAACACTCTTATAAAATATATCGAACAGATTAATGATATTTCTTATGCTGAAAAGCAGAAAGAGGCAATAAGCAGGGTTTACAATTCTCCTGTATCAATTATTACGGGGGGGCCCGGTACAGGCAAAACCACAATAGTAAAAGGTATTATAAGCCTTTTTGAAGCACAGGGGCTTAAAATAAGCCTTTGTGCACCAACAGGCCGTGCTGCAAAGCGTATTTCTGATCTTACCGACAAACCTGCAAAAACAATCCACAGACTGCTGGAGGTTATGCCTGGCAGCAAAGACAACCTGCGTTTTGCACGCAATCAGGACAACCCGCTGCCTTGTCAGGTGCTTATTATAGATGAGTTTTCCATGGTGGATATTGTGCTGTTTTCTCAGCTTATAACTGCCGTAAAACCAAACTGCAGAATAGTTCTTGTGGGCGATTCAAACCAGCTGCCTGCAGTAGGTCCGGGCAATATCCTCAAGGACCTTATCGAAAGCGGTATTGTTCCCTGTGTAATGCTCACCGAGATTTTCCGTCAGTCACAGCAGAGCCAGATAGTTGTAAATGCTCATAATATAAATAATGGTATTGCTCCTGTTTCGGCAGGTAAAGACAGCGATTTCTTCTTTATTGATGCAGATGGCGACAGAGCAGAAGACCTGCTGGTACAGTTTGTAACAACCAGACTGCCACAGGCATACGGATATGACAGCTTTGATGAGATACAGGTGCTGTGTCCGTCCCGCAAAAAGCGTGGCGGCACGGCAAATCTTAATGTGGTGCTGCAGAAAAGCCTTAATCCGCCGGCGGCAAATAAGAAAGAAATCTCATTCAATGGTGTGATTTTCCGTGAATGCGACAAGGTTATGCAGATAAAGAACAACTATGACCTTGAGTATGTAAAGGACGACGGTAATGGCGATATCGGAGTTTTTAACGGTGATATCGGCGTGATTGAAAGGATAGATACCTTCAACAAGCTGATGTATGTACGTTTTGAGGACAGGCTGTACACATACACACAGGAGGAATTTCCGCAGCTTGAGCATTCCTATGCAATAACTGTCCACAAAAGTCAGGGCTGTGAATTCAAAGCGGTTGTGCTGTGTATATCCGATACTGCAAAAGAACTGCAGTACCGCAATCTTCTGTACACAGCAATTACCCGTGCAAAAGAGTTGCTTATTATTATCGGCAAGCCTTATATTCTCGGTCAGATGACATTAAATCACAGAAAACAGCTGAGATATTCAGGTATAAAATATTTCCTGGAAGAGATGAATGGATAAAAAACTTTTGATTGATTTTATATTTCCACCCAAATGTATGTTCTGCAATGATGTGCTGGCTGTGGGGGAAAACTGCGATAAATGCAGAAAAGCAGCAGAATTTTATGAAATTCCAAAGCAGAACAGACAGATAAACCACTCCTGTTTTAAAAATCTCGATGAATGTATTTCGTTTTATCTGTATAAGGATATGGTAAGGGATGGTATTTTGTATGCCAAGTTCAAAAATTGCTCAGCATTTATCAGAGAGTTCTTAAGTTATACAAGTTTTGATTTCAAAGATTATTTTGCAAAGAATAAAATAGATGTAATTATATCTATGCCGTACCATAAATCAAAAATGTATGACAGGGAATATGATTTGCCACAGGAGATGGCACGGCAGATTGCAAAAACCTGCAATCTGAGGTATAATAAAGACCTTGTAACAAAGGTTAAAAAGACAAAAAATCAGCATGATTTATCTTTAGCTGAACGCAAAAGTAATCTGCGTGGTGTATTCAGTGTAAATGGCGATGTAAAAGGGAAAAATATTGTAATTCTGGATGATATTGTATCTACAGGTTACTCCTTGGAAGAGGTTGCCAGAACTCTCAAAAAGAGTGGAGCATCAAGGGTTATCGGCATTACTTTTGCATACAATAAAGGATAGAAAGAAGGTTAATATATGGCATCTAATGATATTGGAATTGACTTGGGTACAACCAAAGTTATGATATACAGAGAAAACGACGGCATCGTTATCAATGAGCCAAGCGTTGTGGCTTATGACGCAGAAAGCGGCACACCTATCGCTTTTGGTCAGAAAGCCTTTGAAATGGTGGGCAAAACCCACAAGAATATAGTTGCGGAATATCCTCTTAAAGACGGTGTAATCTCCAACTATACCCTTACAAAAGAGATGGTAAAATACTTTATCAACAAATCCTACGACTCCAAGGTGGTAAAGCCAAAGGTGAGCATCTGTGTTCCAAGTGCTGTTACAGGTATTGAGGAAAATGCAGTTGTAGATGCAGCTATTTCATCAGGTGCAAGGCAGGTTCTTATCATAGAGGAACCTATTGCAGCAGCAATCGGTGCAGGCCTTGATATTATGCAGGCAAACGGTAATATGATTGTTGATATCGGCGGCGGTACAACTGATATAGCTGTTATCTCTCTGGGTGGTATTGTATGTTCAAAATCCATCAAGCTTGCTGGTAATGCAATCGATAAAGAGATTGTAAAAATGCTTAAAAACAAATTCAATTTCTACGTAGGACAGAAAACTGCACAGCAGCTTAAACATGCAGTTGCAGACTGTATGCCTACTGAAGAAAACAACCGTACATTTGAGATTAAAGGTATCAATCTGCTCAAAGGTCTCCCTGGTAAACTGAATGTTTCCACCTTTGACCTTAAACCTGTTATCGACCCTGTTATTGAAGAATATGTTATCGCAGTAAAAAATGTTCTGGAAATCACACCTCCTGAACTTTCCGGTGATATCTACGAAAACGGCATTCTTCTCACAGGTGCAGGTGCAAAACTGGCAAATCTGGATAAATATTTCCAGCATCACCTCAAATGTAAGGTGCTTGTGGCAGATAACTGCGAACAGTGTGTTGCAATCGGTACAGGTAAAGTATTTGAACTTGAAGGCAAACTGGAATCAGGTTTCAGAGATGTAACGCCTGGTCTTTCAAGAAAATAATAACGATTTAAAAAGGCGATTTATATCGCCTTTTTTGGTGAAATATGGAATATAAAACAATTCGTCATCACAGAAGAAAAAGACTGCTTATTACAGTATCAGTGACAGGAGAAGTGGTGGTAAAAGCAGGACTTTTTACAAGCGAAAAATATATAGAGGCTTTTGTGGAAAGTCAAAAGGAATGGATAGAAAAACAGCGGGAATATTTTGCAAAAACATATCACCATCGTGTCCTTGTAACAAAGGACCAGCGGGAAATTATGAAAAAACAACTGCTGCCCGTAATGAAAGAACTTGTACATAAGTATGCGGATATTATGGACGTAAAAATAAAAAGCGTTAAGATAACTTCCGCTGAGAGAAGATGGGGCTCCTGCGGAAAGGACGGTGCTATCTGTTTTTCCTACAGACTTGCGTTGGTTTCTCAAAGATGCAGGGAATATATGGCAATTCATGAGTTAAGTCATATAAAGCAGTTCAATCATTCCAAAGAGTTTTACGCAGAAATAGAAAGGTATATGCCCGATTATAAAGAGGTAGAGAAAGAGCTTCACGGATATTATATACATCTTGAGCAGTAATTCCCAAAACTGATTTACTAAGAGGTATTTTCGTGGTATAATAAAATGATTAATAATGTCAAGAGGTAACCGATGGAATTTTCCAAAGCAGTTTCATTGCGAAAAGAATACATAGAAAAACAGTTTGGCTTTTTAAATCCTATGCAGCAGAAGGCGGTATATGCGATAAAAGGTCCTATTCTCATACTTGCAGGTGCCGGCAGCGGCAAAACCAGCGTGCTTATCAACCGTATTTCCAATATGGTGCGTTTTGGCCACAGCTACAGCTCCGATTATTTCCCGGGTGATGTAAGCGATGAAACTTTACAGGCATTGGAAAATGCTGTAAATGGTGGAGAAAAGCTTTCATTTGAACAGGAAAACGAAATTGCAACCAGTCCTATCAGACCATACAACATCCTTGCGATTACATTTACAAACAAGGCGGCGGCAGAACTGCGTGAACGCCTTGAAAAGTCTATTGGAGAGTATTCCCGCGATGTTATGGCAAGCACATTCCATTCTCTCTGTGTGAGAATACTTCGCAGAGATGGGGATAAGCTGGGTTTTGATTCATCCTTTACAATCTACGATACAGACGACCAGAAACGTATCATCAAAGAGATTATGAAGGATCTTAACATCGACGACAAGTTCGTTCAGCTCAAAAGTGTGATGAGCCATATGTCGGGTTATAAAGACAAGCTCATTTCTCCACAGGAGGCAGCGGAATTTGCAGTAAATGCCCATGAAAGACTTGTTGTCAAATGTTATGAGGAATATCAGAAGCGTCTAAAAAAAGCCAATGCTTTCGACTTTGATGACCTTATCTACTATACAGTAAAACTTTTCAAAGAAAACGAAGATGTTCTCGGTTATTATCAGAACAGATACAGATATATAATGGTGGACGAATATCAGGACACAAGCACAGCACAGTTCGAGCTTGTACACCTGCTTTCTCAGGCTCACAACAACATTTGTGTTGTAGGTGATGACGACCAGAGTATCTACCGTTTCCGTGGTGCAACCATAGAAAATATCCTCAGTTTCGAGGAAAACTTTGCAGGGGCACAGGTAATTCGTCTGGAACAGAACTACCGTTCCACATTCAATATACTCAATGCTGCAAACTCCGTTATCAGAAATAACAACGGCAGAAAAGGCAAAACCCTCTGGACCAGCAAAGGAGACGGCGAAAAGGTAAAAATCTATTCCTTGCCAAAGGAATTTGATGAAAGCCGCAATATCGTAGATATAATCGCACAGAATGTGAAAAAAGGTGCCAAACTTTCCGACCACGCCGTGCTCTACAGAATGAATATGCAGTCCAGTGCGGTGGAAAATGCCCTTGCACGAAGCGGTATCACATACCGTATAATTGGCGGTCACCGTTTCTACGACCGTATGGAAATCAAGGATATCCTTGCATATATCAATGTGGCAATTAATCCTGAAGATGACCTGCGTCTCAAGCGTATCATCAATACACCTGCCCGCAAAATCGGCAACACAACAGTGGAAACAATCTCAAATCTTGCCAAAGAAAACGGCATATCAATGATCGAGATAATCAAAAATGTATATGATTATCCACAGCTTGGCCGTGCTGCAAGTGCACTTAAAAATTTTTACGGTATCTATGAACAGATTGTACGTCTGTGCGAAGACTGTCCGATGGAACACATTGTACCAAATCTTATCCGTATCACAGGTTACGAGGATATGCTTATCCAGCAGGGGGAAGAGGGTAAAACCCGTCTTGAAAACGTTGGTCAGCTGGTAACCAATATGCAGGAATACAAGAACAACAACGGCGAGGATGCAACCTTAAGAGCATTTCTTGAGGAGGTAAGCCTTATCAGTGATATAGACAACTATGATCAGGATGCAGACAGTGTTACACTTATGACAATCCACTCTGCAAAAGGTCTTGAATTCCCTTACGTGTTTATCGTTGGTATCGAAGAAGGAATTTTTCCAGGCGAAATGTCCAAATATAACCCTGACGATATAGAGGAAGAACGCCGACTTGCCTATGTTGGCATTACCCGTGCCAAAAAGGAACTTTATCTGTCCTATTGTGCCGAAAGAATGGTATTCGGCCAGACAAAGCGTCCATTGCCGTCCAGATTTATCGAAGAAATTGATAAGTCTGTATGTGATGTAATAGATAAAAACGTTAAAAAATATAATCTTGAAAACAGCTTTGGTGCACAGAACTCTACACTTATGCAGAGAAAACCTGCACAGAGAGTTACAGGTTTTGGACAGCCAAGCAGTCTGATAGGTTCTCAGCTGCCTAAATCCAATATTGTTGGCGGCAGCACAGCGGCTAAAAAACAGCCTGTTGCGAACTATGCATCAGGGGACAGAATACGCCATAATGTCTTTGGTGACGGCACAGTTGTTGCGGTTAAGCCGATGGCAAATGATGCTATGCTGGAGGTAAAATTCGATACAGCAGGAACCAAAAAAATTATGGCAAACTTTACGCCTATAACAAAACTCAACTAAAGGAGAGAGATAAATGAAAGTTCAACTTATTGCACATACACCAAATCCCGAAAAGGTTGTTGCTGCAGCAGCAAAACTTTGTTATTCCAATGCACAGATTGACACACTGCTTGATGGTCTTACCGAAGAAAAAAGCAAGGAATTTGTTACAATGCTTTCTTCTTTAGGTCATGAAAGCCCAACAGAACACGTTAGCTTTACATTTGCTATCGAGGGCGTTTCCCGTTCTCTGCTGGCACAGATTACACGACACAGAATTGCTTCCTACAGTGTTCAGAGCCAGAGGTACGTAAATCTCAAACAGTTCGACTTTGTTACACCGCCTGAAGTTGCAGCGGATGAAGAAACTCTCAGCAAATTCAACGAATCCATGGATGCAGCCTGCGAAAACTATATCAAAGTTACAGAGGTTCTCAAGGAAGCACACAAGGCAAGAATGATTGCTGAGGGTATGGACGAAAAAGCTGCAAACAAAGCTGCAGAAAAACAGGCTATCGAAGATGCACGCTTTATTCTTCCTAACGCATGCACAACAAAGATGATTGTTACAATGAATGCACGCAGCCTCAACAATTTCTTTGCACACCGCTGCTGTATGAGAGCACAGTGGGAAATCCGCCAGCTTGCCGATGAAATGCTTAAACTGGTTTGGGAAGTTGCACCTGCACTTTTCCAGAAAGCGGGTCCAAGCTGTGCCTGCGGTGTATGTAAAGAGGGTAAAATGAGCTGTGGCAAAGCAGCAGAAATGAAAGAAAAATACGCAAATATTAAAAAATAATGCTGTTTAAGCAGCTATTTGCGGGCTGTAAAGTTTGATGGCTTTACATGTAAAACAGATAAAATACTTGTTTTATGAGGTTACATAAATGGGTAAACTTATTGTTATTGAAGGCCTTGACGGTTCAGGCAAGGCAACACAGGCGAATCTGCTTTTTGAAGCATTGAAAAGCAAGGATTTTGCAGTTAAAAAGGTAACTTTCCCCGACTATGAAAGCGATTCTTCCGCACCAGTAAGAATGTATCTCAGCGGCAAACTCAGCGACAAACCTGATGGAGTAAACGCTTATGCAGCTTCCAGCTTTTATGCTGTGGACAGATATATCAGTTTTAAAACAAACTGGGAGCAGTTCTACAACGATGGCGGTATAGTTGTGGCAGACAGATACACCACAAGCAACGGTGTCCACCAGTGTTCCAAACTGCCAAGCGAAGACTGGGACGGATTTATGGACTGGCTTTATGATTTTGAATACAAAAAAATCGGTATCCCAAAGCCAGATGTTGTAATATACTTGGACATGAGCCCTGAAGTTTCACAGAAGTTGATGAGCAAAAGATATCTTGGTGACGAAAGCAAAAAAGATATCCACGAAAAGGATAAGGAATATCTGGAAAAATCCAGAAAAGCGGCGTATTTCTGTGTCAGCCATGATAACTGGACAAGAATAAAATGTGACAACGGTGAAAATCCACTTACAATAGAAGAAATTGCAGATAAAATATTTGAAGCAGTTAATAAGGTTCTATAATTATGAAAAATTTTAAAAAGCTTGCAGTAGAGGATTTTGAAACAATAAACCCGATTTTAAAGAAATATAATGTGGAAAACTGTGACCACTGTTTCTTTACAATGCTTATATGGTCTTTCCGTCATCATGTGGAGTATACAATCTGCGAAAACACACTCTTTATGCGCACTATGGGCGATAATTCTTACTGGTATCTTTCTCCTGTTGGGGAACTGCCTTTTGAAAAAGCTGTTCAGATGATAATTGATGATGCAAAAGAGAACAGCTACCGTATAAAGATTTTTGCAATGGACGAAAATCAGAAAGCTGTTATGGAACAGCATTTTGGCAGTCTGTTCGAGATTGTTGCAGACAGAGATACCTTTGACTATATTTACAAAACAGAGGACCTGAGCAACCTTTTAGGTAAAAACTATCAGAAAAAACGCAATCACTGTTCCCGTTTTGAACGAGACAATCCTGAATATACTTTCAATATACTCACCTTGGAAAATGTGGAAAAGGCAAAAGAGTTTGAAAGAGAATGGTGTCGCAGAAATAACTGTGATGAGTCGATGGGATTGTTTGCAGAAAGAGAAGGAATTATAGAAATTCTTGACAATCTGGAAAAAACAGACATTATAGGTGCCTTTATAGAGATAAAAGACGGAATAGTGGCTTTCACACTTGCTTCACCTATAAATGATAATATGGTTGATATAATCGTGGAAAAAGCATTTCACGAGGTCACAGGTGCTTATGCCGTAATAAACCGCGATTTTGCACGTAACTGCCTGCAGAATTATGAATTTATCAACCGGGAGGACGATATGGGGCAGGAAAATCTGCGTAAGGCAAAACTTGCAAACTTTCCATGTGAAATCCGCACAAAATATATGGCAAAACTTGATGTAGTGTAAAAAAAGGAGACTTTTTATGCAGTTTACAACAGCCACTACAGCTGATTTAAAAAGAATACAACAGCTTTGGACAGAGATTTTCGGTGACAGCGAAAAATTTGCACAGTTTGCTGCAAATATCTGTAAACCCGAAGAAATCTATCTTGTAAAAGAAAATGATGAAATAGCCGCAATGGTTATTGCAGGCATAGACCTTTATGCATATAACAAAAAAGGTTTTTATATCTATGGTCTTGCAACTGTGCCGCAGTACAGAAATAAAGGCTATGCAAAACAGCTTATGGAGTATGTAGAGAATAAAAAACTCAGCGAGGGCTATCAGTTTGTCCTTACACAGCCGGCACAGGAAAGTCTGTTTGACTTTTACAGAAATATGGGATATGACAACACAGTATATCTTCGTAAAGCTGTTATAGATATAAAGAGAAATCTGTGGGCAACTGCAGATTTTGACACAGTTACCTCCTCAAGATTTAAAGAAGTTCGGTCTAAATACAGCGAAGACGAGGTTGTACACTTTTCAAAAGAAGGATACGAAAAATTTACAGAGTATGTGTATACTGAAGGCGGTTCAACCGCTGAAAGCAAAAACGCATACTGTCTGTATTATGAAGATAAAGATAAAATAATCGTCAGAGACTTATTTGCAGATTCCACATCTTATGCACTGCAGTTGCTGCAGGCGGTAAGGGAACGCACAGGCAAAGAAAAGGCGGAAATTCAGCTTTCACAGAATTCACCATTGTTTCTCGGTGAGGGCAGATTACAGCCACATTGTCTTGTGAAAAATCTGGATAAAGAAGTATATGCAAATCTGATGTTTGATTAATATATTAAGGAGAAAAAGACAGTGAAAAAGATTATTTCTATTCTTGCAGTTATTGCAGTAATAGGTGTTGCAGCAGTTGGTGCGGTATTTATGTCCTATAACGGTGACGTAAAAGGCGGCAAAGGCAGCGATAAAGCAGTTACAGTTCAGCTTGAAAAGGGTATGGGGGCATACTCTGTTGCAACAGTGCTTGCAGACAGCGGCGTTGTAAAAAACGAGCTTTTTTTCAAACTCTATGCAAAACAGAACCCGATTGACAATCTTCAGTACGGCGAATTTACTCTCAGAGAAAATATGTCTTATGAAGAAATCGTAAAAGAACTCACAACACCAAAAGATCTCAGAGAAACAGTTTCCATCACAGTTTTTGAAGGTTCTTCCATTGTAAGAATTTCCAGACTTGTGGAAGAAGCGGGTTTCTGCGATGCACAGGAATTTATTGATACAGTGGAAGAAACCGACTGGTCACAGTTTAAATTCTATCAGTATGTAGAGGACCACGAACTTAAACCTTTTAAAATGGAAGGCTTTTTATATCCTGAAACATACGAGTTTTACCCGGAAGCAACAGCATACGAAATTGCCGAAAAGATGCTCGGTCATTTTGACAGCCTTATAACTGATGAAATGTATGCACAGATGGAACAGCAGGGCTTTACACTTCAGGATGTAGTTACCCTTGCTTCCTATGTTGAAGAAGAAGCAGGCGACCCAATCAATCAGCCTGATGTTGCAGCAGTATTCCTCAACCGTCTCAAACCGGATTCTCCGTTCCCGAAACTTGAATCCGATGTTTCCTACTACTATATGAGAGAACAGGTTGAACCATATCTTGGCGTAGGCCGTGACCAGAGCCCTGTTGCTATGCAGGAAGCGGTTAATACATATCTGTGTGTTGGTATTCCAATCACACCTGTTTCTTCCCCAAGCATTTCAGCCATCAATGCTGTACTTAACCCAACACCAGACAGTCCATACTATTTCTTCCTCACAGACCTTACAGGAAAATACTACTATGCAGAAACCTGGGCAGGTCATGTGCAGAATATTGCAACAATGGAAGCGGTAAATGCTACCGTTAAATAAGGAGTTTATAAATGAATATACCTGAACTTTTATCTCCTGCAGGAGATATGGAGCGACTTAAATTTGCTTTTGCATATGGTGCAGATGCTGTATATCTTGGTGCTGAAGACTTTGGTATGCGTGCAGCACCAAAAAACTTTTCACTTGAACAGCTTAAAGAAGCAGCTGACTACGCCAACAGCCTCGGCAAAAAAGTTTATCTTACACTCAATACTGTGCCTACAAATGCAGATGTAAAAAAGATGCCTGAGTTTATCAGAAAGGTAGCTGAAACAGGCGTTCACGCTGTTATTGTGGCAGACCTCGGCGTACTCAGTATGGTAAAGGAAAATGCACCTGGTATGGAAATACATTTTTCCACACAGGTTGGCATAATGAACTACGTTACAGCAAATGCAGCCTATGCACTTGGTGCAAAACGTATTGTTCTTGCACGAGAAACAAGCCTTGAAGATATTATTGAAATTCGCGAAAAAACACCAAAGGATCTGGATATAGAAGCATTTGTACACGGTGCAATGTGTATGTCTTTTTCCGGCAGATGCCTTTTGTCCCAGTATCTCAACGGCCGTGATGCAAACCGCGGTGAATGTTCTCAGCCTTGCCGCTGGCAGTATCAGCTGGTTGAAAAAAAACGCCCTGATCTGTATTTCGATATCAACGAAACAGAAGAAGGTACATACATAATGAATGCAAACGATCTGTGTATGGCACCATATATCGATATGCTGGCAAAAGCAGGTATCACAAGCCTTAAAATTGAAGGCAGAGCAAAGAGCTTCTACTATGTTGCATCTGTAACAGCAGCATACCGTCAGGCACTCGATGCTTACGCTGCAAATCCTGATGATTTCCTTTGTCCTATTTCTGTTCTCGAAGAACTTACAAAAACAAGCCACCGCAGATATTCCACAGGTTTCTACTTCGGCAGGGAAAATGCAACACAGACAACAGATTCTTCTACATATATCAGAGAATGGGATCTGCTGGCAGTTGCAGAAAAATGGGAAAACGGTACACTTTACTGCTCACAGCGCGGTAAGTTTGTTGTTGGTGATGAAATTGAAGTGCTCAGCCCTGACGGCAGCGTGATGAAATTTGCACCTGAAAAAATCTTTGATGCAGACGGTAACGAGATTGAAAGCACAGCACATTCTATGATGCCTTTCTCTGTACCTTGCGATGTTGAGATTGCACCAATGTCCATTCTGAGAAAACTTGCAAAATAATATATAAAAAATAAACAGCAGGAAATAATTATTCCTGCTGTATTTTTTCGCTTTTGTTGAATAAATCCTCTGCAAAATTAAGATATTCACTGAATTTATCCGATTTTTTACCAGAGTAAAGTTTGTTGACTTTACACTGGTGTACGAATAAGTTGTTGGTGAAAACAGATTTTTTATCTGGTACAAGCATCTGAAATATAACATCATAGTTATGATATGGCGAAAGTATATAATAAATAATATCATCTTTATAAATATCGTTTGATAATTTACAGCACAGTTTGTGGAAAAAAGCACCGAAACAGTCATTAAAGGCACAATGATTATCAAGCGGTGAAGCAAGGATTTTATTATAAATATGATAAAGGTAATCATAACGTATATATGGTGTAAATACTGAGGAAAGTCTGTCCATAACAGACTTTCCTGCGTTGATATACAGCACTTTTATATAAATATCATAGTTATTATATTTCACAGACAATCACCACCCTACAGTTATTTTATTCAGAACGTATATATATGGTGCAAGGTGGTTAAAAGCAACAACACAGATTATTTTTTTAAACGTAATTTGTGCAAATGTTTAAAATATAACAATTAGCTTAAATTTATTTAAATATCTATTGTTTTTTTCACAAATTTAAGGTATCATTAAGATACAAACAAATGTTTATTAAAAACGGAGGATATATAAATGGCAAAAATTTTGATTGAAACATCTGCAAGACACATTCATCTGTCTCAGGAACATCTTGACATTCTTTTCGGTGCAGGTCACGAACTTACAAAGAAAAAAGACCTTTCCCAGCCAGGCCAGTACGCTTGCGAAGAAAGAGTAACAGTTGTAGGTCCTAAAAAAGAACTCAAAAACGTTTCCATCCTTGGTCCAGTTAGAAAAGGCACACAGGTTGAATTGTCCCTTACAGATGCTCGTTCCATCGGTATCGCTGCTCCAGTAAGAGAATCCGGCGACGTTGCTGGTTCCGCAGGCTGCAAACTCGTTGGCCCAGCTGGTGAAGTTGAACTTACAGAAGGCGTTATCGCAGCAAAAAGACATATCCACATCACACCAGAAGATGCACAGAGCTTTGGCGTAGCAGATAAAGAAATTGTTAAAGTTAAAGTTGACACATGCGGCAGAGCACTCGTATTTGACGATGTTGTTGTTCGTGTAAGCCCATCTTTCGCAACAGCAATGCACATCGACACAGACGAAAACAATGCTTGCGGCGGCGTATCTGAAGGCGAAATCGTTAAATAATTAAATATTTAAACGTACAAAAAGCGTATCTGTTACAGATACGCTTTTTATTTTGTTCAAATATCGATACTAAGTATCAAAAAGATTGTAAAGTTTAAAAAAATATGATATATTAAAAATATAACACATATAACTTAATTTAATTTATTTTAATCTAAAATCATGTTATTAAATTAACAAACGGAAATACCCGTATATAAGGGGGATGTGTATGAAAAGTAAGTACGGCGGTTATATGGGCAAGGTGGTCCAGCTTGATTTATCCACAAGAGAAATTACAGAATATCCATGGACAGATAAGGACAGAGAACTGTATATCGGCGGCAAAATTATGGCGGCAAAGATACTAAGCGATAATTTTACGGGAAAAGAAAATCCATTGGGCGAAGAAAATATAATTGTAATATCCACGGGACCACTCACCGGCACAGGTGCACCAAGTTCCAGCCGTTTCAATATATCCACACTTTCTCCGCTTACAGGTATTCTGGCATCTTCCAACTGCGGCGGCAGCTTTGGGTATTATCTTAAAAAGGCGGGTTATGATGCTTTAATATTAAAAGGCAGATGCGAAAAACACAGCTGGATTGAGATAAACAACAATAAATTTATCTTCCACACAGCAGACGATATGTGGGGAACAAAAATCAACGAATGTCAGCAGATGCTGGAAGAAAAGCTGAACAAAACAGGCAAATCAAAATACGGTCATATCTGCATAGGTCCTGCAGGAGAAAATCTTGTAAAATATGCCGCAGTACTCAGTGGTGAACGTGCAGCGGGACGTGCAGGTGTCGGTGCTGTGTTTGGTGCTAAAAATATCAAAGCTATAACTGCAGCAGGAAATCACACAATTCCTGTTTACGATAAAGAAAAAACAACTCAGTGGAATAAAAAATGGTTTAAATATCTGAAAAAACATCCGCTTACAGGCAATCAGCTGCCAAAACTTGGTACAGCAGGGCTTGTAAGCAGTATGCAGATGTGCGGACTTCTTGCCACAAAGAACTATACCTACGGCAAAAACCTTGATTTTGAAAAGGTAAACGGCGAGACCCTGGCAGAACAGTACAACGTTGTAAACAAAGGCTGTCTGACCTGTCCTATCAAATGTGCCCGTACAGTAACTGTTGACGGCAAATCGGTAAAAGGCCCAGAGCTTGAAACACTCGGTCTGCTTGCAGGCGGCATTTTAAATGACGATTTATCCCTTGTAAACCGCTGGAATTATGAACTTGACGAGCTTGGTATGGACACAATTTCTGCGGCAAACACCATATCTTATGCAATGGAAGCAAAGGAAAAAGGTCTGTGGGATGCAGGGCTCAGCTTTGGCAGAACCGATAATATATCACAGATTTGGGAAGATATTGCCTACAGACGAGGCGTAGGCGATGAGCTTGCCGAGGGCAGCCGATATTTAAGCAAAAAGTACGGCGGCGAAGATTTTGCCATGAATGTAAAAGGGCTTGAACTCGCAGCGTACGAGCCTCGTATGGCAGCAGGACAGGGTCTGGGATATGCAGTTTCCAACCGTGGTGGTTGCCACCTCAACGGCGGTTATCTTGTTATTCTTGAGGGTCTTGGTCTGAGAACCAATCCGAACACACCAAAGGCAAAAGCAGATTTCACAATGCTTTTCCAGGATCTTATGGAGATGATTTCCGCATCAGGTCAGTGTCTGTTCACATCCTATGCATTTTTCCCGGGTTTTCTTATCACACAGCCAAACGGACCTATTACAAAAGCGGCAAATGCAGCTATTCCGCATATAGGCTGGGCACTCAGGTTTATAAATAAAAATCCTGAACTGCTTGCACTGCATCTGCCGGTGTTCCATCACACTAAAATTTTTCCGTATGCAGTAAATATGCCTATGACCTTCGGAAAATATATCCGCTGCGGCGAGCGAGGATATACTCTTGAAAGAGAGGTAAATGCACGTTTTGGCATAACAGAAAAGGATGATAAGCTGCCTGAAAAACTGACAAAGGTTCCACAGGACGCAAACAATCCAAAAACAGTTGTACCTCTTGCAACAATGAAAAAAAACTACTATGCGGCAAGAGGCTGGGATAAAAACGGTGTACCAACAGAAAAAACACTCCGCAAATTGAAAATCAGATAACGGAGGACCTTTATGGTAAATGTGAAACTGTTCGGTCTGCTGCGTATTGACAGCGGGATAAAGGAGTTTACGGCAGAAGCATATTCAGTAAAAGAACTTTATTTAGTTCTGTCAGAAAAAGCATTGCAGAACGGAAAAACAATAACTGCAAAAGATATAAACAGCTGTGCTGTTATGGTAAACGGACAGCAGGCGGGTAAAAATACAAAATTAAAGGACGGCGACCAGGTTGTTTTTATGTCTATGGTCGCAGGAGGATAGGGGGCATAATATGAAAGGCTATACGATAACCGAAAAATGTATCGGCTGTACATTGTGTGCAAAACAATGTCCTGTAAACGCCATTGATGGTGTGCTTAAAGAGAAACATACAATAGACAGCGAAAAATGCATAAGCTGCGGCCTCTGTGGAAAGATTTGTCCGCAGGGAGCGGTAACGGATGAAAAAGGTGCAGTTGTTCCCAAACAGCCAAAATCAGAATGGAAAAAACCATATATAAAGCAAAGATGTGCAGGATGTTCCGTATGTGTGGAAAACTGCCCACAGAACTGCCTTGAAATTTCAGGTCCTGAATATCGCGGCGACATAAACACAAAGGCACAGCTTAAAGACGAAAAATCCTGTATCGGATGCGGGATATGCAGGGATGTATGCCCCATTGACGCCATAGAAATGTGTGCTGAAGGCGAAACTGTACAGGAAGAAACAAAGGAGGCCAACAGTATGTATAAAGCATTTTGCAGAACTTTCCAGTTTGTTATGAAGATAGGTAACTATGTACTGCCATATCGTATGCCAGAATATATCGAAGGCGAGGACAGCGTACTCAAGCTTCCTGCCTGGATAAAGGAAAAAGGGCTTGATAATGTGCTTGTTGTAACAGATAACGGCCTTATGAAAATAGGCCTGCCAAACCCTATGTTTGAGGCTATGGAAAAAGAGGGCGTACAGTATGTTGTTTTCAGCGACATAGAGCCAAACCCGACAAGTGACAATGTTGAGGAAGGTTTTAAAATCTATAAGGAAAACGACTGTAACGGTCTGGTGGCATTTGGCGGCGGTGCACCAATGGACTGTGCAAAAGCTATCGGTGCCCGTGTGGCAAGACCAAGG
Source organism: Oscillospiraceae bacterium (assembly GCA_015067145.1). Classification (GTDB taxonomy): domain Bacteria; phylum Bacillota; class Clostridia; order Oscillospirales; family Ruminococcaceae; genus RGIG3102. The sequence continues at coordinate 104,859 of SVNA01000001.1, read as the reverse complement.
AAAAAGGTTGTGCAGCTTCAGGGTTTGCTTAGGGTTTTAAAGCCAATTCCGCCTTTCTTTGCAGTTCCTACTACATCGGGTACAGGCTCCGAAACCACAGTTGCGGCAGTTATCACCGACAGCGCAACGCACCACAAAGCATCCATCAACGACACAGTGCTTATTCCTAAATACGCAGTGCTGGACCCAAAACTTACAGTTGGTCTGCCACAGTTTGTAACAGCAACAACAGGTATGGATGCACTCTGTCATGCAGTTGAAGCATATACAAACTATACATACCTAACAAAACTTGAAAAGAAGCTTGCACTTGATGCGATTAAGCTTATCTATGAAAATCTTCTTGATGCTTATAACGACGGCAAAAATATTCAGGCAAGACAGAATATGCAGAAAGCGGCATTCTATGCGGGCAGAGCCTTTACCCGTGGCTGTGTAGGCTATGTTCATGCAGTAGGTCACACACTTGGCGGTCTGTACGGTGTGCCGCATGGTCTGGCAATGTCTGTTATTCTACCTCATGTTATGCGTCAGTTTGGCAGTGCTGTATATGATAAACTTGCAGACTGTGCAGATGCATGCGGTATGACAGGTGCAGACAACAAGGAAAAAGCACTTAAATTTATAGAATGGATAGAAGATTTGAAACGCCGGATGAATCTGCCTGCAGGTATTGCGGATATTAAAGAAAAAGATATTCCACAGATTATCAAGTGGGCAAGCAAGGAGGCAAATCCGCTCTATCCTGTGCCTGCAATCTGGGGAGAAAAAGATTTTCGCAAGCTCATAAATACACTCAGAACAGCAAAATAGAGGTGATGGTATGATTTGTCCATACTGCAATAAAGAAATGGAAAGGGGAATAATAGAGGCAAAATCCCCGCCAATATGGACTAAAAGGCAGAAAGTTACAATCCTGAAAAGAAAAGATGAAATCGCATTGAGTGATTTTATGAAAACAGAATATTCTGCCGCATATTACTGTGAAAACTGCAGAAAGATAATAATTGATATTGATGAAGCGGTAAGTTATCTCGATGTGGATTAACAGATATATCACAAACAAATGCCTTTGATAATAAAATATATCAAAGGAGTGTGATTGTATGTTTTTTCCTCAGCATCCTGATATTCCGTTGAGATACGGAGATTCTGGATCGGATGTGGAAACAATGCAGGCGGCCATGAATGTAATTCTGACAAAATATCCAACCCATGATGTGCTTGTGGAGGACGGTATTTTCGGCAATGCAACAGATACAGCTGTGCGGCGTTTTCAGCAGCATGTTGGGCTGGCACAGGATGGTGTTGTGGGACGGTATACCTGGATTTCCATTTTTGCCCTTGCAAATGTAATTTACGAATCATAATAAAAAGCTGTCCTTATCGGTATAATTCCGATAAGGGCAGCTTTTAACATATATAGTTTTATAAATTATTGGTCGATTTCAAATATTAAATCTATTTTCCTGATTTTTCCGTGGTCGTTAATATCTATCGGAATATAACCAACATATTTGTATCCTTTTGCAGCATACTCGTTGATTATATCTCTGTGTTCAACTGTGCCGGAACCCATAAATGTATTGATATTTAAACTTTTATATTCGTATTTTTTCATCTGAAACCTCCGCCAAAACCTATAACCGCCCAAACTATAAAAGCAATATATATGCCTGTGATAATTATGCCAAAAACAACTAATGTTTTTGTGCCCGAGCTGATTGTTTTTCTCTTAAACAAAAGCAGCCAACAGCACAGAAGAAACACTATAACTGCTAAAACCATTGTTATCGGGCTTACTAAAATATCTGAAAAAACAATACCTGTACTCATAGCAGTTCCTCCTTGAATAATAATTGTTTTGTCTTATGCCGAAAAATACAAAAGCAAAAATCCTATAACAATCGATGTAATTACAATAAAAAGCACAAGTATAACATAGAATATTTTACTTTTTGGGGATACAGTATTTTTATTGCCGAACTTACCTAACTGATAGGAGTTGAAAAGCCAAACAAATAGTAAAACTATAGGTATTGCTATAAATCCGCCTTTCAAGCCAAGCTCTGTATGTGGTCTTAACATAAGTGTTACCTCCATGTAAAGTATGCTTTATTTTCTCTTTATTTTACTCCACAACCAAAGACATACAGACACAACAACTGTAGTTATAATAAAAGTAAATAAAAAATTAATAAGAAAATCCCAGAGTTTCCAAACACCCAGATAATCAAATGATTGTACTGCAACAACTGCTAAACTGGAACCAAAACAAGCAGAGATTGCTCTTTTTATATATTTTTTCATTTTGATCAATCCTTTCATTCACCATTACCATTTACCTAAATCAGCATCAAACTCAACACAATCCTCAACCATCCTGTCAGTAACAGCAACGGTTATAAACCAACCTGTCATATCACAGGTAACAGCTTCCGGATTGTTAAGTTGTTCTACATGGATGCAGAAAGAGTTTCCGTCACAAAACACACTGTTAACACCAAATCTGTAGCTGCCGCTGTTGGCACTGACATAAACAAGCATTAAAGTGTTTTCTTCAAAAAATGTTTCATCATAATTGGCAGTTGTTTCATTGAATGACGGAACTTCATCATATCCGTATTCCATATCCAACTCTTTACCAAAGGATATTTTAAACTGTTCCAATTCTTCCAGAGTGTCAAACTTATATATCGGAAGATGCAGAACACTGCTTTCGGTCATTTTATCAGTATTTAAAGCTTTTAAATAGATTTTGCTTCCGTCTGTCCAGTCTGTGTTGGCAACAGCTATATCAAATGCTTCATCTGCTGGAGTGCCCGGTGATTGAATTTTTTCTGTGCTGCAGCCTGTTAACCCAAGAATACAAAACATTGTCAAAATTAAAGTTATCAATTTTTTCATATCATCACACTCCTTCAAACCGAAATTTATTATATTTTTATATAAGCAAGATTTACTCATCTATGCGATGCAGGCTTAAGTCACTGAACAATCCGTCTCTGATTATAACTTTATCTCCAACACACCATTCTTCGTCTTCCGAAATATAGGTGCGATAGTCCTCGACAAGAGTTACTCTTTTGCCATCATCTGATTTGATTATAACAGCATCATCAACAAAATCTATTACTGTTCCTTTTCGTGGAAAATCCGCAAACAAACTTATAGCTGCTACTAAAATCAGCCAAAGGACACCGATTATTACTTTTGTTCTCTTTTTCATATAATCACACTCCATTAATATCAGAATATAATTACAAAAAAGAGCGGGGAAATCCCGCTCCTTAAAACTTTTATGCCGTCTTTTGCGAAATATTGGATATCGCAAGGCGGGTATTATTAAACTATAAACGCTTTGCAGACTTTTATTATAAATAATCATGCCATAAACAATCAAATTCTTCTGCTTATTTAACAACAATAAGACTTTTCTATTTTAAATTTATCATATAAATATTAGAAAATTGTGAAAATCCAAATTTTTCTGACTTATAGTTTTACAAAATATATACTTGAATAATAAAAAAAAATATGTTAATATATAACAGTTGAACAGGACAGCGCTATTATGTGTATTGTTCTATATGCAAAGAGGGCGGGATACGATAGTTCGCCATGAACCATGTCAGGTGGGGAACCAAGCAGCATTAAGTGGTCTGACTATGCGATATCTGCAGTTTTCTTTGCATATAAAACAGTATAGGCCAATAGCCTGTCCTATTTTAAAATAATTTCGGAGGTTTTGCAGAATGGCACATATAGCTTTATACAGAAAATATCGTCCAAAAACCTTTTCGGAAGTTATCGGTCAGAAAATTGTTGTGGAAAGCCTTAAAAATCAGGTTTCCAGCGGCAAAATCGGCCACGCATTTCTTTTTACAGGTACACGCGGCACAGGCAAAACCAGCTGTGCCAAGATTTTTGCAAAGGCAATCAACTGCCAGCACAACCACAATGGCGAGCCTTGCCTTGAATGTGATGTGTGCAAAGGCATCGAAAACGAATCTGTTTACGATGTAACAGAAATGGACGCAGCAAGCAACAACAGTGTGGAGGATATCCGTGATATTTTAAGCGAGGTTATGTATCTGCCTGTTATGGCAAAATACAAGGTATATATTATCGACGAAGTTCACATGCTTTCTACAGCGGCATTCAATGCATTGCTCAAAACACTGGAAGAACCGCCTGCACACGTTGTGTTTATCCTTGCAACAACAGAACTTCACAAGGTTCCTGCAACAATACTTTCCCGCTGTCAGAGATACGATTTCAACAAGCTTAGTATCGAAGAAATCGGTGAAGCACTGATGTATATTGCAGACTGTGAAGATATACAGCTTTCTATGTCTGCGGCAAAAACAATTGCTTCACTTGCAGACGGTGCAATGCGAGATGCAACATCCATTCTCGACACCTGCCTTTCCAGAGGCAATGTTATCAACGATGATGTTGTGGCAGATGTGGTTGGTATTTCCAAACAGGAAGAGATACTCCACCTTGCAGATTGTATCATCATAAAGGACCTTACAGGTGCTCTGCAGCAGATTTTGCTGCTGGAACAGAAATCCGTTGACATCAAGCGTCTTTGCGAAGAACTTATAACTCATTTCAGAAATCTGCTTCTTGCAAATCTTCCAAAGAGCACATATCAACTGCTCAATGTGGCGGAAGAAAGGTATGAAGCTATCAAAAAACAGGCAGAAACAACAAACTTTGCCTTTATACAGACGGCACTTGCACAGTTTACAAACGCATTTGATTCAATAGCAAAAGGTCAGAATCCAAAGATTTCTTTGGATATTGCAATATACAATCTCTGCAATACACAGATTATGCCTGTGGCAGTTGCTCCTGCAGTACAGGAAGCACCGCAGCCAAAACAGCAGCAGACAACAGCGGCGGTGCAGGCTGTTGAGGAAGAAAAACCAATTCCTTTTGCACAGTGGTTTGATGCTATTGATATAGTGGGCACAATAGATGGAGAAAAACCGCTCTATTCACTGCTCAAAGGCTCACATGCTTATCTGTATAAGAATGTTGTTTATATCGAGGGCCACGAGGCTCTCAACGACTATCTCCGGGGCAATAAAAATGCGGCGGCGGTGGTAAAAGGTGCTATTGAAAAAGCCTGTGGCAAAAAACACAATATCGGTGGCTATAAAAATATTGCCGACAAATTTGCACCAAAGAAAACAGACGAATTGGCTGAAATTTTATCACTGCGTAACAGCGGTGTTGAAGTTACAATAAAGGATTAATTTTAAAGGAGAATATATATGAAAGCAAGATTGCCAAAAGGTATGGGCGGCGGCCCACAGAACATGAACCAGATTATCAAACAGGCTCAGAAAATGCAGGACGATATGAAAGCTCTGCAGGAAGAACTTGATGCAACAGAATACGAAGGTATGAGCGGCAGCGGTGTAGTTAAAGCTACAGTTTCTGGCAAACACGATGTAGTTGCAATCAAAATCGATCCATCTGTTGTTGATCCAGAAGATATCGAAATGCTGGAAGACCTTGTTGCAGCAGCAGTAAACGATGCTGTTGCAAAGGCTAAAAAAGACAGCGAAGAAAGAATGGAAAAGGTAACAGGCGGTCTTAACGTTCCTGGTATGTTTTAATTATGGCTGATTATAATGCTCAACCTCTTGAAAGACTGATTGCAAATTTTCAGAAGCTTTCTGGTGTAGGCCGCAAAGGTGCAACCCGTATGGCTTATCAGATACTCGGTATGGATAAGGCAGAGGCAGAAGAATTCGGCAACGCAATTCTTGCGGTGCACAATCAGATTCACCGCTGCCCTGTCTGTCAGAGTTTTACCGAAAGGGAAATCTGTAAAATCTGCGAATCTCCTGCAAGAGATAAAAGTGTAATATGTATTGTGGAAAGTCCGCGTGATATTACTACCTTTGAAAAAACAAGGGAGTATAAAGGCACATATCATGTGCTTCACGGGCTTATTTCACCATTGGATGGCATTGGTGTGGACCAGCTTACAGTAAAAGAACTTCTTGTGCGTCTCAATGAAGATGATGTAAAGGAAGTTATTATGGCTACCAACCCAACGGTGGAAGGGGAAGCAACAGCAATGTATCTTTCCCGCCTTATCAAACCATTGGGTATAAAGGTTACAAGACTTGCCTATGGTTTGCCTGTGGGTTCCAGCCTTGAATTTGCAGACGAAGTTACACTGTTCAGAGCATTGAAAGGCAGAACAGAAATTTAATAAAAAATGTAATAAAGGTGGCTTTGCCACCTTTATTTTTTTACATATTTGTTGTATAATATTATTATTTATAATTATGTAAACTACAAAGAGGTAAATATGGCATATAACTGTTTGCTTTTGGACGCAGATGATACTTTGATATCCTTTAAAGACTGTGAAAGACAGGCACTGATTAAAGTGCTTGATAAATATAATATTCATGTAACTGATGAAAATGTAGAGCTCTACCACAATATCAACGAGGGTTTGTGGCAGGATCTGGAGAAAGGCAAGATAAAAAAACATCTTATCGGCAAAATCCGTTTTCAGAATTTCTGCGAAAAGGTTGGTGCAGATGCCAAAAATGCAGAAAAGATGAACAGAGATTACATGGCAGCATTGAAAGAGGAAGCAGTACTCATTGATGGTGCAATAGAATTTCTGGAAGATGTGGAAGATTATGCAACAATCGCTATCGTGACAAACGGAATTGAAGCAGTACAGATGAACCGTCTTAAAATCAGTGGAATTGAAGCTTTTGCAGACGGCATCTATACATCGGAAAAGGTTGGTGCAACAAAGCCTAACAAACAGATTTTCCTTGCAGCCCTCAAAGATCTGGGCATTGAAAACACATCCAAGGTACTGGTTGTGGGAGACAGGCTGCAGTCGGATATAAAAGGCGGTATAAATGCAGGACTTGATACCTGCTGGGTGAATTTCAACAACGAAGAAAATACTACAAATATCAGACCAAAATATGTAGTACAGGACTACACACAGCTTAAAAATATAATTCTGGAAGGCTTGGAAGATGTCATTGCTAATAAAGGAAAACTTTAGTTTTTTATCATCAAACGGAACAAATACAGTAAAGGGCTTTGTAATACGCAGACAGCAGCCGCCATATAAAGCGATAATCCAGATATCCCACGGTATGAAAGAACATTCCGGCAGATACGAGGAATATATGAACTTTATGGCAGAAAAAGGCTATGTTATGGTTTCCCATGACCATATCGGTCACGGCATGAGCGTAAACGACAAAACAGAGCTTGGCTTTTTTGCTTCAAAGGACGGATATATCCATGTTCTCAATGACCTTGCCACAACAGCAGGCAGGGTGAAAAAAAGTTTTCCACAGCTTAAACTGATTTTGTTCGGTCACAGTATGGGCTCTTTCTATGCAAGGGCGTTTGCGGCAAAGTATCATCATCTTGTTGACGGGGCGGTAATATCAGGCACAGGCGGAAAAAATCCGCTGGCAGCACCTGGTAAAGTGCTGATTAACCTGTTTATTAAAGTAAAAGGTGAAAGGTCTACATCAAAGCTTATAACCAAGGTGATTTTTGGCAGTTTTCTCAACAAAATCAAAAATCCTAAAACCGCAAGTGACTGGCTCACCCGCGATGAAGCAGCAGTAGAAAAATACCGCAGTGACGAATACTGCCGTTTTTACTTTACCCTCAGTGGATACAAGGATCTTGTGGCAATACAAAGTATTTCCAATACAACACAATGTTTTGAAAATGCAAAAAAAGATATTCCATATCTTATAGTATCAGGCGATATGGACCCTGTAGGCGAATGGGGCAAAGGTGTAAAACAGGTTTTTGAAAACTACAAAAAAGCAGGTGTAAAGGATATCACACTCAAACTCTACGAGGGTGGCAGACATGAAATGCTCAACGAACTCAACAAAGAGGAAGTTTATACAGATATATTAAACTGGATAGAAAACAGATTTTAAAAGAGGAAAAACAATGGCAGCAAAAGTGCAGAAAACTATAGTTGAAAAATTACTTGATCAGAAAAAAATCCCACATAACAGTTATGAGTATGGTGATGGCTCAGGGGATTTTATGGACGGCAAAGAGGTTGCGGATGCAATCGGCAAGCCTTACGAACAGGTGTTCAAAACACTTGTTTGCGTTGGTCCAAAGGGAAACTGTGTATTTGTTGTTCCTGTTGAAAAGGAACTTGACCTTAAAAAAGCTGCAAAAGTCAGCGGACAGAAATCTGTGGAGATGATTCCTGTAAAGGACATTACAAAAATTACAGGTTATATTAAAGGCGGATGCAGTCCAATCGGCATGAAAAAGCTGTTTCCTACATACATCGATGCCACAGCACAGAATTTTGACACAATTATATTCAGTGCAGGTAAAATCGGCAAACAGGTGGAGATGTCCATCAACGACCTCCTGCCTCTTATCAAAGGTCAGTTGGCAGAACTTACAAGAGAAGGATAATATTTTTATATGCTTATTACTTTGGACAATGTGGGGAAAAGCTACGGCATAGATGTAATTGTGCAGGGCATTTCCGCAGTTGTTAATGAAAATGACAGAATCGGTATCATAGGGGAAAACGGTGCTGGCAAAACAACCCTCCTCAATATGCTTATGGGCATACTGGAAAACGACGAGGGTGATATTATCGTTGCCGACAATGTTACAATCGGTTATCTCAAACAGACCGATGGCCTTAACCCTAACAACACCCTTTATAAAGAGATGGAGACTGTTTTTGCAGAATCCTTCAAAGCTATCAAGGAACTGGAAATTGTGGAAAAGATGCTCACAATAGACCCTGATGATGCCAATCTGATAGATAAATACCATCATCTCCAGAATATTGTGTACTCAAAAGACGGATACAATACAGATTTTCAGATTAAAAAGATGCTTAACGGTATGGGTTTTACCGAAGCAGAACACAGCAAAATGGTTGGTGTTCTTTCCGGTGGTGAAAGAACACGTTTGAACCTTGCAAAACTTCTGCTGGAAAATCCGGATGTTCTCATCCTTGACGAGCCTACCAACCATCTTGACTTTGATACACTCACATGGCTGGAGGAATATCTTTCAAACTATAAAGGTGCAATCATCACTGTCAGCCATGACCGCTTTTTCCTCGATAAACTGGTAAAACGTATATGGGAAGTGGAAGATACCTTTATGTACGAATATAAGGGCAATTATTCCGCATTTTCTGTATTAAAAGAGGAAAAACTAAAGCTGCAGCAGAAACAGTACGAAGCTGATATGGAAAAGGTTGCAAAGCTGGAGGATTATGTTGCCAAAAATCTTGTGCGTGCGAGTACAAGCAATATGGCGAAAAGCCGCCGAAAACAGCTGGAAAAGATGGAGGTTACAGAAAAGCCACGTCCGATCCGTGTACCGCTTAAATTCAAATTTGAATTTGATGTAAAACCATACGACGAAGTTCTGTATCTTGAAAATCTCGAAGTACAGGCAGGCAGCAGAAAGCTGATTGGCGGACTCAACCTTGATCTTCGCCGCGGTGAAAGACTTATAATCGCAGGTGCAAACGGTACAGGCAAAACCACACTGCTCAACACAATCACAGGCAGAACACGTTCTGCAGGCGGCAGAATAAAAATTGGTACAGGCGTAAAACCTGCAATCTTTGACCAGTACATTGTGAATAAAACCGGCAGTGTAATTGACAATATCTGGGCACTCAGACCAAAGTGGACACAGCTTGAAGTACGCAGCTATCTTGCCCGTTTTGGTTTCCGTGGTGAAGATGTTTTCAAGGAAAGTGCAGCACTTTCAGGTGGTGAAAAGGCAAGAATGCGTTTTTGCGAAATCAGCCTTGATCGTGCAAACCTGCTGTTCCTTGACGAACCTACCAACCATCTTGATATTTATATGAGAGAGGCAATAACAAACGCTCTTATGGAATATGAAGGTACAATAGTGGTAATCACCCACGACCGTTTCCTTATGAAAAGCCTTGACTGTCCAATTATGAATCTGGAAAACGGCACAGGCGTATTCTACAAAAACTTTGAAGACTTTATGGCAAAACGCTCTGCTTCTACGTTTATGGTTAAAAAAGCTGTGGATAAAGCAGAAAAGGAAGATAAACCTAACTCTCAGCTTAACCAGAAAGAAATTCGCCGTAAAGCTGCTCAGGACAGAGCAAGGGTAAAAGAGTGCGAAAGAGAAATTGAACGGCTGCAGGAACAGCTGGATCAGTATCAGCTGGATATGCAGAACCCTGATATAGTTTCAGACCATGAAAAGATGGCAAAATTATGGCAGGATATGGAGAGAGACAAACAGAAAATGGACGAACTTATGGACGAATGGGCAGAACTTGCCGAACGTCTTGAGGGATAAAAAATAAGCAACAAACAACAGGTGAATTATGAAAAAAGAAAAATCTTGCGGTGCAATAGTATTTTATCTTAAAGAGGGTAAAGAACAGATACTTCTGATAAAACACTCAAACAGCGGCCACTGGTCTTTTCCAAAGGGCCATGTTGAAGCGGGTGAAACAGAGGTTGAAACCGCTGTGCGTGAAATAAAGGAAGAAACAGGTGTTAATGCCAATATTGATACCCGTTTCAGAACAGTTGTTACATATTCACCTAAAAAAGACGTTATAAAAGATGTTGTTTATTTCTTTGCAACAACAGATAGTAATGAAACCGAAAAACAGGAAGAAGAGGTTTCAGAGGTTCGATGGGTTGATGTCGACAAAGCTCTTGGTGCTGTAAGTTATAAAAATGATAAGGAGCTGGTAAAAAAGGCCATTAATTTTTACAGAAACCATAAAAAGGAATTTAATACATCATCAGATGTACATATTGTTAAAAATTAATTTTAATCAGAGGTTATGGTTGTGAACAGAGAAGAAAAGATAGAGCAGATAAAACCGTTTTTTGATTTTTGGGATAAGCTGGATAAAAAATCACAGGATTTTCTGTGTGACAGCATGTATGAAATTACCTACGAAGCAGGTGAAAATATCCACAACGGCGACGTTATGTGTGTAGGTGTACTCTTTGTTCAAAGTGGTATGCTTCGTGTATATATAATGTCCGAAGAGGGTAAAGAGGTTACGCTTTACAGAATAGAAGAAGGTGAAACCTGTGTTCTTTCTGCTTCTTGCGTACTTGAAGAAATTACATTTGATGTGCACGTAGACAGCGAAACAGCGACAAAGGCATGGGTTTTGTCTTCGGGTGCTTTTGCAGATCTTATCGAAAGAAATATTTACTTTGAAAACTATCAGAACAAGCTTAAAGCACAGAGACTTTCTGATGTTATGTGGACAATGCAGCAGATACTGTTCTATAGTTTCGACAAACGCCTTGCAATTTTCCTGTATGATGAGTTTATCAAGAATGGTCCTGTAATCACATATTCCCATCTTGAAATAGCAAAATATCTGGGCAGTGCAAGAGAGGTTGTTTCCCGCATGCTTAAATATTTTGAAAAAGAAAATATACTCACAGTTTCCCGTAAGGAGATTATAATAACTGATAAAAAGGCACTTTTTGAGCATACTAAATAATGTGATTTGATTACATACAAATCATATCTGCTTTGGTATATTATAATCAAAGAAAACAAATAAACCTTAAAGGAGATATAGATATGAGTATTAAACTTACAGCTGAAAATTTCGAATCTTTGGTGCTTAACAGCGATAAACCTGTTCTTGTTGATTTCTGGGCAACATGGTGCGGACCTTGCAAAATGATTGCTCCGGTAATTGAAGAACTCTCCGAAGAACTTGAAGGAAAAGTGGTTGTTGCAAAACTGGATGTTGACCAGGTTCCATCCATCGCAGCACAGTATGGTGTTATGAGCATTCCTACAATGGTTGTTTTTGAAAATGGAAAAGAAGCAAAACGCACAGTAGGCTTCCAGCCAAAAGACAGGCTCAAAGCATTTCTCGGTGTATAAAATCCAATAGTTTAAATCCCTTGCTGATTTGTGTCAGCAGGGGATATTTTTGTTTCAGAGAGGATGCAAATGCTGTGTTTTTTGTAACAACAATATGTGGTAATTCACTAAAAAACAGCATAAAAATATTGTATTTATATTAAATATTTAGTATTATTATATAAGGAGATTTATAGTCAAAAATACGTTGGCTTTAATGACTAAGAATATAAAATCTGGGAGGATATTATGAGCTTTTATGTTACTTTAGACAAGTTCGCAAAAAGACATCATCTTGAAGTTATATATGTTCCTGAAGAGATGACAAAAATCAAAATTACAAGCAAGGAAGTTACCCGTCCGGGACTTATGCTTTCAGGATATACAACACATTTTGACCCGACAAGAATTCAGGTTATCGGCAATATGGAGTACAGCTATCTCAACAGTCTGCCACACAGCGAGAAGATGATGAAGCTGGAGTCCCTCTTTTCCCTGAAAGTGCCGGCAGTAGTAATTACAAGCAGCCTGCTTATTTCCAGCGAAGTTGTTGAACTTGCAAGAAGATACGAAATTCCTCTTCTCCGTTCTGCAGAAACAACCTCCAGTTTTATGGCAGCAGCAATATCCTTCCTCAATGTAGAACTGGCACAGAGAATTACACGCCATGGTGTTTTGGTAGAAGTTTATGGCGAAGGTGTCCTCATTATCGGTGACAGTGGTGTAGGTAAAAGCGAAACTGCTATCGAACTGGTAAAAAGAGGTCATCGTCTTATCGCTGATGATGCTGTTGAAATCAGAAAAGTTTCCAACCACACACTTGTTGGTCAGTCTCCGGAAAATATCCGTCACTTTATCGAACTTCGTGGTGTTGGTATTATTAATATCGCAAGGGCTTACGGCTCAGGTGCGGTTAAAAATACTCAGGGCATAGACATGGTTATCGAGCTTGAAAACTGGAACCCGGAAAAGAACTACAGTACAACAGGTCTCAATGATGAATATATGGACATTCTCGGTATCAGTGTTATCAAATCTACAGTTCCTGTAAGACCTGGCCGTAACCTTTCCATCATTATCGAAACAGCAGCAATTACAAACCGACAGAAAAAGATGGGCTACAATCCTGCAAGAGAGTTGCTGGCACAGCTTGGTGTAGAAGAATAAAAGAGGCGTTTTTGATGAAATTAGTTGCAGATTTGCACACACATACAATGTTTTCGGACCATGCATTCAATACTGTCACCGAAATGATTACACAGGCACAGAAACTTGGCCTGCGAGGTATAGCAATCACCGACCATGGCCCTGCAATGCCTGATTCAGGTCATCAATGGCATTTTATGAACAAAGGTCAGCTCCCTAAAAAAATAGGCGATCTGATTGTTATGTTTGGTGCAGAAGCAGATGTTATGAATATAGAGGGAGAGCTGGATATAACAGAATATTATCTGCGAAATCTGGACTGGGTGATTGCTTCAATACACAAGGATATTCTGCCGCAGCTTTCTTATGATGAAGCAACACAGCTGTGGCTTAATGTGGCTGAAAATCCTTATGTTGATATGATAGGTCACTGCGAACAGGTTGAACATTTCTTTGATTACGAAAAGGTAATTCCTGTATTTGCTGCAAAAAACAAAGTGGTTGAAATAAACGTTAATTCTGAATCGGCACGTCCTACAGGACAGAAAAATATGGTAAAGCTTGCTGAAGTATGCAAAAAATACGGCTGTAAAATAGCAGTTAATTCCGATGCACATTCCATATATACAATCGGACAGCAGGGCAGCGTTCCCGAAATGTTAAAAAGAATAGATTTTCCTCAGGAGCTTATAGTTAATGCAACTTATGAAAATCTGGTAAATGAACTTAAAATCCACAACAAAAATTTTCTTAGTCTTATAGAGGTATAAAAAAATGGGTAAATTATATATTGGTGTAGACCTTGGCGGTACAAATATCGTTGCAGGTGTTGTTACAGAAGATGGCGAAATTCTCTGCAAAAAATCAGTTAAAACAGAGCTTCCACAGCCTGAATATGTTATAGAAGGCAAAATCTGCAATCTCTGCAAGGATTTGTGTGCAGAAAACGGCTATAAACTTGGCGAAGATATCACAACTATCGGCATCGGCACACCTGGCAATGTAAACAGCGAAACAGGTATCGTAGGTTTCAATGTAAACTTTGGTTACATAGACTGGCATCTCAAGGAAAAGGTGGAAGAACAGATTCCGGGTGTTGAAGTCTATGTGGAAAACGATGCAAACTCCGCAATCATTGCAGAAGTTATTGCAGGCTGTGCAAAGGACTGTGAACACGCAGTTATCCTTACTCTCGGCACAGGCGTGGGTGCAGGAGTTATCGTTGACGGCAAGGTTCTCAACGGTTACAACCAGTCCGCAGCAGAAATCGGGCACATGGTTATCTCTGCAGGTGGCAGACAGTGCAACTGCGGCAGAAAAGGATGTTTTGAAAGATATTCTTCTGCAACAGCACTTATTCAGGATACAAAGGAAGCTATGCTTGCAAATCCCGATTCAAAGCTCTGGAAAGTTTGCCCAGATATCGGCAAAGTGAATGCAAAAACCGTTTTTGATGCAAACGACCTTGGTGACGAAACAGCAAAGCAGGTGATTGATAAATATATCGAATATCTGGCATGCGGTATTGTAAACGTTGTAAACATCTTCCAGCCGGAAGTTGTATGTCTCGGCGGCGGTGTTTCCAACCAGAAAGAAGGTCTTATCAATCCTATCAAGGAATATCTTGATAACGAAGACTATGCACGTCACCTTATGAAACGTGTAACACTTAAAATTGCAACATTCAGAAACGATGCAGGCGTTATCGGTGCAGCATTGCTTGGAGTATATAATGCTTAAAACTTTTTTTGAAGAAAACAGAATTCAGTATCTTGAAAACGAAAGTCTCAAAAAACATACAACCTTTAAGGTAGGGGGCGAAGCAAAGTTTATTGCTTTGCCTTCCTGTTGTGAACAGGTTGCGGTGTTGCTGAGATTTTTAAAGGAAAACAATATAAAATATTATATTCTTGGCAAAGGCTCCAACGTTATATTCAGAGACGAAGGCTTTGACGGTGTAATAATTAAAACTGCAAATTTGCAGAAGATAGAATATATTGACGAAACAACAGTATATGCAGGGGCTGGCGTACAGCTGAGTACACTGTGCAAAAATCTGCAGGAAAATTCTCTCAAAGGCCTTGAATTCTGCTATGGAATTCCGGGCAATGTAGGCGGCGGACTTTTTATGAATGCAGGAGCTTACGGCGGAGAAATATGCAATGCTGTTTGTGAAGTTGAATATATCGACGAAAACTTTGAACTGAAAAAATTACCAGTTCAGAATTGTGATTTTGGGTACAGACATTCTGTGTTCCAGGGTAAAAACTGGTTTATTACCGGCTGTACATTTAAGCTGGAAAAAGGCAATAAAGAAGAAATTCTCGGATTTATGGAAGATATAATGCAGAGAAGAATTACAAAACAGCCGTTGGATAAGCCAAGTGCAGGTAGTTCTTTCAAAAGACCTGTGGGATATTTTGCAGCAGCACTTATTGAAGAATGCGGCCTCAAAGGCTGCAGTGTAGGCGGTGCACAGGTTAGCGAAAAGCATTCAGGTTTTATCGTTAATACAGGCGATGCAACCTGCAAAGATATCGTTGCACTTGCAGAACATGTGGAAAAGGTTGTTTTTGAAAAAACAGGTGTGGCAATCGAAAAAGAAATGATAATAGTTTAAATACGCAAGGGGATGGCAAAATGGATAAAGGGTTACTTATAATCACAGGTTTATCGGGGGCAGGCAAGAGTTTGGCCCTGAGTGCTCTTGAAGATGTAGGTTTTTTCTGTATTGACAATATGCCAGCCCCTCTTGTTGTTAAATTTCTTGAAATGAAGGACGATTTTATGGTGAATAACCAGAAAATCGCCTGCGTAATTGATATACGCAACGGTGAAAACAACACAGAACTGTTCGGGCTGGTTGAAAAGCTGCAGCAGGAAAATGTGGCAAAGGTCATATTTCTGGATGCAGATGAGAAGGTTATTCTTGACCGATATAAAGAAACAAGACGCAAACACCCTGTTATGCTGAGAAAGAATCTGTCTCTCGAAGAGGCGGTTAAATACGAAAAAGAAGCTCTCAATCAGTTGTATACTCAGGCGGACTATATTCTGGACACATCTCTGCTTTCCACAGCACAGTTAAAGGACAGAATATTGTCTTTTGCAGTGCATGATGTGAAGGAGACAATCACAATCGACGTTATTTCCTTTGGCTTCAAATTTGGTGTTCCGTCTGACGTGGATGTAATGTTTGATGTGCGATGTTTCTTGAATCCTTTCTATGTAAAAGGTCTTAGGGAAAAAACCGGCAATGATGAAGAAATTGTTGACTTTGTATTCTCACAGCCGGAAGCAAAAATCCTCCTTGAAAAATATATAGATGTTATAGACTATTCCTTGCCGCTGTACATAAAAGAGGGCAAAAGCCATCTTACAATAGGTTTTGGCTGTACAGGAGGCAAACACCGTTCGGTAGCATTCTGTAATGCTCTGTATGAACATATTGCGGAAAAAGGTTACAAGGTAACGGTGCATCACCGAGATATAAACAGGAGAAAATAGCATGGAACTGAGCTTTTCAAAGCAGGCAAAGCTTGAAACTCTTGATAATTTTAAATATCCTAAAACCGAGTGCTGCAAGCAGAACTTTTTAAAGGGGTATTTTTACGATGTAAAGTTTGAAAACTTTACAGATGTTGCCGTGCAGCCGGATATAATAAAATCAACCAAAATAACAAAAAAACTGCTTGCAGATTTAGGTATAGACAGTTATGTGGTAACAAAGGAAAAAAACGAAAACAAGCAGATTGCCACAATATATATCACCGAAGAGGAAAGTGTTGAAAAACTGCAGAAAATGCAGCGTGCACGCATTCAGTGTGATAAATGTGCAAAAGCATTTTTTGTAGGTGCCTTTATTAAAAATGGTACAATTAGCGACCCTGCAAAAGAATATCAGCTGGAGTTTGTACTTTCAGACGAAGACAAAGCGGCAAAACTTCTGGCAACATTTTACCGTAATGGTTTTATCTTTAAAATTTCCCAGCGACGCAAATCCTATGTTGTTTACACACGCAACAGTGAAACTATAGAGGATTTCCTTGCAACCATTGGTGCACAGAGCACCTGTCTGGAAATTATGTCCAACAAGGTTGTGAAGGATATACGCAACCGTGTAAACCGCATAAGAAACTGTGAAACTGCAAATATAGCCAAAGCAGCAAAGGCTTCAAATGAACATATTGAAGCGATTGAAACTCTTATGGCTAATGGTAAATATGAATTTTTGAGTGATGATTTAAAAAATATTGCGGAACTTAAAATGGAGAACCCTGAACTTTCCTTATCGGAACTGGCTGCACTTTGTGACCCGCCGCTTACAAAATCATCCCTTAACCGAAGACTCAAAAAAATTTGTGATTTAGCAAAATCAGAGGAAACCAATGAACAATAATTTTGTACATCTGCATCTTCATACAGAGTACAGCCTGCTGGATGGTGCGTGCCGTATCGACAGGCTTGTTGACCATGTAAAAAGCATTGGTCAGAATGCTGTGGCCATCACTGATCACGGTGTTATGTACGGTTGTGTGGATTTTTATAAAAAGTGCAAAAAAGAAGGTGTAAAGCCTATTATAGGTTGTGAGGTGTATGTATCCACCCGCGGTATGACAGATAAGGTCCATCGCGTTGACGGATATTTCCACCTTGTTTTGCTTTGCAAAAATAAAGTTGGTTATCAGAACCTTATAAAATTGGTTTCACATGGTTTTATCGATGGTTTCTATACAAAACCAAGGGTGGACCATGAACTGTTAAAAAAACACAGCGAAGGTCTGATATGCCTTTCCGCCTGTCTTGCAGGAGAAATTCCACGTGCATTGGTTGCTGACGATATGGAAAAAGCAAAAGAGGTTGCACTTTTCTATAAAGATGTTTTCGGAGAAGATTTCTATATAGAACTGCAGGATCACGGTATCGAAGACCAGCAGAAAATACTGCCAAAACTTATCAGTCTTGCCCGGGAACTTGATATTCCTCTTGTGGCAACAAACGACTGTCACTATATAAAACAGGAAGACGCAAAGATGCAGTATGCACTTATCTGCGTTCAGACCAATAAAACCCTTACAGACCCTGATACTCTGGAATTTGAAACAGAAGAGTTTTATGTTAAAACAGGGGAAGAGATGTACAATCTTTTCGGATATGTACAGGAAGCCTGCGAAAACACAGTAAAAATTGCCGAAAAATGTAACTTCGATTACGAATTCGGCGTAACAAAACTGCCGAAATACCGTGCTCCTGACGGCAGTGACAACTACGACTTCTTTGTGCGCCTGTGTAACGAGGGATTGAGAAAACACTACAAGGAAATCACACCGGGAATTCAGGCACGTCTTGACTACGAAATTTCCGTTATCTCAAAAATGGGGTTTGTAAACTATTACCTTATAGTTTACGATTTTATTAACTATGCAAAGACCCATGATATACCTGTAGGTCCTGGCCGTGGTTCGGGTGCGGCAAGTCTTTGTGCATATTGTATGGGTATCACAAGTATCGACCCGCTTAAATATAATCTGCTCTTTGAAAGATTTCTTAACCCTGAACGTGTAAGCATGCCGGACTTTGACGTTGACTTCTGTTACGAAAAACGTCAGCAGGTTATTGATTATGTTATAGATAAATACGGTGCAGACCATGTTGCACAGATTATTACTTTCGGTACAATGCTTGCCCGTGGTGCTATCCGTGATATTGCAAGGGTGCTTACAATTCCTTATGCTGTGGCAGACAAGGTTGCAAAGCTTATTCCTAACGAACCTAAAATGACAATAGCAAAGGCTTTGAACATTTCCAAAGAAATGGATAATCTTTATAATACAGACCAGCAGATAAAGGAACTCATTGACCTTGCAATCAAGGTTGAGGGGATGCCTCGTCATGCGTCAACCCATGCAGCAGGTGTTGTTATCACCGATCTGGCAGCGGAGGAATATGTGCCGCTGCAGAGCAATGAAGGACAGATCGTAACCCAGTTCCCAATGACTACAATCGAAGAACTTGGCCTGCTTAAAATGGACTTTCTGGGACTCAGAACACTTACTGTTATCGACCACTGTGCAAAGATGGTAAAACAGGTAGAACCTGATTTTGATATCGAAAATATCCCTCATAATGATAAAAAAGTGTTTGAAATGCTTACACAGGGGGATACAACAGGTGTATTCCAGTTTGAATCGGAAGGTATGAGAAGTGTTCTTATGCGACTTAAACCGGTGGATATAGAAGACCTGATTGCAGTTATCTCCCTCTATCGACCCGGTCCTATGGATTCTATCCCGACGTTTATTGCAAACAGACATAATCCTGCAAATATCAGTTATAAGCATCCGATGCTGGAAAAAATCCTCAACGTTACAAACGGCTGTATAGTTTACCAGGAACAGGTTATGCAGATTTGCCGAGAAATGGCAGGTTATTCCTATGGTCAGGCGGATATTGTTCGCCGTGCTATGGGTAAAAAGAAAGCTGACGTTATGGAAAAGGAACGCGGTCACTTTATTGAGGGCTGTAAATCAAACGGCGTTTCCGAAGCTGTTGCAACAGATATCTTCAACGAAATGACCAGCTTTGCTTCCTATGCTTTCAACAAGGCACACGCGGCAGCCTATGCTTTTGTTGCATATCAGACAGCATATCTCAAGGCACACTATCCTAAACAGTTTATGGCTGCAATGATTACAAGTATCATTGAAAACAGTGCAAAAATACTTGAATATACACAGGAATGTCAGCGTCTGAATATCCAGATTCTGCCACCTGATATCAACAAAAGCTTTTCTGATTTTACCGTTGAGGGGGACGATATCCGCTATGGACTTGCCGCAATCAAAAATGTTGGAAAAAGCTTTACCGAGCTTGTATGCAGAGAAAGGGAAGAAAACGGAGATTTCACAGGCTTTTACGATTTCTGCAAGCGTATGGCCAACAAGGATTTCAACAAAAGAGCAATAGAAAGCCTTATAAAAGTTGGTGCTTTTGATGCATTTCCTGCAAAACGCCGCCAGCTGTTTACAAGCTTTGAGGCAGTGCAGAAAAGCATAATTCAGGAAGTTAAAAGCAATCTTGAAGGTCAGCTGGATTTGTTTGCCATCTCTATGGGTGCACAGGAAAGCAATTATAAGATAAACAACGATTATAATTATCCTGAATGTTCAGAATTTGAACCTTACGAAATCGTAACCTTTGAAAAGACCCTTGCGGGCATATATCTGTCCGGTCATCCTCTGGATAATTACAAGGAATATTCAAAAAATATATCTACTTGCAACATTTCTCGATTGACAGGAGAGGGCAACGAAGTATACGATAATACAGTACAGACTATAGTTGCGACAATAGTAAAATGCCGCAATCATACAACAAAGAAAAACGATATAATGTGTTTTGCAACTGTGGAAGACCTGACAGGGACAATGGATGTAATTTTATTTCCTAAAGTACTTGACACAACCAGTGCAAATATGTTAGAAAATGATGTTGTTATTGTTAAGGGCAGAGTTTCGCTCAAAGACGATTCCGCAACATTGGTTGCAGAAAACGTGTGGGATATAAATTCCGACGATGCAAAAGCAATGCTCCGCAACAAGACACAGAAAGGCAATGGTTTATACATTCGCTTTAAAAATAAAAATGTACAGAGCTTGGGACGTGTAAGACAAATTTTGGGAGAATATAACGGCCACATGCCTGTTTACTTCTATTTTGAAGAAGAAAAACAGAAATTACTTGCACCTGAAAAGCTTTGGGTTTATGAAAATCACGATATGTTCAGCCGCATAGAAATGATTGTGGGGCAGGGAAACATAGCGTATAAAAGGTAGGTTAAAAGTATGTCAGAAATCAAAACAATCGGTGTTCTTACAAGTGGCGGTGACGCACCTGGTATGAATGCCGCAATCAGAGCAGTTGTACGTACAGCACTTTACTATGGTATTAATGTAAAAGGCATTCTGCACGGCTATAATGGTCTTATCGAAGACAATGTTATCGATATGGACCTGAGAAGTGTTTCCAACATTATCCAGCGCGGCGGTACAATGCTTTTTACAGCAAGATGTAAGGAATTCCAGACAGAAGAAGGTCAGCAGAAAGCTTACGAAACCTGTGTAAAACACGGTATTGACGCTTTGGTTGTTATCGGCGGTGACGGTTCTTTCCGTGGCTGTCAGGCTATTGCTAAAAAGGGTATCAAATGTATCGGTATTCCTGGTACAATCGACAACGATATCGCTTGCAGTGACTATACAATCGGTTACGACACAGCTCTCAACACATCTATCCAGATGTGTGACAGACTCCGTGATACAGCACGAAGCCACGAACGCTGCAGCGTTGTTGAAGTTATGGGCAGACACGCAGGCCATATTGCGGTAAGTACAGCGATTGCAAACGGTGCTATGGCGGTTCTTATTCCTGAAAAGGAATTTGACCTTGAAAGAGATGTTATCAATCAGATCAAAGAAAGCCTTAAAATCGGCAAAAAGAACTTCCTTGTTGTTGTAGCAGAAGGTGTTGGCGACGCAGAAGGTATCGCAAAAATCATTCAGTTTGCAACAGGCATCGAAACAAGAGCAACAATTCTCGGTCACGTACAGCGTGGCGGTTCTCCAACTTCCCGTGACAGACTTATCGCAACTCTTATGGGATGCAAAGCTGTTGAACTTCTTCGTGAAGGTCAGTACAACCGTGTTGTAGCACTCCACGAATATCACATTATCAGCTACGAAATTGAAGAAGCACTGGCAATGACAAAAGAAATTGACCCATACTTCCTCCATGTAGCAGATATCGTATCCATCTAATTAATAAACAGCCGGATGATTAACATCCGGCTGTTTTCGCTAAACAATAAAAAAGGATAACCCGATTGATTTCGGGTTATCCTATATTTTTATATCAAATTTTAACAGAAGCAGAACATACAAGGGTTGCCGCACAGCATCTGGGAAAGTGCCATGCTGCAGCAAAGACTGCCTATGCCGCCAAGGCCTGCATTATATGTTCTTGCGTTGCGTTCATAGGTCTGTGAAGAACGGTTTATACCCTGATAAGCCTTGCGATAGGTCATATTGTTCGGATCTTCATTCACTGCTTTCTGAATATCGGCAGAGGCCTGTACAGTGTTGCCGAGACCATAGTTTGCCAAAGCACACAGATAGTACCATCTGGCTTTACGGGCAAAGGAAGGGACACGCATAAGGGAATTAAGTGCATCGCTGAACTTTTTGCTGTTGATTTCACCGATTGCTTTGCGGAAATCGTAGGTATCATCTGTTTCTACTTCAGCGTGCATAAAATCGGAATTGGTATTTGTACTGTTATTGGTATAACCGCCACCAAAGAAATCTTCAAAATCTACATTTGTATATGTCCATCCGCCGAAAGGCCCTGTGCCATAGGTATATGTGCGGTAGGTTCTGCCTTGCTGGCCGTTATATGTGTTGTAACCGCCCTGATTATATCCGCCATAGCTGCTTGCGGCACGCTGTGCACGGTATTTTTCGGGGTTCATAAGCATATCGTATGCTTCGTTGACTTCGTTCATCTTTTTTGCAGCATTTTCATCACCCGGATTTAAGTCAGGGTGATATTTTTTTGCCATCTGGCGATATGCTTTTTTAATTTCGTCCTGTGTCGCGTTTTCTGATACTCCAAGTATCTTGTGCGGCTCATTGACCATTTTATGTTTCTCCTTTGCCAAGTTTATGGTTGTACTTGTTCCATATACCTGAATAAATAATGTTTTTTAATATGTTTTCATCCTGAATAAGAGGCAGCATTTCAAAGCACTGAGAGGCTTCACCAAGCAGATTTTTCAGCATAGGTGTAAAATCATCGGTGTTTTCTGAGATATTTATCAATGGATTGTAGCTGCCTTTTCTTTTGTCTTTTTCCAGATCTGCTGTTGCATCGGAAAGATAGATATATCTGCCAAGTCCGTATCCCAGTCTGCACAGATAATCTGACCAGATATCTTCTCTGTATACAAACAAGCCTGACATCAGTCTGCCAAAGCAGTTTGCGGCAGCATCGGGGGAAAGGTCATTTGACTTTTCAATTTCTGCGAGGTTTTTAAGCTCTTTTTCGATGATATCACATTGTACGGGCCAGCTTATTTTAACCTTTTTATATGCGTTTGACAATAGGGTGGAATAGCTTTTTGAAATAATATTGTTATCATCGTGCCAGTCGTCCTCACATTTAAAATATACGAGAGCCACCGTCATATCAGCAGCATAATCAATATATCTGTTTTTTATATACCTTTGTTTTCTGAAAGGGTGAACAATGCATACACTGTCAATTTCTTCTTCCTTTGGCTCGTAAAGAGAGGAGAGCAGTATGGCCAGAAATGTCATATCATAGGTCAGACCAAAGCGGGAAATATCACTGTGCCGCTGACCTAATGTATGACACAAACCGCAGTAAAATTGTCGGTATCGAGCCTTTTCATCATCGGTCAGAGTATTCAGATTTGCCTGTACATATCCAAACATAAATTTTACCTTTTAAGTCTTTTTGATAAAGTTATTTTTGCATTTAGGGCAGATGATTTCAATCTTGCCTCTTCCTTTAGGCAGTCTCATAACGGTTTTACACTTGGGGCATTTATAGAAAACGTGTGTTTTTCTTTCGTTCCACATTCTTTTCTGTAAAGCAAATCTGGAATCGAAATTACCTTTGTAAAAGAGGAAAGCCTGATTTTCCTGATATCTTTTCTGATGATTTTTGGAAAGAATTCTGAAGCAGTTGTAGAAGAGCGTTACAAGAGCCAATGTGTATAAAAGACGGATACCTGTAATTGCATATATCAGAAATATTCCCAGACCGCTGTAAAGCAGAAATTTGGAAAATGCGTCACTGCCGTAACGGCCGTAGGAAAATCTGTAAAGAGAACTTTTAAGTTTTTGCAAAAAGCTGTTCATTGGGAATACCTCAAAATTATTGTTGTTCACTATAATAAATGTTATGAATAAAATATTATTAAACGGTGATAAAGCGGGGGATAATTTGTGAAAAAACGGCGAAAAGAACGCCATACAAAGCGGTTTGGAATAGCCTTGCTGACAATAATAGTTACAGCATCAGCCTTTATTTATATAGATTTGTGTCTTCGCCCTGTGGTTGTAACTGTAGCACAGTATCACATACAAAGCCTTATAAATAAAGCGGTTAACAATGCTATAATAACAGTAATGGATAAAACCCACTATTCTTATGATGATCTGGTAGAAATAAACAGAAATTCCAGCGATGAGATTGTTTCTGTTAATTATAACAGCCTTAAAATTAACAAACTTCGTTCTGAACTGATAAAGGTGTCTATTGAAGAAACGCAGAAAATTCCTGTAAGTTATGTGTATATACCTATAGGAAATATCACCAGTATAGACATTTTACAGAATAAAGGACCAAAACTCAAGTTTACCATCACACCGTCTTCTTATGTAGAGGCCGAGGTGGAAAGTATTTTTCAGAACACAGGGATAAACCAGATAAACCATCAGATATTTATAAATGTAAAGGTGACGGCAAATGCCTTGATCCCTAACTATTCTACCAGTGTTTACTCGGAAAATAAAGTATGCGTTGCAGAAACTGTGATAATCGGCAAAGTTCCGGACAGTATAGGCAACAATCTTATATATAAATAAATATAAATATAATATTGTAAAATCAGGATGTTTTTGATATAATATATCGTTGTTAAAATACAGAGGTGATAGCAGTGGAATTTAAAACCGCACAGGAAAAACTGAATAGCTTAAAACAGCTGGTGGCATATCACAGTGATTTGTACTACAATCAGAACCGCACAGAAATAAGCGACTATGAGTACGATATGCTTATGCAGGAAATCAAGGCTATAGAAGCACAGTTTCCACAGCTTATCACAGCAGACTCTCCTACACAGACAGTGCAGGGGAAATCAAGTAATTTGTTTGAAGATGTTGTCCATAAAGTAAAAATGGAAAGTCTTCTCGATGCTTTTTCCTATGAAGAGGTCAGAGAGTTTGATAACAGGGTAAAAGAATTTTCCCAAACACCTGTTTATGCGGTTGAAACAAAAATTGATGGTATATCAATGAGTCTTGAATATGTAAACGGAGTTTTTACAAGAGGTTCTACCCGTGGTGACGGTGTTGTGGGTGAAGATGTTACCCAAAACCTTGCCACAATAAAATCTATACCTAAAAAGATAGAAAACGCACCTGATTTTTTGGAGGTCCGCGGCGAAGTATATATGCCGAAAGAGGTTTTCTTGAACCTTGTAAAACAGCAGGAAGAAGAAGGTAAAAAGCCTTTTAAAAATCCACGTAACGCTGCATCGGGTTCTGTAAGGCAGAAGGACAGCAAAATTACAGCATCAAGAAACCTTGATATATTCATTTTCAATATCCAGCAGATAAGTGATGAATACGATATTACAAGCCATAAACAATCGCTGGATTTGCTCAAAAGCTTTGGTTTCAAGGTTTCTCCAAGATATAACACCTACAACAATATTGAAGATGTTATAAAAGAAATTGAGAACATCGGCAATATGCGAGGCCAGTTCGAGTTTGAAATTGACGGTGCGGTTGTGAAAGTGGATGATTTCTCTGTTCGTCAGGAGATGGGCAGCACCAATAAGTATCCTCGTTGGGCAATTGCTTATAAATATCCTCCGGAAGAAAAATCCACAATCCTCAGAGAGATTGAAGTTTCTGTTGGCAGAACGGGTGTTCTCACACCAACAGCAGTTTTTGACACAGTTCAGCTTGCTGGTACAAGCGTTCAGCGTGCCGTGCTGCATAATCAGGACTTTATCGATGAAAAGCAGGTTAACATCGGCGATGAAATATTGGTTCGCAAGGCAGGGGATATTATCCCTGAGGTTGTAAAGCTTGTAAAGAAAAACACAGAGGGCGTATTTAAGATCCCAATGGTTTGCCCGTCCTGTCACAGCGAGATTGTAAAGACAGAGGAATCTGCACTCAGATGCATAAACCCTGAATGCCCTGAACAGCTGACAAGAAATATAATTCACTTTGCATCCCGCAGTGCAATGAATATAGATGGTCTGGGCGAAAGCATTGTATATCAGCTTGCTGAAAAACAGCTTATTCACGATATAGGTGATTTATACTATCTGACATTTGAACAGGCACTTAATCTTGAAGGTTTTAAAGATAAATCTGCAAATAATCTTATTACTGCAATTGAAAATTCCAAAAAGGCAAACCTTGACAAACTGATTTTTGGTTTCGGTATCAGAAATATTGGAGAAAAGGCAGCATCACTGCTTGCTGAAAGGTTCAGAACCCTTGACGGCTTGATAAATGCAGATATTGAAAGTATAATTGAAATTGACGGTTTTGCAGAGATAAGTGCAAAAAGTGTTGTGGAATATTTTGAAAAAGACACTGTTAAGGAAGTTATAGAAAAACTGAAAAATGCAGGTGTCAACACAGAATATATCTCAACAAAAACATCGGAAACGCTGAGCGGCAAAACATTTGTTGTAACAGGCACTCTTCCGACTTTGTCCCGTGACGAAGCTGAAAAGCTTATAACGGACAACGGCGGCAAGGCGGCATCGTCAGTTTCCAAAAAGACAAGCTATGTGCTTGCAGGGGAAAAAGCGGGCAGCAAGCTTGAAAAAGCAAAGACTTTGGGAATTCCCGTTATAACAGAACAGGAATTTTTAGATATGATAAATAATTAAGGGGAGTCATTATGAAAATAGACATCAGACATATTGCAAAGCTTTCGAAACTTTCAATCCCTGAAGATCAGATTGAAAAATTTGAAGCAGAAATGTATGCAATGCTTCAGTTGGTTGAACACCTTCCTGAAATTGAAGGCAAAGCAACTGCAGTTGACACAGAAAACACAATGGAATTGAGAGAAGACGTTGTAATTCCATCTGCATCCCGCGAAGATATGCTTATGAACGCACCACAGACTGCTGCAGGCTGCATCGTTATGCCAAAGGTAGTGGAATAGGAGAGTTAAAATGGATAAATTGTACAGCTTATCAGCTAAATCCATGAAAGAACTGCTTGATAAAAAAGAAGTTTCTTCTGTGGAAATTACAAAATCTGTTATCGACAGAATTGAAAAAACAGACAAAGATGTCTGTGCATACAACTCCTACAACTTTGAAAACGCACTCAAAAATGCAGCAGTTGTAGATGAAAAACGTGCAAAAGGTGAAAACCTCGGCTGCCTTGCAGGTATTCCACTTGCAGTTAAAGACAATATTCATGTTAAAGGCCTCAAAACAACCTGTTCTTCCAGAATGCTGGAAAACTTTGTAGCACCATTCAATGCTACAGTTACAGATAAACTCAACGCAAGCGATGCAATCATCGTGGGTAAAACAACAATGGACGAATTCGCAATGGGTTCTTCCGGTGAATCCAGTGCATTTGCAGTTGCTAAAAACCCTTGGGATACAAGCAGAATTCCTGGCGGTTCTTCTTCCGGTTCTGCAGTAACAGTTGCAGCAAGTCAGGTGCCATTTGCAATGGGCACAGACACAGGCGGTTCCATCCGTATGCCAGCAGCTTACACAGGTGTTGTAGGTCTCAAACCAACATACGGCACAGTTTCCCGTTACGGTATTATTCCCCTTGCTTCCTCCTTTGACCAGGCAGGTCCGATGGCAAGAAATATAGACGACCTTGCAATGCTCTTTAATGCAGTTTGCGGCAGAGACACAAAGGATGCTGTAACCAAAAACTATACATTTGAAGGCTACGGTGACAGCGTAAAAGGTATGAAAATCGGTGTGCCAAAAGAATATTATGGAGAAGGTGTTCAGCCTGCAGTAAAAGAAAGAGTTTACGCAGCAATCGAAACACTTAAAGCACAGGGTGCTGAAATCATCGATATTTCTCTCCCATCCACAGAATATGCTCTTGCAGCATACTACATCATCTGCTGTGCAGAAGCAGCTTCCAACCTTGGCAGATACGACGGTCTCAGATACGGTTTCCGCGGCAGCAATACATCAAACATTGAGGATTTGTATCTCACAACAAGAAGCGAAGGCTTTGGTGACGAAGTAAAACGCAGAATTATGCTTGGTACATGTGTTCTCAGCAGCGGCTACAGCGATGCATACTACAAACGGGCAAAACTTCTCCAGCAGAACCTTGCTAAAGAATTTACAGATGCATTTAAAACATGCGATGTAATCATTACACCATCCATCGCTCTCACAGCATGGAAATTCGGAGAAAAAGCAGGCAACCCAGCAGAAGTATACGCAGCAGATATCTGCACAATCACACTCAATATCGCAGGTTTGCCTGGTATGAGCGTTCCTTGTGGATTTGACAGCAACAACAACATGCCTGTTGGCTTCCAGATTATCGGTAAAAAATTCAGAGAATCTGATATTTTGACAGTTGCTAAATGCTACGAAAATGCAGTTGGCGGCTTTGCAGTAAAGGAGTTTTAAGCTATGAATAATAAATACGAAATCGTTGTTGGCTTAGAAGTACACGCAGAGCTTTCAACAAAAACAAAGATATTCTGCGGTTGTAAAAACGAATTTGGTGCAGAAGTAAACACAAATGTATGTCCTGTTTGTATGGGTCTTCCAGGTACATTGCCTGTACTTAACGAAAAGGTAGTTGAATACGGTATCAAAATGGGCCATGCACTCAACTGTACAATTAACCGTGCAACAAAACACGACAGAAAAAACTATTTCTATGCTGACCTTCCAAAAGCATATCAGACAACACAGGACGATGTTCCTCTCTGTGCTAACGGTTACCTTGATATTCTTGTAGGTGACGAAACAAGAAGAATCGGCATCACAAGACTTCACATCGAAGAAGATACAGCAAAACTTATCCATGCTGATGAATTTGGCGGTACACTTATCGATTTCAACCGCTGCGGTGTTCCACTTATCGAAATCGTTTCAGAACCTGACATGCGTTCTGCAGAAGAAGCAAAGGTTTATCTTGAAACACTCAGAACAATTCTTCTCTACCTTGGCATCAGCGATGCTAAAATGCAGGAAGGTTCCATCCGTGCAGATGTTAACGTTTCTGTAAGACCTGTTGGCAGCAAAGAATACGGTGTTCGTGTTGAAACTAAAAACGTTTCCAGTTTCAGCGGTGTTTACAATGCTATTGTTTACGAAGCAAACAGACAGATTGAAGTTCTCGAAAACGGCGGTGAACTTTTCCAGGAAACAAGAAGATGGGACGACGCTGCAGGTAAAAACGTGCTTATGCGTTCCAAAGAAGATGCACAGGACTACCGCTACTTCCCGGAACCTGACCTTCTTGGTTATGTTATCCCGGAAGAAACAGTTGAAAAACTCAAAGCAGAACTGCCTGAGCTTCCGGTACAGAAAACACTCCGTTATATGAACGAATGTGGTCTTTCCCGTGCAGATGCAGAAACAATCGCACTCAGCAAAGATAAAGCTGTGTTCTTCGATGCTTGTATGGCTACAGGCAAATGCGGTCCTAAACTTCTTTCCAACTGGGTACTTGGTGAAATCACACGTGTAGCAAACGAAAGAAGATGTGAAATCAGCGAACTTCCTCTCACAGTGGAAAATCTCGTTGATATGATTGCACTTATTGAAAACAAAACAATTTCCAATGCAGCAGCAAAAACTGTGTTTGAAATTATTGTTGATAAAGACGAAAAACCTGCAGATATCGTTAAAGCAAAAGGTCTTGCACAGATCAGCGATACATCAGCTCTGCAGACAATCGTTGACAGCGTTATCGCAGCAAACGAAAAAGCAATCAGTGACTACAAAGGCGGCAGAACAAACGTTCTCGGCTTCCTTGTTGGTCAGTGTATGAAACAGTCCAAAGGACAGGGCAACCCTGCAATGTTTAAGGAAATGATGATTGCAGCTATCGAAAACAGCTAATTGAACAAACCAAAAGGGAAGGAGCAATTCCTTCCCTTAGTTTATAAAGAGATTAAAGTTATGACAGAAAGAATAAGCCAGTTTTTAAATCAGGATATTGCATATATTGTTATCAGCGGTGTACGCAAAGGTGTGGAAAGCGAATATTCAAAGGTTACAATCAAGCCTTTTGCGGCAAAAGACGGGTTGAAATATCAGCTTGAATTTACAAAAGGCAAGCAGGTTGTGCATCAGAATATTGAAAAAGATGTTTTGTCAGAAAATATCGCACAGCTTTTTGACACTTTTATACAGTGTGTTATCTATGGTGCAGAAAACGATTTTCACCTCAACTGCTTTAACGGCAAAATAAAGGCAAAAACAATGCCACCAAGCAAAAAGGTAAAGGTTGCAAGCCATAACAAGCAGAAAGAATATGTTTTCAACGAGGGTGATGATATAGACTTTCTCATCTATCTTGGTGTAATGACAAAGGATAAAAAGGTTGTAAAGGCAAAATACAACAAGTTCCGCCAGATAAACAAATATCTTGAACTGCTCAAAAGCTCCATAGATTCTCTGCCGACTGACAGACCGCTAAAAATTGTGGATTTCGGCTGTGGCAAAGCATATCTTACCTTTGCACTTTATTATTATGTAGTAAAGATTCTTGGCAGAGAGGCATATATCACAGGTCTTGACCTTAAAGAAGATGTAATTGATTACTGCAATAAGGTGGCAAGAGAACTTAACTACAATACACTTGAATTCCAGAAAGGCGATATCAAAAACTATTCCAGAACACAGGATGTTGATATGGTTATCATGCTTCATGCCTGTGACAATGCAACAGATGAGGGTATTGTTCAGAGCATTAAATTCAATGCAAAAATCATTATCGCAGTACCTTGCTGTCAGCATGAGTTCTTCCCGCAGATTAAAAATGACAGCTTAAATCCAATGCTCAGCCATGGCATCATTAAAGAAAGACTTTCTGCTCTCGTAACTGACAGCCTCAGAGCACAGATTTTAAAGGCAATCGGCTTTGAAGTTTCAGTAATGGAATTTATCGAGACAGAGCACACACCTAAGAATATTGCAATCAGAGCAGTGAAAAAAGGCGGATTAAATAAAAAAGCTTTTGAAGAATACGAAATTTTCAGAGATAATTTTAATCTCACACCATATATAGAACAACGTTTCAGACAGGAAAAATTCCTGTAATTTAATATTAAAAATCAAAGCACATTTGAAAGGTGAAATATACCTTTTGAATGTGCTTTTTGTTCTATAAAACGGACAGGCATCATATATATTTTATTGAGGTGAAAATCTTGGAAATATACAAATATCTGCCTGAAAGTTTGGTTTTATATCTTAAAAGGCTGGATAGCACTAAAGAAATAACGGAAATCCGTATAAGAAAAAACAAATCTGTTCAGCTTACAGTGTACGGAAACACAGTAAATACAGATAATTTAATTGTTTCAGAACAAGAACTTGAAGAGATGCTTTACAGAATGTGCAACTGTTCTTTGAATATATATGATGAGGAAATTTCAAACGGATATATTACTCTAAATGATGGATGCAGAGTGGGGCTGGGAGGAGAGTATTATTATAATCCTGACACAGAAAGATATGTCCTGAAAGAGCTTGTGTCGCTTAATATACGCATTGCCGGTGATATGATTCGTTTTGAAAATCAAGACAAGCTTTTTGCCCAAAAAATATCCGGGATTCTGATAGTAGGTCCTCCTCACAGCGGAAAAACATCGTTGTTAAAACTTATGGCAGAATATTTGTCCGCCGACTGCAGGGTATCACTGTGTGATGAACGAAAAGAATTATATACAGGCAATGTAAATGCTGATGTAATACAGGGAATTAAAAAGCCGGTTGCCATATCGATGGCAACAAGAACCCTGAATCCGCAATATATCATCTGTGATGAAATCGGATTGAAGGAAGAAGCGGAAGAAATACTGTCAGCAGTTAATACGGGTGTAAATTTTATATGTTCTGCTCATGCAGAAACAATAAATCAGGTGTTCAAAAGACCTAACATTAAAATTTTAATCGAAAATGGTGTTTTTGAAAAAATGGTATTGGTATCTCAGAAAAATAAGAAATTCTATATAGAGGAAATAGTGGATGTTTAAACTTATCGGCAGTTTTATGATTGTTTTTTCATCGGTTTTTATAAGCAGCAGAAAGGTTATTGAAAACTACTTTACATACAGATTTTTGATGCAGGTGGAAAAAACAACAGAATTACTTATGCATGAGATAGAAACAAATCTGTCCTATGATAAGCTTTTCAGGAAAATAGATTTTGATAAAAGTAATTTTTTTTCAAAATCAGAATTAAACAGTTTTATAAAAAAAGATGAATTTTTTGCTGTAAAGGATTTTATGGATAATCTTGGGAAAAGAAGCAGTGGTTCGGAAAAAAACTATATAGCTTTAAACCTCAGCAATATAAAATATAAAAAAGAAATGTATTATAAATCTTACTGTGAAACAAGAAAAGTATACACATTTTATGGAGGGGCAATAGGATTATTCATAATCATTCTTTTTATTTGACGGGAGATAGAAAATGGATGTTGATATGATATTTAAAATTGCAACCATAGGGATAATAGTTGCTGTTTTAAATCAGGTACTTATACGCTCCGGACGTGAAGAGCAGGCGATGCTTACTACTCTGACGGGACTTATTGTTGTACTGATGATGGTAATTACCCAGATAAAAGAACTTTTTGATACTATAAAATATCTGTTTGAACTTTGAATTATGGAATTTTTAAAATTAAGTGCAATTATACTTATCACCGTGATTTTATCGGCAGGAATGCCGACTTTTAACAGGGAAATATCGGCGTTAATCACATTTTCATGCTGTATAGTAGTTTTGCTTTACATAATAAATCTGATATCGCCAATGGTGGATTATGTAAAAAATATAGCTGAATACATATCTTTTGAAGGGATAGATATCGTTCTGAAGATTGTAGGTATTGGGTTTGTATCACAGTTTGTTTCAGATATAGCGATTGACTGCGGAAACAGGTCTCTGGCCAATCAGATGATTATGACAGGTAAAGTATTTGTATTTATACTTGCGATGCCTGTATTTATACAGATATTCGGGATTATTGAAAAACTGATAAGCTTATGATAAAAAAAATAACTTTTGTCGCGTTGATATTTATAACGGTATGCATGCCTGTGCACGCACAGGAAACCGGAAATTCATATTATGAAAAGGCCGAAGATTTTATCTCTGAATATGATATGGATTTTGATAAACTGAAAGAATATCCATTTGAAACATTATGGTATACGGCAAAATCGTCGGTAAAGAAAGGACTTGCAGGCCCTTTAAAGATTTTCTGCAGAATATCAGCTGTTTTGTTGCTTACATCATTTATCAACTTTTTTATTACTGAGCAGTCAAAACAGATAATATTTGTGGTAAATACTGTTGCAGTGCTTGTGTTATTCAGCAACGTTTTCGACAGTTTTTTGTTGCTTATGGAAGAGACAGGCGGCAGGCTGTTTGATGTGAAAAATTTTATGACCGCCTTTTTGCCTGTGCTGGCGGGTATTTCATTCGCATCCGGAGAATTGATAACATCAACTCTGTACACAGGTTTTTTTATGATATCTATTGTGACGGTTGCCAATTTCTGCATAAATGTAATAATACCTTCGATAAAACTGTTTATGGCTATAGGCGTAACAGCTGTAGTGTCTCCGATTATAAATTTAAAACCAATCTGCGAAATGTACTCCAAGGCGGTGAAAATTGCTATGACAGCAGCAGTTTCTGTTTTGTGTTTTGTTCTTACCTTGCAGACTGCCATAACCCAGAGCCAGGATTCACTGGCAATAAAAACCGGAAAGTTTATTGTAGGAAGTGCTGTGCCGATAATAGGTTCAGCTTTACAGAGTGCCGTGGGCAGTGTATATTCCAGTGTTGGTGTGTTAAAAGGTTTTTTTGGAGTGGCAGGAATAATAGTGATTATAAATATGTTTCTGCCGTCGATTATCAGTCTTGCAGTAAACTGGATAGGCTATTATCTGATGATGGTTCTGAGCGAAATACTGGAAAACACAACAGCATCAGATATATTGTCGGTATTTAAAGAAGTGGTGGAAATAATGCTGTCAATGTCGGTATTGTTTACGGTGCTTTTGGTGTTTTCATTGACAGTTATGATAAAAGTCACCCAGGGAGTATAGTATGGAACAGATTGCAAAAATTACAGGAGTGGTTTGTATTTCTGCTTTTTCAATGGGAGTGCTGTACAATATCGGACATTTTCCGTCGGTTGAAAGGGGGATAAAGTTTGTTATAGCAATATACATTATCCTTACATGTATGAAATCTGCAGGAAATATTGATATGAAATCTGAATTTTTACCCGTAAAACCATATTTAGCAACAGAAGAATATGCAGCAGAACTCAATAATACGGTTGTGGAAGAAACTCAGAGAAAATCAGAAGAGATAATAAAGCAGCGGCTCAGTGAAAAAAACATATCCTATAATCGTGTATCGGTGCATATATTAGAACAAAATGGTCTTCTGACAGCAGAAAAAATTATTGTCAGCTGTGATGATAAAGATGTAGCTGCAGCAGAAGAATGTATAGAGGATTTTATAACAACGGGGACAGAAATAATTATAGGAGAGTAATTTTTTGTGAAGTTTGATTTTACTAAAATTATAGAATACATATCACACAAGGGGAAAAGCAATCTGTTTGTTGTTATAGGTATTGCAGGAATAATGCTGATATTTATAAGTGATCTGGATTTTGCAGGCAATGATGACAAAAAATATTCCGATGAGCGGTCACTGTATCAGTATAAAAGTGAAATGGAAAAGGAAATTACATCTTTGCTTGAAGAGATAGAAGGAGTAGGCGAAGCAAAGGTGATGATAACTTTGGAATCCGGCGAGGAAAATATATATGTTCAACAGCAGAAAACGGCAAACGATACACGAAAACAACAAAATGACAATAACAGCCAGGAAGATATAAAAACTACCTTTGAAAACGAAATTGTTATAGTTGAGGAGTCGGGAAACAATTCAGCTCTTATTGAAAAAACAATACAGCCTGTTGTACAGGGAGTTGCAGTTGTATGCAGCGGGGCCGATGATATAAAGGTTGTAAGTGCTGTAACCAATTCAGTGTCGGTTGTTCTGAATGTTCCAACCAACAGAATATGTGTAACAAAAATGAGATAATATAGTGGAGGCATTTTATTATGAAAAAACTGGACAGACAAAGAAAAATCACCCTTGCGGCATTGTCTATGGCACTTGTGGTTGCAGTATATCTGAACTGGCAGTATTCCCGTACAGGTGCAGATTTACATATAGTGACAGAAGAGGTCGATGCTGCACAGCAGGAAATTCTGGATGTTATGGAACAGCAGAATTTAAATCCTGACGGGGATATGCTCGCTGCTGCAGCGGAAAATGAAGTGCAGAACTATGGTGATGCACAGCTTGTTGCAACCACTGCCGGTTCGGCAACAAAATATTTTGAAGAGACACGGCTTTCGAGGCAGAAATCAAGGGATGAAGCATTGGATGTACTGCAGAAGTCGCTTAAAAATGCAAAAATATCCGATTCTGAAAAGACACAGGCGACCGAAAAACTTTCTAAAATTATTCAGGACATCACAACAGAAACTGATGTGGAAAACCTTGTCAAAGCCAAAGGTTTCACCGATTGTGTGGCTTTTATAACTGATGATAAAATATCCGTTGCAGTTCAGACCTCAAACGGTAATCTTTCCAAACAGAATGTTGCACAGATACGTGATATTGTGCTGAATAAAACGGCAATTAACACTCAAAACATTGTTGTGATAGAAGTAAAATAAATGCATCATATTCATAAATTAGTGTTGTTATATTCATAATTTAGTGGTATAATATTCATTAAATACGGAGGTATGCAGAATGGAAGTTAAAAACAACAACAAAAATATAGGAAGTTTATACATTTCTACAAGCGTGGTTGAAAAGGTTGCAAAACTTGCTGCTTTGGAAATTGATGGCGTTGCAGAAGTTTCCACAGGTTCTTCTGGCGTAAAAGGTGTATTTGCAAAAACAAATCTGCCAAAAGCTGTAGATGTTAATATGTATGACGGCGTTGCAGAAGTTGATATTCACATTATTGTAAAATACGGCTGCAAGGTGCCATCTGTATGCAAAAGCGTCCAGGAAGCTGTAAAATCCAATATTCAGAGCATGACAGAAGTTACAGTATCCAAAGTTAACATTATTGTTGCCGGCATACAGGCAGAAAATTAACAGTCATAATGTAAAATCATATATCCCTCCCACCTTTGTGATGGGGGGGAATATTAAACAGGGAAGGTAAAAGTATATGATGACAAGACGCAAGGCAAGAGAAAATGCATTTATTGCAGTTTTTGAAGCCGGTTTCAGCTCTAATGATATTCAGGAAATTCTTTCACTTACACAGGAAGTGCCTGAATATGAAGAATACAGACTTGATGAATTTGCAATCAGTCTGATTAACAACTACTATAACAATGCTGAAGAAGTTAACGATGTTATTCAGTCCAAACTCAAAAACTGGACTCAGTCCAGAATTTCCCGTGTTGCAAGTGCGGTGCTTCGTCTCAGTGTAGCAGAGATGCTTTTTTCACAGGAAAAAGATATGGACAGTGTTATCATCAATGAAGCGGTAGAAATCTGCAAACGTTTTGCAGGTGACAATGACTATCAGTTTGTAAACGGTGTTCTTGGTGCAGTAGCTAAGGATAAAGAAGAAAAATAATAATGATTACATTAGGTATTGATACTAGTAACTATGCATCGTCAGTTGCTGTAATCGATTATGAAAAAAACGAAATTTTACTTAACGAAAAACAGTTTTTACCCGTAAAACAGGGTGAATGCGGTTTGCGGCAGCAGGACGCTGTATTCGGTCATATAAAAAATTTAATAGATATGCTTGAGCTTGTACATAATAAATTTGATTTATCCTGTGTACAGGCTGTTGGTGTTTCAGTAAAACCTACAAACGAAGAAGGCTCGTATATGCCTTGTTTTCTTGTAGGAAAACTGCTTGCACAGATGGTGAAAACTATTAAAGATATTCCTGTTATACAGACAACCCATCAGGACGGCCATTTAAACAGTGCACTGTTCAGTCTCAATAATGAAAATTTATACAATCAGAAGATTATAGTTTTCCATGTGTCAGGCGGTACCACAGATATGATTCTTGTGGAGAACGGAAAAATAGTTGAAACTGTCGGTTCATCCAATGATTTATTTGCGGGACAGGCTGTTGACCGATTGGGTGTAAAGTTGGGATTTCCGTTTCCTGCAGGTGTATATGTGTCACAGCTTGCCGCACAGTGCGATGAAATTATAAAGCCCAAGGTCAGTGTAAAAGGACTCAACTGCAATCTGTCAGGATTGCAGAATCAGTGTGAAAAGCTGATTGACGAAGGCAGAGACAATGCTTATGTGTGCAGATACTGTCTATCATTTATTGCTCGGACACTTATAAAGATGGCAGAGAACGCAAGGGAAGAATTCGGTAATCTGCCGATAGTGTTTGTGGGCGGTGTTATGAGCTCACAGACTATAAAAGAGATTGTACAGGAAAAACTGAAAAATACATATTTTGTGGAACCTGTTTTCTCCAGTGACAATGCAATCGGCACTGCAGCCATAGCAGCAAGAAAGGTTATTTATGGATAAGGTTATATCTGTCTCAGGACTTAATAATTATGTTAAGGGTCTTCTCGAGGAAGATTATAATCTTGTGGATGTAGCTGTTGAAGGTGAAATTTCCAATTTTGTAAACCACTATAAATCGGGACATTACTATCTGGCACTTAAAGATGAAAAATCACTGATAAAAACAGTGATGTTTTCGGCGTACAACAGAAAACTTCCCTTTGTACCGGAAAACGGTATGAAAGTTATTGTAAGAGGCCGTGTTTCTCTTTATGAAAGGGATGGCACATATCAGCTTTATGCTACAGATATGTTTCAAAGCGGTATAGGTCTGCAACATCTTGCTTTTGAAAAACTGAAAGAAAAGTTGTTCAAAGAGGGGTTGTTTGATGAAAGCCGTAAAAAAACTTTGCCAACATATCCGTTTACAGTAGGTGTTGCAACTTCAGCTACAGGTGCAGCACTGCAGGATATTATCAGTGTTACACAGAGAAGATTTCCCTGTGCAAAGCTGATTGTTGCTCCATGCGGCGTTCAGGGAGAAAGTTCAAAGCAGTCTATTATAAATGCAATAAAGAGGCTGGATAACCGGGATGGTATAGAAGTAATCATCATCGCCAGAGGCGGCGGCAGCAAGGAAGATATGTGGGTGTTTAATGACGAGGATATTGCACGCACCGCTGCAGCCTGCAGAAGGCCGACCGTAAGTGCAGTAGGACACGAAATAGACTGGACCATACTTGATTATATATGTGATAAACGTGCTGCTACACCTACAGCAGCAGCGGAGATTGTTTTTCCGGATATAAAGACGATTCAGTTTCAGTTGCTCAAATATGAAGAAAAACTGTCTGAAAATGTAAAAGACAAAACAGCACGATATATCGAAAATCTGGAGTATGTCAGAAATTCCAGAGGTTTTAACAATGTAAAGATACTCTGTCAGCAGAGTAGCGATAATCTTCTGAACTATCAGAAAATTTTAAATCAATCATTAAAACTGAAGATAGATAACGAGATAAAAAATCTCAGCTATCTTTCCGATAAAATAGAAAACAACAATCCGTTGGCAACGCTTAAAAAGGGATACTCTCTTATATTCAAAAACGACGAACCGTTAAAGGCGAAGCAAAAACTTAAAAAGAACGACAGAATAGTTGTACGTACACATACACAGGAACTCTCCTGTACAGTAGACAGTACGAAAACAGTGAGAAAGAAGGGGACGGTATGAATCTGACATTTGAACAGGCTATGGCCAGACTGGAAGAAATTTCAGCTATTTTAAGCGAAAATCAGGTTTCTATAGACCAGTCTCTGGAACTTTACGCAGAAGGTACGAAGCTTATAAAGTTCTGCAGTGATAAACTAAAGGCAGTAACCCTTAAAATTGAAGAAATTGACTCTGAAATAAATGAAGGAGTTTAAGATATGTTAAATAAATTTTTGCAGAAAACAGAAGAACAGCTTGTAAAAAACTGCGATTTGTATTTTTACGAAGACAGTTCGGTTAACAAAGCGGCAAGATACTCTTTGCTTAACGCAGGGAAAAGAGTGCGTGCAATGCTTATCTACCTCACAGCACAGATGTGCGGCAAGAATTGGGAAAAATATGCTGACCTTGCCTGCGGTGTTGAAATGGTGCACTGTTATTCGCTTATCCACGATGACCTTCCTTGTATGGATAACGATGACCTGCGTCGTGGCAAACCATCCTGTCATAAGGCATTTTCAGAAGATACTGCATTGCTTGCAGGTGATGCACTCCTTGGCTGTGGCATAGAAACAGTTGCAAATTCACAGGATTTTAAACCATTGGACAGACTTAAAGCCGTACAGCTTATGTGTGCTGCTATGGGCCCCAAAGGTATGATTTATGGTCAGGAACTTGACCTCAGATTTGAAACAGAAGCAGCAAACAAAGAACAACTTGCACTTATCCACAGAAATAAAACAGGTCAGCTGATTTCTCTCTGCGGTAAACTCGGTTGTCTGGGGGCAGAACTTACAGAGAGTCAGAAAAATGCTGTTGATGTATTTTTTGCAAACACAGGCCTTGTTTTCCAGATTGTAGATGACATTCTTGATGTGGAAAGCAGCGAAGAAGAACTGGGGAAACCTATCGGCAGTGATGCTGAAAATGGAAAATCCACATTTATCACATTGTATGGTCTTGAGGAATCAAAATGCAAAGTGAAACAGCTTACAAGGGAAGCGAATGAACTTCTTTATGCAGAATTTGGTGAACAGGCAGAAAATATTATAGAATACACATCAAAACTGGCACAGAGACGCAAATAAACACATCTTAAAGAGAAACGAGAAAAATATGATGGAAATTTTAACAGGAATACTTGGTAACTATATAATCAAGGTAGCGTTTTTATCCTGGCTTACAGCACAGATTTTAAAAACTATTATTGATTTTTATCTTACCAAAGATTTTTCTATGGAAAGAATGATTGGTGCAGGCGGTATGCCAAGCTCCCACACGGCATTTGTTTTTTCCGCTGCAATAGCTACAGCAAGACAGTGCGGCACAGCATCAACTGAATTTGCTCTGGCTGCAATCCTTGCAGGTGTTGTGATATATGATGCTATGGGCGTAAGAAGAGCTGCCGGAGAGCAGGCGAAAATCATCAACAAAATGGTGGATGAGTGGTTGGATAAAACCTATTGGAACGATAAAAATCTGCCGCAGATTAAAAAACTTAAAGAAATGCTGGGGCATACACCTCTTGAAGTTTTGGGTGGTATAGTTGTAGCTGTTGTTATTTCATTGTTGGTATAGGGTGATTTTATGGAATACAAATTGTTAAATACGATCAACAGGAGTGAAGATGTAGCCGATCTTAATATGGAACAGCTTCCGCAACTGTGTGACGAAGTTAGACATTTTCTTATAGACAATGTATCAAAAACAGGCGGACATCTTTCTGCAAACCTTGGTACGGTAGAAGCTATAACTGCTATGCATTATAACTTTGTAACGCCGCTCAATCAGTTTGTTTTTGACGTGGGCCATCAGTGCTATACACACAAAATCTACACAGGCAGAAGAGATGATTTTACAGGTCTTCGCAAATACAAAGGTTTGTCAGGCTTTCCGTCACCAAATGAAAGTATCCATGATGCTTTTATTTCCGGTCATGGCAGTACATCAATCTCTGTAGCCATCGGTCTTGCAACAGCCAAAAAGCTTAAAGGTGAGCCAGGCAAGGTTATTGCTATGGTTGGTGACGGTGCTTTTACAGGTGGTATGATATATGAAGGCCTCAACAATGTTGATGTAAGACTGGACAACCTTATTGTTATTCTTAACGATAACAAAATGTCTATCTCAAAAAACGTTGGTCAGATGTCAAAATATCTCTCCAGACTCAGAACAAACGAAGAATATATCAAAACAAAGAAAAATGTTGAAGGTATTCTTGATAAAATGCCATATATCGGCAAACCGATCAGCAATACCATTTCATATTCCAAAACAGCACTGAGAAGAACTTTATATAAGAGCACA
The DNA here is from genome assembly GCA_015067145.1 of Oscillospiraceae bacterium. Lineage (GTDB taxonomy): Bacteria > Bacillota > Clostridia > Oscillospirales > Ruminococcaceae > RGIG3102. The sequence goes on along the minus strand of SVNA01000001.1, from coordinate 63,627 downwards.
TTCTTTGAAGATATGGGTTTTTTGTATCATAAGGTAGATGATGGTAACGATATTTACCAGATGTGCAATGCTATGAAATATGCAAAACAGGCAGAAGGTCCTGTTTTCATCCACATGATTACTGTTAAGGGTAAAGGCTTTACACCTGCTGAGGAAAACCCTGGTGCATTCCACGGCGTGGGCAGTTTTAACGCAGACACAGTTACAGACCCTGACGTGGCACCAAGCGACTCTTTCTCTACAGTGTTTGGCAGAGAACTGTCCGACAAAGCAAATACAAACCGAAAACTCTGTGCCCTTACAGCTGCTATGAAATATGGCACAGGCCTTCAGTATTTCTACAAAGAACACAGACGCAGATTTTTTGACGTAGGTATGGCAGAAGAACATGCAGTAACCTTTGCATCTGCAATGGCTAAAAACGGTATGATGCCTGTTGTGTGCCTCTACTCTACATTTATGCAGCGTGCTATGGACCAGTATATCCATGACACCTGTCTGCTTAATCTCAATGTTATGTTTGCAATCGACCGTTCCGGTCTTGTTCCGGGAGATGGCGAAACACATCAGGGCATTCACGACCTCAGCATATTCTCAAACTATGACCATGTGCCGATTGTATGTCCATCCAATTACAGCGAGCTCAGATTCTGGCAGAATTACCTTGTTGATAATGTAAACGGACCAAAGGTTATCAGATATCCACGCGGCGGACAGGATTCATATATCGCTGATTATGAATGTACAGGCAATTACTATGACCTGATTGGTGAAACCAAAGAAAATATTATTGTATGTTATGGCAGACAGTTTGTAGAAGCACTCAAAGCACAGAAAACACTGGCTGAACAGGGTATTGATACAGCAATTCTCAAGCTTAATGTAGTAAATCCGCTTCTGCCTGAGATGGTGGAAATGCTTTTGGAATACAAAAATATCTACAGCTTTGAAGAACACGTTAAAAACGGCAGCGTATCGGCAAAACTTGGTCTTGCACTGCTGGATAACGGATTTGCAAACAACTACAAATACAAATGTGTTGACAACTACACAGTTTATCACGCAAATGTTGGCGAACTGCAGAAAATCTGCAAAATTGATGCAGAAAGCATCGTGAACAAGATAAAGGAAAATTATGAAAATTAGATTAGACCAGTATGTTTTTGAAGAAGGATATACCGAATCCCGACAGCGTGCACAGGCACTTATTATGGCGGGCATTGTGTATGTAAACAATCAGAAGGTTGATAAAGCAGGTTATATGCTCAAGGAAACCGACAAGGTGGAGGTAAGGGGCAAAGACCTTAAATATGTAAGCCGTGGCGGTTATAAACTTGAAAAAGCCATTGAACTGTATGGACTGGAGTTAACCGACAGAATCTGTATGGATATCGGTGCCTCTACAGGCGGATTTACCGACTGTATGCTGCAGAACGGTGCAAAAAAAGTTTATGCAGTTGATGTAGGCTATGGACAGCTTGCATGGAAACTGCGTACAGATGAACGCGTTGTTAATTTTGAAAAGACAAATATCCGCAATGTGACAGCAGAGGATCTTGAAGAAAAAATCAACTTCTTCAGTGTGGACGTGTCCTTTATTTCATTAAAACATATTTTTCCAGTTGCCTATGCAATTTCTACCGATGAAGTAATCGGTGCCTGTCTTGTAAAACCTCAGTTTGAAGCAGGCAAGGAAAAAGTGGGCAAAAAAGGTGTTGTCCGTGACAGTGCAGTGCATAAAGAAGTTATTATCAATGTAATGGAATATGCAAATCAGAATGGTTTTTTTGTTAAAGAACTTACATTCTCGCCAATCAAAGGGCCTGAAGGCAATATAGAATTTCTTATTGTTATAACCAAAAATGAACAGGACAACCTTATCGGTGAAGAACAGGTTGATGCGGTTGTAAACGAGGCTAAAAAATATCTGGGAGTATAAGGAGTATAATATGAATATATTTCTTAAATACAGCAACAACAAAAACTGTGTTTCTGCCCTTGAAAAAATAAAAGAAATACTTAACAGATACAATCATTCATTTGCTGTATCAGAAAATGATGCAAAAAAAGATGATGAAAAGGTTGCTAAGTGTGAACTGATTATCACTGTGGGCGGTGACGGTACACTGCTTTCAATGAATCGGCAGGCAATAAAATACAACAAACCTATTCTGGGGATAAATGTAGGCAGACTTGGATTTCTTACTGCAATCGAAGGTAACCAGCTGGATGATCTTTGCAGTTTTTTTGACCGGCCTGAAGAGTTCGAAATCAAAAAGCATTCTCTGTTGAAAGCAAGGGTAAACAATTCAAACTGGAAATATTGCCTGAACGATATTGTTATTGCAAAACATATGTTTTCCAATACAATTTCATCATCAGTTTACTGCAATGACAGTAATATAGGTGATATTGTCTGCGATTCTATAATTGTTGCAACAGCCACAGGTTCCACAGCTTATTCATTGTCAGCAGGTGGGCCGATTGTGGATAATGACCTGAATGCACTTGTAATAAGCCCTGTTGCAGTGCACAGCCTCAATGCAACACCTATGGTTCTGGCAAAGGACAAAATTATTACTATTAAATTTGATGAAAAACGCAGTCAGGATATTTATGTATCCTTTGATGGCGAAAATCACCGCAAAATCTGTGAAAAAGACACAGTTACAGTACAGCTTTCCAACAAAGCACTCAGCATCTACTCGGCGAAAAATATGGGACAGTTTGCCAAGGTGGATAAAAAAATAAAATTGAGATAAACAAGGAGAATTACAATGAAAAAGAATCGTCATAAGAAGATACTTTCCCTTATTCAGGAATTTAATATCGACCGTCAGGAAGTTCTGCTTGAATATCTCAACAACGCAGGCTTTGCAGTTACTCAGGCTACAGTTTCCCGCGATATCAAAGAACTTAATCTTGTAAAGATTGTTTCTTCAACAGGGGAATACAAATATGCACAGAATACTATTGTTGAAGATACAAAAGCTACATTCAACCGTTTTGACTATATCTTCTCCGAATCCATCAAAGCTGTTGACTATGCAATGAATACAGTTGTTATCAAATGTCACACAGCTATGGCACAGGCAGCATGTGAAGTATTTGACAGCCTCAAATGGGATGGTGTTGTAGGAACAATAGCAGGTGAAAACACAATTTTTATACTTATGCGTACAGAAGAAATGGCACATAAACTCAACGATAAACTCAAACAGTATATAAAATAATAAATTTGAGGTGTTCAGATGCTCAGAGAGCTGACAATAGAAAATGTTGCCGTTATTGAAAAGGCAAATATTTCCTTTGATAAAGGATTTACCTGTCTTACCGGTGAAACAGGTGCGGGTAAATCAATAATTATAGACTCAATAAACGCTATTATGGGGGACCGTGTATCCAGAGATGTTATCAGAACAGGTGCTCAGAAAGCGTCTATTGTTGCTGTTTTTGAAAATCTGAATAAAGATATTATTAAACTTGCTGACGAGATGGATATTGATATAAGCGAGGAATGTATTGTTTCCCGTGTTATCTCTGCAGAAGGTAAAAACAGCGCCAGAATAAATGGTATGCCTGCCCCTGTAAGTGTTATAAAAGCAATTTTTTCCGAAGCTATCAATATTCACGGCCAGCACGACAACCAGAGTTTGCTTGATCCTGCAAAACATCTTGCAATTCTGGACAGTTTTGGTGTGGATAAAGCTGTCTTTGATGCATATACAGACAGCTACGAAAAATATTGTGATATAAACAGAAAAATAAAAGAATTATCCTCGCTTGAAAAAAGCAAGCAGGAAGACCTGGAGTTTTTACAGTTTCAGGTAGAGGAAATATATAACGCTGACCTGTCTGAAGAAGAGGAAGAAGAACTTCTTGAACAGAAAAAGCTGATTAAAAATGCAGAAAATATCCTTTCTGCACTAAATGCTGCATACGGGCTTTTAAGCGGCAACGATGAATTTATTGGTGCTTGCAGTGCTCTGCAGCAGGCAGAGGATGAGGTATCTTCAATTTCAGAATTTTCCGAAAAAATAACAGAAATATCTGAAATTCTAATAGATATATCCGATAAAAGTCAGGATGCAATGTACGAAATTCGCAGTGCCATCGATGATTTTGATGTGGACATCAATATGATTGACGAAATAGAAGAACGCCTTGATACATACTATAAGCTGAAAAGAAAATATGGCGGCAGTGTTGAGGCGGTGCTTGAATATTATGACAAGGCAAAAGAAAAGTTGGATAATATTGAATTTGCACAGGAAAAACTGGAAAAACTGTATGCTGAAAAAGCAATTATAGTTAAAGAACTGGAAAAAACAGCACAGGCACTTACAGATGAACGCTGTGATAAATTTGATATGATGGCGGGCGAAATCCAGAATTCTCTGGCATTTCTAAATATGCCATTTGTAAAATTGTCTCTTAATATTGAAGATAAAGACTATTCTGCTGACGGCAAAGACCAGCTTGAATTTTACATTGTAACCAACAAAGGTGAAAGTCCGAAACCTCTTGCAAAGATTGCATCAGGCGGCGAACTCAGCCGTATTATGCTTGCAATCAAGAGTGTACTTGCAGAAAAACAGGTTACAGACACAATGATTTTTGACGAAATTGATGCAGGTGTTTCGGGCACGGCTGCCCTTAAAATAGGCAAGCTCCTAAAAGAAACTGCATACAACCGTCAGGTTTTGTGTGTAACTCATTCACCGCAGATTGCGGCTTTTGCAGATACACATATGTATATTGAAAAAACAACCAAAGGCGACGCAACCTATACAACTGTACGAAAACTTGGCACAGAAGAAAGAGTTGCTGAAATTGCACGTATTATTTCCGGCGACAATATAACCGAAACTGCGGCAGAAAACGCAAGAGAGATGCTGGCGGCAGCTCAAAACAGTTGACAAATAAAGGTTTTATAGGATATACTTATTTCATCTGTAAAACAGATAAATATAATATGTAAACGCTATGACAAGCTACAGTATCTTAAATTATGTCAGGCAAAGAGAGCTTTCGTAAGGTGTGAGAAAGACCGGCTTTTTAAGAGAAATTACTGCTTTGAGCGGCACGGCTGAAAACAGCAGTAGGCCGTGACGGCAATACCCGTTACAGTATAAAAGTTTAAAACTTTGTGAGGTGTATTCTGCGAAGAGTGCACAAAACAGAGGTGGTACCGTGTATATAACACCCTCTGCTGATTATTCAGCGGAAGGTGTTTTTTATTTTGTTTATTTAAGAAAGTTAAAATAAAAGGAGAATTGTAAATGAAAATTTATGATGAACTGGTTGCCCGTGGCCTTATTGCACAGGTAACAGATGAAGAACAGATCAAAGAACTGGTGAACGAAGGCAAAGCAACCTTCTATATCGGTTTTGACCCTACAGCAGACAGCCTCCACGTTGGTCACTTTATGGCTCTCTGCCTTATGAAACGTCTCCAGATGGCAGGCAACAAGCCAGTTGTTCTCATCGGCGGCGGCACAGCCATGGTTGGCGACCCATCCGGCAGAACAGATATGCGTTCCATGATGACAAAGGAAACAATCCAGCACAACTGCGACTGTTTCAAAAAACAGATGGAACGTTTTATCGAATTCGGCGAAGACAAGGCTATTATGGTTAACAACGCAGACTGGCTTATGGACCTTAACTATATTGAAGTTCTCCGCGAAGTTGGTGCCTGCTTCTCTGTAAACAATATGCTGCGTGCTGAATGCTACAAACAGAGAATGGAAAAAGGCCTTTCTTTCCTGGAATTCAACTATATGATTATGCAGTCCTACGACTTCTACTATCTGTTCCAGAAATACGGCTGTAACATGCAGTTCGGCGGCAACGACCAGTGGTCCAATATGCTTGGCGGTACAGAACTTATCCGTAAAAAACTGGGTAAAGATGCACACGCTATGACAATCACTCTGCTGCTTAACAGCGAAGGCAAAAAAATGGGTAAAACAGCAAGCGGTGCTGTATGGCTTGACCCCGACAAGACAAAACCTTACGACTTCTATCAGTACTGGAGAAATGTTGCGGATGCAGATGTTCTCAAATGCATCAGAATGCTCACATTCCTGCCGCTGGAAGAAATTGATAAAATGGACGGTTGGGAAGGCAGCCAGCTGAATACAGCAAAAGATATCCTTGCTTACGAACTTACAAAACTTGTTCACGGCGAAGAAGAAGCTGAAAAGGCAAGAACAGCATCCAAAGCTTTGTTTGCAGGCGGCAGCGATGACTCCACAATGCCAACATTCACAATCCTTGATGAACACTTCACAGACGGCAAAATAGCAGTTCTCGACCTGCTTACAGTTTCAAAACTCACACCAAGTAAATCAGAGGCAAGACGTCTTGTAATGCAGGGAGGCCTGCTTGTAAACGATGAAAAGGTAACAAGCATTGATACTTCATTTGCCAAAGAACAGTTTGATGAAAAATTCATCGTTAAAAAGGGTAAAAAGACATTCCTTAAAATCGTGAGATAACATTATGCACAAAAAATAAAAGGGTACAGAATTTGTACCCTTTTAGCTGCTGTGATTATTTCTTTTCGTAAGTGCCGCAGCATGTTCTTGGGCCGTTCATTGCTTCTTTGCCCTCAACATTGATGGAACCTGCTGTACAGCTTCTAACACCGTCGTGGTATTTACATTCAGAAACTTCACAGTTTACACCTTTGATAGCTTTGTCAAACATAACTAATAAACCTCCTTTTTGGTTGTGATAATATTATTCGCATTCATAAAGGATTTATACAAGGAGTATCATTTTGTCAATTTTTGCAATTGGAGATTTGCATCTTTCTCTTGGTGTGTCCAAGCCTATGGACATATTTGAAGGATGGCAGGATTATCATATAAGACTAAAAAACAACTGGCAAAGGGTTGTAAAGCCTGAAGATACAGTTGTTGTTTGCGGTGATATTTCCTGGGCAATGGACATTAAAGATGCTGTGGAAGATTTTAAGTTTATAGAAGAGCTGAATGGCACCAAGATAATTATGAAAGGCAATCACGATTACTGGTGGCAGACAGCCAAAAAACTTAACAATTTTCTGGAGGAAAACAATTTTAAAACAATCAAATTTCTTTTCAACAACAGCTATGAAGTGGAAGATATTGTAATCTGCGGTACACGCGGATGGATATTCGAAAACGGAGAACCTGCTGATGAAAAGGTTATACTGAGAGAAGCGGGAAGACTTAAAGCTTCTTTAGACTATACAAAATCAGATAAGGAAAAGGTTGTGTTTCTGCACTATCCTGCAATTTACCAGAATTTGCAGAATACTCATATTTTAAACACACTGGATGAATACAATATTAAAAGATGCTATTACGGACATCTGCACGGCAAATCCATCAGATATGCTTTTAACGGAGAATTCAACGGTGTAAAACACAAACTTATTTCTGCCGATGCACTGGAATTCTGCCCTTATATTATTAATTAAATATAAATAATATATAGACTTTTTAGTGCTCGCGTGATATAATTTATTAATGACGGCATTTTATGCCATAATATAGTTTTTTATATTTTTTTAAGGAGTTTTTATACAATGGAATTAATCAGAAATGAAAAAGTTGCTGAAAACACAGTTGAACTTGAATTTAAAGTAGGTAAAGAAGAATTTGCTGAAGCTGTTACAAAAGCTTTCAGAAAAGCAAATGCTGAAATCACAGTACCTGGCTTCAGAAAAGGTAAAGCACCAAGAAGCGTTGTAGAAAAAATGTACGGTGAAGAAGTATTCTTCAACGATGCTATCGATGCACTTCTCCCAAATGCATACGCAGATGCAGTTGAGGCAGCAGCTATCGAACCAGTAGCACGTCCTGAAGTTGACATCACAGCTTGCAGCAAAGAAGAAGGTTTCACAGCAGTTGCTAAAGTTGTTGTAAAACCAGAAGTTGAAGTTAAAGAATACAAAGGCCTTAAAGCTATAAAAAAAGCTGTTAAAGTTGAAGATTTCGAAATCGATACAGAACTCGAAAACCTCAGAGACAGAAACGGCAGAATGGTTACTGTTGAAGACAGAGCTGCTAAAATCGGTGATACAGCAAATATCGATTTTGAAGGCTTCGTAGACGAAGTTGCATTTGAAGGCGGCAAAGGCGAAGGTTTTGACCTTATGCTTGGTTCCGGTCAGTTCATCCCAGGTTTCGAAGATCAGATTGTTGATCACAATATTGGTGACGAATTTGATGTAACAGTTACATTCCCTGAAGAATACCATGCAGCAGAACTTGCAGGCAAACCAGCAGTATTCAAAACAAAACTCAACAGCCTCAAAGCTAAAGAACTTCCAGAACTCGACGATGAATTTGCAAAAGATGTAAGCGAATTCGACACACTCGAAGAACTTAAAGCTGACATCAGAAAAGCAAAAGAAGAAAGAGCAGCACAGGAAGCAGAACTCGACGTTGAAAACACACTCGTTGACGCTGTAGTAGCATCTATGGAAGCAGTAATTCCACAGGAAATGGTTGAATCCAGAATCGACGAAATGGTAAGAGATTTCGAAGGCAGAATGTCCCAGCAGGGTCTCCAGCTTGCAACATACCTCCAGTACACAGGTATGGAAATGGAATCCTTCAGAAAATCTTTTGCAGAACAGGCTGAACAGCAGGTTAAAATCCGTCTTGCTTTGGAAAAAGTAGCAGCAGTTGAAAACCTTGAAGTTAGCGAAGAAGAAGTTGAAGCAGAACTTGCAAAAATTGCTGAAGCTTACAAAATGAAACTTGAACAGGTTAAATCTTTCATCCCAGCTGTTGAAATCAAAAAAGACCTTGCTATCAACAAAGCAATCGATTTCATCAAAGCAAACGCTGAAATCACAGTTGAATAATTAACCTGTACCAGCCAAAACTACCTATTGATTATAATTTGGAGGTATACTTATGGCTTATGTACCAATGGTTGTAGAACAGACAGGCAGGGGCGAACGCTCTTATGATATCTACTCAAGATTGCTCAACGACAGAATTGTTATGCTCTGTGACGAAGTAAACGACACAACAGCAAGTCTTGTTGTTGCACAGCTTCTTTATCTTGAAGGTCAGGACCCTGACAAAGATATCAGTTTGTACATCAACAGCCCGGGCGGTTCCATCACTGCAGGTATGGCTATCTATGACACAATGAACTATATAAAATGCGATGTATCCACAATATGCATCGGCATGGCAGCTTCTATGGGTGCATTCCTGCTTTCTGCAGGTGCTAAAGGCAAACGTTACGCTTTGCCAAACAGCGAAATTATGATTCACCAGCCACTTGGCGGTATGCAGGGTCAGGCTTCTGACATCAAAATTCATGCAGACAGAATCATCAAAATCCGCGAAAAGCTCAACAGCATCCTTTCTGAAGCAACAGGCCAGCCGCTTGAAGTTATTGAAAAGGATACAGACAGAGATAACTTTATGAGTGCAGACCAGGCAAAAGAATATGGTCTTGTTGACGAAGTTATCAAGAGCAGATAATTGGAGAGACAATGGCTACAAAAGACAAAAATGTAATTTGCAGCTTTTGCGGCAAAACAAGTCAGGAAGTTGAAAGAATTGTTCTTGGCCCTGGCGTAAACATCTGTAACGAATGTATTGAACTCTGTTCAAATCTTCTTGAAGAAGACGGCATCATCCAGACAAAGAGCAATCTTCATAAAAATAGAAAATCTGCAAAAAGCGGGGGACTGGATATAAACATCCTTTCTCCTGCACAGATAAAAGAAGGTCTTGACAAGTATGTTATCGGCCAGGACGAAGCTAAAAAGGTGCTCAGTGTAGCGGTTTATAACCACTATAAAAGAATTCTCAGCAACGATACACTTGAAGATGTTGAAATTCAGAAGAGCAATATCCTACTTCTTGGTCCGTCTGGTACAGGCAAGACACTTATGGCACAGACTTTGGCCAAAATGCTCAATGTTCCTTTTGCCATCACAGATGCAACAACACTCACCGAAGCAGGTTATGTTGGTGAAGATGTTGAAAATATTCTGCTTAGACTTGTGCAGGCAGCTGACTATAACATCGAAAAAGCTCAGATTGGTATTATCTATGTTGACGAAATAGATAAAATCACAAGAAAGAGCGAAAACCCATCCACTACACGTGATGTAGGCGGTGAAGGTGTGCAGCAGGCGTTGCTCAAAATTCTTGAGGGTACAGTTTCCAATGTTCCGCCACAGGGCGGCAGAAAACATCCCCATCAGGAATTTCTGCAGCTGGATACAAAAAATATCCTCTTTATCTGTGGCGGTGCTTTCGATGGTATCGAAAAGAAAATCAAGCAGAGAACAGACAAGTCATCACTTGGTTTCAACAGCACAATTGCTGATAAAACAAAAGATGATTCTCACGAACTTCTGAAACAGGTTGAGCCAGAAGATCTTGTTAAGTTCGGTCTTATCCCTGAACTTATCGGTCGTCTGCCTGTGGTTTCTGCACTTGCTGCACTTGATAAAGATGCTCTTATCAGAGTTATGAAAGAACCTAAAAACTCTCTCATCAAACAGTACGAAGCACTTTTCGGTCTGGATAATGTAGAACTTGAAATCACAGAGGATGCTCTTGAACTTATTGCTGAAAAGGCAATCAAACGCAAGAGCGGTGCAAGAGCTTTGCGTTCTATATTTGAAGAAAGTCTGATGGATGCCATGTTCAAAGTGCCTGACGACAAAACAGTTGTTAAGGTAATTCTTGACAAAGAAGGCGTTGAAACAGGTATCTGTAAATACGAACACGGCGAAGAACATAAAACATATAGTGAAAAATAATCAATAAGACTGTTTCATTGATTTGAAGCAGTCTTTTTTGCGTGTAAATATGTTTGACTTTACAGATGTTTAACGGTATATTTCCAACTAAATTTAACATTCATATACTTTAAATAGTTTTGTGGATATGGTATTATGTATATAATTATAAAGAAATATATTTATGTCTTTAAAAAGGAGATGTAATTTTGAAAAAATATGATTATTTAATAGTAGGTGCAGGACTATATGGTGCTGTGTTTGCACATGAAGCAACAAAAGCAGGTAAAACCTGTCTTGTTATAGAAAAAAGAGACCATATTGCAGGCAATATCTACACCTATGAATGTGAAGGTATCAATGTACATTTGTATGGAGCACATATTTTCCATACAAACAACAAGGTTGTATGGGATTATGTAAATCAGTTTGCTGTATTTAACAGATATACAAACAGCCCTATTGCAAATTACAATGGTGAAATATATAATCTGCCGTTCAATATGAACACATTTAATAGAATGTGGGGAGTAATCACACCGCAGCAGGCAGCAGAAAAGATTGAACAGCAGAGAAAAGAAGCAGGTATCACAGAGCCCAAAAACCTTGAAGAACAGGCAATCAGTCTTGTAGGCACAGATATTTATGAAAAGCTTATCAAGGGTTATACCGCTAAACAGTGGGGCAGAGAATGCAAGGATTTGCCTGCTTTCATAATCAAACGACTGCCTGTGCGTTTTACCTATGACAACAACTATTTCAACGCACTGTATCAGGGTATTCCTGTTGGCGGATACACAAAGATGATTGAAAATATGCTGGATGATATAGAGGTACAACTGAATACTGATTATCTTGCAGAAAAAGATAAATATGATGCAATGGCAGATAAAGTTATCTACACAGGTCCTGTTGATGCATATTTTGGTTACAAGATTGGTACATTGCAGTACAGAAGTGTAAGATTTGAAACTGAACTGCTTGATATGGAAAATTATCAGGGTAATGCGGTTGTAAACTACACAGACTACGAAACACCATATACAAGAATTATCGAACATAAACATTTTGAGTTCGGCACACAGCCAAAGACAGTAATCAGCCGTGAATACAGTGCTGAGTGGCAGCAGGGTGATGAACCATATTATCCGGTAAACAACGACCAGAATAACAGTCTGTATGCACAGTATAAAGTGCTTGCAGATAAAGAAGAAAAGGTAATCTTTGGCGGACGTCTTGGTGAATATAAATATTATGATATGGACAAGGTTATTGAAGTTGCTTTGGATGCAGCATCAAAGGAATTTGGCTGAATTTGTCAAACGCAGATATATATGTTATACTGATTATATCAAGTAAAATTTTAAGGAGTAGTGAAATGAAAACAACATTACTTATAATGGCAGCAGGTATAGGTTCCCGTTTTGGCGGTGGTATCAAGCAGCTTGCTCCTGTTGGACCAAATGGCGAAATTATTATGGATTATTCCATTCACGATGCTATAAAAGCGGGTTTTAATAAAATTGTGTTTATAATCCGTAAAGATATCGAAGAGGATTTCAAGGAAGTTATCGGCGAAAGAATAGAAGCACTCTGTGCAAAGCTTGGTGTTGAAGTTGACTACGCTTTCCAGAGTCTTGATAAAATCCCTGAAGGTGTAGAAGTTCCGGAGGGAAGAACAAAACCATGGGGTACAGGCCAGGCTGTTCTTGTAGCAAAAGATTTGATTAATGAACCTTTTGCTGTAATCAATGCAGATGATTACTATGGCAAGGAAGCATTTGTGAAAATCCATAATTTCCTTACAACTGAAATAAAACCAAACGGTTTCTGCATGGCGGGTTTTGTACTTAAAAACACACTCAGTGACAACGGCGGTGTTACACGCGGTGTCTGCAAGATGGACGAAAACAGCTATCTTACAGATGTTGTGGAAACACATGATATTGTTAAAACAGCAGACGGTGCAGAAGCAAAAGGTGAAAAGATTGATGTTGAAAGCCTTGTTTCCATGAATATGTGGGGGCTTGCACCTGAATACATGGATATGCTCAGAACCGGTTTTGTTGATTTCTTCAGAACAGTGGCTGCAAATCCGCTCAAAGCAGAGTATCTTCTGCCTATTCATATCGGTCAGCTTCTCAGAGAAGATAAGGTAACAGTAAAGGTTCTTTCCACACAGGATAAGTGGTTTGGTGTCACATATCAGGAAGACAAAGAATTTGTAATCGAAAGTTTCAAAAAACTTATCGCTGACGGCGTATACAGCGTGGATTTATTCAGTGATTTATAATATTATAAACAGAAAAACCTCTTCATCCGGAAGAGGTTTTTTATTTGTTGAAATAATATAATATAAATGGTAAAATTATTTAATAATAATGTTTTGTCAGTTAAATATTGTTAAAATATATTATATACAGAGGTGTGTATGTACTGCATTAAAGAAAAATGGAGTAAAATAAGAGAATATATTTTTCTTGTTTTATTGGCTTTTGAAATTCTGATACGATTGTTTGACCACTCTACAGTAGGTATAAAACATTATGCCATAGGGTTTCCGCTTATTTCGCTGGAATTGTTCTGGATTCCTGTTATGGTAGGAATATTGTATGTTGCGGATTTGTTTTTTAATGGCGGTATAATAAAAAATATCCGCAAACTAATATTTGACGGTGTTATAGGTGTGTTTTTTGTTATAGCATCCTATACTTCAACCAACTTCCATCTTTTGGCGGTAGGTGTATTTCTGATATGTTCAGACAAAGCATCCATGAGGAATATATCAAAGGTTATTGCGGCCAGTCTTCTGGCAGGAACAGTTGTTATAGCTGTATTGTCTCAGGTTGGTCTCGCTGAGGATATTATGGTATACAGATTTAACAGGGTGGCACATTCCTTAGGGTTCCCGCACTATGCTTTTCCGGCACGTCAGCTATTGTTTGCCTGGTGTGCATATTTATATGCAAAAACAAAAAAAGAATCCTGGCCTATGTTAATATTACAGCTTGGTCTTATATATCTTATTTATTATTTTACAACGCAAAGGCTCACAGTTATTGTGTTCGTTGCAGTATGGATAATGTATATAGTCTTTGTGAAATATGAACTGATAAACATAAGTTCTTTATTTATAAAATTATGTTCCCTGATAGGCTTTGCAGTAGCAGGTGCAGGTTCTCTTATAATAACATATCTTTATGATCCGGCTGTAATGTGGATGGAAAAACTGGACACTCTTCTCAATGGCAGACTTAATGTAGGCAACCTAGCATTTGACAGATATAAGATTGCTTTGTTCGGACCAAATCCAATTATTGCACCGGAAAATGCCGAAGGATACTTTTATATGGACTGTGGTTATCTGGAGGTTATTATCAACTATGGTTTGATAATATTTATTATCACAACAGTTTTATACACTATAATACATCTGTATTCATGTTGTAAAAAAGATAATATGCTTTTTGTATGGCTGACAGCGATAATGGTTTATACTGTGGTCGATTGTGTATGGCTTGATATGACAGGTGCGGCAACAGCGTTAATCCTTTTTGGAGCAATTTTAAGTGAAATAAAAAAAGAAAATTCAAAGTTGTTTTTAAGGAAACAAAAATAAATAATATTACAGTAATTACAGGAGCAGAAATGAATACACATAAAATATCGATAGTTATTCCGGTATACAATGATGGCGAATTTATAAAAGACTGTCTGGAAAGTGTATTATTGCAGAATTATAAGAATTTTGAAATAATATGTGTAAATGACGGGTCTACAGATAATACCCTGGATGTTTTGAACGAATATGCAAAAAAAGACGAAAGAGTTATTGTCATAGACAAAAAAGTAAATGAAGGTACTATGCTTGCAAGAAAGAGCGGTGCCGAAATTGCAACAGGCAGTTATATTACCTTTATCGATTGTGATGATGTTATAGCAGAGGATTTCCTTTATTATATTAATGAGTCGATTAATAAATACAATGCAGATATTATGCATTTTAATATAGCAGTGCAGGACTTTTTCCATAATAATGGTAAAATTGAAAGAAAACATTCACTTTGTCCGATAAATAAAACATTAAACTCGACAAAAGAAATATTACGATATACCTATCTGGAGAGAAAAATTCATACAGCCCTTTTAGGCAAAGCATTTCGCAGTGAAGTGTGCAAAAAAGCTTTCTCACAGCTTCCTTATGAAAAAAACCATGTAGGCGAAGATGTTTTCAGTTATCTGTATCTGGCTTATTATGCAAATACATATAAGGGTGTTTGTGAAATAGATAAGGATTTATATATATATAGATATGGACTGGGAGTGAGCAACAGTGAAACTATGTCTCTGTCCAAATTTGAAATTTACTGTAAAATGTCCTGCTGGGATAAATATGCCTATGAGTTTGCCAAAAATCAACCGGATAATGAATATCTGATAAAAGCTATTGAAAGTATGGCCAAAAGATTATTCCACGACTGCTGCAGTATTTACAGAAGAAGAACCCCAAAAGAAAATCAGCGTGCCGCTGCAGCTATTCTGGCTAAATACTGGAAAGATTCTAATCTTGATGAAGATGCCTGGCTGGTAGGTGTATATGAAAGCAAAGAAAGATTCCTGGCAAAATACGGAGAATCTGTTGTTTTAAAAGAAAGATGTAGTAATGACGTTAAAATTTCTGTTGTAGTTACTTTATCTGAAGATGTTAAATGCTTTGAAAAATGTCTTGACGGTATCCTGAAACAGAAATTCAATGATATTGAGGTAATACTTGTAACAGCCGATAAAGCTGCCGCAAAAAATATCATTGAAGATGACAGAATTAAAATTATAGAACACAAATATGGCGATGCTGCTGCAAGAAGAAACGCAGGTATTCTGAACGCCAGAGGTGAATATATTATTTTCGCTGATGAAAATGATTTTTTAAATGCCGAGAGCCTTGGCAGGCTGTATGATGTTGCAGCTGAAGAAAACCTGGATGTGTTATTTTTTGAGAACAGAGAATACACGGAAGATGCTTTGAATTCTCTGCAGGCATCTGCTGGCAGTGTTGCTGAAAACTATAAGATTTACACAGGTGTAGAATATATGCATCTGGCATATATAAAAGATATTCATAAAAACAGCTGTTATGGCCAAATGATAAAATTATCTTACCTCAAAGATAAAAACTTTATGTTTTTAACAGGAATAAGCAAAGAAGAGGATGCATTTGTACCATTGATAATGTTCAATGCCGGAAGATGTGCAAAGATACCGGATGTTGTTTATCTGCAAAGGAAGACAGAAAAAACAAAGAATCTGTTAAAAGAATTTGAAAGCCACTATATGATATACAACACTTTGATATCGGCATTTATCTCATCAGAATATGTTTTTGAACCTTTGCTGATGACAGCTGAAAAGGAATACAATATCTGTCGCAGAATACATCGCAAATTGTCAAAAAATGATAAATATGAAATTATCCGAAGATTGCCTAAAGATTATAAACTGATTTTTGAAAAAAGTTCTTTTGACCATCAAAAACCTAATGCTGTTTCAAGATTTGTTCAGTGTATAAGGGAACAGGGAATAAGATACAGCATAGAGCTGTTGTTTTCAATGCTGAAAAACAGATAGACTTATAAACCTTTCTGTTCACCCATTGTGTGGATAGAAAGGTTTTGTTTGTGTTGAAATAGTAATATTTTTCTGTTATAATAAATTGTTAATAGTGAATTTTTATAATGGAGGTAATTATGTCGGTTAAAGTAAAGATTAAAGTTGAAGACAAAAGCGAACATATCCAGATGCCGGCTATTGCTTTAAGAGGACTGGTATTATTTCCTGATAATTTGATAAGTTTTGATGTCGGCAGAGATAAATCGGTCAAAGCTATAGATGCTGCAATGAAATCTGACAGACAGATTTATCTTGTTCCGCAGATGGACTTTGAACTTGAGGATCCGAAAGCAGAAGATTTGTATGATGTTGGTGTTGTTGCAGAGGTGCGACAGGTGCTTAAACTTCATGATAATGTTATCAAGGTACTGGTAGAAACACAGTACCGTGCAAAAACAGTGGAGATTACAAACGGTGTTCATCTCAATGCAACTGTAAAGCCATATCCTCTCAGAAAAATCCGCACACAGTCAGCTGAAAAGGTTGAAGCACTGGTGAGAACAATCAAAGATTCCTTTGATAAATTTCTTTCTGTTTCTCCTAAAATTTCAAAAGAGGTTATCAGCAATGTATTTCTCATAGATGATGCAAACGAGCTGTGTGAATATATTGCAAGCAATGTTATCTTCAAAGTGGAAGACAAGATGACGGTTCTCAGTGAGAATTCTGTTGAAAAACGCCTCAGTTTTGTGTTGAATTTCCTTAACAGTGAATACAAAATCCAGAAGATTGAAAATGAAATCAAACAGAAGGTTCAGATAGATATCGACAAGAGTCAGAAAGAATATTATCTCCGTCAGCAGATGAAGACAATTTCCGAAGAACTTGATGAAAGCGAAAATCTTCAGAAAGAAAGCGAAGAATATAAGGCAAGGGTTTTGGCTTTACAGCTAAAAAAAGAAAACGAAGAAAAACTCCTTAAAGAGATTAATCGCCTTGAAAGAATGTCTTCCATGTCTCAGGAGGCAACAGTTTCCCGCACATATATCGAAACCTGTCTTGATATTCCTTGGAACAACGTTTCAAAGGAACAGATTAATGTTATAAAAGCGAAAACTATTCTTGACAAAGGTCATTACGGCCTTACAAGTGTTAAAGATAAAGTGCTTGAAATCCTTTCTGTGCGAAAACTCAGCGGAAATACAAAAGGGCAGATTCTCTGTCTTGTTGGCCCTCCGGGTGTTGGTAAAACAAGTATCGCATCCTCTATAGCAGAATGCCTTGGCAGAAACTTTGTGCGTATCTCCCTTGGCGGTGTCCGTGATGAAGCTGAAATCCGCGGTCACAGACGTACATACGTTGGTGCATTGCCGGGTAAAATTGTAAATGCTCTTATTCAGGCTAAAACAAAAAATCCTGTTATTCTGCTTGATGAAATTGATAAGATGAGCGGCGATTTTAAAGGTGACCCTGCATCTGCCTTGCTTGAAGTTCTGGACAGCGAACAGAATCACAACTTCAAAGACCATTATGTGGATATGTCCCTTGATTTGAGCGAAGTTTGCTTTATTGCAACAGCAAACAACTACGCAGGTATTCCCGCACCGCTTATGGACCGTATGGATATTATCGAACTTTCCAGTTACACAAGAGAAGAAAAGTTCAATATTGCAAAAAAACATCTCATTCCAAAACAGCTTGAGAAAAACGGTATGAAACCTTATGTAAAGTTTACAGATACAGGTCTCTACTATATAATCGACAGCTATACAAAAGAAGCGGGTGTGCGTAATCTGGAAAGAACTATTGTGGATATTCTCAGAAAATCCGCAAAGATGATTACAACAGAGGGTGTAGAAAAGGTAACAGTAAACAAAGCAACTGTTCAAAAACTGCTGGGTGTGGAAAAATATCATCCAAATCCAACCTTGCTCAGCGATAATATAGGTGTGGCAAACGGTCTTGCATGGACATCTGTAGGTGGTGAAATGCTTCCTATAGAAGTTACAGTAATTCCTAACGGTGCCGGCAGACTTGAACTTACAGGCAGCCTTGGCGAAGTTATGAAAGAATCCTGTAAAATTGCTCTCAGCTATATCAGAAGCAATGTTGAGAAATATAATATTGAACAGGATTTCTCCAAAATAGATATTCATATTCATGCACCTGAAGGTGCTGTGCCAAAGGATGGTCCGTCTGCAGGTATCACCCTTACAACAGCACTTATCTCTGTGCTTACAAAACGTGCTGTAAAGGGTACAGTAGCCATGACGGGTGAAGTTACACTGCAGGGCAGAGTGCTTGCTATCGGCGGCCTCAAGGAAAAATCCATGGCAGCATACCGTGAGGGCATAAAAACAGTTATTATTCCTTTTGACAATATTAAAAACCTTGAAGATATTGACCCAAAAGTTAAGGAATGTGTAAAATTTGTTCCTGTAAAAACTATTGATGAAGCTTTAGCGGTTAACCTTACCTAAAAGGAGAAAATATGATTATTAAAAATGCAGAGTTTGTGACAAGCTATGGTCTGCAGGCTCAACTGCCAAAAGGCACTAAAAAAGAAATTGTTATGTCTGGTCGCAGTAATGTGGGTAAATCCAGCCTGATAAACAAGGTTTGCAACAGAAAAAATTTGGCAAGAACATCTTCTCAGCCGGGGAAAACAGTTACAGTAAACTTTTACAATGTAAACGATTTTCATATGGTTGACCTGCCTGGCTATGGTTTTGCAAAGGTTGGCGACAAGGACAGAAAACGCTGGGGCAAACTGATTGACGGTTATTTTGAATCTGAGCGAGACCTGCGTCTTGTAACACAGCTTCTGGACTGCCGCCATGAACCAAGCAAGGACGACTACACAATGCTTGATTATCTTACAGTAAGAGAAATTCCATTTGTAATTGCTCTTACAAAGGCAGATAAGCTGAACAAAACAGAGGCAGAAAAGGTTGTTGCAAAGTTTGAAGAATACTGTGCAAACTTCAATTATTATAAAATAGTTCTCACAAGTGCTGACAAGGGTACAGGTATTGAAGAACTTAAAAATATTTTTGAAGAAGCACTTGCTGATGATTACGAAGAGGAAACCGAAGAATAATCAGTTTACTTTATAAGAGGTAAAAATGTCTTACAAAGAATTCAGTTACTATTACGATTATTTCAACTACAATGCAGACTATGATGTTCTGGCAGATAAAATTCACAGCTGGGCTTCAGCAGAAAAGCTGGACGGCAAAATTGCCTGCGACCTTGGCTGCGGCACAGGTGAACTGGCGATCCGTCTCAACGAAAAAGGTTGGGATGTTATTGCCGTAGACTGCAGCGAAGAGATGCTCGATGTTTTTATGGACAAAAGGGCAGAACTTGGACTTTATGATATCCTTATATTAAATCAGGATATAACCCAGCTTGATATGTATGGTACAGTGGATTTGTTCACCTGTACATTCGATACAGTAAACCACCTTAACGGTGCAGCGGACGTGCAGAAGCTTTTTGATAAGGTAAGCCTCTTTATGCATCCGGATGGTGTTTTTATCTTCGATATGAACAGCGAATACAAACATATCAATATCCTCAGAAATGAAAAGTTTAGCTTTGAAGAGGAAGAAGCTGACTGTATCTGGCAAAACACTCTTGAAAAAGAAAATGGCAGAACAAAGATTTCTATAACTATCAACGATAAACAGTCTGGTGAAACATATTCCGAAGAATTCTATGAGCATTTTTACAGTCTTGAGCAGATAGAATCGATGCTCGAAAAAGCAGGTATGAAAATCTGCAGAGTAATCGACGGTGAAAGCTTTGAAGATGTAAGCGAAACCAGTCAGAGATATTTATTTATGGTTAAAAAGGAGCAATAAAATGGCGAAGCTTGTAAGAGCAATTTCAGATATGGGCGGCGTGGTAATCGCTGCCATTGATTCCACAGATATTGTAAGTGAAATGGAAAGAATTCATAAACCATCTGCCGTTGTAAGTGCTGCTCTGGGCAGACTTCTCACAGCAAGTCAGCTTATGGGTGCTATGCTTAAAAGCAGAGATGATTCCATCACCCTCAGAATAAAAGCTGATGGCCCAATCGGCAATATGACAGTAGGCTGTGACGGCGTTGGCAACTGCAAAGGTTTTGTGCAGAACACTATTGTTGAACTGCCACTCCGCACAGACGGCAAACTTGATGTAGGCACTGCTGTGGGCAAAAACGGCAATCTTTACGTTATTAAAGATATCGGTATGAAAGAACCTTATGTTGGCAATATTCCGCTTGTTTCGGGCGAAATTGCCGAAGATATCACAGCGTACTATGCATATTCCGAACAGATTCCTACAGTTTGCGGTCTCGGTGTGCTTGTAAACCCTGACCTTACCATCAAACGTGCAGGTGGTTATCTTATTCA
Organism: Oscillospiraceae bacterium; assembly: GCA_015067145.1. Lineage (GTDB taxonomy): Bacteria > Bacillota > Clostridia > Oscillospirales > Ruminococcaceae > RGIG3102. The sequence goes on along the minus strand of SVNA01000001.1, from coordinate 42,843 downwards.
GTTTCTGCCTGGTGCAACCGAAGAAGAAATCACAATGCTTGAAAACAACCTTAAAAATGTTCCAAGCATCACAAAATTCTTTGAACAGGGCAAAACAGTATATGATGTAATTGACACATTGCTCGATGGTTTCAACCCAAATATTCTTGATGAAGACACAGTTCAGTATCACTGTGACTGTAACAAACAGAGGGTTGAAAAAGCACTTATCAGCATCGGTGTAAAAGACCTTCAGGAAATTTATGATGAAGAAGAACAGATTGAAATGGGTTGTCAGTACTGCGATAAGAAATACTATTTTACTAAAAATGATATTGGCAAAATGATTAAAAGTCTTACAAAATAATAGTATAATTTACACAAAAAATTATCCTTAAATATTTTTTTGAAAAAATCAAAAAAAGTGTTGACATAATCATTTTCTCGTGATATTATATTAAAGCTGTCAAGAGTTATGGGAGCATAGCTCAGCTGGGAGAGCATCTGCCTTACAAGCAGAGGGTCACAGGTTCGAGCCCTGTTGTTCCCACCAGGTCTTGACAGCAAATAAGCGGGTTTAGCTCATCTGGTAGAGCGCCACCTTGCCAAGGTGGAGGTAGCGAGTTCGAGCCTCGTAACCCGCTCCATTGTTTCTTAAAGGGAAACAGAGTTGTGGGAGCATAGCTCAGCTGGGAGAGCATCTGCCTTACAAGCAGAGGGTCACAGGTTCGAGCCCTGTTGTTCCCACCACACAAATGGCCCGGTAGTTCAGTTGGTTAGAACGCTAGCCTGTCACGCTAGAGGTCGTGGGTTCGAGCCCCATTCGGGTCGCCAGATGTGTGCCTCTGTAGCTCAGTCGGTAGAGCAGGGGACTGAAAATCCCCGTGTCGTTGGTTCGATTCCGACCGGAGGCACCACATTTAAAATAAAATAAGCGGGTTTAGCTCATCTGGTAGAGCGCCACCTTGCCAAGGTGGAGGTAGCGAGTTCGAGCCTCGTAACCCGCTCCATTTTTATATGGCGCCATAGCCAAGTGGTAAGGCAGAGGTCTGCAAAACCTTTATTCACCAGTTCAAATCTGGTTGGCGCCTCCATAAAAGGTCTCAGGAGTTTCCTGAGACCTTTTAAGTTTTTATATACAGATTGAATTTAGTGTGAATTTGCAATATAATTTATCTATCGACTATAACAGGCAGGTATTATTATGGAAAGAACATATTTCGGAACAGATAAAAACGGAAATGAAATATATAAATATACTATTTATGACAGTGAAAACAACTCTGTAAGTATTTTGAACTATGGTGCAACAGTTCAGAGCCTTATAATCAATGGCAGAGATGTTGTGCTGGGTTTTGACAACATTCATCAGTATGAAGAGGATGAGAACCGCCCATATTTCGGCGCTGTTTGCGGTCGTGTTGCCAACCGCATGGAAAATGGCTGTTTTTACGTTGAAGGTGTGGAATATAATCTGTATAAAAACAATGGTGAACACTCACTCCACGGCGGAAAATGCGGCTTTGACAAAAGATTTTTCGAGCTTACCAATTCTGACGAAAACAGCCTTACCTTTTCCATCTTCAGCACTGATGGCGAAGAAGGGTATCCGGGTAATCTGTCTTTGAGTGTAAAATACACATTCAGAAACAGATTGCTGCTTATGGAATATATCGCAAAAACAACCGCTGCCTGTCCTGTAAATATAACAAACCATTCATATTTCAATCTTGACGGCAAAGGTGATATTTTATCACACAAGCTGCAGCTTAACAGCCGTTATTATCTTGAAGTGAACGACGATGTCTGTGCAAACGGAAATGTTTTGCCTGTTAAGGATACACCGTTTGATTTCACAGAAGAAAAGATCCTTGGTGAAAATATTTTAGCAGCTGAAAAGCAGCAGCCTGCAGTTGGCGGGATTGATCATCATTTTTTCTGTGATACATCGCTCACTGAATACCGTAGATTCGGCACCCTCACATCAGGTGATGAAAAGATAAAAATGGATATCTTTACAAACCAGTGCGGTGCACAGATTTATACAGGCAACTTTATCAAAGAGATGTCAGCAAAAGGGCAGAATGTGGCCAAATTTGGCGGCATTGCAATCGAAACACAGTTCCCACCAAACAATCTCAATCATTCACATCTGCCGAATATGATTCTTAAAAGAAATGAAACATACTACCATAAAACTGGTTATAAGTTCTATTATTAATTGAATTTTTTATGAAATTTATTTAGCTTATTTGACATTGTTTTCGAGTTGAAATATCATTAAAATAATTAAAAGTTTATCGGGGTTATTTAATGAACACTAAACAAAAGGTTAAAAAGGTGTTGTCCAGAACATCAACAATGCACTACTCCAAACTGGTTTTCCGCTCGGCGTTATTTTTTGCCGCACTGGTAGTGTATATCTATAACAGAATAACAGGTACAGGAGAATATTTTGGCGGACTTGATAAAAGACCGTTTATTCTCAGTTTTATATGGCTTGTTTTTGTGGTTGAGATGATTTTGCGATTTTTTCCTTCTAAACTGGAAAGTATGGGCTGTCAGAAACAGTTTAAAAAGGCATTCAAAGCCACAGACTGTACACAGCCTAAAAATATTTCATGGAAATCTACATTTGCGGTTACAGCAGCATGGGTAGCACTTAATGGATTTATCGGTGTTCTATACTATAAAAATATAATCGACGAGGGCATATTGCTGCTTATCAGTCTCGCATATTCAGCCTGTGATATGATTTGCATTCTGTTCTTCTGTCCGTTCCAGACCTGGTTTATGAAGAATAAATGCTGTGTAACCTGCAGAATTTATAACTGGGACTATGCAATGATGTTCACACCGCTTGTCTTTACAAAAAGTCCTTTTTACTGGAGTATTCTGCTTTGTGCAGTTGCTCTGCTTTTAAGATGGGAGATTACATATAAACTTCACCCGGAACGTTTTTCGGAAGCTACAAATGCTAACCTCTCATGTGCAAACTGCACTGAAAAACTGTGCCACCACAAAAAACAGCTGAGAAGCCTTTGGGCATCGAATAAATATCGTCTGCAGTTTGTGGACAATGCAGACAACAAATCCAAATAAAAACAAGGAAAGCAGTTGTAGAAATACAGCTGTTTTTTTGTATATATAGTAATTTCAACAGAAATATGATATTATTTTAATAGAGCACAACTAATTGGCAAGAAAGGGGAATGTCTATGAAAAATGAAAATCAGATGAAAATCAGAGAACTTCTGCTGAGAATTATTTCTCCTTTAATATTTTTATTGATAGGCACCTGTATTATATTTCCCTTTGCAAAAGGTGTGCCGATTTTTGGTATGCCAGAACCTGAAGATATAATAAAGGTGGAAATTACAGACCACCGAAGCGGAGAGACAGTTGTATATACTGATGCTGAAAATATTCAGCTTGCGGTGAATATGAAAAATTTTGCTATATATAAAGTAAACAATTCTGTCACAGGTGATGAATCAGCGGATATTTCCATAAAGTATTTTGTCAATGATGATTTATATACCGAGCTTTCAGCGGGTGAAACCACAGTATATTGGAAAGGCAAAACCAGAAATCTGAAAAATGAGGGCTGGTTTGTAAAACTTGCAGAAGCAGTTTTCTTTTAATAGGAGGATTGGGGATGAATAAAAGATACTGGTTATCGGTAATTTTGAGTGTTGCGGTAATGATTGTTCTGCCGTTATCCACAGTTAAAACTGCACCAGACAATGTGGGATTAATAGCATTTATATTTTTGTTACTTATTATAAATCCGCTGTATATGATATTTATAGGATATCACTGCGGTAAAAATATAAAAAAATACTGGAGCTTGCCTTTGGTAACTGCAGTTTTGTTCTGGATTGGTGCTGCACTGTTTCTGGAGATGAGCATTGACGGCTGCATACTTTATTGTGTTGTATATATAATTGCGGCTTTAATATCTATGGTTACTTCGTTCTATATGTTTCACAAAAATCCAAAAGAAAAAATGTCTGTTAAAGCCAAAGCCATAAAGATTATTACATTTATTGCCGTTATTCTTGCGTTTTTGGCTTTTGTAATTGTTACAACAGCAACATTGGGTTAAAGATTAAATTTTATACATTTTTCATTTGCCACAATAAAAATATTGTAGTATAATAATTTTATTGTAAATCTTTCTGAATTTTCATATTCAGAAGAAAGGAAAATATTTTAAAATGGCAGATAATAAATTTGTAAAAATGTCAGCAAAAGAGCTGAAAGAAAAATACGAAAAACCAATAGACAGAATCAAACATATGTCCAATTCACAGATTGTTGTAAGAACATTGGCTATGTTTGCAATTATGATTATTATATCTTATGGTTTATATATTGTTATTTATGGCACACCTATCATGGGGCTTCCAGGGAAAAGAGCTATTGTACAGGCAGAGATTTCCTCTCCTCGTCTTACAGAAGAAACTGTTGTTGTAACAGATAAAGAATACATAGAATATTCCAGAAATATAGTTTCCTATCTTAACAAGAGCCTTTTCAAAGAGATTGAAGGCGAACCTAGTGAACCTATCGTTACAATAAAATACACAACCAAAAAAGGTGAAGTGTATGAAATAGCAGCAAACGAAACAGTATTGTTCTACGAGGGCGAAACATATCCTTTGCAGCAGCTGAATATGTTTGTTACTATAGCAGAAGGCATGTTCTTCCCGGAACTTGCAGATACTTCGTTCCTCACAGGTGCACAGCAATAAATAAAACAAACCCGTTTGTCCTTAAAATATATACGGACAGCGGGTTTTTTGTTATAATATAGCTGTATAATTGTTTGAAAAGAGGTGCCAAAATGAAAAAGAAAATCTTTATCATACTGCCGATACTGGCAATTGCTATTGTTTATCTGATTTTCGGTTTTGGCAGAGCAGGTGATGAAATCGGCTTTAAAGCAAAAATTCTTGTTATTGATGATAATATTGTATTTGCAGAAACAATCGAAGACGATGCAGGGTTTCTTTCACATCATCTGCCGAAGAAATTCTATTTTGAGCTGGATATGATTCCCGAAACAGCCTCAAACTTATTCGAAGGAGATATCATACATGGAACTTATGTTGACATTAAAGGTAATGTTGCAAAAGTTGTAGAGGTAAGATTGAGTGAAGAAAATGAACGCCTGTGGGATAAAAGGCCTGCTGTTATGGTGGATGGAGTTCTGTACTATGATACCAATACAGAAACACCCAATATACCATCTTGCGGACTTATGGACGGAGAGATAACTTCAACGGTAGAAAGCTGGCAGCTGCCCGAAAAGAACGACCAGTCAAACTTTGGTACTGGATACAGTTATCAATATGGAACCGAAAAAACTGTTGTGTTGTATATTAACGGAAAAAGAATACTTTTTAAAGCAGAGGGTTAATTATGAACTGTAAATTGTATAAAGTAACCTGTGCCGATAGACAGATTTTGCATCAACTGTTGCAATATTCATTGTTTGAAGAAAGCGAAACTGATTTAAATGAAATGAATAGTGATGCATTGTTTGAATATAAATGGTTTGACAGTTATTTTACAGATAAAGACAGAGATGCATATTTGATTAAATCTGACGATGACAGGCTGTTGGGTTTTGCAATGGTAAATACTTATATGCAAAAGTCTGATACAGGTCACAGTGTTGCCGAGTTTATGATTATTCCAAAATATCGCAGACAAAAAATTGGAAAATGTATAGCATATAAGTTATTTGATATGTATAAGGGTATATGGGAAGTTTCGCCATCTTATGGAAGTGAAAAGGCATTTCAGTTTTGGGAACACATCATAAGCGAATATACAAAATCAAATTATAATTTTTCTGACGGAATATTTGTTTTTAAATCAGGAGAGTAAAATGCAGGGATATAATGTTATTGTTGTATTCAATAAAGAGCTGGACAGAATGCTTATGTGCCGCCGAGTAAAAGAGCCGTATAAAGGATTATCAAATTTCGTGGGCGGTAAAATAGAAATAGGTGAGGACGGATATGCTGCGGCATACAGAGAAATGACAGAAGAAAGCGGCGTTGCTGCTGATGATATAAAACTTACACATCTTGTGGATTTTACCTATCCATTGGATAATTGTTATGTGGAAGTATATGTAGGCAGGCTTAACAAAGACGTTGTTCTCAAAGAGGAAAAACATCCGCTGTACTGGTCAGAACTTGATAAAAATTTCTTTGACAGCAGTCAGTATGCAGGATATGGAAATATAGGTCATATAATGGAGCTTATTTGGCTTTACAAAGACCATCAGTTAAAGTTATAATGATATCATTAATAATATATAAGAGGTAAATAAATGAGATTTGAAAATAAATCTGAGATTACACTGGAAAAATACCTTTACCTGTGTAACAATCCGATAGGTAAAAAGGCAAAAAAGAAGATTAAAAACTGGAAGCTGCTGCAGATTTTTGCAATGGCAGTAATGGCAGTAAACGGCATTGTTTGTTTTGTTTCTGATGCACTGCCTATTGCTGTAATCAGCCTTGTGCTTTGCTTTGCATTTCTGTACAAACTGCTTTTCCAACGCAATAAAACAAACACAAAACAGTATAAACAGATAATTGAAAACCAGCCTGATGGCAAATGGTACCGCACAATTACATTTGACAAAGATATCAAAGTTACTGACGGAAACACAGTGACCGCCTTTAAATATCATGAATATAAAAAGTTTGAAGAGACCGACAGATATTATCTGCTTTTCAAAAATGAAAATGCTGTTTTAAGGGTGGAAAAAGGTGCTTTTGTTGAGGGCACCGATGAAGAATTTGTAAAATTTATTACAAAGAAGATTAAAAACAAATAATATCTTGATATCTTAAATTATATTTAGTAAAATCTAATTAATGAATAAAACCCAAAAATACGGAGGAGATATTAATGGCCGCAAAAGTTTATTTTTCCAGAACAATCACACCTGAAAAAGTGCTTGAACTTTACAATATGCTCGGCAAAGAACTTCCAGGCAAGGTAGCAATCAAACTTCATTCCGGTGAAAAAGGCAACCAGAATTTCCTTAAACCGGAGTTCTGGAAACCTATCATTGACGAAGTTAAAGGTACAGTTGTTGAATGTAACACAGCTTATGACGGTGAACGCAACACAACAGAAAAACACGTTAAACTCATCGAAGAACACGGCTGGAGCAAATACTTTGACTTTGACCTTATGGATGCAGAAGGTCCGGATGTAGTGCTTCCAATTCCAAACGGCAAAATCATCAAAGAAAACTACGTTGGTAAAAACCTTCTCAAATATGATTCTATGCTCGTTCTTTCTCACTTTAAAGGCCATCCAATGGGCGGTTTTGGCGGTGCACTCAAACAGCTCTCAATCGGTGTAGCTTCTTCCTTTGGTAAAGCGTATATTCACGGTGCAGGCGAACCTGAAAAAATCTGGACAGCAGAACACGACTTGTTCCTTGAATCCATGGCAGATGCAGCAGGAAGTGTTGTAGATTATTTTGAAGGCAACGCAGCATACATCAACGTTATGATGAATATGTCTGTTGACTGTGACTGCTGTGCAAAAGCTGAAGATCCATGTATGGCTGATATTGGCATCCTTGTTTCAACAGACCCAATCGCAATCGACCAGGCTTGTCTTGACCTTGTATATGCTTCCAATGACCCGGGCAGAGACCATCTCCTTGAGAGAATTGAAAGCCGCAACGGTGTTCTCACAGTTGAAGCAGCTGGTAAACTTGGCTACGGCAGCAGAGAATACGAACTTATTGAAGTTGAATAATTAAATTGAACTCAAAACCGCTGTATATATAATACGGCGGTTTTCTTTGTTTACAATATAAACTGAAAAATATATAATTAAAATAGATTGAAATAGCAGGGGGAATAAATATGCAGCATAGCAAATATAAACTAGCATTAAATGCACTGATTAAATATTTTATGGGTCTTGTTATTGTTTCATTACTGTTGTTTATCCCCGCAGGAACAGTCAGCTATGTCAACGGATGGCTTTTTATTGCATTATTATTTATACCAATGTTTTTTCTCGGATTGATTTTATTGATTAAATCACCGAAGTTGTTGGAAAAAAGGCTTAACTCAAAGGAGAAAAGAAAAACCCAGAGCAAAGTAGTTGCTGTTTCAGGTATAGCCTTTATGATATCGTTTTTAATGGCTGGCATTGACTACAGATTTAAGCTTACAGTTGTTCCATATTGGATTGTTGCAGCAGCATCTGTAGTATTATTGATTTCTTATGGATTATATGCAGAGGTTATGCGAGAAAATGCATATCTTTCACGAACTGTAGAGGTGCAGGAAAATCAACAGGTGATAGATACGGGGTTATATGGCATTGTGCGGCATCCTATGTATATGGCTACATTACTTTTATTTTTATCAATTCCTCTTGTGCTTTGCTCGTGGATATCCTTTGCAATTATGCTTGTTTATCCGATTGTTATAGTTGCCCGTATCAAGGATGAGGAACAGCTGCTTGAAAAGGAACTTAACGGATATAAAGAATACAAAAACAAAGTTAAATACCGTCTGATACCGTTTATCTGGTAAGAATATTTATATAAATTTATAACAGGAGATTAAATTATGATTTTATATTTTACAGGAACAGGAAACAGTAAATTTGTTGCAGATTATCTGGCTGAACAGCTGGAAGATATAACAGTTTCAATGAATAAAATGCTTAAAAGCAACGAAAACCTGATTTGTGAAAGCGAAAAGCCGTATATTGTTGTAGCACCGATTTACGCATGGCGTTTTCCTAGAGTGATTGAGGAATTGTTGAAAAATGCTGAATTAAAAGGCAATAAAACAGTGTATTGCATCGCTACAATGGGTGAAAACAGCGGCAATGCAGATAAATATCTCAAGAGAATGTTCACTGACAAGGCTATGAACTTTACAGGATATATTGGTGTGGAAATGCAGAACAATTATCTGTTTATGGAGAAAATGCCAAAGCCGAAGGACGCTGAAAAAAATCTTGGCAAGGTGATTCCAAAACTCAGTAAAATTGTTGCAGCAATAAAAGCAGGAGATACACTCTGCAAGGAAGACAAAACACCATTTGCGGCACTTATGTCATCTGCTGTTAATGCGGGATTCAACAAGTTTATGGTTAAAAAGCAGAGCTTTAATGTTGGTGCCAACTGCATCTCCTGTGGAAAATGTGTATCGGGATGTCCTGTAAACAATATATCCATGCAGGATAAAAAGCCTGTTTTTTCAAACAAATGTATTGGCTGTCTTGCCTGTCTGCATCATTGTCCTAAACAGGCAATTAATGTTCGTAAGGATACTCAGGATAAAGGCAGATACGTATGTCCAGAATATAAACACTGGAAAGTTAAAAATAATTAGAAATCATAAAACAGCTGTTATATATTTGATCAGCTGTTTTTTCTTGTATATATTGACAAAAATACATATATATCTTAAAATACAACTAACGGTTGTAAAATTAAATGTTGTTAGTTTGAGGTTGTAAATGAAAGAAAAACTCAAAACTGTATATGTATGTTCCGAATGCGGAGAAACTTATCATAAATGGCAGGGGCAGTGTTCCTCCTGCAGAGCGTGGAATACACTGGAAGAAGATGTTGTTGTACAGCAACCCAAATCGGCTTCCTCCAAAAACAGCAGCGGGATTATTTTTGCCAATTCCATAGAATTTCAGGAATTGCATCAGATAGATGCTGATGACAATCATATCAGAATTAAAACAGGTATAGGTGAACTTGACCGTGTTCTTGGTGGCGGCATTGTTCAGGGGGCAGGTATGCTTATCGGCGGTGAACCTGGTGCAGGTAAATCTACATTATTGCTTCAGATCTGCGGAAATATCTGTAATTCACATAAAGTTGTATATATCAGCGGTGAGGAATCTGTAAATCAGATTAAGCTGCGGGCCAACCGGCTTGGTATTGACGGAAAAAATATAGCCATTGCCAGTGAAACTGATGTTCTTGCTATATGCAGAAGTATGGAAGAGTATAAACCTGATGTTATGGTTATAGATTCTATACAGACGATGAACTATTACGAGATATCATCCAGTCCAGGCAGTGTATCACAGGTGAGAGAATCCACGGCATTACTGCTTGGCACGGCAAAAAAAGTGGGGACATCTCTGTTTATTGTAGGACATGTCAACAAGGATGGTGCTATAGCAGGGCCAAAGGTTATGGAACATATTGTAGATACTGTTCTGTACTTTGAAGGAGATAAAACACTTCCTTATAAAATTCTCCGTGCAAGCAAAAACCGATATGGCTCCACAAATGAAATCGGTATGTTTGATATGACAACAAAGGGGATAGTGGAAATCAACAACCCGTCAATGCTGCTTTTAGAGGGCAGGAGTACTTCTGTAAGCGGAAGCTGTGTTACCTGTATTATAGAGGGAACACGCCCAATTCTGACCGAAATTCAGGCCCTGGCGACAAAAACAGGTTTTGGTACACCAAGGCGTGCATCCAGCGGCATTGATTACAACCGCCTTAATCTGCTGCTTGCTGTTATGGAAAAACGTGCGGGATACTATATGCAGAATCTTGATATCTATGTAAATGTTGTAGGCGGTCTTGAACTTGACGAAACATCCATAGATTTAGCTGTTATCATGAGTGTTATTTCAGGTCTTGGAGAAAAATCAATCCCTGACGACCTGGTTGTAATAGGCGAAGTCGGACTTGGCGGTGAGGTGAGAGCCGTTACAAATATAGATTCCAGGTTAAAGGAAATAGAAAGACTTGGTTTTAAACGTGCAATTATTCCATATCATTGTATGAGTAAAATAAGCACCGGAGATTATAATCTGGAAATTTATGGTGTAAGCAATATCAAACAGGCAATAAAATTAATATAATGATTAAACCTCATTTATTCTGCAATAATTAGCTGTAGGATAAATGAGGTGTTTTTTATGTACAAATTATACGTAAGGATTGTGTTTTCGCTGGTTATAATAATCGTTGCATTGCCGTTTTTTTATTTTAAAAATGCAGAAACTGTAAATGTAACTCACCTGAAAAATACAGTCTATCAGTCGGCTATGGAAGTTGTCGGAAGTATAGAAGCTTCCAAATATACACCGATAAAGCTGTCGTATCCGGTGTATATAAAAGAATGTTTTATCAGTGAAAACAGTTATGTCAATAAAGGACAGCTTATGTTTACTATTGATATAGATAAGATGGAAAATGTTGTAAAGGAATATAACTTCACAGAACATCTTGTGGCAGAAATTTCGATGGATAAAAGCGTTATAATGGGAATTTCAGAAGAAATATATGCTTCTGGCAGTGGAGTTGTAAAAAACCTTACCATTGCAGAAGGTTCAGTTGTTTTATCTGATGAGCAGATATGCATTATAGAGTCAGATGATGATATGTTGGTTAAGCTTACGATTAATCAGGAGGATTATTCACGGGTAGCAGTGGGAGATAAAGTCAGCTTCAGTCCTGATATTGCACCGGAAAGAATATATACGGCGACATTGAACAAAAAAACAGCACAGATACGAAAAGAGAAAACGCTTACAGGCAATAAAACGGTTGTTGATGTTTTTGCTGATATAGATACTATTGATGATTATATAATATCTGGGTTGGAAATTTCGGGAACGATTATAAAACCATTCAGGGAAATTCTTACGTTGCCCTATGAATATATAGGTCAGGATGAAAACGGAGAATATGTAAAGATATTAATAAATGGCAGTACCGTGAAAAAATATGTAGAAACAGGTACGGAAATGGAAGGCAGTGTGGAAATACTCACTGATTTTGATAAAAAGACGTTATTTATAAAAAATAATCAGACAGTAAAAGGAAATTCATTAATAAAATATGAATATTAAAAAAGTATTTTATCGATATGTAAAAGAGATTTTGCCCTTCAAAACGGCTGTTGTTGCAGTTGTTATTTCAGTGGTTGCATCATTTGGTGTTTCTGCAGTTTCAGAAAGCGGAAAACAGATAATTACAGATGAAATGAATGCTATGGGGATGAATGGTCTTGCAGTTGCGGCGTATAACAGCGATGGTGAAAATGTTACCGATATATCACTGTATAACAATATAGCATCAATGGGGGATATTGAAGACGTAACTCCTGTTATTGTAAACAATATTGAAGCTGTATTCTCGAATGGAGTCAGAATAGAAACTGTAGGATGGGGAGTGAACGAACAGGCACCTGAAATTGTTTCCCTGCAGATTACAGAAGGCAGAATGATCAACAGACAGGATATAGAAAGCAATGCGTTTGTATGTCTTGTTGATGAAAATATAGCACATAAGGTTTATAAACGCAGCAATATATGTGGTAAGCAGATTACCGTAACAACAGGCAATAAAACTGCAGTATTTGATATTATCGGCACTGTAAAAAAGGGAAGCAACGTTCTGAACACACTGTCAGGCGATGTTGTCCCTGATTTCATATATATTCCTCATACAACAATGAAAAATCTATCTGTAAAATCCAGCTATGATCAGATATTTTTCACAAGTAATGACACAGAACAGGAAGCAGCGGAGTTTAAGCAGAAGCTAACTGAGATAAGTTACAGATATCGCAACAAAACTATCAGTCTTACTAATCTTTCGCAGCACAAAAAACAGATATATAATATCGCGGATACAGCTTTTTTATCACTTTTTGCGGTTTCCTGTGTTGCGATTGTGGTATGTGGTGTTTCGGTAGCGTCAAGTGTGAATACAGCGGTTATAACAAAGCAAAAAGATATAGGGATAAAAATCAGTATGGGTGCAAGCAGATTTGATATCATAAAAGAGTTTTTACTTTCGGTGTTGTTATCCTGCTTCACCGGAGTAGCAGCTGCTGTTATAATTGTTGCGGTTGTTTTTACAGTTGCCGAAAATGTTATACCATACAGAATAACGTTGGACTATAGCTTGATAGTTATAAGTGTTTCTGCTACAATTATTTTAGCTGTAGCCTTCAGCTTTATACCAAGTTTTAAAGCTGCGAAAATGCCGCCTATAAAGGCGTTGAACAGGGAGTAATTATATCAGAACTGAGATATTAACTTTGATATAACTTTTGTACAGGTCAAAAATTTAGCAAATAATAAAATGTGAAATGAAGAAACAATATTGTATCGTAAATTTTGAAAATAAAAAAATAATTGACAAATTGAAACAGTATGGATACATATGTATCCCAACAGAAAAATCGGCCTGCGTAAGTGAGCCGATTTCTTTGCATGCTGATGTTTTATACCTTAAAAAAGGTGAAAAAGAAATTTTTGTATCGGAGTGTCAAAAGAATAATATTTCTCTTTTAAAGCAGTTAGGGTACAGTATTACCCCTGTAAAACTTATGTCCGGATACCGGACAGAATGTAAGCTGAATATGATTATCACCGATAAAAGCATTATTTGTAACCCTGAAACATGTGCCGATTTAAGCCTTGAAGATAAAACAAAAAATATAATCAATGTTAAACAGGGGTACACAAAATGTGCAACTGTTGTTATGGGTAATGAAAATTTTATTACAGAAGACAATGGAATATTCAACGCATTGCAAAACGCAGGAAAAAACTGTCTGCTGATTGAAAAAGGATATGTAAATTTGGACGGATACAGTTATGGTTTTATCGGTGGAGCATCGGTATTTCTTTCTGAAAAAAATACGCTTTTATTTTTTGGAGATATTTCCGCACATCCTGATTTTTACAAAATTAAAAAGTTTTGTGAGGATGCTGGAGTTGATACTGAATGGATAAATGATATCACCATCACAGATATTGGTGGAGCTGTCGAACTTTAATGAATTAAATACATTTGCTGTAAGTTATAAAAAATTCAAGGTTATCTTTATAAATCACATAATTATATCATATCATATAAAGCCGATAAGTAGACTTTTACATACTAATATGGTATTATATAATAAATATACTCTAAACAGGATTGATTACTAACTAGCATAGAAAGGGGGATATCGTAATGTATAAAACAAAACCGCAGGGGTGGGTTAAACACTTTGACTTTATAATATTTGATGTTATAAGTTTGCATATCGCATTTGTACTCGCTTACATATCCCGAATCGGTTTAGAAAATCCATATGCAGACGGAATTTATCTGAATCTTGCTTTGGTTTATACGCTGATAGATATTGTTGTTATTATTTATAACAATTCCCTCAAAGGTGTTTTAAAGCGAGGATTCTATATTGAATGTGCACATACGATAAAACATGCAGTAATAGTTGAACTGCTGGTAACATTGTTTCTCTTCTCGACAAAAACAAGTTCTGCATATTCCAGAGTTGTGATTTATCTTGTGTTCATTTATTATATCGTAGTTTCCTATGTAACAAGAACAGTCTGGAAAAAAATATTACGTCATAAAACACCATCAAACCTTTCATCGGTGTATCTGATTACCACAAACGACAGGGCAGACAGTGTTGTTCAGGAATTTCAAAATATAAATTATGGCAAATATCATATTCTGGGAATCTGTATAACCAATGAAAACTGTAAAGGCCAGTTTATTTCCGGTATTGAAGTAACTGCCACGCTTGATGAAGTTACAGAGTATCTGTGCCGGGAATGGGTTGATGAGGTGTTTATTTCCCTTCCTCACAACACACATTATCTGCCGACGCTTATTAACGACCTGGCGGATATGGGCATAATAGTCCATCAGGAAATAATGTATTATGGGAATATACTCAACAATGTTCAGTTTGTTGAAAAAATTGCAGGAAAAACTGTAATAACTATAGGCATGAACACTGCTACATATAAGCAGGCTACAATCAAAAGAACAATAGATATTTTGGCGGGTGTTGCAGGTTGTCTTATAACTATACTGCTTACAATAATCATCGGTCCGATTATATACATTAAATCCCCGGGTCCTATATTCTTTTCTCAGACAAGAATAGGTAAAAACGGCAAAAAGTTCAAAATGTATAAATTCCGCAGTATGTATCTTGATGCGGAAGAACGCAAAGCAGAGCTAATGAAAGAAAACCGTGTAAAAGACGGAATGATGTTCAAGCTTGATTATGACCCTCGTATTATAGGCTGCAAAAAACTGCCGGATGGCACAATTAAAAAGGGAATCGGTAATTATATCAGAGACTGGAGTCTTGATGAATTTCCTCAATTCTGGAATGTCCTTACAGGTACAATGAGCCTTGTAGGGACAAGACCTCCTACAGAGGATGAATGGAACAAATACGAGCTTCATCACCGTGCACGTCTTGCGTTTAAGCCTGGTATAACAGGTATGTGGCAGGTAAGCGGCCGAAGCAATATAACCGATTTTGAAGAGGTTGTAAAACTGGACAGGCAGTATATTCAGAACTGGTCCATGGGCCTTGATTTCAGAATTATGCTGCAGACAATAAAAGTTGTGTTGGGCAAAGAAGGCTCGATGTAGTTTTGTATTGATTTTTTTGGGAGATTTTAAGGTTGATAGATAAAAACAGCATTCCAACATGTAATATTATGGGCGTAAATATAGCCGCAATAAATATGGATTGGCTTATTGATTTTACTGTTGATAATATAGATGAACTTTCTGGTAACTATCTTTGTGTATCGAATGTACATACAACTGTAATGTCATATGAAGACAAGGATTACTGTGATATACAAAACGGAGCTATAATGGCTATACCTGATGGTGGACCGTTAAGTTCTGTAGGCCGTAATCGTGGATTTGCAGATATGAGTAGAACTACAGGTCCTGACTATATGGCAGAGATATTCAGAATTTCAGAAGAATATGGATACCGGCATTATTTTTATGGTTCTACAGAAGAAACATTGAAAAAACTTGAAATAAAGTTAAAAAATAAATATCCGTCAATACAAATATCCGGTATGTACAGTCCACCTTTCAGGAAATTGAGTGAAGAAGAGGACAACGCGATTGTTCAGGTCATCAACAATTCGAACGCCGATTTTATATGGATAGGACTTGGTGCACCAAAGCAGGAAATCTGGATGGCCAATCATAAAGAAAAACTGAATGGTTTTATGGTTGGTGTAGGTGCGGGTTTTGATTATTTTGCAGACAACATAAAAAGAGCACCTGTGTGGATGCAAAAATTAAATCTGGAATGGTTTTATAGATTGATGCAGGAACCTAAAAGGTTATTCAAAAGATATTTTGTGACAAATACAAAATTTATCTGGCATGCAATAATTAATGGAAAATAGTTTCAGATTTTCATATTTAAAATTTGAGAGGAAAATTTATGAATATAATGCCAAACAGAATGGACAGAGGCTTCTACGCATATCAGCAGGAATTTGAGCAGAAGGCACTGGAAGTGCTTCGCTCAGGTTGGTATATTTTAGGTAAAGAGGTTTCTGCTTTTGAACAGGAATTTGCCGAATATACTGGTGCAAAACACTGCGTTGGTCTTGCAAACGGTCTTGATGCTCTTTGGATAGCTTTCAGGCTTCTGAATATCGGTAAAGGCGATGAAGTTATTGTTCAGGGAAATACATATATAGCCAGTGTTATGGGTATCACAATGAATGGAGCAACTCCCGTTTTTGTAGAACCTGATGAGAATTATGGTATAGATGTAGAGAAAATAGAATCACATATAACAGAAAGAACAAAAGCTATTCTCGTTGTTCATCTTTATGGTATGGCATCCAGAATGGATAAGATTGTAGAATTATGTAAAAAATACAAACTTAAGCTTGTAGAAGATTGTGCTCAGTCACATGGTGCATGTTTTAACGGGCAAATGACAGGTACTTTTGGTGATGTAGGCTGCTTTTCATTTTATCCGTCTAAAAATATTGGTGCGTTTGGAGATGCAGGTGCAGTAGTAGTCAACGATGAAAAACTTGCGAATGATTTCAGAGTTTTCAGAAACTATGGAAGTGAGAAAAGATATCATAACAAAGTTGTTGGAGCGAATTCCAGACTTGACGAATTACAGGCAGGTATGCTAAGGGTGCGATTGAATCATATCGATGAAATGACAGACGAAAAAATTGCTATAGCAAAAAGATATTCTGAAGAAATAAAAAATGACAAGATTATACTTCCTAAACTTGCAGAAGATGCAACCTGTGTGTGGCATCAATATGTTATAAGGTGTGAGGAACGTGACAGACTTATAGACTATCTAAACAATTTTGGAATAGGCACAATAATTCATTATCCTATTCCACCTCATTTAGCAGAAGCCTATAAATATTTGGGGCATAAGGAAGGATTTTTGCCTATTACAGAACATTATGCTAAAACTGTTTTATCTATACCAATGTATAATGGGATGACAAAAGAAGAACAGGATTTTGTTATTAAAGCTATTAATGAGTTTAGTTAATACAACTTAAGGAGATTGTTATGACTTTACAGGAAAAATGCCCTGTACTACAATTTAAAGATTTAGGCGACGAGAGAGGTAAGCTTGTAGTTATAGAAGGCAATAAAAATATACCTTTTGAGATAAAGCGTGTATTCTATATTTATGAATCAGACTCCACTGTTGTCAGAGGCCAGCACGCAAACAGAGAATCAGAGTTTGTTCTTATTAATGTTGCCGGGCAGAGCAAAGTACGTATAACTGATGGCAAATCTGAGTTTATTGTTGAACTAAACAAGCCTATGATGGGGGTATATATTCCCAAAATGATATGGAAAGATATGTACGATTTTTCATCAGATTCAGTGCTGTTGGTTTTGGCAAGTACACATTACGATGGCAAGGAATATATCAGAAATTATGATGATTATCTTAAAGAGGTTTTATAAAGAATGATTTCTTTTTGCACATTATTTGACAGCTACTATCTTGATAAAGGTTTGGCTTTATATAATTCACTTGAAAAAGTGAGTGATGATTTTACATTGTATATATTTTGTTTTGATGATAAATCATATGAAGTTCTCACAGATATGTATTTAAAGCACGCAGAAATAATACATCACAGTGCTTTTGAAACAGAGGCTTTGCTTGAAAAGAAAGCTGAGCGTTCAAAAGCTGAATACTGCTGGACGTGTACATCTGTTGTAATTGAATATGTGCTTGATAAATATAATGTTGACAGTTGCACGTATCTTGATTCGGATTTATATTTCTATTCGGATCCACAGCAATTATTTGATGAAATATGTTCTGCTGATGCTGATGTTACCATTGTCGAACACAGGTTTAAAGACAATGAATATGGGAGAAAACTGGAAGAACGAAACGGTAAATATTGTGTACAGTTCAACTATTTCAGGAACAATGAAAACGCCAGAAAAGTTCTGACATGGTGGAAGGATAAGTGCTATGAATGGTGTTATGATATTCCGGATCCTGCCAGAATGGGCGACCAGAAATATCTTAATACATGGACCAGAGATTTTGATAAAGTACATGAGCTTCAGCACCTTGGTGGTGGTGTTGCACCATGGAACCTTGAACAGTATACACTTAAAAAAAGCGAAAATAATAATATAATTCTGGAAACATCAGATGAAAATAAATTTCCATTGGTCTTTTATCATTTTCAGAATATAAGATATATGCCGGGCAGAAAAGTCAATATTAAATCTCAAACAAAAAACAAAAAACTTAAATATGAAATTTATATTCCGTATTTGATGGAAATTGAAAAAATACGTGAAATGCTTATCAGTAAATATAATATGTCATATGAAGTAAGAGGAATTGTTCGAAGCAGTAATCCTGTTGTTGGTTTTTTACAAAAACATTTTGCTGCATTTAAGGTGCAGTCTTTTTCTGATATTATAAATCTTGATAAACTTGACAGATATTTATAACTAAGTTGGGAGAATAATTTTGAAAATTGCTATTTTGGAACTTTATTGCGGAAATTCCGGTAAGCTTGGATTTTATAACAGTCAAGAAGTTGGAATTGCAAAAGCATATGCTAGACAAGGGAATACTGTATTGATTGTATATCCCCAAAAAGATATTGATTCAGAGCAAAGAATAATACTGTCCGAGCAGATTACAGTTATGTATATCCCAGCAAAAGCTTTTGGAGTGCATTCATTTTATAACATTGATTTTCTTATAAAAGAAAAATTTGATTTGGTACATCTGGATTCAGATAATCAGATATATGCTCCATATGTTATGAAATTTTGTAAAAAGCATAATATCAGTTTTTATAATTATGTAGGTACACTTTATAGTGACAGTACAAATATATTAAAAAAATTTATATTGGATTATTTTTCAAGACGAAATATAAAGTGTTTTAAAAAAACACGTACTTTTGTAAAAACACAAGCTGTTTTGTCACAGTTAAAAGCTAAAGGTGTCAACAACGCGACAGTTGTTCCCGTCGGTTTGGATTTGTCAGTTATTCCGGAAATAAATGAAGATAAGCTTGAGTTAAGAGAAAAGCTTGATTTGCCAAAAGATAAAAAAATTGTTCTTTTTGTAGGTAGACTGTCGGAATATAAACGACCATTATGTGCATTGGAAATTTTGAACAAGTTAAGTGATAATTATTATCTTGTTATTATCGGTACTGGAGAAATGCAATCGCAGCTGATTAATATTATTAGCAGGGATGAAAAAATAAGCAAAAGAGTAACATATATTGAAAAAATACCAAACAAAGAAATTCATAAGTATTATAAGACAGCGGATTGTTTTGTGAATTTTAATGATAAAGAAATATTTGGTATGAGTATTCTTGAAGCAATGTATCAGGAATGTCCTGTTGTTGCTATACATGCACCGGGCCCAGATGAAATAATAAATGACACTATTACAGGGTACCTGTGTAATACTGTTGCAGAAATGTCCGAAAAAATTGTCTCAGTTGATAAATTGATGGGTATAGCAGGTAAAGAGAGAATTCTTAAAGAATTTAGTTGGGATAAATCTGTAGAGGAATTTTTGATATAAATTTATGAATAATAATATTTTTATTACAATAATTACAGTATGTTTTAACAGTGAAAAAACAATAGAACGAACAATAAAAAGTGTTTTAAATCAAACCTATGATAATTATGAATATATAATTATTGATGGTGTGTCTACAGATAACACATTGAATATTGTAAAAAAATATGAGCCTTTATTCGACGGTAAAATGAGGATTGTATCGGAAAAAGATAACGGAATATATGATGCAATGAATAAAGGTATTTCATTGGCAAAAGGTGATTTGATAGGAATGATCAACAGCGATGATTATTATGAAAATTATGCTTTAGAAAAAATTAATGCGGCATATTCCGGAAATAAATATGAAATTATTTATGGTATGCAAAATAATTATACAGAAGATGGAAAATTAAGGTCCATTGTATTTAATCATCATGATTTTTTGGAAGAAGAGATGATCAATCATCCAACATGCTTTGTTACAAAAAAATTATACGACGATAAAGGTGCATTTAGCCTTGAGTACAAAGCATCCAGTGATTATGATTTTATGTTAAGAATGAAAAAGGATACAGAAGTTGTATTTACACCAATTCCAGAAGTAGTCTCCGATTTCACATTAGGTGGTATGTCATCCAATATTAATTCGCGTTTAGAAACATTTAAAATTTGGAAAAAATATGGATGTATTTCAAATAAATGATATATTTTAATTACTTTACGAACAAAATTGAAAAGATGGATTGGATAAAACATGAAAAGAATATGCTTTACAATAGGAAGTACAGATATAAAAAGTGGCATAGTAAAGGTAGTTCTCAATTTAATCCGTGAATTAAGATGTGATAATAATTATAAAATATCTGTTCTGTCAATTAAAGAAATAACAAAAAAAGATATTTTTTTTGAGTATATGCCAGACAATATTGAGTTGTTAACTTTAAATATAAATGACAATGCCAGAAAAACCGTAATATTTTCAGCAATACCTGAATTGATAAAATTTTTTAATAAACATAATTTTGATACAATAATAATTTCAGGTATGGAATTTGTAATTCCTTTTTACGTAGCTGGTCTTATTACTAAAACGAAGACAAAATTTATTGCATGGGAACATTTAAATTTTTTTGCTGGTCCTAAATTCAGACTGGAATGGATAGGAAAACGAATAGCAATTAAATATTTTAAAAATATAGTTACGATTACAAAAAAAGATTTTAATCAATACATAAATTACAAAAAAAATACACCGGTATATCAGATTTATAATGTTGGTAAATATCCTGCAAGAACAAATGAGTATAACTCAAATACTAAGAAGATAATAAGTGTAGGATATTTAGCTCATATAAAAGGGTTTGATATGCTTATGGATATTGCCAGAAAAGTATTTGACATATATCCTGAATGGTCCTGGGATATTTACGGTGAAGGAACAGAGAGATTAAATCTTGAAACCAAAATTAAAGAATTAAATCTCGAAAACAATGTTCATTTAAAAGGTTATTCATCGGATATCAATAATAAATATTCTGAATATAGTATGTTCGTCCTAACATCTCGTCAAGAGGGGATGGGTATGGTTATGATTGAAGCTCAAAAAGCAGGATTGCCGGTTATAAGTTTTGATATTCCATGCGGACCATCTGATATTATAGTTGATGGAATAAACGGATATCTTGTTAAGCCGTTTGATATTGAAAAGATGGCAAGCAAAATAGCTGAGCTTATTGAAAACACCGAAAAAAGAAAAGTATTTTCCGATAATTCTACAGTTAACCACATGGAATTGGAAAATGAATTTATTCTGAAAAAGTGGAAAGAAATATTATAATGAAAAAATGTGAATCAATAAGTAATACATTTTTAATTAGTAAAGATACAAGCAATAAAATTATATTTGTACAGTTTATAGCTTCGATAATAATTGTTTTAGATCATTCTTTTAATTATTTAGGATTTGTTGCTACAACTAAGTTTGAGAATATTGTTCATTTTTTTGTTGAAGCATCAGGGAAATGGGCGACTAATATTGTAATGCCTATGTTTTTTACAATATCAGGTTTTTTATTGTTTAAAAATATTTGTAACTTGGTTTCCTTAGCAGGTTTAAAGTCTTGGTATTATTCTAAACTTAAATCAAGATTTAAAACCCTGTTTATTCCATTTATTTGTTGGAACAGTATATGGTGTATCTTTTTTATTACAATAGGGAAATTAGGGTTAACTTCAGGTAATGTTGATACTTCAATTACAATTACTAATATTTTAGCTGGAATATTTTATTATAAATACAACGAAGTATATTGGTATGTATTTATTTTGCTTATATACGTTATCACTTCACCGCTATTATATTGTTTGTTAAAAAACAAAAACTTATCAATAATATTTATGATAAGTTTGATTATAATCTCAAACATTACATATCCATCTAATGTATTGAATTTGCTTACCACTTTTAACAGTATATTTTATTTCGCATTAGGTGCATTTGTTGCTATATATTATCCAAATTTTGTGAATTATAAGTATAATAATCATTATATTCTTAGCAGTTTAGCATTATTTTTAATCTCAATTACACTATTATATTTTAATAATTATACATATAAAATTATTACATTTGTTTTCAGAACATTGGGTATGTGTTCTTTTTGGATTTTTATGGATTTTTCCAGAAGAATGAATATTAGAAGTTATATGAAATATTCATTTTATATATACTCAATGCATAAACCGGTTCAACAGATCTTTAATAAAATATTTTCTATA
This sequence comes from Oscillospiraceae bacterium, assembly GCA_015067145.1. GTDB lineage: Bacteria > Bacillota > Clostridia > Oscillospirales > Ruminococcaceae > RGIG3102. The sequence goes on along the minus strand of SVNA01000001.1, from coordinate 20,164 downwards.
ATATTACCAACGAATCTAATAAGCTATCTTATAAATTTTTATGGTGGTACAATATTAACGTTGATAGTAATTTTTATAGCAGCATTAGTTTTAACCAGATATTTCCCGAAAATCTTTTCGTTATTAAATGGTGGTAGAGGAGTCTGATAGTAAAAATATTTTAAATTGATAAAATCGTATCCTAGGAGAAAATAAATGATAACAATTATAACGGTTTGCTATAATGCAGCAGATAACTTGGAAAAAACAATAAAGTCTGTGTTGATGCAGAAAAATGCAGATATAGAATATATAATTAAAGACGGAAAATCTACAGATAATACAAATGAAATAATCGAAAAGTATCGTTTACAACTAGAAAAAAATCTTAGATTTATATATGTTTCTGAAAAAGATAATGGAATATATGATGCGATGAATATAGCTACAGATCTTGCATCTGGTAACAGAGTAATATTTTTGAATGCTGGCGACATGTTATATGATGGTTTTGTTATTTCTAATGTTAATAAAAATGAAAATGACATTGATATTTTATATGGAGATATAGCTGTATACTATCAAAATAAACAAAATATAAATAAATCTGTAAATGATGATCAGCTTGATGCTTTGAAAAATAGAATGGTGATTTGCCATCAAGCTATGTTTATAAAAACAATTCTTATGAAAAATTATAGATATGATACAGCATATAAAATATGTGCAGACTACGATTTTACTTTAAAAGCATATTTAAATGAAAAATCCTTTAAAAAAATCAATCAAGTGATATCATATTTTAATTTAGGTGGAATAAGTGATAGAAAAGCATTTGATTTAATTGATGAAGCATATGATATTAGATATAAATATAATTTAATTTCAGAAACAGAATATAATAATTTAATAAGAAAAAATGAGATTAAAAAATTTAGCAGAAAATTAATTCCAGAAAAACTTTACATAAAATTAAAGGATTACAAAAAAAGATATAACTCTAGAAACTGGGATAATATTTTATAAGAAAGGTATTGTTAATGAACAAAAAAGCAATAATTGCTAAAAACAGTATAATGGGACTTGTCAGCCAAGGAACAAATATACTGTTTACTTTTGTTACAAGAAGTTTATTTATAAATTATATAGGTATAGAACTGATGGCACTCAACAGTACCTTTCTGTCTATATTGAATACACTTTCTTTGGCTGAACTGGGATTTCAAAGTGCAATAATTTTCAGTCTGTATAAACCATTACACGATGGAAACACTGAAGAAGTAAATTCAATAATGAATATTCTTAGATTAATATATAGATGTATCGGGATATTCTTTATAGTTTCATCTTTTTTAGCTTTACCTTTGTTAAAATATATTATAAATGGTATTGAAATAACAAATTTAATATATATTTATTTCTTGTTACAATCAGGTGCCTCTACATGCACATATTTTCTTGCATATAAAAGAACTTTATTGTATGCAGACCAGAAAGAATATATTTCAAAAACATATGATTTGATAATTAATATAGTATTCAATATATTACAATGTGCAGCAATAATATACGTTAAAAATTATATAATATATCTTGCTCTTAAAATTATTCAGGTATATGCATCTAATATTTTGGTACATATATATTGTAATAAACATTATTCATATTTTTGTTCATCAACTATTGATAAACGAAAACTTAAAGAGATTTTTGGTAATGTAAAAAATATTTTTATTGGCAAAATTGCGGGATATATATATTCTTCAACAGATAATTTGGTAGTTTCGATTTTCACCAGCACAATTAAAGTGGGTTTTTTGGCCAACTATACAACAATTATTGTAAGTTTAAAAAGTTTAATATTTAGCGTATTATCCCCTATGATACCTATAATAGGCAATTATATTGTTGATGAAGATGATACAGAAAAGGTAGAAGAAAGCTTTTTACTATACTCACATATACGCTATATTATAGCAATTATGGTTGTTGTTCCGGTTTCAATATTAATAGATGAATTTATTACTATGTGGGTAGGTTCAGATATGATAATGAATCAATCCATAATTGTTTTATTATTGATTGACCTATACATACATATTGTACATAGTTCTACTTCTGACTATATAAATGGATATGGTATGTTTAAACAGGCAAGAAATATTGATATTTTAGGTGCTATATCAAATATCGTTACCTCAATTATTCTTGTGCAGATAGTAGGTATCTCCGGTGTTTTAACTGGTACGGTTATAAGCCAGATTATTTTTTGGTTTGGCAGAAGTTATATCGTATATTCGGCTTGTTTTAAATTAAGTAGGTATAGCTACATTAGATATTGGTTAAAAAATATAATTTATATTATTGTTACTTTAATTATCTATGTTGTTTGCAATAATATTGTTAAGCTTATTGTAATTACAAATCCTTTGATTCATTTTATTGCTTCTGGTATATGTTGTGAATTAATAATTATGCTTTTAATTTTATTTGTATACGGCAGAACAAAAGAACAAAAACAAATTTTTGTAACAATAAAAAATAGTCTAGGTAAATAATACATTTATATCTTTTGATAAAATATAATAAATATGGAATATAATATACAAAATAAACAAGCACGCAATGATTTTATAGATTTTTTAAAAGGTCTTTCTATTTTTTTTGTATTGTGGGGACATTGTATTCAATATTTAACACTTGGTCAATGGGATTTTTTTGAAGATAAAGCTTTTATTTTCATTTACAGCTTTCATATGCCTCTTTTTATAATGATAAGTGGGTATTTATTTTATGAATCTTGTAATAAGAAAAATATATCTAATATAATAAAATCGAAAATGACTGGCGTTGCCATACCAATGTGCTTATGGGGAATTATTGAATTTATATTGCTTAATTACAAAAGTATTTTAATAATTCTATAAAAATATTAAATTTTATGGAATATTTAACACATCTTTGGTTTTTGTGGAGTGTATTTTGTTGTTCTTTAATAACTGCTATTATATTTAAACTCAAAATTAATAATATATTTATTTATTTGTTTGCTGGTGTTAGTATATTATCTTTAATCCACAATTCGGATCTAAATATATATATGTTTCCTTTTTTCATAGTAGGTTTTTATTATAAAAAATATCAAAATAATGCATATATTATTATATATAAGCTAAGATATTTAATAAATCTTATTTTTATCGTAATGTTGTTTCATTTTGAAAAAAAGCATTATATTTATATTTCTGGTATTAATATTTTTAAATCTTATTATGGTATTCAAAATCAAATATACATAAATATATATCGATATATTATAGATTTTTGTGGATGTTTCGCAATAATTAACATTTCAAAATATGTTTATAACAAATTTAAAGATACTAAATTTATATCATTAATAATTAATATTGGGAAAAATACATTGCAAATCTATGTATTACAAAGATTTATAGTCGAAATAATTGGTGTTAAAGTCTATAGAAAACTTGTAGGATTTCTGAATGTAAATTATTTAACTTTTGACGTAGTAATATTTGATTGGATTATATGTCCTTTAATAGCAATTATACTTTGTTATTGCATTAATATAATAATAGAAAAAACTAAGCGATATATAATCATAAATAAAATTATTTGGGGAAGATAATAACTAAAATATTTAAAACAAATTTATTGATATATTTTGGAGACAACTATGCCAACTCAATCAAACCTCTTTTTAGCTCAATCGTATAAAGATGCCCAGGATGACTATATTCGTTCTGTTTCCAATGCAAATTTTCCTTGTTGGGATTATATAATTCTTACGGCATCAAATGAGCAGCAGGCAGAAGGTTTTACAGTTCAGATTAATGAACGCAAAACCAAAGGTCTGTTGCCTTTGCGTACGCATTTTGCTGTGATACCTGATCCGGACGGTAAACGTGTGGGTTCTGGTGGTGCAACATTATCTGTTATCAGATATATAGCTGAAAAACAAAAAGAAAAAGGATTAGAAGAAAATGATTTCTCAAATCTTCGTATACTTGTTATTCACAGCGGCGGGGACAGCAAGCGAGTACCTCAGTATTCTGCTTTAGGCAAGCTTTTTTCGCCTGTACCGCATCAACTTGATAACGGTAGATTGTCTACTTTATTTGATGAATTTATGATTTCTACAGCATCAATACCTTCAAGAATAAAAGAGGGTATGCTGTTGTTATCCGGCGATGTTTTGCTTTTCTTTAATCCGTTGCAGATTGATTTTTCCGGTAAAAATGCAGCTGCAATTTCTTTCAAAGAAGATGTTGAAACAGGAAAGAACCATGGTGTGTTTCTGCGTGGAGAATACGGAAATGTAAAACGTTTTTTACATAAGCAGTCTGTGGATTCACTTGTTAAATTCGGAGCCGTTAACGAATACAATAAAGTAGATATAGATACCGGTGCTGTAATTTTTTCTAAAGATATACTTAAAGCTCTGTATTCGCTTATATCAGAAAATGGATGTTTTTGCACCGAAAAATTTAACAGCTATGTAAATGATAAAGTAAGATTATCATTGTATGGGGATTTTATTTATCCATTGGCAACAGATGCTACCCTTGAAGAATTTTATAATGAAAAACCTGAAGGGGAATACAGTGATGAATTGCTTGTTGCAAGAAAAAAAGTGTGGAATGCTTTAAATTGCTACAATCTTAAGTTGTTGCGTCTTGCTCCTGCTAAATTTATTCATTTTGGAACATCCAAAGAGATACTTTCTCTTATGTCTAAAGATATATCTGACTATTCTGTTTTGGGCTGGAACAGACAGGTTAACAGCAGTATAAAAAATAATATAGCAGGATATAACAGTATTTTGTCTGACAATGCATTAGTAGGTGAAAACAGTTATCTTGAAGTAAGCTATGTGCACGGAAATTCAGTTATTGGAAACAACTGTATAATCTCTTATGTCGATATATACAATAAAAACATTCCATCCGATGTTATTCTTCATGGATTAAAACAGCGTGATGGAAAATTTGTTGTGAGAATATGGGGAATAGAAGATAATCCAAAAGACACCCTTGACAATGATTGTAAACTTTTTGGAGTATCACTTACCAGTTTTTTGACTGATTATGGTATATCAGAAGATGTATTGTGGGGTAACGAAGAACATTCAATCTGGAATGCAAAACTTTATCCGGTGTGCGATACTATTGATGAAGCAGTTACTGCAGCTATAAACCTGTATAATATCATAAAGAATAAAGGTGATATTAACAGTTGGATTACTTCAGAAAGAAAATCCTTACAGTCAGGATTTTGTGATGCAGACCCTGTAGCTATTATCGATTGGGATAACAGAATGCAGGAACTGGTATGTATGGACAAACTGTCAAATCTGATTGACAGCAGGGAAGTATGTACCAAATCCCAAAACATTATTAATACAAAAAGCTTGTCAAAAATACAAAAAGAATGGCTTAACAATACCATTGACAATACTGATTACAGCAGAGCATTAAGACTACATTATTATTTGGGAAATGCATTAAACAGCCAGGAAGGTGAAGCTCACATTTCTGAATGCTTTAAAATTATTCAGAATACTATACTTGACAGCTCTATTAACAATTTAAAGTTTAATGATAACTGTAAAATTATTATCGACAAACATACTGTAAAATTACCTCTTCGTGTAAACTGGGGTGGAGGATGGAGTGATACACCTCCTTATTGTAACGAAAATGGCGGTACTGTCCTAAATTCAGCAATTCTTTTAAATGGTGAAATGCCTGTAGAGGTAACCCTGGAAAAAATCGCTGAACATAAAATCATTTTCTCCAGTAAGGATATGGATGTTTATGGCGAGTTTGATAATTTGAAAGAATTACAGAACACAGGTGACCCTTATGATCCATTTGCCTTGCAGAAGGCTGCTTTGATCGCATGTGGAATTATCCCAAACATCGGCGGTAACCTTGAAGAGATTTTTATGCGTATCGGTGGTGGTTTCAAACTGAATTCTGAGGTTACCAATGTGCCTAAAGGCAGCGGACTTGGAACGAGCAGCATACTTTCAGGTGCTTGTGTAAAAGCTATATTTGAATTTATGGGCATAGAATACACCGAGGCAGACTTATACAGCCATGTGCTTTGTATGGAGCAGATTATGGCAACCGGTGGCGGATGGCAAGATCAGGTTGGCGGATTGTCTGAAGGTATAAAATATATTACAACTATGCCGGGAATACAGCAGAATATAAAAGTAAAACACATTGATATTTCAGAAGAAACAAGAAAAGAATTAAATGAAAGGTTTGTTCTGATATATACAGGTCAAAGAAGATTGGCCAGAAATCTGCTGCGAGATGTTGTCGGAAGATATATTGGCAATGAACCCGATTCGATATATGCTCTAAACGAAATTCAACGCGTAGCTGCATTGATGAAATTTGAACTTGAACGTGGTCATATTGATGATTTTGCTGAGTTGATGGATTATCATTGGAGTCTTTCAAAAATGATTGATGAAGGAAGTACAAACACTTTGATTGATCAGATCTATGAAAGCATTGATGATCTAATATGCGGTCGTCTTGTCAGCGGTGCAGGCGGCGGTGGATTTCTGCAGGCAATTTTGAAAAAAGGTGTAAGTAAAACCGATGTACACAACAGACTGAAAGAAGTGTTTCAGGATGCTGATGTTGATGTATGGAATGCAGAATTAATCTAAGGAGATGATATAATGCTTAAAGGAATTAGCAAAATACTTACCGGTGATATTTTAAAAATCCTTTGTGATATGGGTCACGGTGATGAATTGGTAATTGCTGACGCCAATTTTCCAGCAGAAACAGTAGCAAAACGATTGGTAAGATGCCCGGGAATTGATGGCTCTCAATTATTGGAAGCTATTGCTGAACTGTTCCCGCTGGATAATTATGTAGAGTTTCCGGCAAATGTTATGGATTTAACTGATGGAGATAAGGCCAAAGGTATGCCAACTCCAGAAGTCTGGGATATTTATAAAAACATATTACTTAAAATGGATAATGATTTTACAGCATTGGGGAAAATTGAACGCAATGAATTTTATAACAGAACAAAGAATGCCTATGCTGTAATTCAGACAGGGGAAGAAAGACAGTACGGAAATATTCTTATTGTAAAAGGTGTTATAAAATAATTGGTATCAAAATTGTTTTAAGTGTTCAGTAAATACTTATAAAAATTTCATTAATATTTTTGATAATATTAAAATCTTTTTAAATAGCACATTTACTTGAAAAATTCAGGTGAGTGTGCTATAATTTTATTGTAGTAATTTCGCTAAATAAAAATTTAGCGAAATTGAGAAGATGAAAGCATTAACTTTAACATATAAGGAGTTTATAATATGCCAAATACTTCTGCAAAAATCTATTCTGATTATTCTAATGCACCAAGTGTGTTAAAAGAATTTCTTTATTATTCACAGACTATCAAAGGTTTGTCTCCAAGAACCGTTGAAGGAAATTTTATTGACCTGCAGCTGTTTTTTAAATTTCTTATTCAGAAACGTAATAACTGCATTGATAATAATATTATTAACGATGTATCAATTTCTGATATTGATTTAGAATTTATTTCAAAAGTTACACAGTCAGAAATATTGGAGTTTTTATATTTTGTTACCAATGAACGAAAAAACTCAGCAGCATCCCGTTCACGTAAAATCAGCAGTATCCGCAGTTATTTTAAATATTTAACAGTAAAAACCAATCAGCTGCAACACAACCCTGCTGAACATATTGAAATGCCATCAATGAAAAAAAGATTACCTAAATATCTTACTTTAGAACAAAGTATCGAATTGTTAAATAATACACAAAGTAATTTTGCAGAAAGAGACTATTGCATTATTCTATTATTTTTAAGCTGTGGTATGCGTTTGTCGGAATTGGCCGGAATTAATATTAAAGATATCAATAATGATACCTTAAGGATTATCGGTAAAGGCAACAAAGAAAGATTTGTATATCTTAACGATGCATGTGTATCTTCTGTAAATGATTATTTAGCTGTCAGAAATACCATTGTTTCCCCTGCTTCCGAGCCAGCTTTATTTATATCAAAAAGAACTAAAAAACGTATGTCTGCAAGACGTATTGAACAGGTTGTCGAAGAATGTCTTCAGCGTGCAGGATTAAGTCAGATGGGATTTTCCGCCCATAAACTACGTCACACGGCAGCAACGCTGTTATATCGTTCCGGCAATGCTGATATGCTTGCCCTGAAAGAAATTTTAGGTCATGAACATGTATCTACAACCGAAATATATACACATATTTCTGACGAGGCAATAAAAAAAGCAGCAAAGTCTTCTCCCCTTGCCACTTTTAAAAAACCTAAAAAATAAATTTTTTCAGTATATTTCCTAACACTATTATAACTGTTGCCGCAATAAAATATACCGTAAAATATTTTATATCTTTTTTTAAGATATATTTCTTATTAATTATCTGATTTATTATAATGATTATGTAAAATACAAGCAGCATTACAATCGCCGTATCTTTGAGTATTGTAAACGCTGTTTTGTATTTTGTATCAGATATATTCAATATACAGCAACTATAGTTTGCTGCATTCTGAATTCCTAAAAACAATGGTAAAATACTTAGCATGCCGCTTAATACGCCGGAATATTTAAGTAACAATGCTATAATAAAATACAGTAAGACTTTAAAATCCTTTTGAGATATCAGTACATTTGTAAACTTTGCATTTTCATTATTGCTGAAAACAAAAAAGCTTCCTATACATATACCTGTTATATAGCTTAGCAAAAGCAATAAAAAAATATATTTTTCGGCATTAATAATTTTTTTATTGTTGAATTTTTTATTCACCATAAAACATCAGCCTTCAGTTTATATTAACTCCTATAATTCCGCCGATTGCTCCGGCTGAGATTACTGTAATCAATTTTGTAATAAATTGATTTGATATATCGAACACATCATAATTTAATGATGTAAATACAATGTACATAAATATAACGACCCCTGCAAAAACACCCCAAATCAAACCGTTTTCTTTATACCATCTGGATATTAAAAAGCCATCAAAAGTTGCAGCAACTGCCAAAACAGCGGTTGTGACTGGTGCCAGAATCTCATAGGAAAAATTTATTCTTGAAATTATAATAGCTGCAATACAAAACAAAAATATAACTGTTATAATACATAATAATGATATAATTAAAAACCTGATAATTGTTTTTATAATATCAGTTTTATCAAATATGATTTTCTGCAACAAAAAAACACCTCCTACCGGAACACAATACATTGTATTCGGTAAAAGGTGTTTTTATTCGCTTATTTGTCTGAAAGTTTGTTAACTTCAGAGATAGCCCATCTTTTGAAACGGATTTTGCTTCTGTCTGTGCCTGTTTCAAGAACGATTGTATCTTCTTTGATAGCTACAACAAGACCAACAATACCACCGATTGTTGTTACTGTATCACCAATTTCGATGCTGCTTCTCATTTCTTCCATTTTCTTATCCTTTTTTTTCTGTGGACGGATAATCATGAAGTACATAAGAACAAGAACGAGAGCAAATGGCAGGATGCTGCTTACGAGAGCGCCTGTTGTTGCTGCTGTTTCCAACATAAAGTACATAGCTTTTTACCTCCTAATAGACTAAAAAATATTATAACACTGTTTACATTATTTTGCAATAATTTATATACGTGTATCCAACAAATTCACATATTTTCTATAAAAATCTTCAAATGTATCATTATCAAGGGCTTCTCTGATTTTTTCCATGAGATTATTATAGAAATAAAGATTGTGCATAACTGCAAGTCTCATTGCAAGCATTTCGTCAGCCTTGAAAAGATGACGGATATATGCCTTTGAGTAGGTTCTGCATACAGGACAGTCACATTCAGGGTCGATTGGTTCTGTGTCCAGCTGATACTTGGCATTTTTGATATTGATAATACCGTTCCATGTATTGAGATGACCGTGACGAGCATTTCTGCTTGGCATTACACAGTCAAATATATCAACACCACGGCGTACTGCTTCGATGATATTTCCCGGAGTACCTACACCCATAAGATATCTGATTTTATCTTTAGGCATATGTTCTTCAACAACAGAAATAACATGGTACATCTCCTCTTTAGGTTCACCAACTGCAAGGCCTCCGATTGCATAACCGTCAAGGTCAAGTTCGCGAATTTCTTTCATGTGATTTACACGCAGATCATCAAAACAGCAACCCTGATTGATGCCGAAAAGCATCTGGTTTTTATTAATTGTAGTATCAAGACTGTTGAGTCTGTCCATCTCTGTTTTGCAGCGTTTAAGCCAGCGGGTTGTTCGTGCACAGGATTCTTTGGAATAGGAATGCTGTGCCGGATTTTCTACACATTCATCAAAAGCCATTGCTATAGTGGAAGCCAGATGTGACTGAATCTGCATACTTTCTTCAGGACCCATAAAGATTTTTCTGCCGTCAATATGGGAAGAAAAGTATACACCTTCTTCTTTTATTTTACGAAGTTTTGCAAGTGAGAAAACCTGAAAACCGCCGCTGTCTGTAAGAATTGGTCTCTGCCAGTTTGTAAACTGATGCAGACCGCCAAGCTGGTGAACAATTTTATCGGTTGGACGCAGATGGAGATGATATGTGTTACAGAGCATAACCTGACAACGAATATCTTCAAGGTCCTTTGTGGAAAGTCCGCCTTTTATTGCCGCTGTAGTTGCAACATTCATAAAAGCAGGAGTCTGTACCGTACCATGAACAGTGGTAAATTCCCCTCTTCTTGCTGTATTAACATTTTTTATAAGTTTATATGACATATTAACCTCTTAAAGAATAATCATAGCATCGCCGAAGCTGTAAAAACGGTATTTCTGTTCAACAGCGTGTTTATATGCTGCCATACAGTTTTCATATCCCGCCAAAGCACTTACCAGCATAATCAATGTACTTTCAGGAAGATGGAAGTTTGTGATAAGACCGTCGATAGCTTTGAACTCATAACCAGGATAGATAAAAATATTTGTATCCATACTGCATGCTTTGATATCACCGTGGAATTTATAACAGGATTCCAGGGTTCTTGTGCTTGTTGTGCCTACAGAAATAACCCTTCTTCCCTCTTCTTTGGCTTTTTTGATTTCGTCAGCAGTATCCTGAGGGATTGTAAACCATTCACTATGCATTTCATGCTGGAGAATATTGTCAACCTTTACAGGTCTGAAGGTACCAAGACCAACGTGGAGAGTGATATATTTGATAATAACACCCTTTTCTTCCAGTTTAGCCATAAGCTCGTGTGTGAAATGAAGACCAGCAGTAGGTGCAGCAGAAGAACCAAGAATTTTTGCATATTCTGTCTGATACAGAGAACCATCTTCCAGCTCCTTTGTAATGTAGTGTGGCAACGGAAGCTTGCCCACAATATCAAGAGCTTCAAAAAGAGTCTGGGTTGTATAATGAAATTTAACTATTTTATTGCCATTTTCAAGAGTATCCATAATTTCGGCAGATAAACAGCTGTCGCTGAAATTGATAATATCACCATTGCGAAGTTTTCTTCCCGGTTTTGCCAGACATTCCCAGATATCCTGTTCTTTCTGTTTAAGCATAAGAACTTCACAGGCAGCACCTGTTACTTTATTGCCGTAAAGACGTGCAGGAAGTACCTTGGAATCGTTGAGAACAAGCACATCACCTGCCTTGAGCATATCCAGCACATCTGTAAAAACTTTGTCCTGATAGTCACCGGTTTTATCTTTATTTACACATAACATCCTGCAGCTGTCACGTGGAATTGCAGGTGTCTGAGCAATAAGCTCCTGTGGCAGATCAAAATGGTATGAAGCTGTATTCATTAAATCTTTCATCTATAGCATCCTCTTTAGTTTATAACTAATATATTATATTAGATTTCCCATGTAATTTCAAGATAATTACACAAAATAAAATCTCTTCAGAACAACTCCAAAGAGATTTTATAAGGACAATTATTTTTTAAATATATATGCTGGATTTGGCTGTGATACTTTATGAATTTCACTTGTGTCTTCACATTCGCCTGCCATTGCTTTAAGCTGTGTTATTTTTACATTATTTGGAACGTCAAAATAGAAGAAGTGCACATCACTTGTCTGTTTGCCAAGGGATACTCCGTTTGCAAACAGTTCAACTTCTGGCTGATTGGAATAAACCGTAACTTTAGCTATTTCTTCGTGTCTGTCTATATAACGTTTGCCCCCGATATGTACAAAAGGTTCATCACTGAGCCATGCTTTATATGCATAGAATGCATCCTTTTTGTATTTACGGTCGATTGTAACAAGACCTTTGCGGTTCTGGCCCGGCATACCGCCTTCGTTTCTGCCATCCGCTGCATAGTCAAACATATTCCAGCAGATTCTTATCCACAGATAATCACGGGTGTAGAGCTGTTTGATAAGTTCTTCATGGAAATGTGCGTGATATTCTTCGGTAAAGTCCCATGCAACAGGATTGCCACTGTGCCAGTTGAGAGATTCACAGCCATATTCTGAAACACCAATCGGCATATCAGGATTAAGCTTGTGAAAATTGTCAAGCCATGGGCCATTATCTTCGATATTTCCGCCATACCAGCCATAATAGAGATTGTACCCTACTGCATCTGTAATGCGGATAAACGGGTCATTTTCAGCCGTTGAAGCAATGCTGCCAATAGCTGTAATACGGGTTTGGTCAAGACTGTGAGCCAATTCGTTAAGATACTTGTGATTTTCCGTCATATCTGCATAATTATCTTCAAGACTTAACTCGTTTGAAAGGCCCCATACGATTATGGACGGATGATTATAGTTCTGAACAATCAGTTCTTTAAGCTGGTTTCTTGTGCTTTCCTTTGCGCTTGGCACATGCTTGTTTATATATGGAATTTCTGCCCACACAACAAGACCGTATTTATCACAAAGGTCATAGAAATACTGATGATGCTGATAATGGGCAAGGCGTACTGCATTTGCACCAATCTCTCTTATCAGTGCCATATCTTCATCCATATCTTCCGGTGACAATGCATTTCCCTTTACCCACCTATCCTGATGACGTGCCACTGCATAAAGCGGATATTTTTCTCCATTGAGGATAAAACCGTCATTAGCATCAAGTCGATAACTGCGGCAGCCGAATTTTACCGATACATTATCAAGGATTTCGCCATTTTCAGCAATATATGCTTCTGCTGTATAAAGATATGGGTCTTTAACACCATTCCAGAGATGTACATTTTCTATCGTAAGAATAGCCTTTTTTTCGTCGGCAGAGAGTTCTCTTGCTGATACAACCAAACCTTCTGCTGATTTTACAACACAGATTATCTTCTGTTCTGGTTTGATATTTTTTGTAAATACTTCAAATTCAACATCAGCATCCTTGCCTTTTATTGCAGGAGTAACTTTGATGCCCTGTGAACCCATATATTCCAGGTCAAAATGGCTTTCGTTTACACAGATAATATTCACATCACGGTATACGCCGCCATAGTTTGGAAAGTCCATTTCACAAGGATACATTTCGTCAGTGATTTTATTATCAACCTTAATCAGCATAGTTGATATTTCATCCTGACGAAGTGCATCGGTAATATCTGCACGCCATGTGGAATAGCCACCTTTATGGGATGCAACTTCTACCCTGTTTATGTATAAACTGGCATCATAGTTTGTGCCCTGAAACTCTATATAATATCTGTCTGCTTTTGGCAACAATCCTCTTCGTACAGGTTTAGAATACATACAGGTGCCGCGAAAATAGTCATCTCCGCCATCCTGACCGTCATAACCATTCCATGTGTGTGGAAAATCCACCATTTCCCATGCAGAGTTTACTTTGGAAAACATCCATCCTTCGTTTAAATTTACAACTTGTCTCATAATTTTCACCAACTAAAAATTTTATTATTTATAATTGTACCACATGGTTTTTTAAAATTAAAGTATAAACCATAATTCAAGTTGATTATGTTGTATTTTTGATGTAAAATTATTTCTATCAATCACAGAGGTTATAACAATGAAAAAGAATAAAAATATAATAATCGCTTTATCAGTTTTTCTTGCTGTTTCTCTGGCTTTTGTGTTTTACAAAGCTGTTTTCAGCTGGGATGCTATGAGTGTTGTTTTCGTCACAACAGAAGCTGTGCCCGAAGCAACCCCAACTCCTGAACCTACTATTAAACCATCAGAAACTGTCAGTTTTGTAGGTGTAGGCGATAATCTTATCCACGGTATGCTGTATATGCAGGCGGCAAACAGAGCAAATGGTGACGGATATGATTTCAGCTATCCATACGAAAATATAGAATACTATTTTGATGATTTTGATATCAAGTTTATAAACCAGGAAACTTTGGTAAATGATGCTTTCGGCCCTGCTACATATCCGCGTTTTTCAACGCCGACAGATATGGGATATCAGGTTCTTGATATGGGCTTTAATGCAATTTCCATGAGCAACAACCACTCCTATGATATGGGAGCTGAAGGCATACGTTCTTCACTTGATTTCTGGAGTCAGTTTGATAATATCGCATATTTCGGCTTCTACACAGGTGATGATGAAAAGGAAATCAAATATCTTGATGTAAACGGAGTAAAAGTAGCTTTCCTTGCTTATACAATGTATACCAACGGATTATCTATATCTGATGAAAGCTGTCCTAAAATAGTTTTTACCAATGACTATGAAACTATTGAACGTCAGGTTAAAATTGCAAAGGAAAATGCAGATGTTGTTATTGCAAGCTGTCACTGGGGTTATGAAGAAACCAACCAGACCATTCCCGAACAGCACGAGATTGCACAGAAACTCAATGAATTTGGTGTTGACGCTATTATCGGTACACATCCACATGTTATCCAGACCGTGGAATGGATAGAAAACCCTGAAACCGGTCACAAAACTATTGTTTGTTATTCTCTTGGCAATTTTATTTCTGCACAGTCTACAGCCAATACAATGCTGGGCGGTATGTTTCAGTTTGATATAGTTAAAACATATACAGATCTGGATAATAATTATAAAATATCTATTGAAAATCCTAAGTTTGTACCTACTGTTACACACTATGATGCGAACTATTCAAATGTAAGAAACTATCTCTTGAAAGATTACACACAGGAACTGGCAAACATACATGGTGTAAGAGCTTTTCAGGATGTATTTTCTATTGAATTTATGGAAAAAATAATATATAAATATATTCCTGAAGAATTTTTATAATGTAAATAATATTATAAAAAAGGTCAGCTAAAATTCAGCTGACCTTTTAAAATGTGTTTAATTATCTTATTCTTGTTCCGCATTTACTGCAGTAGTTATGATCCATAGGTTCACTGTTACCGCAGGTTGTACAGATATTTATATAATTGTTTTCTTCGACTTTTGTATTTTCGGTTCCTGTTTTCATTTCGCTATCTGATATTTCAGTTGCATCTGATGTATCAGATTTAGCTTCAGACTCTTTTTCACTTTCAACACTGGCATTTTCATATTTCTTGGCGAGTTCCTGTGCTTCTGTATCCCCAAATGTTTCAAGCGGTTTTTCAAGCATCTCTTTCAGTTCTTTTTCACGCTGTGCATCCTTTGCTTTTTTTCGGATTATAATTTCCGCTGCAAGTGCCGCTGCAAATATAATCAGAGGAATTAATACAGAAACAACCGCTGATGGCGGTTCTGCCATAATTTCATCCGCTGCCTCTGCAAATGCTTTGCTGAAATATGCATCTTCATCAAGGGAAGAATCCCAATAGTATTCATCTATTTTATCGAGAAGAATTTCTCTTGCATCAGCATCAATAACAGTATCCGCAGCAATACCGCTGAGACAGTATGTATTGTAGTAGTCCTGTTCCCAGAATATAAACAGCAGATGACCTTCATCTTCAAACAACTCATCATATTTATCGTGAGCAAAATCTTCTACCTTTTCGTAAAACTCACCGCCCACATCATCTGTGATATATAGATATGGCTGTACACCTGTTTCTTTGTAAAAATGCTTCATGCCTGTGAGCAGGTCAGATTCATCATTAATCCAATCAAGTTCATCTGTATAATAACTTGTTTCTATAATAGTGCCTTTTGCTAATGGTGTTCTCTGTTCTTTACCTGAAGTTATCAATAAAACTGTATTAAACAACAAAACAAGAATACTCATAACCATTACAATTATAAGTGCGATATGAATACATCCAACATTATTCTGCTGTTTATTGTTATTGCCTGAACTGTTGCCGGAGCTGTTATATACAGGTCTGGTTTTATTGTTGTATCCGCCATAACCACCAGAGTTTGTTTTGTTGCCACTGTTGTTGATTATAACAGGTCCTGTTGTTCTTGGCCCCCAGAAACTGCCGCCTGATGTTCTGTTGCTGCTGCTTGATCTATAGGAACGGCTACTGCCAAAGCTGGAGCTGCTGCGACTGAAACTGCCAGAACTACTGCTGCTTCGGCTGCTTCTTCCGCCACCGCCGAAACTCCCTCCTCGGCTGCCTCCAAAGCTGCCTCCGCGGCTTCCGCCGCCACCGCCTCTGCCACCGGCTCTGCCCATATAGAGTACCTCCAAATTTATAAGTTTTAATCAAAAAGATGCAACCTGTAAAGGCTGCACCTTTTCAGTTGTATGTCAGATTATAAGCCCATTTTGCTTTTAAGTGCAGCAAGTTCATCTTCTACTGAAGGAGAGCTTGTTGCATATTTCTTTTCAAGTGCTTTGGCTTCATCAACAGGTTTGGAGTTGAGTTCTGCCATAGAGTTTGCTTTATCAAGCATCTGATCTGCCTTTTCTTCCATACGTTTGAATGCAGCCATTGCATCCTGTGCAGCGTCAGAATGGTCATCAAACTGATTGAGCTTTTCCTGTGTTTTAGCAACAGAAACTTTTGCTTTGATAGCTTCTCTTCTCGCTTTCAGTTCATTAATATCATTTGTAAGTTTATCATGAAGCTGACGCATCTTCATTGCATTTTCGTGAGCAACTGCGTATGCTGTATGGAGTGCTGCACCTGCTGTTTCAAGTTCCTGCTTTTTGGAAAGGAATACACGTGCATCATTCTCATTACCTGCTTCGAGAGCTTTCTGGGCAAGAGCAAGATATTTTTCTACTTCTGCAACATTAGCGTCAACAGCACGTTTTGTTCTTGTTTCTTCTGCCATAACAACAGCTGTTTCTTCCTTTACTTCTGCAAGATCTTCCATCATATCGCGGAGATACTGATCAATCATTTTGGAAGGATCTTCAAATTTATCCAGCAATTCGTTAATGTTTGCTTTGAGGATATCATTAAATCTGCTTAAAATCTTTGCCATAGTCATTTCCTCCTTTATACAAAGAAAAATATTTTGTTATATAAAGTATATCATTTTTTTGTCTGTTTTCAAGTACAGATGTGCGTCACAGACACACTTTTACACATTTTTCATATTTTCAAAAATAAAAAGCCACCTGTTACAGATGGCTTCATTCATTATTAAAACGCATTTTCAATTATATTTATTGTATTGTTTTCAGTATACACCTCTGCAACATCAAAGCGGATATTATAATCTGTAAACTTATTCTTTTGTATAAATATATTTGTTGTATTTTTGATTTTTTCCTGTTTACGATAGTCTACAAACTCTTTTGCCTGGGCAAATTTATTATTTTTACGGGTTTTAACTTCCACAACAACTATTGTTTCACCCTTTTGTGCAACAATATCAAGCTCGCCGTATCTGCACGAAAAGTTCCTTGCCAATATTTTGTATCCTTTTATACGATACTTCCAAACGACCTTTTCTTCGCCGATGTTACCGATAATCTTTTTTACGTTCATTTTAACAACTCCGGTCTGTTTTTCAGAAAACTTCTGCGATAAAAATCCTGTATACCGTGTTCTGCCAGCAGTTCGTAATGCAGCTTTGTAGGATAACCTTTGTGCTTATCCAGACGATACTGCGGATATTCTTCGTGCAGATTTTCCATATATCTGTCACGGCTAACCTTTGCCAGAATTGATGCGGCGGCTATTGAAAGGCTTTTGGCATCACCTTTAACTACAGCTTTTGTTTCTACATCCATTTCAGGCGGAACTTTGTTGCCGTCAACTATAACCAAATTCGGTGTCAAGTTAAGTGACTTTACAGCGTTTTTCATACCCAGCAGTGAAGCATTGAGGATATTTATCTCGTCGATTGTCTTTGGATCAACAAAAACTATGCTGTAGGCAAGTGCATTTTCGATAATTATATCAAACAGCTTTTCCCTTTTCTTTTCGCTGATTTTTTTCGAGTCATTAATTTCTTCACATACAAAATCATCACGTAAAACAACAGCGGCACAGCAAACAGGACCGCAAAGCGGACCTCTGCCTGCTTCATCAACACCGCACAGAAGCGGAAAATCGGTTTTTAAAGCTTTATCGTAAAGATACAACTCAGACATAATCTTCAGGCCTTTCAAGTGTAATTCTGCCAAGTTTTGATGCTCTGAATTCATCACAGAGCATAATTGCAGCACGTTCGGTGTTTTCTTCATTACCCGGAAGCAGCATACCGCGTTTTCTTGCAATTTTGCGGAGAATATCGTAGTTATCCATCTCCAGATCACTTTCTGTCAGCTTATATCTTTCCATAAGCATATCCGGATAGATTTTTTTAAGCTGGTCTATAAGGGACATTGCAAGGGTTTCAATATCAAGGATATCGTCCTTAATAGAACCTATAAACGCAAGATTTGAAGCAACATTATTGTTTTCGAATTTACGCCACAGCACACCAGGCATATCCAGCAGTTCAAAGTTATCTACTGTAATCCACTGTTTGCCTCGTGTAACACCAGGTTTATCTGCTGCTTTTGCACGCTGCTGGCCGGCAAAACCGTTTATAAACGTGGATTTGCCAACATTTGGAATACCGCAGAGCATTGCACGGATTTTTGCACCTTCAATACCTCTGCTCTGCCTTCTTTCCAGCAAATCTTTCAGTTCCTTTTCAATCTGTGCCCGCACAGTACCAAAATTTTTGCCTGTTTTGCTGTTTAAAGCAATAGCTCCAGTTCCTTTATCACGGAAATATTTAATCCATTTTGCAGTGATTTCAGGGTCTGCAAGGTCCTGTTTGTTGAGAATATATATTCTGTTTTTATTTTTGATTATCTGCTCGATTTCAGGGTTCTGGCTGGAATACGGAATACGGGAATCCAGCAAAACAATCACAACATCGACATTTTTAACTTCCTTTTCCATAAGACGAAGTGTTTTCATCATATGACCGGGGAACCAGTGTATCTGTTGATGATTCACGTTATGTTCCTGTAAAATATCAAATTCTTCGTATTTCATTATTTCAGTACTCCTATTTCACTGAATGGATATATACGCAAAACTGCTTGGCCAAGAATACTTTTTGTATTTACCTGACCTATTGATTCAACACGGGAATCTTGGGAGTTATTTCTGTTATCACCCATAACAAATACATATCCGTCATTTATTGTCATTTCCAAATCATTTATATTTGCAGGTTCGATTTTTTCGTATATATAATCTTCAATCAGAAGTTCGTTGTTGACATATACGTTGCCTGTTTTGCTTTCAATGCGGATTGTATCACCTTCTGTTGCAATAACCCTTTTAATAAGAGGTTTTCCCAGAGCGTTGTTTTTATCAAGCACAACAATATCACCTTTTTGGGGTGTATAAAACAAATTAGTAGTTATAAGTCTTTCTGTGTCGTGCAGATTAGGAAGCATTGAGTCTCCGTCCACAGAAACTGCACGGAAGGCAAAAACAATAACCAGAGTTATAATAATCAATGAAACAATTATGCTTTCACAGGCTTCATAAATTTCTTTAATTGGGAATTTTTTCATAATGGTAACCCTTTTAAAATATCTTTATATAATCAAAAAGAGGACAACATGTGTCCTCTTTTCGGTAATTATTTGATTTTTTCTTTAACTTTAGCAGCTTTACCAACGCGGTCTCTGAGGTAGAAGAGTTTAGCACGACGAACACGGCCGGAGCGAACAATTTCTACTTTTTCTACGAATGGGCTGTTGATTGGGAATACTCTTTCAACACCACAACCGTAAGCAACACGTCTTACTGTAAATGTTTCGTTGATACCACCGTGTTTTTTAGCGATA
>SVNA01000022.1 GCA_015067145.1 Oscillospiraceae bacterium | reverse complement strand
CTCTACCCATACACAGCATGGAACGATTCTTTCATCCACTCTGCATTTGAAAACTCTGCTGCTACAGTAAGTGGTTCCGAAGCTGCATATATTGCACTTAAGAAAAAAGGCAAAGTTGAAGGCACATACAAATTCATCGCATTCGGCGGCGACGGCGGTACATACGATATCGGTTTCCAGTCCCTCTCCGGTGCTATGGAACGTGGCCACGATATGGTTTATGTTTGCTACGACAACGGCGCTTACATGAATACAGGTATCCAGAGATCTTCCGGTACACCTATGTATGCTGAAACAACAACATCTGCTGTTGGTAAATGCAGCCCAGGTAAAAAACAGATCCGTAAAGACCTTACAGAAGTTATCGCTTCTCACCATATCCCATACGTTGCACAGACAACATTTATCGGCAACTTCAAAGACCTGCATGAAAAAGCTGAAAAAGCTCTTTACACACCAGGTGCAGCATTCCTCAACATTCTTGCTCCATGTCCACGTGGTTGGAGATACAATGCTGAAGATATGATGACAATCACAAAACTTGCTGTTGAAACATGCTACTGGCCACTTTACGAAGTAGTTGACGGCGAATACAAACTCAGCTACAGACCAAAAGTAAAACAGCCAATCGAAAACTTCCTTAAACCACAGGGTCGTTTCAAACACCTCTTCAAAAAAGGCAACGAACACCTCATTCCTGAAATCCAGGCTGAAGTTGACAAACGTTGGGAAGAACTCTTGAAACTCTGCGGCGAAGAAGTTTAATTCGCAGGTATTTTAAGACCCCTTTATAGATTAAGGTGCTGTCGCTTATGCGGCAGCACCTTTTTTTGTGTGTGGATATATGGACAATGCATAATCAACAAAAATACTCTGAATGTGGTCATGTTTGATTGTTTATATTGACGGTATACCGGATTGTTGATATTATGTTTATAATAAGTGATACTCGAGAGGTGACTAAATGTATAAACAGCAGATTGAAGTATGTAAAAATGAGATAAGGAAATGTGATCAGTGGATTAACGCTTTAAACGCAGCAAAGACAACCATAAAAGATAATATGGATATTGATGATGAATATTGGCGTTTTGGGGAAGTTGGAAATATTGTGAGTAGCTATAGGCAAGCCATTTTTTCGGGTTCATGGATTGGTAAAAATCAAGATCAACTAGATAAATTGCTTTCGGATACTTATACTAAATTTAATGAATATGCTGAAGGAATATTTTTAGTGCAACAGAATATTTCGAAACGCATAAGTGAATTTGAAGATGTGAAAAACGAACTAATTGTACATTGTGCAGGTTTAATACAACAGCAAGATAGTTGGGAAAAAGAGCAACAATCAAAAACAGCAGAGGCGTACGCTGCAAGAACAACATACTAAGGAAGGATAGAAAAGATGGAAGTAACACAGATAAATTATGATGTGATGATGAATTATTCAACCATGTTGAAAAACTCAGCAAACGAAATTGATGGTGTTGAATCGAATAAAATACAAGGTTCGCTTAAAAGAAGTATAAAATATGATAACGATCTTTTAGAAAAGAATGTTAACAGTAAAGTTTTCAGCGAATTTATGGAACAGCTTGTAAGCTTGTCGGACAATATGATCAGATTTAAAAATCTTGTAGAAAAAGATGCGGAAGATCTGAAAAAGCTTACAGAAAAGTTTATTGCTGTTGATACAAATATATCATATAGTAGTTTAAAGTAATGAATACAGAAAAGGATATTATAAAATGACTAATTTACCACTTTATAATACAGATAGTTTTGAATACTCGATAAATGTGCAGGAATATGGTGCTTTTTATAAAGCTGTATTTTCTTGTATATTATCCTGGCAACAGAGTATCAGGGAGATAATTAATACGGCATCACTTATTATTGCAGCACCGGAATTTAAAGGCGAAACAGCAGATGCGGTTAAGGCATATTATCAGGAGGTTGTTATCCCTATTGCTGAAGCTCTAATGGTGGCAACACGGGATTATCTTGCCAGATTCAGTATATATATGGACAGATATATTTATGACATAGATGGCGAATATCGTGCTTTTTTACCAAGAAGCGAAATAAATTATTTTTATGGAAAAACAGTTGATGTTCTCCAAGATATTGAGCAAAGAAATGAAACTGTTAATGAAGCTGTTAAGTCTGTAATCAATCTGGCTAAGGAACATGAATTTGACGTTCCTTCTATAAGTAGTGTAAGAGAAAATATGGAAACCACAATAACGTTTCTTGCAAATCTGGATCAGAAGATTATGGAGTATGAAGACAGCACATATAACGAAATTCGAAATAACCTGCTGTATCATATATCAGCTATAGGACAATCAATGAACTATCTGAACAATAAAACAGATAGAAGTATAATTAGCTATGAACCAGGAAGTTTTGTACAGTCAATGGTCGGAGAAAATCTTAATAACTGGACAATTAAAACACAGGAGTATGTAGATAGTAATATGGCTGTGGCACAAAGTGGACAGTTGGGTATAACACAAACAGTTTTGCTTGAAGAAATAGGAAAAGTTATTGATGAAAAATGCAATAAAGCTGCAAAAGAAATTGCACTTAAACTTGCAGTATGTCTTCTCACAGCACTTGTTGCACCGGAAGGTGTTATTATAGCACTCACAATAGATTTTGCTGTATGGCTTACAAATCTTGTGTGTGATGGTAAGCAGCAGAATATAGCGGATAATGTAAACACAGTTAAAAATATATATGATGTTGCTGGTTTAGGTAAAGATGCGGCAAAGAACATTGCGGGGGCAAAAGATTTGTTTGAAAAACATGGTGTTGAAATAACCGATGAGGCACTGGAAAAATTACTTAAAGAATCATCAGAAACTGCATGGTCCAGTACAGTCGATAATATGGACAATGAGATATCGCCATTAATAGTGGATAATAATGATATATCGTTTAATATTGTGAAAGATGAGGAGTATGATTCTATGATAGAAGAAAGGAAAAAAGAACTTCAGAACAAACAGAGTGAAATATATCAGCAAGTGAAAAAAGAAAATAAGGGTTTGTATTTTGATGATTTGGTAGCTCAGTATACTCCATCGCTATAGCGTACATAATTAAGATTAAAATTGAATTTAGTCAGAAAAAATCCGCAGAATATTCTGCGGATTTTTTTGCGTAAAAGATAACCGTTTTATTGAGAAAAGTAAAGGAATAACAGAAAGTCATATACTGTGATACCGGACGATGTGAACATATTGTTGACTGTTGTATGAAAATACAAATGTGACTGCGTTACTGATTATTAAGCGGAAAATGATATAATAAAATCAGATAAAATGCACAGGAGGATAAAGTATGACAGGAAAGGTTTTGGCTGTGGTTCTGATACCGTTTATAGGTACGGTTATAGGCTCGGCGGGGGTATTCTTTCTTAAAGGGGAGATGAGCCGCACTGTACAGCGTTCTCTTACAGGTTTTGCGGCGGGTGTTATGGTTGCTGCATCGGTATGGAGTCTTATTATCCCAGCCATGAACCAGTCGGAACATATGGGAAAACTTGCCTTTATACCTGCTCTTGTAGGTGTATGGATAGGTTTTCTGGCACTGCTGGCACTGGACAGCTTTGTTCCGCATCTGCACCTCAACAGCGACTGCCCGGAGGGAGCTCCATGTGGTCTTGGCAAAAACTCCATGCTGGTTATGGCGGTGGCACTGCACAACCTGCCTGAGGGCATGGCGGTTGGTGCAGTGGCAGCAGGTTGGCTGGCAGGCAGCGAAAATGTTTCTGCAGCGGCGGCGCTGGCACTGGCTATCGGTATAGCGATACAGAATATCCCCGAGGGAGCTATCATATCAATGCCCCTTAAAAGCAACGGACTTAAAGGCTCAAAGGCTTTCGGATACGGTGTGCTGTCAGGACTTATCGAGCCGATAGGAGCGGTAATAACAATTCTCCTTGCAAACGTTGTACTGCCAATACTGCCGTATACACTAAGCTTTGCAGCAGGTGCTATGCTGTATGTGGTGGTGGAAGAGCTTATCCCCGAAATGTCCGAGGGTGAGCACTCCAATATAGGCACAATCTTCTTTGCCATTGGTTTCACACTTATGATGGTGCTGGACGTGGCACTGGGATAAAACATTCTGAAATTTATATAAAAGAGCATAATAATACCCCGGTCAATTTATATTATGACCGGGGTTCTCCTTTTAATATGTACAGCTATCTGTCCTCAAACTGCATATTGTAATATTTTGCATAGAGACCGTTTTCTTCCAGCAGCTGTGTGTGGCTACCGCTTTCCTTTATTCTGCCTTCTTCAATAACATATATCTTGTCAGCGTTGCGTATGGTGCTGAGACGATGAGCGATAACAAGTGTTGTTCTGCCATGGCTCAGCTGTTCAAGACTTTTCTGAATATATCTTTCGCTTTCATTGTCCAGTGCAGAGGTAGCTTCGTCAAGGATAAGAACAGGCGGATTTTTCAGAAATACTCTGGCGATAGAAATTCTCTGTTTCTGACCACCCGAAAGTCTTGTGCCGCGTTCACCTACAAAGGTGTCGTATCCATCAGGCAGACTGATGATAAAATCGTGGATGTTTGCCTTTTTAGCGGCTTCAATGATTTCTTCTTCCGTTGCACCGGCTTTGCCGTAGGCGATATTTTCTCTGATTGTGCCGTAGAACATATAAACATCCTGCTGAACAATGCCGATGTTCTGACGCAGGGATTTCTGTGTGATATCCTTTATATTTCTGCCGTCAAGGGTGATACTGCCCTTTGTTACATCATAGAAACGTGGAATAAGACTGCATATTGTGGTTTTGCCGCCGCCTGACGGGCCCACAAGGGCCACAGTTTTGCCGCTTTCTATGGTAAAGGAAACATCTTTTAACACCTTTTCATCATCGCCGTAGTTAAAGCTTACATTGTCAAAAACAATCTCATCTCTGGTGTCGGTTATTTCAACAGCATCGGGAGAGTCCTGAATATCAGGTACAATGTCAACAACCTCTTTGAAACGCACAAAGCCTGTGTAGCCTTTCTGCAGAAGTTCGGTAAAGTCGATAAGCATATCAACAGGTTTTAAGAATATGCCTATATACAGGGCGTAAAGGGCAAGGTCTGCAGCTTCAAGGCTGCCCTGAGCAATAAAGTAACCGCCTACAACCAGTACGCTTGTATAGAGAATACCCTGGAAAAAGCCGTTTGTTGCGTGGTAAGTACCCATACAGAAGTAGTTGTTTTCCTTTGTGGTGAGGAACTTGTTGTTGCTTATACGGAATTTTTCCTGTTCAACATTTTCTCCTGTAAAGCTCTTTACAACACGGATGCCCGCAAGAGAGTCCTGCACGGCGGAGTTTACCCCTGCAATCTTTTTGCGGTTTTCCATAAACAGCCGTTTCATCTGGCGGTTTTTATGTATACAGTAGAGAATCATCACAGCACAGATTGCCATAAGGATAAGTGTCATATACACGTTCAAAAACATCAGTATGGCAAAGCTGCCGATGATTTTGATAAGGGCAATCACTATGTTTTCAGGGCCGTGATGGGCAAGCTCGGTAACATCAAAAAGGTCGTTTACAATTTTGCTCATCATTTCGCCTGTGTTGTTTTTGTCATAGTAGCTGAAGGACAGCT
Organism: Oscillospiraceae bacterium; assembly: GCA_015067145.1. Classification (GTDB taxonomy): domain Bacteria; phylum Bacillota; class Clostridia; order Oscillospirales; family Ruminococcaceae; genus RGIG3102. Next base: position 16,016 of record SVNA01000022.1, on the reverse strand, counting down.
TCTGATAATGGTCAAATAAATCCTGACGCATATCGCTTTCCATTCTGGCACCCATAATATGTCCCCAGCCTGTGATGAAATACTGACAGCCGAACTTTATAACATACATAACAAGCAGGGCTACAGCAACGTATTTCAGCACCGAGATGACCTCTTCGGCCGAGCGGTTAAAAACATTTTCTGTCAGATAATCAAGTATCTGCGGAAAAGCAAGGTCTATGGCACTCAGCAGCAGGGCACAGGCCATATCGACCCAGAATAATACTTTATATGGTTTGTAGTAGGATACAAACTTTTTAAAAACAGACATAGATACCTCATATCGGGGTGATTCTGCACGAAAATATCACCCTTTAAGTTAATTTTGGATTTATCACAAAATAACAGAAAACCCCTGAATAGAGGTTTTCTGCGGGATATTATATTTGATTAAAGATTATTCCTGATAAGGATCTTCTTCGCAGCAGCATGTGCCTTCTGCCTGTTCAGGACAGCAGTATTCTTCTTCAGCTTCTTCACAGCAGCAGTCACATTCTTCTTTTGGCATATAATCTGCAAGATAATCTTCGCTGTAGAGCATTTCTTCGTACTCTGCAAGATTTTTTTCTTTCTTTTTAAGGTACATCATAACAGCAACCAAAGCAGCAGCAACTGCAGCCAAAAATGCTATAACGCCCCAGATACAAGATTTTTTCATAGTAGACTTCTCCTTATTTATAGCTTGATTATTGTAATTTGACTTTATAAATATATTATCGCACAAAATGCAAAAACATACAATACAATTTTGAACTTTTTTTAACGGTATATTATGTAATAAATATGTAACAATTTATCCTGTGAATATTGAATAAAATATCTTTTAAATTGTATTAAAATGTGGTATTATATAAGAATAAAATAGGATTATTATGTACTTTTGTGCTTTTAAAATACAGAAAGAGATAAAGGTGGTAGAACAATGGATTTCAGTAATGTTTTTTCCTCTGTGATAAGTGTTATAAACACCATTGAAATCGGTGATATAATTGATGTCGGCATTATGACCTTTGTTATTTATCAGGTGCTTATGCTGGCAAAAAAATCCAAAATTGCACAGCTGTTAAAAGGTGTTGCAGTTCTGGGTGTGGTATATGTTTTTGCCGTAAACTTTGGTCTTAAAACGGTTGTTTTTATCCTTAACAACCTGTTTCAGTTCGGTTTTATTGCTGTCATCGTTGTTTTCCAGCCGGAAATCAGACGATTTCTGGAGCAGATGGGCCGTGCGAATATCTTTTCTCTTGCAGCATTTCAGAAAAAAACACCGGAAGAGGTGGAAATTGAAGAATTGCGAAGAACAATATCCTCCATTTGTGACAGTGCAAAATCCATGAGCGAAACCCGTACAGGTGCACTTATTGTTATGGAGCGTTTCTCAAACCTTGGCGAAATCAAACGTGGAGGAACAGCGGTGAACGCAGACATAACGCCGGAGCTTATCGGCACAATATTCTACGAAGGCAGCCCGCTTCACGACGGTGCAATGGTTGTGGAGAACAACCGCATAGCTGCAGCAGGCTGTGTGCTTCCGCTTTCTGACAACTTTGAAATAAGCAAGGATATGGGCACACGCCACAGAGCAGCCCTTGGCCTCAGCGAAACCTGCGATGCGGTTATCGTGGTTGTCAGTGAAGAGACAGGCATAATCTCTGTGGCAAAAAACAGCGTGCTTGTCAGAAATCTCAACAGACAAAGCCTTTTCAATCTGCTCAGCAAGGAGTTTGTTGACCCGATTGTAAATGCGTCTGAAAAAGCACATACAAAGTCTGTAAAGGAGAAGAAAAATGAAAAAGTTTAACCTTCAGAAACTGCTCGAATCAAACCGCTTCACTTTGTTTTTCTCTTTTATACTTGCGGTGACAATATGGGTTGTTGTTGTAACTTTCTTCAGTACCGAAGCAAGAACAACAATCAAAAATGTACCGGTAAATGTTGAATACAACGCAGCATATCATAACCTGGGCCTTGAAATTATTGATATGGATATTCAGACGGTTGATGTAACCGTTGCAGGCCCGCGAAGCGTTATCGGTAACCTTACAAAAGACGATATTATCGTTTATCCGCAGTTCAGCAATGTAAGGGTTGCAGGCAAATACGACCTTGCACTCAACGCAGTAAAAACCTCCACAATTATGGAGTATCAGATAGAATCTCTCAGCAGCTATCAGCTTACAGCACGCTTCGACAGCGTTATAGAAAAGACATTCCCTGTGGAGATTGATGTTTCCAACATTACAATACCAAGCGAGTTTATGGTGGATAAAATTTACACAACACCGGACAGTGTTACAATTACAGGACCGGAAAAAAGTGTAAGCCAGATTGCAAAGGTTGTTGCAAAGGTTGAGGCACAGGAGATAAGTCAGACAGAAGTTCTTCCGGCAACACTGGTGATGTATGACGAAACAGAGACAGAGATAGAGAACACACATTTCTCATACGACCAGGACGAATTTACAATAACAGTTCCTATCCTCAAGGAAATTGTGGTGCCTGTAAAGGTCGAATATATCAATGTTCCTGATGGTTTTAACGTTTCAACGCTCAATGTTAAGTTCTCGCAGAAGGAAGTTGATATTGCTGTGCCGCCAAGGGTAGCAGAAACTATGACGGCATTTACAGCGGGTTATATTGACCTTAAAACCCTTGCCTTTGATTCACCGTATGTATTTGACCTGACAGCACAGACAGGGTACAGATTCCTTGACGGCGTAACAGAAATATCTGCAACAATCTCTGCAGAGGATATAAGCCGTAAAAATGTTTCTGTGTCAGAAATCAAAATTCTCAATCAGGGCAGTCAGAATGTAGAGATACTCACAGATACCATTCACAATGTTGAAATTGTGGGTAAGGCAAGTGTAGTTGAAGAACTTACAGGTGACAACATTGTGGCAGAAATTGATATGACAAAGGTTTCCCTTGCACAGGGCCAGCAGACAGTGGCGGTGGAAATTATTATCCCATCCACACACGAAGCCTACGCACGCGGAACATATTATGCAACAATCAAAAACTAAAATATGATAATTGTAAACAATATAAAACTGAATATAGATGCTCCACAACAGCAGGCAACTGCTGCTGCAGTTAAAAAACTGGGTATCCCTCAAAGTGAAATTGCGGACAGTTTTATCCACAAAATATCGGTGGATGCACGCGGAGATATAAAGTTTGTATACAGCGTGGGCATAAATCTTTTTGATGAAAAAAAAGAATCATTTTTTGCAGGCAAAAACAGGGATATATCGGTAAAGAATATCCAGCCGCTGATTATACCGACAGGGGAAAAGGTTATGGAAAACCGCCCTGTAATCTGCGGGCTTGGTCCTGCAGGGCTTTTCTGTGCACTTGTTCTGGCTCGGCAGGGTTTAAGACCAATCGTGCTGGAGCAGGGCGAGGATGTGGACACAAGAACCGCCACAGTAAAAAACTTTGAAAAAAACGGTGTGCTGAACACCCGGAGCAATGTACAGTTTGGCGAGGGCGGTGCAGGCACATTCTCAGACGGCAAGCTAACCACCCGTATCGGTGATGCAAGATGTGGTTTTGTAACCGACACCCTTGTTCAGTACGGTGCCCCGCAGGCCATAAAACATATCGCTAAGCCTCATATAGGCACAGACCTGCTTGTGGGGGTAATAAAAAACATCCGCAACGAGATTATTCGTCTTGGCGGTGAGGTACAGTTTTCCACAAAACTGCTGGATATAAATATAAAAAACGGGACTGTTCACTCGGTTACAACCACAAATGGCGTAATAAATACACAGGTGCTGGTTATGGCAACAGGCCACAGTGCAAGAGATACCTTCTTTATGCTTAAAGACAAAGGACTTTCAATGGAGGCAAAGCCTTTCTCGGTTGGAATAAGAATAGAAAGTCTTCAGACAGATATAGACAAAGGCCTTTATCATTCACTTGCAGGTCATCCCGCACTTCCAAAAGGTGAATATCAGCTGTCCTACAATACAAAAGAACGGGGTGTATACACCTTCTGTATGTGTCCCGGCGGTAACGTAGTGGCGGCAGCAAGCGAAGAAGACACCGTGGTGGTTAACGGTATGAGCTACCATGCACGGGACGGCAGAAATGCAAACAGTGCACTGGTGGTTTCGGTAACACCTGAAGATTTCGGAGGAGACTTCACAAAAGCGGTGGATTTTCAGCGTCATCTGGAGAAAAAAGCCTTTGAACTGGGCGGAAGAAATTATAAGGCACCCTGTCAGACGGTGGACAGATTTCTGCAGAATAAAGCAGGAATGAATACAGGTAGGGTTGAACCTACCTATCCGCTGGGAGTAACCGAGTGCAATATGGCGGACTTGTTTCCGCAGGCTATCACAGACAGTCTGCGTGGTGCGATGCCGGCACTTAACCGCAAACTGAACGGTTTTGCGGCAGCAGACAGCGTAATCACAGGGGTGGAAACAAGAACATCCTCACCTGTGCGTATCATCCGAGGTGAAAACTATCAGAGCAACATACAGGGATTATACCCCTGCGGTGAGGGTGCAGGCTATGCAGGCGGTATAATGAGTGCCGCCGTGGATGGCGTCCGTGTGGCTCAGCAGATATGCGGAGAGTATAAATCAAAAATATAAACTAATATAAATTCAAGAGGTCAAAATGCTTTACAGAAAATGGCACAGCGAACAATTGAATAACGATGCAGTGGCAACTTTGAAAAGTAGCCTTGGTATAAGCAGCCTGCTTGCAAAGGTGCTTGTAAACAAAGGCGTTACAACAGCAGAAAGGGCAAAGGAGATGTTCTTTGACGAAACTCCTATGTCCGACCCGTATCTGATGAAAGATATGGATATTGCGGTGGAAAGAATACACCGTGCTGTTGAAAACGGAGAAAAGATTGTTATCTACGGCGATTACGACGTTGACGGTGTATGTGCTACAGCAATTCTGTTCACCTGCCTTGAAAATATGGGGGCAAACGTTTTCTACAAGCTGCCAAACAGAGAAAAGGATGGCTATGGCCTCAACAGTGATGTGCTGCAAAGCTTTAAAAACAAAGGTGTGGACCTTGTTGTTACAGTGGACAACGGTATTGCGGCAATAAATGAAGTGGAATTTGCAAACAGCATAGGACTGGATATAATTGTTACAGACCACCATCTGCCAAAGGGCGAAATTCCAAAAGCTCTTGCAGTTGTTGACCCGCTTAGAAAGGATGACGAAAGCCCCTGCAAAACTCTTTGCGGTGCTGGTGTTGCGTTCAAGCTGGTATGTGCTCTGGAACAGGCAGACCCTATGGAGATGCTGGATTATTACGGCGACTTTGTGGCTGTTGGCACAGTGGCTGACCTTATGCTGCTGGAGGGGGAAAACCGCACAATAGTAAAAGCAGGGCTTAATCTTCTCAACGAGGGGATGAGACAGGGTTTCAACAGCCTTATTGAAGAATGCGGCCTTGCAGGCAAGGAGATAACCAGCGAAAGTATTGCATACGCAATAGCTCCAAGAATAAATGCAGCGGGCCGAATGGCAGACCCTACTGTTGCCCTTGAACTTCTGCTTTGCGAAGATGAAGATGACGGACGCCTCCTTGCACAGCAGTTGGAGACGGACAACCACAAGCGTCAGGATATACAGAACAAAATGGCGGAGGATATCACTCAGGAAATTCTCAAGGATGCAAATCTTGTAAAGGACCGAGTAATTGTGGTATGGGGCAACAGCTATCATCCGGGTGTTGTGGGTATCGTTGCTTCCCGTCTGGTGGAAACCTACGCAAAACCTGCTATAGTGCTTACCCGTGACGGTGAAGAATACAAAGGCAGCGGCCGAAGCGTTCAGGGGTTCAACCTCCACAGAGCACTTGAAGAGACAAAGCATCTGCTTATCCGTTTTGGCGGTCATGAGCTTGCGGCAGGCCTTACTCTGGAGGAAGAAAATCTGGAAAACTTCCGCAAAGCGATAAATGATGTGGCAAACACAATAACAGGACTGGAAAAAACAGAAAGTCTCAAGGTTGACTGTCAGGCAGAGATAGGAGAAATCTCGGTGGACAGTGTGTCACAGATTAATCTGCTGGCACCGTTCGGAAACGGCAACCCAAATCCGCTGTTTATGATTTCAAATGTACAGCTGGCGGGTATATATCCTGTAAGTGACGGCAAGCATCTGAGAATAAAGGTTAAAAATGGCAGCGGATATATGCAGGGAGTAATGTTCAACGTTTCTCCTAAAGAATTTGCCTATAATATCGGTGATTACATCGACCTTACAGCTAACCTCTCCATCTATCACGGGGATATGGGCAGTATGGTATCGGTTAAGATAAAAGAGGTGAGACCGTCAGGTTTTGCCGACAGTATAGTTGACAGTTACGACCTGTATAAGCTGTACAAGAACAATCCGAACATCACAAAGGCACAGAAAGAAACTTTGTGCCCTACACGTCAGGATGTGGCGGAAATTTACCGCTATATTGCATCGGGCAATGTGCCATGTGATGATATCCGCCCTCTGTTTATGCACTTTGACGGTATGGACAGCGGCAGAATACAGATTATTATAGATGTCCTGCTGGAGCTGGGGCTGGTGGAAACAGCCCTCTGCGGCGGCAAAAACTGTTTTAAACTTGTAAAGGTAAGCGAAAAACGTGACCTTTTTTCAAGCAGTTATATAAAAGATTTACAAAGTTAATTGGTGGTGTAAATTTATGAAATATGAACAGCTTAAAAGTTTGCTGGAGGAACACTCAAAGCATCTGGACCTTGCTACTATTGAAAAGGCCTATAAACTTGCTGAAAAGATGCACGAAGGACAGTACAGAAAAACAGGCGAAGCATACGTTGAGCACCCTGTTGCTGTTGCTGCAATAGTGCACGAACTGGGCCTTGATACAACAAGTATCGTGGCAGCACTGCTTCACGATGTTGTAGAGGATACGGATGTTACTCTTGAAGATATAGAAAAGGAATTCGGCAAAGAGACAGCCCATCTTGTTGACGGCGTTACCAAACTGGGTAAAATCGCACTGCTCACACAGGAGGAGGAACAGGCAGAAAACCTGCGTAAAATGCTCCTTGCGATGAGCCAGGATATCCGTGTTATGCTCATCAAACTCTGTGACCGTCTGCACAATATGCGTACCTACGAAGGCTGGAAACCTCAGAAACAGCGTGACAAGGCTCTGGAGGTTATGGAGGTTTATGCACCTATCGCTCACCGTCTCGGTATCAGCAACATAAAGGATGAGCTTCAGGATATTTCCCTGAGAATTCTTGACCCTATAGGTTACGAAGAGGTGCACAATATAATCCAGCGAGAAGGCAATGCCCAGAATATTGTGGAGACAATCGTGGAAGAGGTTAAAGGCAAGCTGGTTGAATTTGGCCTCGAAGATGCAACGGTTATGGGCAGGGTAAAAAGCGTTTACGGTGTATACCGCAAAATGTATATGCAGGGCAGAGAACTAAGTGATATCTATGATATATATGCGGTTCGTATTATCCTCAACAATGTTGCTGAATGTTACAATGCACTGATGCTTATGCACGATTTGTACCGTCCTATCCCATCCCGATTCAAGGACTATATCTCCACGCCTAAGGCAAATATGTATCAGTCTCTGCACACATCTGTTATCGGCAAAAAAGGTGTTCCTTTTGAAATTCAGATCAGAACCTGGGATATGCACCATACAGCTGAATACGGTGTTGCAGCACACTGGAAATATAAAACAGGCGTTCAGGGTCAGGACAATATGGAGGATAAACTTGTATGGGTTCGCAGGATTCTGGAAAGCCAGCAGGATTCCGACGACGCAAGCGAAATCCTCAGTGATATCAAAAATGACCTTATCCCTGATGACGTATTCGTATTTACTCCAAAGGGTGACGTTATAAATCTCCCTTACGGTGCAACAATCATCGACTTTGCCTACGCAATTCACTCTGCTGTAGGTAACCGTATGACAGGTGCAAAGGTAAACGGCAAAATCGTTTCCATCGATTACAAGGTAAATACAGGTGAAATCATCGAGATTATCACCGCAAAGGACAAAGGCCCAAGCCGCGACTGGCTGAACATCGTTACAACCAGCGAGGCCAAAAGCAAAATCCGTTCCTGGTTCAAAAAGGAACGAAAGGAAGAAAATATCACCGAGGGTAAAGAGGCACTTGACCGAGAACTGAGACGTGCCCTTATCAACCTTGATGGTGAAGAATATACAAAGTTTGTTGAAAATCTGGCAAAGAGAAACAAGCTGAACAATGCGGAAGAGATGTTTGCCGCACTGGGTTATGGCGGTCTGCAGCTTTCCAAGGTTATGTTCAAAGCCAAGGAAGACTATGCAAAGATGCAGAAGGAGGCCAAAGCAAACGAACCAAAAATCAAAACAGCACCAATCAAGCGTACAAAGAGCTCCAACGGTGTTATTGTTGAGGGACTGGACAACTGTCTGGTTAAATTCTCCAAATGCTGCAATCCTCTGCCGGGCGACCCTATCGTAGGCTTTATCACAAGAGGCTTTGGTGTTTCTGTACATAAACAGTCCTGCGTGCATGCACGTCCGGAACTGCGTGATGCGGAAAATGCAGGCAGATGGGTAAATGCCTACTGGGCAGACAATATCCGCGAAGACTTCAAGGCTACACTTGACATTGTTGCTCTGGAAACACCGATGATTGTAGGCGAGGTTTCCATGCTTATGACCAACAACCGTGTGCCTGTTTTCGCACTTAACGCAAGACAGATGGCAGACCACCGCATCGAGATGAGCATTACAATCGGTGTAAACAATACCGAGCATCTCAGCAGTATTATGAACAAACTTTCCAAAAACAAAAATATCATTTCCGTAGTAAGAGGTTAACATAGAATGAGAGCGGTAGTTCAGAGAGTAAAGGACGCCTGGATAACAGTAAACGGCGGCGAAAAGCAGTATATGGAACAGGGGCTTGTTGTGCTTTTTGGTGTAAATGACACCGATGAAGCCAAGGACACTGCTGTTCTGGCAAAAAAAATCAGCGAGCTGCGTATATTTGAAGACGAGGACGGAAAAATGAATATATCCGCCCTTGATAAAAACTACAGCTGTATGGTCGTAAGCCAGTTTACACTGTTTGCCGACACAAAAAAGGGCAGACGTCCATCCTTCATCAAAGCTGCACGTCCCGAAAAGGCAATCCCTATATACGAAAAGTTCCTTTCCGAAATTGAAGCAGCAGGCTTTAAAAAGGTTATTCACGGCGAATTTGGTGCCGATATGCAGATAAACCTCACCAACGACGGACCGGTTACAATAATTTTGGATACAGACGAATGGAAGGCACAGTAGAATATGAAAGTTTATCATCTTATGGGCAGTGCCCCTTATTATACAAACTGCTATCTCCTCACAGACAACGAGGGCAACGCAGTGCTGTTTGACTGCAGCATCAGATGGGAAAAGATTGATGCAATTCTTAAAAATGACAAAGCAGAGCTTAAAGCGATCTTTATGACACACGGTCACTACGACCACAGGGAATGTCTTGACGAAGTTCGACAGAATTGTGATGCTCCTGTATATATGGGAAGACACGATATCCTCCAGTTCCATATGGAAGATGTAAAGGAATATAAAGAAAAAGAAACCTTTGAAATAGGCGAGATGAAAATCTTTGCATTCCACACACCTGGTCACACACAGGGCGGTTACTGCTTCAAGTGCGAAGATATGCTCATCTGCGGCGACACTCTTTTTGCAGGCACAATCGGCAGAACAGACCTGCCTGGAGGTGACTATGCCACAATTATGGAGTCCCTCAAAATAATTGCAGAGATTGTAGGCAAGCAGAACCTCAAGGTTATGCCGGGTCACGCACATTTTTCCACATTCAGTCAGGAAAAAGTTCAGAATCCATACTTAAAAGAGGCTCTTAAGTGCTTATAATTCTAAACAATCTGGACAGTCACTACGAAATTGAGCAGCTCACCCGTATGTACACCAAGGACTTGTCGGTTGTACACGGCACAAAGGAAGATAATCTGACAGCAGACACAGCAGATTATCTGTATGTGGCAAAAGGTGAAAAGATTGATATTGACCTTTTCTGCAGCGGCAAAAGCTATGTAGACAGCATACAGACAGATGAAAACGAAGAAAAAATGTATCTGGATATCTGTGCTGTGCTCTATAAAATGTACACACAGGCATTTGATAAAGAGATGGCATGGGGAATGCTGACAGGGGTTCGTCCTGTGCGTCTTATGAGAAATCTCTATGCAAAGCACGGTGATATCGACGCTGTATGCAATATATTAAAAGACAGATATTTCGTAAGTGACGAAAAAATAAAGCTTTGCAGAGATATTTTCTCTCTGCAAAAGGATATTATAGAAAACTGCATACCAACCGATTACAGCCTGTACATTTCCATACCTTTCTGTCCCACAAGATGCAGCTACTGTTCATTTGTTTCGGTGGGCAGCACAGGTGCCTCAAAGCTGATGGGGCAGTATGTGGATAAACTGTGCGAGGAAATACGCTACACTGCACAGACGGCAGCAAAAGCAGGCCTGAACCTTAAAACAATATACATAGGCGGAGGCACACCAACAGCAGTATCAGCACAGCAGCTGCGTCAGATTATGCAGACAGTAAAGGACAGTTTCGATTTGTCCAGGGTGCTGGAATACACCGTAGAGGCAGGCAGACCCGACTGTACAACAAGAGAAAAACTGCAGATTATCAGGGAGCTTGGTGCAGACAGAGTTTCCATAAACCCGCAGACCTTTTCTGACGAGGTGCTCCGTGCAATCGGCAGAAAGCACAGCCATCAGGACTTTATCGACTGCTACAATATGGCAAAGGAGATTGGTTTTAAAACCATCAATACCGACCTTATTGCAGGCTTGCCGCTGGACACAGTGAAGGGCTTTGAAAATTCCCTCAGAGGCTGTATAGAACTGGGGGCAGAAAATATCACAGTGCATACTCTCACCCTTAAGCGAGCCTCCAACATCGTGGTAAACCGGGAAAACAACAGCTACAGCGATGTGGCAGCAATGCTGGATAAATGCAGTATGCTGGCGGACAGTGGCTATATTCCGTATTATATGTACCGTCAGAAATCCACTCTGCAGAGCCTTGAAAATGTGGGTTATTCACAGATTGGACACGAAAGTCTGTATAATATATATATAATGGAAGAAATCCAGACAATTATCTCCTGTGGGGCAGGCGGCGTTACAAAGGTTGTAGGCCCCAGAGGAGAACTCAAACGTATCTACAACTACAAATATCCCACAGAGTATATCAAAGACTTTGACAGGATATTGCAGCGAAAGGACGAGGTGATAGATGTATGTCAGCAATTTGGATTCCTAAACGACTTGTAGAAATTTCACTTGTAAACGCAGCAGCTGCTGACAAGATAAGCTTTATCCGCCACTGCGAATTTGAATACGAATCCCGTATTTATGCAGCAGCAAAGGAGATTATGGCTTCGGGCAAAAGGATAGTGATGCTCACAGGCCCGTCAGCCAGCGGCAAAACCACTACCAGCAACAAAATTGCCGAAAAGATACGCACAATGGGCAAAAATGCACAGGTGCTTTCAATGGACAATTTTTTCAAAAATCCTGAGACTTATCCCCGTCTTGCAGATGGCTCAAAGGACTATGAGAATGTTCAGGCAGTAGATATAGAGCTTATGAGCAAATGTCTTAGAGAAATTCTCGATACAGGAAAATCCGTTATGCCGGAATTTGACTTCAAAACCGAACGCCGCATCGAAAATGCAATCGGGATGGATATCGGTGACGGTATTATTATAGTAGAGGGCATTCATGCTTTGAATCCTGTTGTTCTGGGTGATCTGTCAAGAGAAGATGTGTTTACCATATATGCGGGACTGAGGGAAGAATACTCCCATCAGGGGCAAAGAGTACTTCCGACAAGGGATATCCGTATGGTGCGTCGCATGATACGCGACTTCAAGCACCGCGGTCATTCACCGGAAAAAACCATCGGTATGTGGCAGAGCGTGTGTGACGGTGAGGATAAATATATCAAACCGTTCAAACAGAATGCAGACCTGTTGCTGGACACATCCTTCAGCTACGAAATTCTGGTTATGAACTCAGCCCTCAAAAATCTTTCGGCGGGTTTAAAGGACGGTTCGGCGGAATCGGAGAGACTCAATCAGATACTCAGGGTATTCAACAACTGCGATTTTATATCCGAGGGTTATCTGCTTACCAATTCCATGCTTAAAGAATTTTATTGTTAAAAATATTATTATAAAGGAGAAATACTATGGGTTTATTTGATAATTTATTGGAAAATTCTGCAAAGGTTGCAGACAAGGTTGCTAAAGTGACAGGCGAATATATCGACAAAGGCAAAGGCAAACTCAACGAGCTTTCTTTGGAAAACGAACTTTCCAAAGCTCATAAGCAGCTGGGTGCTCTTGTATACGCTCTGCACAAATCAGGCGAAAACAACGACGAACTGGTAAACCAGTACTTTGAGGAAATTGCAAACATCGAAAAACAGCTGGAAGAGGCAAAAGCACAGAAGGAAGAAAAGGAAGAAAAGGAAGTTATCGATGTTGAACCATCAGACATCAAAAACATAAAATACTGTCACAACTGCGGTAAAGACGTTGACAGTGATGATGCTTTCTGTAAATACTGCGGCACAGCTGTAAAATAATATTTAAAACCATGCCTCACAGGATGAAATTTATATCCTGTGAGGTTTTTGTTTTGATATAGACTTGTTAAATTTTAGATAAAATTCAGACAGCATTCGTAATAATTTTGTGAAAACCAAAGACTTTGTTAAAAAAATATGCTATAATGTCTTTGAATATAGGTAAAACTATATGTAATATCTGATTATTGATTACCAAAGAGGTTTATAAATATGAAATTATTATCTGTAGCAATTCCCTGTTACAATTCAGCTGCATATATGGCAAAGGCAATAGATTCCTGCCTTGTTCTGGGAGAAGATGTTGAAATCATCATTGTTGACGACGGTTCAGCAAAGGACAATACCCTGGAAATAGGCAGACAGTACGAAGAAGAATATCCAACCATCGTAAAATGTGTTCATCAGGAAAATGGCGGTCACGGCCAGGCTGTAAACACAGGTCTTAAAAATGCAACAGGTCTTTATTTCAAGGTTCTGGACAGTGACGACTGGTTTGATACCGATGCACTCAGACAGGTGGCAACAGCTTTGCGTAAACTCCGCAGCCACAACAGATATGTGGATATGTTTATCACAAACTATGTTTACGATAAACCAAGTGAAGACAAGCAAAGCCCTATTCGCTATACAAATGTGCTTCCGCAGAATCAGATTTTCGGCTGGAACGATATAAAAAAATTTCTCCCGCATCAGAATCTGCTTATGCACAGTGTAATCTACCGCACACAGATGCTCAGAGACTGCAAACTGGATCTGCCAAAACATACATTCTATGTTGATAATATCTTTGTTTATCAGCCGCTGCCTTATGTACAGACGATGTACTATATGGATATCAACCTTTATCACTACTTTATCGGCAGGGAAGACCAGTCTGTAAATGAAAAGATTATGATTTCCCGCATTGACCAGCAGCTCAGGGTAAATAAAATTATGATTGACTGCTGTGATGTAATGTCTCTGGAAAACGAAAGACTCAGGCAGTATATGGTAAAATACCTTACTATGATTTCTTCCGTTTCATCTGTGCTTCTTGTAAAAGCAGGCACAACAGAGCATCTTGCAAAGAAAGATGAACTGTGGCACTATATGAAACAGAAAAACTATCCGCTTTACAAAGCAGTGAAGAAAACTGCCATGGGTGCTGCAATGCAGATGAACAGTGTTCTGGGCAGAAAAGCTATTGTTACAAGCTACGCAATCGCAAACAGAATTTTCGCATTCAACTAAATATCATAGATGTAAAACTGTGTATTTCAAAGATACACAGTTTTCTTTTGCATAAAAGCTATTGCAATAAATTGTGAAAAACTATAAAATTAAAATGTTATGGTAAATTGTGTAAAATATATCTGATTATATATACAGGAGGAAAAATCTGTGAATATAAAGGCCTTGTTTGCCCCGTCTGATATGACAGAGGGCTCGCCTGCAAAAAAGATTGTTCTTTTTACGGTGCCAATGCTTATAGGCAATATTGCCCAGCAGCTTTATAACACTGTGGACAGTATTGTTGTCGGCAAATATGTGGGGGACAACGCCCTTGCGGCTGTTGGTTCTGCCAGTCCTATCTTCAACCTTCTGCTTGTTCTTTTTGTGGGCATCTCTACAGGTGCAGGGATTATGGTTTCCCAGTATTTTGGTGCAAAGGAAAGGGAACACCTTTCAAAGAGTATCGGCAACAGCATAGTACTCACCATTATTTCTTCAATACTCATTATGATAATCTCCTATTTTGCGGTGGACCCTATACTCAAGCTTCTCGGCACACCTGAAAGCATCATCGGCTGGTGCCATGATTATCTTATGATACTTATGATGGGCGTAGGCGGTATGGCGTTCTACAACATCCTTGGGGGTATCCTCCGCGGTCTTGGCGACTCCACATCAGCCCTTGTGTATCTGCTTATTGCGACGATAATCAACATTGTTCTGGATATCTACTTTGTTGCAGTACTCGGCATGGAGGTAGCAGGTGTTGCCCTTGCCACAGTTATCGCACAGACAATCTCCGCAATCCTCTGTCTTTTCAAACTGCTGAGGATGAAAGAGGTTTTCGATATCGGCAGAAAAGAACTGAAACCTGCAAAAAAATATGCTATGGAGGTTATCGGGCTCGGTCTTCCGTCCGGTCTCACCCAGGCAATCTTTTCTATGGCTATGATTATGGTGCAGTCCCTTACCAACAGCTTTGGCGAGATGGTTATCGCCGCAAACGTTATCATTATGCGTGTTGACGGCTTTGCAATGATGCCAAACTTCAGCTTCGGTACGGCACTCACCACCTATGCCGGACAGAACGTTGGTGCACGCCGTTTTGACCGTGTGGAAGAGGGAGCAAAGATAGGTACATATATTGCTATGGGTGTTTCTGCAACCATAACAGTTGTCATTCTGCTCTTTGGTGACATACTTATGTACGCATTTACCGACACAGCAGAGCTGGTTGACCTGAGCATGCGTATGATGCGTGTTCTGGCTGTTGGCTATATCGCAATGGCGGTTACACAGTGTCTCTCCGGTGTAATGCGCGGTGCAGGCGACACAATGAGCCCGATGTGGATTTCCATCTTCACAACAGTTATCGTCCGTGTTCCGCTGGCTTATGCTATCGCATATCTGACAAGAACACCACAGCTCCCTACAGGCTCCTATCAGGCGATTTTCATCTCGCTGCTTGCCAGCTGGCTTATGGGTGCGGCAATCACATTTATCGCATACAGAAGACGCAGATGGAAGCACAGAGCAATGGTTTATAACGGAAAATAGAAAAATAAAAGCCGTATGACAAAATAGATGTCAAACGGCTTTTTTGTCCCTTTATCTTCCTTGATTTTTAGATTGTAATGGTGTATTATTATATAGTCTTTTAGTATATGCCTCCATAGTTAAATGGATATAAGAACCTGACAGGGTGCAGTGCACCTGGGAGCTTCGCACCACTGAAATCAAAGATTTCAGCTGTCAGAACCTTGTTGCTCGCTTTGCTCGCAATAACAAACGTTTGTGCAGATAATTAGTATATGCCTCCATAGTTAAATGGATATAACAAACCCCTCCTAAGGTGGCGTTACAACGGTCGCCTACTAAAAACTTCATATAGGATTCAAGTTCGAGTTTCATCGGGCTTAATCAATAAATTTGCCTATGTCGCAATAGCTCAGTTGGATAGAGCACACGCCTCCTAAGAATATGTTATAACAATCACTTTTTAGGAAAAGGCGAATGACACTAAGTTTGTTTACAACTAAATATTGTTATATATTTTTCAAAAGCCCCCTTAGTTAAATGGATATAACAAGCCCCT
>SVNA01000021.1 GCA_015067145.1 Oscillospiraceae bacterium | reverse complement strand
TAACACCGTTGTATGTGTAGGAAGCGTTTTTAGCCAGAATTGTAATGCCGCGTTCTCTTTCGATATCGCCGGAGTCCATAACTCTTTCGTTAACAACCTGGTTTTCTCTGAAAGTACCGCTCTGTTTGAGCATACCGTCAACCAAAGTTGTCTTGCCGTGGTCAACGTGAGCAATGATAGCGATATTTCTTAAATTTTCAACTCTCATTTGTTCCTCCATTAAAAATTTTGAATATAGAAAAATTGTATTAAACACATATTTACCACATTTTATAATACTATAATTATGGCTTATTAGCAAGAGAAAAATGAGCAGAACATAGAATTTTGTGCAGTTTATTTGTGCAAAAGGTGCATTGACAGCATACTTTGTGCATATCCCACGAAAAAATGGATTTTTTGTGAATTTATATAATATATATAAATATATAATTTACATATTGTGATTTTCGTGTTAAAATAAGATGTTAAATTATGTAATAATGGGGGAAGTATGCGTGTTTTGGGTATCGACCCGGGCTATGCAATAGTAGGCTACGGGACAGTGGAATATATCAACAACAAATTTTACCCTGTGGAGTTCGGTGCTGTAACAACCCAGGCACACACACCCTTTGAAGACAGACTCAAAGAGGTTTACGACGGGCTGGATGCAGTCATCAAAAGGGCAAACCCGCAGGCGATAGCCATAGAACAGCTGTTTTTCACCACCAACCAGAAAACCGTTATTCAGGTTGCAATGGCCCGTGGGGTAATCCTGCTCTGTGCAAAAAACAACAATATCCCTGTTTTTGAATATACACCGCTGCAGATAAAGCAGTCGGTGGCGGGATACGGCAAGGCGGTAAAAAAGCAGGTTATGGAGATGACAAGGTTGCTTCTCCGGCTGGAAAAGGTGCCAAAGCCTGATGATACGGCCGACGCACTGGCGGTTGCAATCTGCCACTGCCATTCCTACCGCTCCAAACTGAGAAATCTTGGAAAATAAAAATATATCAGCGGTTTATGCAATGGCAACCATTTATCCGCCATACATAAATCCATATAAAGTTTAAGATAAATTAACGAAACTGAAGGTAACACTATGATACATTCACTTACAGGCAAGGTAATAGAAAAATCTCTGGATGAGGTTGTAATAAGCTGCGGCGGTGTGGGCTTTCTTGTGGCTGTTCCCCAGACAGCACAGGGCACGATTGCACCAATAGGCGAGGAAACAACCCTCTACACATATCTCAACGTAAAGGAAGATGCCCTTGACCTGTACGGCTTTGCCACAAGGGAGGAACAGCGGGCATTTAAAATTCTCACCACAGTAAGCGGTGTAGGCCCAAAGGCAGGGCTGGCAATCCTTTCAGCTCTTACGCCTGACAGGGTAGCTCTTGCGGTTTCCAGCGGAGACTACAAGGCGTTTACGGCAGCACAGGGGGTTGGCCCAAAACTGGCACAGCGTATTGTGCTGGAACTGAAAGGCAAATTCACAGATACAACACTTACAGGCGTTACAATCGAGGATGTTTCCGCAGTAGCAACGGCAACGGGCAATGTAAGTCAGGCTATCAGTGCTCTGGTGGCACTGGGCTATACACAGAGTCAGGCTGCAATGGCTGTGGCAAAGCTTGATACAAACGCAGATGTGCAGACACTTATAAAACAGGCACTCAGACTGATAGCGGGAGGTAAAATTTAATGGCAAATGAAATCGGCTTTACAGACCACGAAAGACTGATAAGTCCAATAGAACACGCCGAAGATTTTGACAGCGAAAGCAATCTTCGCCCTCAGCGTCTGTGTGACTATATAGGTCAGGAAAAAATCAAGGAAAATTTAAGCATATATCTTGAAGCCGCAAAGATGCGAGGTGAAGCACTGGACCATCTTCTTCTTTACGGCCCACCAGGCCTTGGCAAAACCACCCTTGCAGGCATCATCGCCAACGAAATGGGTGTTAACATCCGCATAACAAGCGGACCTGCAATAGAAAAACCGGGTGACCTTGCGGCACTGCTAACAAACCTTGAGGAAGGCGACGTGCTGTTTATCGACGAAATCCACCGCCTCTCCCGTCAGATAGAGGAGGTTTTATATCCTGCTCTGGAGGACTATGCACTGGACATCATCATCGGCAAAGGCCCGTCAGCACAGTCCATCAGGATAAATCTTCCAAAATTCACCCTTATCGGTGCAACCACAAGGGCAGGCCAGCTTTCCAGCCCGCTCCGTGACCGATTCGGCGTAATTCTCAAACTGGAAATGTACACCCACGAGGAACTGTCAAAAATCATTACCCGTTCTGCAGATATTCTCGGTATCCCTTGCGAAGATGAAGGTGCTCTCCAGCTGGCAAAATGCAGCCGCGGCACACCGCGTATTGCAAACAGACTGCTTAAACGTGCACGGGACTTTGCACAGGTTCGGGGTAACGGTGTTATCGACGAAGAAATCGCAAAGGAAGCACTCTGTCGTATGGATATCGATCATCTTGGCCTTGACAGCCTTGACCGCAGTGTGCTGGGTGCAATCATCAGAATGTATTCGGGCGGCCCTGTAGGCCTTGAAACACTGGCTGCGGCAATAGGCGAAGAGGCAGTTACTCTTGAGGATGTGTGCGAGCCGTATCTTATGCAGATAGGATTTCTGTCCCGCACACCGAGAGGAAGAATTGTCACAAATCTTGCATACAGCCACATGGGCATGGCAGACCCTGCTGCAAACGGCCAGCAAAGCTTTGACGATTTATAACAGACAATATTCACGGCATATAAAACAGCAAATAACGGTAAAGAAAACTTTTTACCTTTCAATATTCCATTCTTTTGATTTAAAGGAGAAACTATTATGGCAAGATTATTCGGCACAGACGGCGTAAGAGGTGTTGCAGGCAGCGAGCTTACACCTGAGCTTGCAATCAACATCGGCCGTGCAGCAGCAATGGTGCTCACAAAACATACAAATAAAAAAGCAACAGTTTTAATCGGCAAGGATACAAGGATTTCCGGTGATATGCTGGAAAGTGCACTCAGTGCAGGTCTTTGCAGCGTTGGTGCAGACGTACAGCTCTGCGGTGTTGTTCCAACCCCTGCAATCGCTTATCTTGTAAAAAAATACGGCTGTGATGCAGGTGTTGTAATTTCTGCAAGCCACAACCCAATGGAATTCAACGGCATCAAAATATTCAACGGCGAAGGCTACAAGCTGGCTGACGAAATTGAAAACGAAATCGAAGCACTCATCCTTGATACACCTGAAAAAATCGTAAACGTAACAGGCGGTGATATGGGTACAGTTACAAGAATTGACACTGCGGCAAGAGATTACATCGACCATCTCAAAACAGCCTGCACAGCAGACCTTTCCGCCCTCAAAGTTGTATTCGACTGTGCAAACGGTGCTTCCAGCGTTACAGCACCAGCCCTCTTTACGGAGCTGGGTGTTCAGGCAACATTTATCGGTGCACAGCCAAATGGTACAAACATCAACGACGGCTGCGGTTCCACACATCTTGACAAGCTTGCACAGGCTGTAAAGGACGGCGGTTTTGACTGCGGTATCGCATTTGACGGCGACGCAGACAGATGTCTTGCAATCGATGAAAACGGCGAAGAGATCGACGGCGACAAAATCATCGCTATCCTTGCAACAAGAATGAAAGCACAGGGCAAACTGGCACAGGACACAGCAGTTGTTACAGTTATGAGTAACCTTGGCTTTATGAAGCATATGGAAAAACGCGGCATAAAAACTGCAACAACAGCAGTTGGCGACAGATATGTTCTGGAAGAAATGCGTGCAAAGGGCTACAATCTCGGAGGCGAACAGTCCGGTCACGTTATCCTTTCCGATTTTGCAACAACAGGTGACGGCGAGCTTACAGCTATTGCACTGCTCAACTACTTTGCAACAGAGGATAAAAAGGTAAGCGGCTTCAACGGCTGTTACTCCAAATATCCACAGGTGCTTATCAATATCAGAACAACAGCAGAGGGCAAGGCCTTCTACAAACACGACGAATACATCGAAGGCTTTGTGGAAGCAAAACAGCAGCAGCTTATGGGTGCAGGCCGTGTGCTTGTCCGTCTCTCCGGCACAGAGCCTCTTATCAGAGTTATGGTTGAAGGCGAGAGCCTTGAAAGAATCACAGCTGTAGCAAACGAAATTGTGGATAAAATCAAGGAAAGACTTGCCACAATCGGTGCATAGCTTTTGAAAATGCAATAAAAATGCGGTGCATAAAAGAAAAGCACCTTACAACAAATTGAAAGAGAAAGGCGGGGCGGTTTTTACACCGCTCTGTAAAAGATATGAGAGCAGATAACAAATGGCAGGATTATAAGCTTATCGACGCAACCGACGGCTTCCGTCTTGAAAGCTGGGGGGATGTTATCCTTGTAAGACCGGACCCGCAGGTTGTGTGGAAACTTCCCCAGAAAAGCCCTCTGTGGCACAAGGCACACGCGGTTTATCACCGTTCCAGTGCAGGCGGCGGCCAGTGGGAATACAAAAAAAGCTTTCCGCAGCAGTGGACAATCAACTACGAGGATTTAAAATTCAAGGTTAGCCCGACAGGCTTCAAGCACACAGGTCTTTTTCCTGAACAGGCAACCAACTGGGACGAATACAAACGCCTTATCACGGCGGCAGACCGCCCTGTAAATGTGCTCAATCTTTTCAGCTACACAGGCGGTGCAACACTTGCCTGTGCAAAGGCAGGTGCAAAGGTTTGCCACGTTGATGCATCCAAAGGTATGGTACAGTGGGCAAGGGAAAACGCAGCACTGTCTAATATGAGCGACTATCCAATCCGCTGGATTGTGGACGACTGCATCAAGTTTGTCCAGCGTGAAATCCGCCGCGGCAACAAGTACGACGGTATCATCATGGACCCTCCAAGTTATGGCAGAGGCCCTAACGGCGAGGTGTGGAAGCTGGAGGACAACATCTACGAACTTATGGAACTGTGCAGCCAGCTGCTCAGCGACGACCCTCTGTTTGTTGCGGTAAACAGCTATACAACAGGTGTTTCCCCAAGCAGTATGGAATATATGCTCAACGCCCTTGTAAAACCAAAACACGGCGGCGTTGTAACTGCCGACGAAATCGGCCTCACCGTACAGGCAACAGGTTCTGCTCTTGCCTGCGGTTCAACAGCATTCTGGAAAAAAGATTAAGAGCGGACTTTATACCGATAAAGCTGCAACTTATTTTAAAGGAGAATAACAACAAAGATGATTAAAGCTACAAATCTCTTGTTTGGATACAGCGAAGAGAGAGAAAAAGCTCTTAATGGCGTAAACTTCACCGCCGACAAAGGCGAGTTTATTGCTGTTCTGGGCTCCAATGGCTGTGGCAAAAGCACCCTTGCAAAACATTTCAATGCAATCCTCCTGCCTGAAAGCGGCACTGTGGAGGTTGAGGGTATGCTCACATCCGATGACGACAGACTTTTTGATATCAGACAGAAGGTTGGCATGGTTTTCCAGAACCCTGACAACCAGATTGTTGCTACAATAGTTGAGGAAGACGTGGCTTTCGCCCTTGAAAATATGGGTGTGGCACCGGACGAAATCCGCCGCCGCATTGACGAAGCTATGGAAAAAACAGGTGTTTACAAGTTCAAGGACAAGGCACCGCACCACCTTTCCGGCGGTCAGAAACAGCGTGTTGCCATCGCAGGCATCATCGCTATGAGACCTGACTACATCGTTCTGGACGAACCTACAGCCATGCTGGACCCGGAAGGACGCCGCAAGGTTCTCAAAACCATCAAAAGCCTCAACAAGGAATACGGTATCACAGTAATCCTCATCACACACTATATGGACGAAGCTGCACAGGCCGACCGCATAGTTGTAATGAGTAAGGGCAATGTGGTAAAAGAGGGCACACCAAAGGAAATATTCTCTCAGGTGGAACTGGTTAAAAGCCTTTCCCTCGACGTACCGCAGACCAGCGAAATCGCATATGAACTATCAAAGCTGGGCCATAAACTTTCTACAGAAGCAATTTCCATTGACGAGTGTGCACAGCAGCTCTACGATTTTCTGAAAGGATAGGATAATATGTCAGTTATTAAAATAGAAAATTTGTCCTATACCTACAACGAGGGCTTACCTGGTGCAACAAAGGCATTGGACAATATAAATCTTGAAATTGAAGAGGGCACATTTGTTGGTGTTATCGGCCACACAGGCTGCGGCAAATCCACCCTTATCAGCCACCTCAACGGCCTCACAAAGCCACAGCAGGGTGCAATATATTTAAACGGCAAAAACATCTGGACAGAGTACGACAACATCCGTGATGTGCGTTTCAATGTAGGTCTTGTGTTCCAGTACCCTGAATATCAGCTGTTTGAAGAATCCATCTACAAGGACATCGCTTTCGGCCCTAAGAATATGGGCCTGGACGATGAAGAGGTGGATAAGCGAGTAAAGATGGCTGCAAAGTTTGTAGGCATCCCTGAATATGCTCTGGAGGGTTCACCTTTTGACCTTTCCGGCGGCCAGAAACGCCGTGTTGCAATTGCGGGCATCATCGCAATGCAGCCAAAGGTGCTTGTTCTGGACGAGCCTTGTGCAGGTCTTGATCCTGAGGGCAGAGAACAGATTCTCACCCAGGTTAAAAACTATCATCAGACAACAGGCAGCACAGTTATCCTTGTTTCCCACTCTATGGAAGACATCGCAAACTATGCCGACAAGGTGCTTGTTATGGAACAGGGCAAGGTATACAACTATGCTGCTACCGAGGAGATTTTCCAGGACGCAGAAAATCTTTCCAAAATGGGCCTTGGCATCCCTGATATCACAAAGGTGTTCTTAAAGCTTAAAGAGATGGGGCTTGATATCGATACAGACGTCTACACCATCCCTTATGCTGTAAAAACACTGCTTAAATACAAAGAGAAAAACGGAGGTGGACAGAATGCTTAAAGACATTACAATCGGTCAGCATTTTCCGGGCAACAGCCCTGTGCACCGCCTTGACCCAAGAATAAAAATTCTGGCAACAATTGCCTATGTGGTATTTCTGTTCCTTGCAACCAATGCAGTGGGCCTTGTGTTGTCCATCGCAATGGTGCTGGCACTCTATGTAGTGGCACAGATACCTCTCAAAATGCTCAAAAAGAGCCTTAAACCGATGATACCTATCATCATATTCACCGTTATCCTCAACCTGTTCTTTATCAAAGGTGACGGTGACCCGCTGTTCAGGGTGTGGAAAATTGCCGTTTACACAGAGGGCATCATGTTCTGTATTGTTATGATTGTTCGTATCCTCTGCCTTATCAGCGGCACATCCCTCCTCACATACACAACCAGCCCAATCCAGCTTACAGACGGTCTGGAAAGACTTATGAAACCCCTTAATGCGGTAAAATTCCCTGTGCATGAAATGGCAATGATGATGACAATCGCCCTGCGTTTTATCCCTACACTTATTGAGGAAACAGATAAAATTATTTCCGCACAGAAATCCCGCGGTGCTATGCTGGATAGCGGCAGCTTTACCGACAGGGTAAAAGCACTTGTTCCTATCCTTATCCCGCTGTTTATCTCTGCATTCAGACGTGCAGACGAGCTGGCAACAGCAATGGAATGCCGCTGCTACCACGGCGGTGCAAACCGCACAAGATTAAAACAGCTTAAAATCACATCCAACGATATTATCTGCACAGCAGTATGTGTTGCGGCATTTGGCGTGATTTTTGCAACAAGATTTTTCTTTACTCCGCTTATATAACAAAAAGGGCACAGAGGATATAAGCCGCCGTGCAGCTGTGACGGCGGTTTAAAGCATTATCAGCCCGCTTTTGCAAAAAGGAGAAATAAATTTGACAGTAAAAGTAAAGGTGTCCTTTGACGGAACCGATTTCTGCGGCAGTCAGGTGCAGCCCAACCAGAGAACAGTTTTTGGTGAATTTCAGGCTGCACTTACAAAGGTTGTAAATGATGCATCGGATATCAAAGGCTGTTCCCGCCTTGACAGCGGTGTCCACGCAAAATGTTTTTATTTCAGCTTTAAGACAGAAAAACAGCTGGATTTACGTAAGTTTCCGCTGTCACTCAATGCAAATCTGCCAAAGGATATCCGTGTGCTGGAAGCCTGCGAGGAAAGCGATGACTTCCATGCAAGATACTCCGCCAGGGGCAAGGAGTATACCTATTACATAAAAAACAACCATATCGACGACCCTTTCACCAGCAAATACTACTACAAATTCCCGCAGAAGCTGGATGCGGAAGCTATGAACAAAGCAGCTCAGTATTATGTGGGTACCCACGATTTCCGTTCCTTTATGGCACGATGGTCAAAAATTATCGACTGTCACCGCACAGTTTATTCCGCAGCAGTGGAACAGCAGGGGGATATGGTTGTATTTAAAGTTTGTGCCGACGGCTACCTGTACAATATGGTACGCATTATGGTGGGCACACTTATATGGGTTGGTACAGGCAAAATAAAACCTGAAGAGGTGATGGATATAATCCAGGCCCGTCACCGCTCCAAAGCGGGTGTTACCGTGCCGCCCGAAGGTCTGTTTTTAACAGATGTATTTTATTGATCACTACTGTTTATCACATATCATCGCCTGTGAGCAGGTCACAGCATTTACAGATATATATTGCTAAAATTAAGTTAAGGTAAAAGGATTTTTAATGGACCAGCAGCCAAGACGACTAACCCGCAAAGAACTTTTGCGACGCAACAAAAAAATAGCAAAACGCCGTCAGATGCGTCTGACGTTTATTGCTGTTGCGGTTACTCTGGTGCTGGTGCATATCACAGGTGTGTATGGAGCTTCACTTGCCTATCTGGGAGATTTTGTCAGTTCGGGCATGGTTTATATGCAGTTCGGTGCAGGTTTCCCTGTGGAAACTGAAAACCAGACCTATAAACAGAGCGAAAGGATGGGTTCCTCCCTCTGTGTACTTGATGCAGACAGTCTCAGCTTCTATTCACCGACAGCGGATAAAGTATACGAATACTACCATTCCATGCAGAATCCTGTAATCTCTGCATCGGGCAAACGTGTGGCAATCTACAACTCCAACGATACATCATTTAAGGTTCTCAACGCCCACGATGTGCTATTTTCCAGCGAGATGGAAAACGATATTATCCATGCATCCCTTGCACAGAACAACTGTGTGGCAATCACCACCAAAAGCCAGAGCTACAACGGTGAGGTAAAGGTGTTTGACAGTCAGATGCAGGAGATTTTCACATGGCTGAATGCAAAGAGCTTTCCTGTGCAGAGCTTTCTATCCCCAAAGGCAACAAAACTTGCAGTAAGCTGTGTTCTCACGGTGGACGGCAAACTTCATAGCCAGATTTATCTTATTGACACAGATACAGGCGAAGAAAAATTTATGCTGGAAAACAGCGGCGACGTGGCACTGGGCGTTGAATTTATCAAGGAAGATACCCTTATAGTCTTCTATACCGACAAGGCAAAAGCAGTAAATATTGCCGACGGCACAGTAAAAGGGGAATACAGCTACAACGGTGCTGATCTTACTGCCTACGACATAAAAAATGCCCAGATTGTTATGGCACTTGGGGATTATGACGGTCTTTCAGCCACCGAACTGGTGGTGACAGACCTCTCCTTCGCCAAAGCTTTTGCTGTTACAGTACAGCAGGCGGTTACAGCTGTGGAGATAACAAATCAAAGAATATTTGCTCTTGGCAGTCAAAGGATATCACAGTATGACCTTAAAGGTCAGTTTGCGGGAGAAACCCCGGTAAAAAACAATGTAAAGGATATAATCGACTACAACGGCTGCATAGTTATAAACAGTGACAGTATGGAAAAACTGGAAAAAGCCGAAGTAGAACAGAAATAAATCTTCTCACAGGGAGAAAAATTATGCTTACAGCACCTCAGATAATAGATATAATTCTGCTGGTAATAATTTTAATCTCTGCAATAAAATGCTTTACAGACGGCTTTGCCACCAGCGTGGTAAAGCTTGTGGGCAATATTGCAGGGTTTGTGGCGGCCTGGTTTGTATCAAAACGCTGGTCACCGATAATTTTTGAAAATATGTTCCGCGAAAATATGGTGGAAAAAACATATTCATATATTCAGGATTCCTCCAAAGTTGTAAATGTGCAGGAACTTCTGCAGGAATTTACAGGGGAACTGCCCATTGCATTACTGGAAGAGTTTATAGCAAAGGCAGAGGAGGTTTTCTCGCAGATAACCCAGCCGACAATGGAGATGGCAGAAACAGTTGTGGACACAATTATCGGCCCTGCTGTTACAGTTATCATCACGCTGGTTATATTTGCCATCACCTGTACACTCTGCAGCATCATCGCAACTTTGCTGGCAAAGGCCTTCAAGGCACTCAACCACATTCCTGTAATAGGTTTTGCAAACCGTATGGGGGGCTTTGCCGTTGGTGCAGTAACAGGGATAATTTATGTAATATTAATTTCCTGTGTTCTGAGTATAATAGCAATTATCACAGAAAATTCACTGTCATTTCTTAATATAGAAGTGCTTAATCAGAGTAAAATCCTGTCACTGACAGGTTTGGTAAATCCGTTTATCGGATAATATAACAATGTTTTATGCAAAGGAGCAAAATATATGTTATGTGAAAGATGCAAAAAACGCCCTGCAATGATCTATATGCAGGTTACAGAAAACGGCGAGACAAAAAGCAAGGGATACTGCCTGACCTGTGCCAAAGAGATGGGCATAAAACCTGTTGACGATATGCTTAAACAGATGGGTATCAGCGACAAGGACCTTATGGCTATGGAAGAGCAGATGGAAAGCTTTATGGAAGAAAACGACGGCAACGCCGATATGTTCAACATTGCAAATATGCTCAAAGGCCTTACAGGCGGCAGAGATGAAGATGATGAATACGGCGATGAGTTTGAGGCAGGCGGCTCCAGCACCATGCCTTATGCCCGCGGTGACGGCAAGGATCGCGGCGAAGTGGACCCAAAGGACAAACTGGACCCACGCAACCACAAGAAACCAAAACGCAAATTCCTTGACCAGTACTGCGAAAACATCACAGACAAAGCAAAAAACGGCAAGATAGACAACATTATCGGCAGAGATAACGAAATCTACCGCACAATCCAGATTCTCTCCCGCCGTCAGAAAAACAATCCTTGTCTCATAGGTGAGGCAGGTGTCGGTAAAACAGCCATTGCCGAGGGCATCGCTCTGCGTATAAGCCGCGGCGAGGTTCCACAGCGTCTCAAAAACAAGGAAATCTACCTTGTAAGCATGACAAATCTTGTGGCCGGCACACAGTTCCGCGGTCAGTTCGAAGCAAGGGTGAAAGGTCTTATCAGCGAAGTTAAGGCCAACGGCAACATTATCCTCTTTATCGACGAAATCCACACCATCACAGGTGCAGGGGACAGTGAAGGCTCAATGAACGCAGGCAACATCCTCAAACCTGCCCTCTCCCGCGGTGAAATTCAGGTTATCGGTGCAACAACCTTTACCGAATACCGCAAATTTATCGAAAAAGACTCCGCTCTGGAACGCCGTTTCCAGCCTGTAAAGGTGGAAGAACCATCCATCAGCGATACAATCGATATCATCACAGGCATCAAACAGTATTACGAAGCATACCACCACGTTACAGTTCCGCAGAATATTGTGGATATGACAGTGCGTCTCAGTGAAAAATATATCACCGACCGCTTCCTGCCAGACAAGGCTATCGACCTGCTGGACGAAGCCTGTGCCTGCTGCAGCCTCGCTCATCCCGAAATCAGCGAATGGCTCTGTGCAAAGGACCGTATGGCAGAGCTGAAAGAAGAACTGGACGATATCGAAAACGGCACAACCGATGCCATCGACTACGAAAAACTGGCAAAGGTAAAACAGGAATATTATCAGTGCGAAGCTACCATCAACCGCCTTGATGACAGTGTAAAGGGTATCAATGTTGGCGTTGACGACCTTGCCAAGGTTATCGAACTGTGGACAGGTATCAGTGCAGTTAAAATCAAGGAGACAGAATATGACAAAATTCAGGGCCTTGAAGACAAGCTGAAAGCAGCGGTTATCGGTCAGGACGAGGCAGTAAGCCTTGTTGCCAAAGCGGTAAAACGCAACCGTGCAGGCATCAGCGGCCGCAACCGCCCTGCAAGCTTCCTCTTTGTCGGTCCTACAGGTGTGGGTAAAACCGAGCTGGTAAAACAGCTGGCACAGAACCTTTTCGACACTGTTGACCCCCTCATCCGTTTTGATATGTCGGAATTTATGGAGAAACACGCAGTGTCCCGACTTATCGGTTCACCTCCTGGCTATGTCGGCTATGACGAAGCAGGCCAGCTGACAGAAAAGGTACGCAGAAAACCATACAGCGTGGTGCTTTTTGACGAAATCGAAAAGGCACACCCGGATGTAATGAACATTCTGCTGCAGATTCTGGACGAGGGCAAAATCAACGATGCCCACGGCAGAACAGTAAACTTTGAAAACACTGTTATCGCAATGACAAGTAACGCAGGTTCCACCGACACAATGAACGAAACAGGCTTTAACAAAAGCCGTTCCGACATGACAAAGGCAAAAACCATGCGTGCACTGAGAGATTTTCTCCGTCCGGAATTCCTTGCCCGTATCGACGAAATTGTGGCGTTTAATCCTCTTACAAAAGAAGATCTTATGGATATCGCTGCCCTGATGATCGGTGAATATGTAAAACCAATGGAGCAGAAGGGCATTGCTCTCACATGGGATAACGCTGCTCTCGAGGTTATCTGCGACAAGGCAGACGGCGGCAAGTTCGGTGCACGTGACATCCGCCGTGTAATCCGCAAGGAAGTGGAGGACCGCATTGCACAGGTTATTGTGGATAATATTGAACTGTCCAGGGTTCACGTTACCGCAGAAGACGGCGAAATCAAAGTTAATTATTAAACAATATTTTTGCCGCAGATGTGGATGTTCCACAAAAATGTTAATAAAAAATTAAAAAATTTTTCGCCGCAGTTACTTGCAAACAGCAGAATTTACTGTATAATATAGTTAGATGTGCGACTGGCGGATAAGTGGGATTAACCACGTGGAGCACATTGGTTAAAAAAGTCGACCGCCTGGGCGCTGTTTATTTGGCGTGCCAGGTGGTTTTTTTGTTTTATTACAGGAATTTTTATCCTGCCATACGCTGAATATCGGCATTAAAAAAGAAATTTTAAACGCTTTTTCTAATTTATCGGAGGAAAAAACAATGGAATTCAAAACAGACATTCAGATTGCACAGGAATGCCAGATGGCGCCTATCACAGAAATCGCAGCAAAAGCAGGTATTGATGACAAATATCTGGAACAGTACGGCAAGTACAAAGCAAAAATCGACTACAATCTTCTCAGAGAAACAGATAAAGAAGACGGCAAACTTATCCTTGTAACAGCTATCAACCCAACACCGGCAGGCGAAGGCAAAACAACAACAACAATCGGCCTTGCAGACGGTCTCCAGAAACTTGGCAAAAATGTAATGGTTGCTCTCCGCGAACCATCCCTCGGACCTGTTTTCGGTGTTAAAGGCGGTGCAGCAGGCGGCGGTTACGCTCAGGTTGTACCAATGGAAGACATCAACCTTCACTTCACAGGAGACTTCCATGCAATCGGTGCAGCAAACAACCTGCTTGCAGCTATGATTGACAACCACATCTATCAGGGCAACGAACTCAACATCGACCCAAGAAAAATCACTTGGAGACGCTGTGTTGATATGAACGACCGTCAGCTCAGAAGCATTGTTGACGGCCTTAACGGCAAAGCAAACGGCACACCGCGTGAAGATGGCTACGATATCACAGTTGCATCCGAAATCATGGCGGTTCTCTGCCTTGCAAGCGATATCACAGACCTTAAAGAAAGACTTTCCCGCATCGTTATCGGCTACACATACGGCAAAGTTAGCGAACAGAAACCTGTAACAGCAGGCGACCTCAAAGCACAGGGTGCAATGGCAGCACTTCTTAAAGATGCTCTCAAACCAAACCTTGTACAGACACTGGAAAAAGTTCCTGCAATCGTACACGGCGGCCCATTTGCAAACATCGCACACGGCTGCAACTCTGTAACAGCTACAAGAATGGCTATGAAACTTGCTGACTACACAATTACAGAAGCAGGCTTCGGTGCTGACCTTGGTGCAGAAAAATTCCTTGACATCAAATGCCGTATGGCAGGCATCAAACCAAATGCAGTTGTTATCGTTGCAACAGTAAAAGCACTTAAATACAACGGCGGTGTTGCAAAAGCTGACCTTGCTGCAGAAAACCTTGAAGCACTTGAAAAAGGGCTTCCAAACCTTCTCAAACATGTAAGCAACATCAAAAATGTTTACAAACTTCCATGTGTTGTTGCTATCAATGCTTTCCCGACAGACACAAAGGCAGAGCTGGACCTTGTTGAAGCAAAATGTAAAGAACTTGGCGTAAACGTTGCATTGTCCGAGGTTTGGGCAAAAGGCGGCGAAGGCGGCAAAGTTCTTGCAGAAGAAGTTCTCCGCCTTGTAGAACTTCCAAACGATGACTTCAGCTATTCTTATGAACTGGAAGGCAGCATTGAAGACAAGCTCAACCAGATTGTTCAGAAAATCTACGGCGGCAAACGTGTTGTTCTCACAGCACAGGCAGCAAAACAGGCTAAAGAACTTGAGGCACAGGGCTTTGGTAACTGCCCAATCTGCGTTGCAAAAACACAGTACTCTCTTACAGATGACCAGACAAAACTTGGTGCACCAACAGACTTTGAAGTTACAGTCCGCAACCTCAAAATTTCCGCAGGTGCAGGTTTTATCGTAGCACTCACAGGCGAAATCATGACAATGCCTGGTTTGCCAAAAGTTCCTGCAGCAGAAAAAATTGACGTTGACGAAAGAGGCGTTATCTCCGGTTTGTTCTAATAAACTCACCGATATTAGATAAATAAAAACAGCGGCAGAGCAATCTGCGGCTGTTTTTACATATTACGACAAAAATAATGCTTTACAAATCAAAAAACAGATGATATAATATTTAGGCTGAATAAAATAATTGAATATGCGGGTGTAGTTTAGTGGTAGAACTCCAGCCTTCCAAGCTGGTCGTGTGGGTTCGATTCCCATCACCCGCTCCAAGTAAGAGTAAAAAGTCTCACTGTACGTGGGACTTTTTATTTTTTTATCTATTCAGGTAGGAAAAAAGGTAGGAACTTTTCTTAAGTTGCCCTGTGATAGAAATATAAAAAACGTGAAATTTAATTTTCTTCAAAGGATTTATCGAAAAGTGCGTTATAACAATATAAACATTTTTTGATTTCTTCGGAGAAAAAATTTATGCGTAGAAGGTAGAAAAAATATTGCTTATGATGAGAAATTCTTCTGTATATTTCCCTTTTTTGAACATATAATCTATTAAAAAGATTTTTAAGGGGGAATTGTTATCAATCCGTTTGAACACAGACCTTTACAGGTCATGGAAGGTATAAGAAACTTTAAGCAGATTTACCCAAAGGCATATAACAAAAACGAGGTGGACCCGTATACCAAAACACGAATAATTCTTATGAACGGCACCGAATTTGAGGCGAACTGGTTTTCTCATCAGCTGGCACGTCATGTGACAAACAACGATTTACGCAGAGAAATAAGCCTTTCCCGTATGGTGGAAAAGCAGCAGCAACAGAAGCTGGCACTGCTCAAGCCATGCGATGAAACTGTTCTTGAGCATACCATCGGTTACGAGCAGCTGGCGGTTGATCTGACAGCCGAACTTGCAAAAAGAGAAACCGACTGCTATGTAAAAAATGCTTTGGATTTTGCACTTCTTGAGGACTTTGACCATCTTTACCGTTATGCAAACCAGCTGGAGATGGAACAGGGGGTTCTGGCAGAACGTCTTGTGGGCAGATATACCGAGATTATGCCCGGCCGTCCTACCATCTCACATCACCGTTATCCTCTGGATAATGTAAAACGTGGTATAAATGCCAAAAAAGCGGATAAACAGACGGTGCTCAACACCATGATTATCACAGCGGCAGAGCAGCAGACCATGAACTACTATATGAATATCTCCAACTTTGCCACAAACGATGCAGCACGCCGTCTCTATCAGGAGATTGCCCTTGTTGAAGAAGAACACGTAACACAGTATGAATCCCTTATGGATTCAGGTGCAACCTGGCTGGAGATGCTCTTATGGCATGAATATGTGGAATGCTACCTCTACTGGTCCTGCTTTATGACCGAGACAGATGCATATATCAAATCCATCTGGGAAGAGCATCTTGATATGGAGATTGCCCATCTGCACAAGGCGGCACAGCTGCTGGAAAGATACGAAAACAAGAGCTGGCAGCAGGTTATACCCGACGGCAGATTCCCCGCACCGATTTCCCTCCACGAGAACATCGAATATGTGCGTGATGTGCTTAAAAACACAGTGCAGTTCACAGGGGACAGAGAGGGTTACGAAAAGCTGGAAAATCTTCCTGACAATGATGATTTCTTCAAATATCAGAAGATAATCATTCCTTCAACAGATATTGTTCAGAGCCACAATGTAATATGCAACCGTATACGCCAGTGGGACACAGACTATCGCTGGCAGGTTGATACACACCCTGTGACAGAGCTGTCAAATCCAAAATGCGACAACACCAAGGTTGGCAGAGTAAAAAATGCGGCATCGTCAACCTGTTTTAAATGCAATAACAACTGCTAAACATCAGATTAAAAGCCACTGCAGCGTATTTTATTTCGTTGCAGTGGCTTTGCTGTGTTGAAAAGATTTGTTTTTTGCCGTATACTTATTTTAAAATACTGTTATTAAAAAAGAGGATTGGCTATGAAAAATCCGGTTGCAAAAATGTACACCCAAAAAGGTGTCATTACAATGGAACTGTATCCGCAGTATGCTCCCAACGCCGTGAACAGCTTTATCTGGGCTGCACAGCAGAAGATGTATAAAAACCGCCTTATAAAACGTGTCGTGAAAGACTTTGTGCTGCAGCCGTCCTACAATCATTTCGAGGACGAAAACTGCGATTTTATGATTGAGGGCGAATTTAAACAAAACGGATTTGACAATCCTATGCAGTTTGGCAAATATGTCGTGGCTATGGCTGGCGACGGTGAAAAGGAAAGCCACGGCTGTGAGTTTTTCATAACCCTTTCCGATGCTGCGGCGGAAAAACTGCAGGGCAGATTTACACCTTTCGGCAGAGTAATTGACGGCTTCTGCGAGGTGGACAGGCTGGCAGATATTGAGGTTGCAGAGGTGAAAATCGACGGCGTAAATGCCATAATAAAACAGCCTGTAAAGGATGAATATATGCTGGATATAGAGGTAGAAACCTTTGGTGAAATATATCCCGAACCACAGATAAAATACCGGATAAAAGGAGAATAACTATGATTTTTGCAGACAAAATAGAAAAAATGTACCGCGACCAGATGTTTATCCGCTGTGATGACAACGGCACAGCATATTATTTTTCCTCCGATGATTTTGGCGGCTTGCATAAAGTGGATTTTGATTTCACAGCAAAGGCAGGGCACAGCCTCAAAGGATATTTCTACTTCTACGACAATCCAATCGAAAACCGCATAGTTGTTTTTGAACACGGCATGGGCGGCGGCCATCGCAGCTATATGCGGGAGATAGAAACCATAGCAAAAAAAGGGTATCTTGTTTTCAGCTATGACCACACAGGCTGTATGGAATCGGGCGGCGAAAATACCAACGGATTCGGTCAGTCTCTTTCGGACCTTGACCGTGCCATAAAAGCACTCAGGGCAGATGAAAGATACAAGGATATGGATATAAGTGTAATCGGTCACAGCTGGGGTGGTTTTTCCACAATGAATATCCCTGCCCTCCATCCCGATATAAAGCACATTGTTGCAATGAGCGGTTTTATATCTGTAAAGAATATGGTAAATCAGTTCTTTTCAGGACTTATGAAGCCATTTGCAAAGCATATATATGTACTGGAGGAAAAATCCAACCCTGACACGGTAAAATTCAATGCTGTAGAAAGCCTTGCAGATGCATCTGTAAAAGCACTTATAATCCATTCTGCCGATGACCCTATGGTTAAAAAGGAATGTCATTTCGATGTGCTTAAAAATGCACTGGATGGTCGGGAAAACATCACATTCTGGCTTGTGGACGGCAAGGCTCACAGCCCTAACTATACTTATGATGCAGTAAAATACAAGGATGCATTTTTTGCGACTCTCACCGAAAAGCTGAAGAAAAAAGAGTTGGAAACAGATGTACAGAAAGCAGAGTTTGTAGCAGGCTATGACTGGTGGAAGATGACAAATCAGGATATGGATGTGTGGAACAAAATATTTGAATTTATTGAAAAATAGGCGGTTCGGCATATATATACTTTGATGTACATATTATATTAATAACGTTTCAATGCATAAAAAATACATATCGTGCAATAAAAGTACTAGTCAAATCTACAAAAAACAGGCTTTTATTTGTCGCTTTTTGCAAAAAATTACAATATGTTAACAATCTGTTCAAAAATGGTTGACGGGTAAATATACCCGTGCTATTATATAGAAAAAATTAAATCGCTTGATAGAGGCGCGGTACACATGAGTACTTTTCAGCAAGGTCAGGCAACCGCTGATAAGGAAAGGGAAGACCGCCGAAGCATTAAAGGTGGCCTGCACTTTTCTTGCTGGGTCGGCAGATAACATCTGCCGGACTGTCACAAGTTTATTTGTGAAGCGCTATCGTTGGCTGTTACTACTCATTCCGTTATTTTATAATTTGTATTTATTTTTATTGACTTATTACATTTGACGGAAAGAATTTGCACACTAATGGACCGCTTGACAAAGCGGTCTTAATTTTTTGGAAAAAGTAAAAGAAAAAAGCAAAAGAAAGGGCACACTACTATGAAAAAATTCTTATCTTTAATCCTTGCACTCGCTATGACAATGTCTCTCGTTGCTTGCGGTTCTTCTGAACCAGCACCAAGCACAGAAACAAACGAACCTGCAGCAGAATTTCTCTCCATCCAGGGCACAGAAGACGGCGTTCTCACAGTTGGCATGGAATGTCAGTACGCTCCATATAACTGGACACAGCTCACAGACGCTAACGGCGCAGTTGAAATTGCAAACAACCCGGGTGCATACGCAAACGGCTACGACGTTATGATCGCACAGAAAATCTGTGAAAAATACGGTTGGGAACTTGAAGTTATGGCTCTCGAATGGGGCGGTCTTACACCAGCTATCAACGCAGGCACAATCGATGTTGCTATCGCAGGTCAGTCCATGACAGCTGAAAGAATGGCAGAAGTTGATATGGCAGGCCCATACTACTACGCAGAAATCGTTTGTCTCACAACAAAAGACAACGCAAACGCAACAGCAACTTCCGTAGCAGAACTCACAGGCAACTGTACAGCACAGTCTGGTACAATCTGGTACAACTCCTGTCTCCCACAGGCAACAAATGCTTCCATCCAGGCAGCAGCAGAAACAGCACCAGCTATGATCATGGCTCTCGAAAGCGGCACAGCAGACTTTGTTTGCACAGATATGCCAACAGCTACAGCAGCAGTTGCTAAAAATGCTGACCTCGTTGTTCTCAACTTCACAGGCACAGACGGTGACTTCCAGTTTGCAGACGAAACAGAACGTGCTGAAAATGTTAACATCGGTGTTTCCGTTGTTAAAGGCAACACAGAACTTCAGAAAGCTCTCGGCGATGCTCTTGCAGAAATCGGTGCTGATGCATTCAACACAATTATGACACAGGCAATCGAAGTACAGCCGGAAATCTAATTATTATTAAAAACCAACCCGAAAGGATTTTGATTAAGTATGGGTAAATTTGCAGAACTTATCACCGATGTGGGTTTGCTGTGGAACACCTACAGTTCCTTTTACCTCAAAGGTATCCGCAACACACTTATCCTTGCCATTGTTGCAACCCTTATCGGCTGTATCATCGGCCTTATCTGCGGCATTCTCAATACAATTCCATATTCCAAAAACGATAATTTTGCAAAAAGAGCAGTTCTGCGTGTTATCCGCATTATCGTGAGAATTTATGTGGAGGTTTTCCGCGGCACTCCAATGGTGATTCAGGCGGTGTTCATCTACTTTGGTTTACCATACTTTACCGATGCACAGATGCAGTTCAAAGGCAACAGCGGCATGTGGATAGCGTCCATAATTGTTGTTTCCATCAACACAGGTGCCTATATGGCCGAAAGTGTACGAGGCGGCATCATGTCCATCGATCCCGGTCAGACCGAAGGTGCAAAGGCAATCGGCATGACACATCTGCAGACAATGCTCCATGTAATTCTGCCACAGGCTGTACGTAACATTATTCCGCAGATTGGCAACAACTTTATTATCAACATCAAGGATACATCTGTTATGTTCGTTATCGGCTTTATCGATTTCTTTGCACAGCACAGAAATATCATTGGTGTAAACAATATGAGCTTCCAGTCTGCTACCATAGAAATGATAGGTTATCTCTGCCTTACCCTTATCGCTTCCTTCCTGCTGCGTGCAGTGGAAAGACGCATGGACGGTGCAGACAGCTATGAACTGGTAAATGTTGACCCGCTGGTTATGGCAGCAGGCACATACAGCCATCCTGACCGCAGCAGCATTTTTGATGAACGCAGCAAGGAATACGAAGGAAAGGACGGTGACAGATAATGAGCGAAGCTATCCTTAAAATCAATCATCTGTCCAAAGCCTTTGGCAGCAATGTAGTTCTCAAAGACATCGACTTCACCGTTAACAAAGGTGACGTTATCTCAATTATCGGTGCATCAGGCAGCGGCAAATCTACACTTCTTCGCTGTATCAATCTGCTGGAAACACCAACATCCGGCCAGATTATCTACAACGGCAGTGATGTTGCAACAGGCAAGGTGAATGCACCGGAATACCGCAGTCATGTTGGCATGGTGTTCCAGTCTTTCAATCTTTTCAATAATATGACAGTGCTGGAAAACTGTATGGTTGGCCAGATAAAGGTTCTCAAAAAGACAAAGGAAGAAGCAAAGGAAGCTGCAATGTACTATCTGCAGAAGGTTGGCATGGCACCTTACATCAACGCAAAACCGCGTCAGCTTTCAGGCGGTCAGAAACAGCGTGTCGCCATAGCAAGAGCACTGGCAATGAACCCTGAAATCCTCCTCTTTGACGAACCGACAAGTGCACTTGACCCTGAAATGGTAGGCGAAGTTCTCCACGTTATGCAGACACTTGCCCATGAAGGTATGACAATGCTGGTTGTAACACACGAAATGGCATTTGCCCGTGACGTAAGCAACCGTGTTGTATATATGAAAGAGGGCGTTATCTGCGAAGAGGGTTCTCCACAGCAGATTTTCGAAAATCCGCAGAGACAGGAAACACAGGAATTCCTTTCACGTTTTATTAATAAATAACTTTACAGAGAGAAGATGCAGTTTTACACTGCATCTTTTTGTTTGCTACAATATTTTTTGCCAATCAAAGCTGAAAATGTATTATTTTTATCAATTATTTACCAAAAAGTTGTTGACAAAAGATAAAAGCTGTGATATTATATTAAAGCTGTCAAGAGTTATGGGAGCATAGCTCAGCTGGGAGAGCATCTGCCTTACAAGCAGAGGGTCA
The DNA here is from genome assembly GCA_015067145.1 of Oscillospiraceae bacterium. GTDB lineage: Bacteria > Bacillota > Clostridia > Oscillospirales > Ruminococcaceae > RGIG3102. The sequence continues at coordinate 168 of SVNA01000021.1, read as the reverse complement.
CAGGTTCGAGCCCTGTTGTTCCCACCAGAAGCTTTTGACAGTAATAAGCGGGTTTAGCTCATCTGGTAGAGCGCCACCTTGCCAAGGTGGAGGTAGCGAGTTCGAGCCTCGTAACCCGCTCCATTGTTTCTTAAAGGGAAACAGAGTTGTGGGAGCATAGCTCAGCTG
>SVNA01000020.1 GCA_015067145.1 Oscillospiraceae bacterium | reverse complement strand
ACTTTCCCTTGTTTTCGCTCATAAGGGCAAAAACAAGGGAAAATACATTAAATATGAGTATGAAACTGCTGAAAAATCCAGTAAAATCAAGGGTTTTCAGAGAGTTAATTAGATAAATTGGAATTTATCTGTCTGTATCATAGCACATAATCTTTCAAAAGTCATTATACTGTCAATGCATTGTGCCTCTGCATGAAAGTCCATTGTTTTTTATATAAAATATCTGTATAATAATATTGTTATACACTTTTAAGCAGCAAAGGAAAAGATTATGGATTTAAACACCGAAATCCGCTTTTTAAAAGGCGTTGGCGAAAAAAGAGCCCAACAGCTTAACAGGCTGGGGGTTTATTCGGTATGCGACCTTTTGTATCTGTTCCCGAGAAAATATATAAACTACGAAAACCCGTACGAAATAAGCCTTGCACCCTTTGACACTCCTTGTGTTGTAAAAGCCACCGTGCTTAAAGTCAGCAGCGGTGTGCGTATAAAGGGCGGCAGAACACTGTACAAGGTTGTGTGTGCCGATGACACCGCACAGCTTAACCTTGTTTTTTTCAACAGCGAATTTACTGTTAAAAAGCTTCAGATTGGCGAAGATTATCTTTTCTACGGCAAGGTTGGCGGAAATATGCTGACAAGAGAGATGTCCGCCCCGCTTTTTATCCCTGCTGACACCGCTATAAAACAACAGCCTGTATACCCTATGACTCAAGGCATAAATTCTGCCTTTTTATCCAAGCTGACAGCACAGGTGTTTGACCAGCTTGGTGAAATAGAGGATTTTCTGCCTGAGCATATCGCCTCTGCCTTTAATCTGCCAAGCCTTGATTTTTCCCTTAAAAATATCCATTTCGGCAGAAACGCGGCTGATATTTCTGCTGCAAAGGAAAGACTGATATTTGATGAGTTCTTTATGCTGCAGCTGGGCATGGAGCTTATGGGCGAAAACAATGACCGCCACACCGATGTAACTTTGGAAAACACCGATATCTCACATTTTATCGGTTCTCTTAAATTTATACCAACCGATGCACAAAGCCGTGTTATCGGTGATATACTGCAAGGATTTAAAGGCAGCACTGCACAGAACAGGCTTGTTCAGGGGGATGTGGGCTGCGGCAAAACCCTTGTAGCAGCTGCGGCGGCATTTGCCATGGCACAGAACGGATATCAAAGCTGTGTTATGGTGCCGACTGAAATTCTGGCAGGACAGCACTACAATTCATTCTGCAGCTTTTTTGAAAACTTTAATATAAGGGTTGCTCTGCTGACAGGCTCCACCAGGGCAAAAGAAAAAAGAGAAATTCTTTCTCAGCTGGAAAAAGGCGAAATAGATGTTATAATCGGCACCCACGCACTTATCAGCGAGAACGTTGTCTTTTATAACCTTGGTATGTGCGTAACCGACGAACAGCATCGCTTTGGCGTGCGTCAGCGTACACTTGTAAGCCGGAAAGGCACAAACCCGCACATTATTGTAATGAGTGCCACTCCTATCCCCCGCACCCTTGCTATGATTATCTACGGAAATATGGAAATTTCCATCATCGACCAGATGCCAAAGGGCAGAAAACCTGTGGAAACCTATTTTGTTGGCACAGACCTGCGGGCAAGGATGTTCGGATTTATCGACAAACATATTAAAATGGGCAAACAGGCATATATAGTGCTGCCTGCTGTTGACCCAAGTGAAAATATAACAGAACTGCAGAGCGTAAAACAGTATTACGAAGAGGTTATAAAACCGCTGCTTCCTCACGCACGGGCAGAAATCCTCCACGGCAAAATGAAACCTGCCGAAAAAGATGCTGTAATGAACCGCTTTAAAAACGGTGAAACTGATATACTTTGCTCCACTACCGTTATTGAAGTAGGCGTAGACGTACCCAATGCTGTACTGATGATAATAGAAAACGCCGAAAGATACGGGCTTTCCGCACTGCACCAGCTGCGCGGCCGTGTGGGACGTGGCAGTGACCAGAGCTACTGTATACTTGTATCTGACCATAAGGGACAGAATGTGCGGGAAAGACTGAAATTTCTCTGCAGCACACAGGACGGCTTTAAGGTGAGCCAGTACGACCTTGACCACCGCGGCCCCGGTGACTTTTTCGGCAAGAGACAGCACGGTCTGCCCGATCTGAAAATTGCAAGTATGTCGGAGGATATGCACACTTTGGAAAAATCCCGGACCGCCTGCAGAATGCTGCTGGAGGAGGAAAAATGGCAGCAGAAATATCCCAGACTTACAGAAAGGCTCAACAAACTATTCGAAGGATTTGTTCTATGATAAAACTTATTGTTACCGACCTTGACGGTACACTTTTTACAACAGACAAACGTCTGCCCCCTGATTTTGACAAGGTTCTGGCAGAGCTTAACAACAGAGGTATTGCCTTTGCCGTAGCAACAGGCAGAAACTTTGAGGGCATTGTCCACTACTTTACAGACAAGCTGCAGAAGATGCATTTTATCTGCGACAACGGTGCATTTATTATGGAGCATGACAAGCTGACCCGCTGTGTGACCATTGACAGAGAGCTGTGTCACCGTGTTTTCAACACCGTAAAGGAATACGGTGAGATAGATGTACTTGCCTGCGGCCTCAAAGGCACATACTACACCCACTGCTGCCCTGAAATGCAGTACACAATGGATACCTACTACGCACCTGTTACCTTTGTGGAGGATATGTGCGACATTGACGATGATCTGTTTAAAATCAGCTACAGTGATTTCAACGGCGGGCCTATAAAAAGCGGCAGCTATGACTATATGGTGGAAAAATTCGGCAATGAACTGTCCATACATCCATCCGGCGGTATATGGATGGACAGCATGAACAAAAGCATAAACAAGGGTGTGGGTGTAAAGGCTCTGCAGGAAATCCTTGGAGTTACCGACGAGGAAACCCTTGTCTGCGGTGACTACTACAACGACATACCTATGCTTGAAAATGCAAAGAATGTGTTTGTTGTAAGCGGAGCACCTGATGATGTGAAAAAATACGCCACCAAGGTTATAAAAAGCAACGATGAATACGGCGTTACCGAGGCAATTAAAGAATATATTTTAGGATAAAAAATACATACTGAACAACCGATAAAAGCAAAACAGCGTTCCTTATGGGAACGCTGTTTTGCTTTTAGAGAAGGTATTTTTATGGTTTGCCTTTGTAAAAAGGGGTTATTCAATTTCGTATACTGCACCCATAAAGAGCGGCAGATTGTTCTGTGTGTCTATAATCATATACACAAATGGGCGGTCAAGATAAACACGTTTTGGCGGTTCTTCCTCAATCATTGCACCTTCAGCAACCATCTCCACCACTGTGGCGGCACCTGCCTGTGTGCCTTTTTCGGCAACGCGGACAAATGCCTTGTGGATTATGCGGTTGATGCAGAGGTTTTCGCCCTCCAGCTGTGCCTGTCCCATTCTGCTGAAATCGGCAACACGCCAGTCGAAAGCATCGGTCATGCCAATGGCTTTGAAAATTTCGCTCATCTCGGTATCATAGGTGGTTTCGTATTTCGGGATAGCGGTTTCCACTTCCTGTTCTCGGACGATATTGTTAAGCATATTTGTCAGCTTTTCGCCGTCCAGAGAGGCTATATAGTCATTCAGATTTATTTTTTCATCAGGCAGCAAAGCAACGTATGCATACTTTTTGTCCTTGTAATACTTTATAAAACCCCGGGTGTTTTCATCCTCAAGATAGCCGTTTTCAGCCGCATACATAAACTGGGCATCCTGTGTTCTGCCGTCAGCTTTGGTAAACATTCCGTCGTGTACAGCATATTCATCGTAGTCGTTGAGCCAGTCAGCCTCGAAATTAAGGGCATTTATAAGGTACATCACGGCATCAGGGTCGATTTTATCCAGAATATTCTGTATCTGTCCATTGGTTTTATATGTAACCCAGCTGTTAATATCCTTTAAGGTCTGTTTATCGGCAAAATCGGCTGTAAACACACCTGCATCATAATAGCTTTTTACTATACGCAGAAACTCTTCATTTACTACAAACTTTCCCTCGTCATTGGTAATCCAGAGGCTGTTTGCAATATCAAATGTGTAACCTTCATCACTTGGCAGCAGATTTACTGTGCTGTGTAGATAGTTGTTGAGCGTTTCCATATCCATACCGAAAACTGCTTCCATCTGAGTCAGCGTTTCACCATCTGCACCATTGGCAGTCATGGCAAGAGCATACAATACAGATAACGGAGAATATACAACATTTTTATCTTCACTGCAAAGCTGTTTTAAAAGCTGTGCGGAAAACTGTGCTATCACTGTGTTTTCATCCTTTTCAAAGCTGTTGTATACTGGCACAGGACCCGGTTTTATGCCATCTGTAAGATTTTTGCTTTTTACCGTTGTGCTGCATCCGCTTAATACCGATGCTGTAAATACCACTGCAAATAAAACTGCAATAAACCGTTTTTTCATGCTGTTACCTCCTGTTCTTTTTCTGTTTATCTTTATAATACTTTAAATTTGTGAACAAAAAGCAAACAAAGCTGTTTTTTAACCAAATTGTAATAAGTGTTACAAAACAGTTAAAAACTTTATGCAAAAGTTATATTGCAATTCCCTACGGTTATATGATATCATTTTGATATCAAAAAGAAACGCGGATTATTTTTGAAAAAGTTAAAAGATTAAAAGTGAAAGGAAGTTGTATTTATGACAGAAAAAGTTTTAAAAGGCAAAAAGAACGGTATGCTGATACTTATCGGTACATTACTGATGTATGTTATTGCAGTGCTGGGTGTTGTGGTTGCCACATCAGGTGCTTTTTCCAATATGATGACAATTACTATATTGGTTATCTGCATTGCATACCTTGCTCTCGGCTGGATTGTGCTTTGCGGCCTCAAGGTGCTTAAACCACAGGAGGCATTGGTGCTCACCCTTTTCGGCAAATATATCGGCACACTTAAAAACGAGGGCTTCTACTTTGTAAATCCGTTCTGCAGTGCAATCAACCCTGCTGCCAGAACAAAGCTGAACCAGAGCGGAGATGTAAAATCCAAAGGTGTTAACCCAAATGAAGTTGAGATGCCAAGCAAAAAGCTGTCTCTCAAGATTATGACACTGAACAACGCAAAACAGAAAATCAACGACTGCCTTGGCAACCCTATCGAAATTGGCATTGCAGTTACATGGCGTATCACCGACACTGCAAAAGCGGTTTTCAATGTTGACAACTACAAAGAATTTTTGTCTCTCCAGTGTGACAGTGCACTTCGCAACATTGTGCGTATATATCCTTACGACGTTGCACCAAATGTGGACACTACAGGTGACGGTCATGCAGACGAAGGCAGTCTGCGAGGCTCCAGCGAGGTTGTTGCACAACGCATAAAGGAAGAAATCCAGGCAAGGGTTGAAGAAGCAGGCATCGAAATTGTGGAAGCAAGAATCACTCACCTTGCATACGCTCCTGAAATTGCCGCTGTTATGCTGCAGCGTCAGCAGGCAAGTGCAATCATCGATGCAAGAAAGATGATTGTGGATGGTGCAGTTGGTATGGTTGAGATGGCTCTTGAGCGACTCAGCGAAAACAATGTGGTAGAACTTGACGAGGAAAGAAAAGCTGCAATGGTGTCCAATCTTATGGTTGTTTTGTGCGGCAATCACGACGCACAGCCGATAGTGAACACTGGCAGTTTGTACTGATATTATGGCAGACAAGGATAAAAAACAGATACCCCTCAGGGTATCAGCAAAACTGTATGACGCAATAGCAGCATGGGCAGAGGACGACTTCCGCAGTATAAACGGACAGATTGAGTATCTGCTGACAGAATGTGTACGCCAACGCAAGAAAAACGGCAAGTATGTCTCCGACCAGATTGATGTTCCTCCGGAGCTGGATATCGAGTAAAACTGTTTTAATATCCGGTATCTGCTCAGATAACCGATTTCTTTTATAAATACAACTCTGTCAAGGTCAAGCTTTATGAGTAAAATTGTATTCTTCTGTATCCCCGCCCACGGGCATACAAATCCCACTTTGGGTGTCGTTAAGGAACTTGTTTCCCGCGGCCATCAGGTGTGGTATTATTCCTACAATTCAATGAAGGATAAAATAGAGTCTTCAGGTGCAGTTTTTGTGTCCTGTGACGATTATGATATGGAACAGAAGCTGTCCCCAAAGGACGGAGCACGCATCGGCAAGGATCTGGCTTTTTCCACAAAAATTCTTGTGGACACCACCCTTGCCCTTGATGATAAAATCTGTGCCGAGATGGCACAGCTGAAACCCGACTGCATTGTTGCCGATTCTATGGCAATATGGGGAAAAGCTGTGGCTATGAAACTAGGTATTCCCTTTGTTTCTTCCACCACAACTTTTGCTTTCAACAGACATTCTGCAAAAATTATGAAGCAGAGCACAGCAGATATGGTAAAAATGATACTCTCTATGCCGAAAATATCAAAGGATATCAAACGGCTGCAGAAAAAAGGCTATCCTGTGAAAAATGTTCTGGATCTTATTCAGAATGACGAACATACAGACACTATAGTCTACACTTCTCCTCAGTTTCAGCCCTGTTCCTACACATTCTCCCATAAATATGTTTTTGTAGGGCCGTCTGTCCGTCCCGCCACTGAAAAAATTGAAAAGACAAAGGATAAACTTGTTTACATCTCTATGGGCACCGTAAACAATGATATGCTGCCTTTGTACAAAAACTGTATAGACGCTTTTGCAGGCAGTGACTTTCAGGTTATTATGTCTGTGGGAAATATGGTATCTATTCAGAAGTTTGGCTCTCTGCCCGAAAATATATCGGTTTTCTCCCACGTTGACCAGATTGCAGTGCTGGAAAAGGCCGATGCATTTATATCTCATTGTGGAATGAACAGTGCAAGCGAAAGCCTGTATTTTGGTGTTCCCCTGATTATGCTGCCACAGACAGCTGAACAGAACGGTGTTGCCGAAAGAGTTTTTCAGCTTGGTGCAGGTGTAAAACTGCAAAAGACCGACAGCAAAGCAATTTATGATGCAGTAAAAACCGTACTTTCAGACAGCCAATACAAAGAAAACGCCAATAAAATTGCCGATGGTTTCCGCAAATGTGCAGGTGCAAAAGGTGCTGCAGACAAAATTTTATCAATGTACTGAAAAAAGCTGTTGAACGTTTTTAATGTTCAACAGCTTTTCTGTTTTAATATATTATCTGCGTACACCTGTGTAGGACAGTGTAAGTGCTTTTTTGATATTATCGATAAACTCTTCCACAGCAGGGCCTGTCTCCATATTTTTCAGCTTTATCCAGCCTACAGTCATCTTTTCATTGTAACCTTCCAGCGGCAGCGAAACAATGTTTTTTTCCACAATACCATCGATAAGACAGCCTGTGCCGATATTGTAGCTGTCTGTATTTGCAATGATATTGTGTGCAGTTGCTCTGTCGCGGACATACACAACCTTTTTAAAGCCGGAAACATCCACTGTTTCCTCTGCAAAATTGAGAGAGTTGTTGTCCTGTTCATAAGCTATACAGGTGTATGGTTCCAGCTGCTGAATAGTGATGTGGCTGTTTGATGCCAGCGGATGTCCTTTGCGGATATATGCATGGGCAGTAAAGTTTTTAAGAGGTGTAAATTCTATATCCTTGCTCTGCAGCAGCCTTGTGAGATATCTGCTGGTGGAATCAGAAAGGAAGATGATGCCAATCTGGCTTTTTTTGTTGAAAACATCATCAATAATTTCGTGGGTTTTACATTCACGGAAGTAAAACTCGTAGTTCTGGCCTATCTCACTGTTGAGCAGGTCGATAAAAGCCTTGGTTGCAAAGGCATAGTGCTGTGTGGATATTGCCACACGCTGTTTTTCCACAGCTTTGTTTATAAAGCGGTTTTCAATCTGCTGTGCCTGTTCAAGCAGCTGTCTTGCGTAACACAGAAGCTCTGTACCTTCAGCTGTAAAACGGGTTTTGCTGCTGCCGCGTTCCAGAATACAGATGCCCAGTTCCTCCTCTAGGTCTTTGATAGCTTTGCTCAGTGTTGGCTGTGTTAGAAACAAACTTTGTGCTGCCTTGCTGATCGTGCTGCATTTTGAAACTTCTACAATATATCTTAACTGCTGTAATGTCATAACTTTTTCCTCTGATTTTGACTGTGCCCATACCATAGTCTAACAGGATACATAACTTTTTGTTATATATTTCCATTAGATATTATTTTAATTTAACCTTATAACTCTGATTTTGTCAATATTTTTCAGTTATTTTTTATATAAAATTATAGAATTTTTATATAAGTTAAAATTTTTAGTTTTCACTTTTATCAAATGGAATAAATTTCCATAAAAAAATTGTAAAATTTCACAATATAATGTAGAAAAAAATTGATAAATATAGTATTATGTTGATGTATTGATATTTTTTGATTTTCTATACTTTTATTCTATATAAAGGAGACCTGTTTTGAACTTTTTTAAAAAGCTTAAACAACAGTTTTTAAAATTCAATCTTTCCCAGCAGATTTCTGTTGGGGTGCTTATTCTTGCAGTGCCAATGCTTATTGCACTGGGGGTAAACGCATATACATCATCCGTTGCTGTTATCAGTCAGCCTGAGCCCAGCAGCGAAGCAGCAGAAAGTTCCAGCATTGTTGAGGAATCCTCCAGTGAAGAATCCTCCAGTGAAGAAGAATCCTCCAGTGAGGAAGAATCTTCATCTGCAGAACCTGTTACAATCACCCTCAAGCCTGCTTCGGTAGAGGAAGACCTTGAGGTTCAGATTGTGGACGAAAATGGTCAGCTTGTTACGGGATATCCGTTTAAACTGACAGTTAAAGGCAAAGACAACAGCTACAACAAAATATGGACCGTGGACGACGGTTTCCTCAAGCTGACAAAGATTGAAGCAGGTGACTACACCGTCACCATTGCACCTGCCGAAGGATACATCATCACAGTTGACAGTGTGGAATGCACTGTAAAGGCTGCTGTTGAGTATGTGGAAATTGACGTTTCCGACAAGATTGTAGATGAAAGCGAAATTGATGTTTCCAAGGAAGAAACAGGCCTTGCAAAGCCTGAAGCTGTACCTGTAAAAACACCGGAAGCTCCAAAATATGACAACAAAACTGCAAAAGCAACAACAGTTGTAAAGGAATACCGATACAAAGTTTCCATCTCAACAGGCGATTTCAAGGAAGACAATGTTGGTTTTATTCTTGATGCCGAAGGCAGCAAAACCAACTATATCGCAAAGGTGACAGATGGATATATCGACGGTGACATCAGACAGTTCACTGCCTCCCCTTCCGCCAATGCAACACCTGCTGTTGCCGAAACTCTGGCAGAACAGGCTGTGTGGGACAGTGCCCTGATCAAAGCTTTTAACACAGGCAGATACAACATTATTCCACTTACCCTTGCAGATACACCTCTGACTGTTCAGAACACCGAAACTGTCACACCGGAACCTACTGCGACATCAACACCGGAGGCTACACCTACACCTGAACCTACACCTACTCCAACTCCTACTCCAACCCCGACTCCTACGCCTTCTCCAACGCCGAAGCCTACAACAAAGCCTGAAACAACAACCTCTCCGGAAGCTACCGTTAAACCTGAAGGCACTGTTATACCTGAAGCAACGACTGCTCCGGAGGCTACCGTTGCTCCGGAGCCTACCGTTGTTCCGGATACCACACCGGAACCTGTTCCGACACCAGCTCCTGCAAAACCAAGCTATGAAGATTATAAAAAAGCTGATATATATGTAAACAGTACCGCACAGATCAAAGACGATGTACTCAAATCTCTCAGCATTACCGACGCAAGCGTTACAGAAGTTCAGTACTCTGACGGCTGGAGCCCTGATAAAGCAAGCTACTACAACTCTAAGGGCGAAAAAATAAAAGGGCAGGCAATCATCAATGGTAAATTGTACAACTTTGATGCCAACGGCAATATTATCAAAGATGTGCTTAAGGGCATTGATGTTTCCAAATATCAGCCAAACATCAACTGGAAAAAGGTTAAAGCGAGCGGCGTTGATTTTGTAATTATCCGTGCAGGCTACCGAGGTTACAGCACAGGTGCTCTTGTTGAAGACCCATACTTTAAATCCCATATCAAAGGAGCTCTGGACGCAGGGCTTAAAGTTGGCGTCTACTTCTACACACAGGCTGTAAGTACCGAAGAAGCAGTTGAAGAGGCCTCCATGGTGCTTCAGCTGGTTAAGAAATATAACATTACATACCCTATATTCTTTGACACCGAAGCCACGGGCACCGGCGTGGGCCGTGCAGACGGTCTGAGTGCATCTCACCGCACAAAGATTGCCAACGCATTCTGCAAGACAATACAGAACAGCGGATATAAAGCTGGCGTTTACGCAAGCAAATCCTGGTTCTACTATCAGCTGGATTACAGTGCACTTTCATCCTATGAAATCTGGCTGGCACATTATACAGACTCCACAGACTTCAAACATCACTATGATATGTGGCAGTATACCGGCAGCGGCAGCTGTGACGGCATAAGCGGTGCAGTTGACCTGAACTGGGGTTATACAAAATATTAAACAATACCAAAATAAACCTTCTTTAGGATATTCCTAACAAGAAGGTTTATTTTTTTGCATAAATTTATTTTGTTGTCATATCATTTATATATGAATACACAGGAGGTTTTTTATGGAGATAGGTACACCTTTTATTATAGACAATCCCGATGGCGAGTTTGAAAATCATATTGACAGAAATTCTGCCAAAACGGGTACAGACACCGGAAACAAATTTTCTGATGATTCTCTCCCATTTGAATTTTCCCGCACAAGAATGTGGAATGAAAATTTTTACAGCCCCGAAATAGGCAATGGTCACAGTATCGCTGCATTGGACAAAGAACTGAAAGATATAAAAATGCTGATTTCGGATATAAAAAATATTCTGACAGATATTTTTGAAATTGACAGCTGATTTATTAATCTTCAGATCTTCCCCCTACAGGATATCATAAAATTGCCCTTCAGGTAAACAATCATATAAAAAGCAAACAAAAAGCCCGATGTGAAATCGGGCTTTTAATTTTTTATTACCAGAGCTGTAAGCAGTTTTCGTACATTCTGATGTATTCTTTTGCACTTACCTTCCAGCTGCAATCGGATTTCATTGCTCGTTTAACCAGCTGTCTCCAGCCTTCTTTATCCTGATAGCCGTTGTATGCTCTCATACAGCAGTCATACAGTTCGAGAGAATCGTAGTTTGCAAATGTGAAGCCGTTGCCGATACCGTCCTGGCTGTCTTTTACGCTGTCTTTAAGGCCGCCTGTTTCTCTTACGATTGGCACTGTGCCGTAACGCAGAGCAATCATCTGACTGAGGCCGCAAGGTTCGGATTTACTTGGCATAATAAACATATCACTGCCTGCATAGATTTTGCGTGCAAGAGCAGGAATAAATGCAAGTTTTACACCAACCTGACCAGGATATTTGTAAGCCATATAGCTGAAAAAGTCTTCGTACTGTGCTTCGCCTGTGCCGAGAACAACCAGCTGATAGCCTTCGTTTACAAGGCGTTCTGCAACATTTTTAACAAGGTCAAAACCCTTGTGTTCTACAAGACGGGAAACAACAGCTGCGATTGGCTTGTCGTTTGTTTCAAGGCCAAAGATTTCTCTCAGATCAGCTTTACATGCTGCTTTGCCTTTGATAAATGCATCTGCATGGAAGTTCTGAACGATGAGTTTGTCTTCTTTAGGGTTGTAGCCTACATAGTCGATACCGTTGAGGATACCCCAAAGTTTACCCTGACGTTCACGGAGAAGCGGGTCAAGACCATGGCTGAACCAAGGGTCGAGGATTTCCTGTGCATATGTAGGAGAAACTGTTGTAACCTTGTCAGCATTTTCGATAGCTGCTTTCATAAAGTTAGCACAGTTTTCGTATTCGAGCTGGTGTACATAGTTGTGTGGGATACCGAGAACAGCTTCGTTGATATCCATACCGTACTGACCCTGATACTGAATGTTGTGGATTGTAAATACAGTTTTGATGTTGTAAAACTTTGGCATATGGCGGTAGAACACATTGATGTACAGGTTCACAAGTGCTGTCTGCCAGTCGTTTGTGTGGATGATATCCGGTTCAAAATCAATATTTACAAGCATTTCAAGAATTGCTTTGGAGAAGAAAGCAAATCTTTCGCCGTCATCGTAATGTCCGTAGAGACCGTTGCGTTTAAAGTAGTATTCGTTATCAAGGAAATAGAAAACCACGCCGTCCTTTTCCAGCTTGAACAGGCCACAGTACTGTGTACGCCAGCCAAGAAGAACGTTGAAGTTTGTCACATATTCCAGCTGGTCAGCATATTTTTCCTTTGTCTGACCGTAGAGAGGCATAACAACGCGTACTTCCACACCTTCTGCGTGGAGAGCTGCAGGCAAGCTGCCTGCAACGTCGCCAAGACCACCGCTTGCTGCAAAAGGTACTGCTTCACTTGAGCAATATAAAACCTTCATTTGATAATCTCCTTTTACATTAAACTTTTGCTTTCTTTTCCACATATACAGGATGTGTGGATGTTCCCATAAGTTTCTGGCCTGCTGTTACCTTTACAGCTTTGTCGCAGATAACGTTTTCAAGAACTGCACCGTCTTCTACAACTGTATCCTGCATAAGCACGCAGTTTTTAACTGTTGCACCTTTGCCAACTTTAACGCCGCGGAAGAGAACGGAGCCTTCTACATTGCCTTCGATGAAGCAGCCGTCGCCTGCAACTGTATTTTTAACAGAAGAGCCGATTGTGTATCTTACAGGAGCGTCGTCACGAACTTTTGTGTAGATTGGGTAAGCTTTGAAGAGACCTGCAAGGCTTTCTTTATTGATAAGGTCAAGGTTTGCTTCAAAGAAGCTCTTGAGGTTTGTGATTCTTCTGGAGTAGCCTGTGTATTCGTAGCCGCGGATTTCCAGTGTACCTACATTACGCTGGATAACATCTCTTTCAAATTCAGAGAGACCTTTGGCTTCGCATTCATGGATTGCATTTACAAGCAGATCTTTCTTGAACACATAAATCCACATACCGCAGTTGCGAACCTTTTCTGTTACGTCGTTGATGAGAATTTCGCACACTTTGCCGTTGCGAACATCGAGAACAACGTTGTCTGTTTTTGCTGTTTCATCAAGCAGTTCCTTTTTGTAAACCACTGTGATGTCAGCACCGCTTTCTGCGTGTTTTTCGATAACATCTGCATAGTCAACAGCATGTGCGATGCCGCAGTCTGTGAGGATAACATATTCACAAGGTGTGCTTTCGATATAGTCAACAACTGCTTCAAGAGCACCCTGTCTGCCCTGTGTTGCCTTTGTGCCTGCTTCGCCGTATGGAGGGAAGATTTTGAGACCGCCGCGTTTACGTGCAAGGTCCCATTCTTTACCGCTGCCTACATGGTCCATAAGGGAAACGTAGCTTGTTCTTGGAACAACGCAGATATCTTCGATGCCTGCTGCAACAAAGCCGGAGAGGGCAAAGTCAATCATTCTGTATCTGCCGCCGAATGGCACAGAAGCCATTGTACGGATTCTTGTCAATTCAGGGATTGCTTCGTCGTGCATATTTGGAAAAATAATCCCTAAAACTTTATTTTTGGTTGCCATATTATTTTTCCTCCTTAACATCATTGTAAATCATAGCTTTAGCACCAACTTTTGCGTTTTTGCATACGCTGAGATTGTTGCCGATAACAGCAATGCCCCAGTTTGCACTGTCTTCCACTGCTTCCGGACGTTCACCGATGTGTGCACCTTCTTCAATTACACAGCCTTCGCCGATGATTGCATATTCGATGCAGGCACCTTTTTTGATAACTGTATTAGGCATGATGATGGAGTCTTTTACGATTGCACCTTCTTCAACCACAACGTTCTGGAAGAGAACGGAGAAGTCGATTGTGCCTTCAACTTCACAGCCTTCGCTGATCATGGAGTTTTCCACAACAGCTTTTTCGCTTATGTACTGTGGTGGGCTGTTGAGTGTTCTGGAGTAGATTTTCCATTCTTTGTCCCAAACATCAAATGGTACGTTAGGGTCAAGAAGGTCCATGTTGGATTCCCACAGGCTGTCGATTGTACCAACGTCTTTCCAGTAGCCTTCAAAGTTGTAAGCATACAGACGCTGTTTGTCTGCAAGCATGGATGTGATGATGTTTTTACCAAAGTCGTTTTCGGATTCTGGATTGTTTTCGTCTTCAATGAGGTATTTTTTGAGTTTTTCCCATGTGAAGATGTAGATACCCATGGAAGCCAGTGTGGAGTCCGGATTCTTTGGTTTTTCAGCAAATTTTACAATTCTGCCTTCTTCGTCACATGTCATGATACCAAAACGGCTTGCTTCTTCTTTTGGAACATCGAGAACTGCGATTGTAATGTCAGCATTTTTAGCTTTATGCTGTTCCAGCATTTTTGCATAGTCCATCTTGTAGATATGGTCACCGGAAAGGATGAGAACATATTCCGGGTCATATCTTTCGATGAATTTGATGTTCTGATATATAGCATTTGCTGTACCTTTGTACCAGTCAGAACCTGTTGCTTTCTGGTATGGTGGCAGAACGTGAACACCGCCGTAAAGTCTGTCAAGGTCCCAAGGCTGACCATTGCCAAGGTATTCGTTGAGCTCAAGCGGCTGATACTGTGTGAGAACACCAACTGTGTCGATACCGCTGTTTACGCAGTTGGACAGCGGGAAGTCGATAATTCTGTATTTACCCCCAAAGTAAACTGCAGGTTTTGCCATTGATTGTGTAAGTGCATACAGTCTGGAACCCTGACCGCCTGCCAAAAGCATTGCTACGCACTCTTTCATTGTAAGTTCACTCTCCTTTATATTCTGTTAAAAAATTAACGTTTTGTTTTGGCTTTACGCCTTTGTTTTATTACACGCAAAGCCAGGTGATTTTTCAGGTTTTCTACCTGATAAAGCACAAAACAAAACCTTGCAGCGAATATTTTAACAAGGAATATTCTCTGCACAATTTTTTTTGCGTATAATAACACATCTTAATAATATCTTACCACTTATACGTTTTTTTTCAAGTATTTTTTATACAAATCTTGCAAATTTTTTATAATTCCAAAGGCAGTTTTTGTCTATTTTTCACCAAAATATACAATTTTTTTGCACAACGGTCTATCAGTGAAAATTTTGCACAAAAAACAGAAAATTTATTGTAAAAATTAACCATTAAGTGTTACTTTTTTCTGAATTTTGGTGCTGTTTATAAATTAATTCTTTTTATTTTGCTTTTATTTATAAACCTGTTCTTTTGCAGTGCTTTTATGCATAAAGATTAATATAACGCCTTACAGGAGACATGAGTTTATGAACGACATATACACCAGATATCTGCAGGATGTAAACATCTCCCGCTGCGAGGCACTGGGCAGATATATCACAGACACAAAAGACACCGTACGTGGTGCTGCAAAGGTTTTCGGCGTGTCCAAATCCACAGTACATAAAGATATCACCAAAACCCTGAAACAGGAAAACTACACCCTTTACTGCCAGGTGGCAGAGATACTGAAAGCCAACAAACAGGAACGTCATATACGGGGAGGAATTGCTACAAGGGATAAATACAAACACATGAAAGATCATACATGAACAAGCAACATCAATTATTATTTTAACATTACATAATCTGAAAATCCTGATAAAAAGCACCGCAGGCCTGCTGTCCGTCTCCCTCGATATTGATTATTTTCTCCTTTATTGATACAATAATAAAAAAGAGGGGGATTTATATGCAAAAGTACACTGAAGTTCAACCTGTCAGCAAGCGTGATACAGTTTCAGAAAATACTGCCAGAAAAAAAATAATACGCATGCAGCTTATTTCCCTTTTTCTTTATGCTTTATTATTTGCAGATGTTGCCTTGGCGGTATGTACTATAATCTATGGATGGCACATTGATATCTTTACAAAAGCCAGCATCACTTTATTGGTATTATTTCTGATATCGAATCTTTTTTTCTTTGATTGCCCTTATTGCCACAAATACCTTCTTGGCGGGAATCATCCTGTTATCCCGGACAAATGTCCCCGATGCAAAAATGATATAAAAAAGCATATGCTGCTTGTGAGAAAAAAGTAAAATTATTTTTTCAGATTTCAAATATTTTATCATATAAAAAGAATCCACCCGCACAGTGGGTGGTTTTTCATTTTCGGGCATATCCCCAACGCAACCGGCTTGGCATAAATGCCTTTTTTGTTGACTTATTTTAATGTCCTCATGATGTGTTTTCTTTTGTAAGCCGGCATGCCTGCTTTCAGTCTATCACATCAGGATTCTTTTTTGCTCATCGCTTAAGCTCTTTTGAACCACGCGACTATCGCGTGGTTTTCTTTATACAACAAAAAAACACCCTGATCAGGGTGTTTTTCTTTTACTTATTATTTTTTGTCTGATAAATTCACAGGTTTCTGCCACACCACCTGCAGCCAGAGGGGTCAGCATAAGATAGTACATATATATGTATTGGCTCTTTGTCTCCCACATAATATGGAACAGAAAACCTCCTATAAAAAATATAAGCGGAAACAGACAGCATACATCAAACTGTTTTTTGCGGAAAGATATAATCTGATATATAAATGTGAATATCAGCAGATTTACAATTATAAGACTGCAGAACAGATAATACAAACTGTACAGTTTGCCCTCGCCGTACAGATTCTGCAAAACAGCTGTATCTACCTTTTGATTGTAGTCAGACCGAGGGCCTGTCCAGATGGATTCGCAGGTATACTCGCACCATGTGGATACGATTTTGCCTTTGTAAAACTCCCGGGCATATTCCGGGTTTTCTGAAAAGTCGTTCAGCCTTTGGACAATATAGGCTTTGCCAACATCGGCCGCTTTTTCCCTGTCCATGCCGACATCCATAAACACACTGTCATGATATCCGTTGTACCAGCCGGGCCCTCTTTTGCTCTCCTGCATTCCCATAGCTATGTACAGAACCGACGGAACCCCTTCTATCTTTTCACCGCTTATCTCAGAATAGTATGCAGTAACCGCCTGTGTTGAAAAAACAGATGCCGCAAGCAGAAAGGCTGAGAGCAGAACGCAGGAAGCTCTTCTGCTGTTCATAGAATGCAGAATCAATATTGATGCCATGGCGACAGATGCAATTATATAGTTGCTTTTCAGCAAGGTTGCCGCCATTGCCAATGCTGCAACTGCTGTGCACAAAACAATATCTGTCTTTTTTCTGTACGGTCTCTGAGTGCTTCTTATATATTTTACAGCAAAATACACCATAGCCACAGTACAGCAAAAGCCCGGAATTGTGCCATACACAAAAACGATGAAGAACAGCTGTGGCAGAAAAGCAAAGGAAAAGATTATCGTGTATTTTCTTGCGAAACTGTTTTCTGACAGCATTGCTGCAATTTTGTATATAAACCAGTTTGCAGCAATAACAAAAAGCAGATTTACAAAAAACACAAATTTTGTGCTGTCCATTACAGCAGTAAGAACTCTGAAATATGTAGTTATACCCAGATTGTTTGGATGCAAAAACAGATACCCGCCGCTTTGTAAAGTATCATATTCCCCTCTGTTTATATGCCTTGCCGCTTCAAAAACCGCCTGTGCATCTGCCCGTATAGCAGAATCGATATTTGCAATGATAAACAGACCTGCAGCCAGATATATAACCGCTGCAGCAAGGAAAAGCTGTTTTTCCGATATTTTTTCCAGCAGCTTTTTACCGAAAATTATACACACTGTGCTGACTGGCAGAAAAATGTAAAATGCTGCCGATTGTTTTAAAAATATCGCACATTCGCTTTGATTCTGTTTTATAAGCACCCTGTTGGTCACACATATAAACAGCACAAATGCCACCAGTATCAATGACAGTATTTTTATTGCACAAATACATATATTGTAAATATACTTCATAAAACACCAGTTCCTTTTATAAAAAATTGCCAACCGTTTTTACACATATCTACCCTGCCAGTATCTCCGCAAGATGCTCAACTTCGCTTTCTGCAAGGTCAGGGTAACTGCTGTTTCTGAACAGATTGTCATATCTGTACAGACCAAAGCCGCTTATATTGCTGTTTGCTTCTATGGCATTTACCATCTTCATCAGATTGTTGCCGCTGCTCCATTCACTCTGGTCATTTGCACCGCCGTCACCGTCACCGATGCGGTATGCACCCATACCTATGTACAGTTTTACACTTTTGTGGCGGGGATATGACGCCCATTCATCACTCAGATTAACAAACTGGTAGTCTGTCCTGCCAGATTTGGTCAGGTATCCGAAGCCCCAGTACAGCTGCGGCATAATGTAATCCACATATCCTTCGGTGGAAAGCCACACCTTTACATCACTGTACTGCACATTGTAGTTGTTGTCATTATTGCCCTGTGGACTTATGCCAAAGGTTACGCTGCTGTCGATACTCTTTATCTCCCTGTATATTTTTCTTACAAGGGTGTTTACATTTTCCCTACGCCATTCTGCCTGGGAAAGCTTTGAGCCGCTGGCAGAATAGTCGGCACTGTCAACGGTCATATCACAGTTTTCATTGTAGAAGTAATCGTCAAGATGTATGCCGTCCACATCATAGTTTTCCACTATTTCAGCAATGCCGTCAACCACCATATCCTGTACCTCTGTCAGTGCCGGGTTGTAGTATACACCGCCGCCCACTTCAAAAACAAGGTCCGTGTTGTTTGCAGGGTTTGAAGCCGCGATATTGCCAGGCATCCTGCTGTGAAGACGCACACGGTATGGGTTAACCCATGCCTCGATACGCAGATTCATGCTGTGGGCAATCTGCACCATCTCTTCCAAAGGGTCAAAGCTGAGTTTATCACCCTGGGTGCCTGTTATAAGATGACTTGTGGGGAATATGTCTGAATCGTACAGGGCATCGCCAAAGGGACGCACCTGAACAATCACTGTATTAAGGCCCATATCTCTGCAGTTGCGGAACATCTCTGTCATACGGGAGACAAAGGCAGATTTGCTGCTGAAATCCACCGACTGAAACTCCAGATAGCTTATCCACATTGCACTGTACATATCATCGGACACATTTGTCACCGGCGGATTTACCGGTGCTGCAGTTGGTGCTGCTGTAGGTGCTGCTGTAGGTTCAGGTGTCGTCTCCGGTTGTTCAGTTTTATCCTGTTCGTTCTGCCCGGAAGAAACATCTTCAGAAGAAAATTCTTCGGAGGAGGTTTCTTTATTCTGTGAAGAACCATCTTCCCCACTGTCAGAATTTACAGTTTCTGAATTCACACCTTCACCCATGCTTTCATCCGCTGCAGGTGCATTGGTCTGGGTTACGGCCATAAATACCCCCAGTATCAGAGAAAGTGTTACGAATATGGCGATAACTGCCATTATGCCTTTAGTATTTTTATTTGATTTTTTCAACTTGATATCCCTTTACTTTATAAATAAAATAATCTATGTTACAATATATTTGCCGGTTTATGCATATATACAATTATTGTATTGTCTGCTCTGCTTTTTTGCAAGTGTATATTTTACCACAGGAAATCATATATGGAAAATCTTAAAAATTTGCGGTTAAAAAAAGGATACTCTCAGGCTCAGCTTGCCGATTTTCTAAAAATCGGTGCAGCTGTTGTTGCCCGTTGGGAAAAAGGACTTACCGTTCCCACCGCGGTACAGGTTATTAACATCTGTTATCTGCTCAACTGCAAACCTGCAGAGCTTTATCTTTCCGGCAACACACCTGTTGCAGACTGCCGCTGTGCACCCGTTCCTGTTTTCGACGGTGACTGTGTATATATGCACACCCTGCCCGCCGGCAATGGTGAAGCCGCTGCCGATTTTGGCATAGTGCTGCCCTGCAATACAGCTGAAAGGCTGTACAAGGGAGATATATGTTTTTTTGTGCTGCAGAAAAATGCTGAACAGAACAGCATTGTTCTGACCAGCGGTAACGGCTTTGAATATGAGATTGCTGTATATGACAGCAGCAAGGATATAATTGCTGTCTGCACTGCGATGCACCGTCAGATGTAGATATAAAAAAGGGAGGCTTGTGATATTCCACATAAGTCTCCTTTTTATATTTATTATTCTTCGTCTGTTGTTGCTTCGATAATATATTTTGGTCTCTGTTTGACCTCGGAATAAATTTTACCGATATATTCGCCTATAATGCCCAGACAGAACAGCTGGATACCGCCGATAAGGGCCATAATTCCCACAATGCTTGTCCAGCCTGCAACTGTATGGCCTGCAATACGTGCCACAATCGCCCAAACAATAAACAGAAAGCTGATAAATGCCATTATCAAACCAATGGATGTGATATACCTGAGCGGTTTTGTGGAAAGGCTTGTGATACCATTGAGGGCAAGGTTGAGCATTTTGGAGAAAGGATAGTGGCTTTCACCTGCAATACGCTCGTTTCTTTCGTAATACACGCTTGTGGACTTGTAGCCAACAAGTGGCACTGTGCCGCGGAGGAAAAGGTTTACCTCCCTGAATTCCGCAAGACCGTCCAGTGCTCGCTTGCTCATAAGGCGGTAGTCTGCGTGGTTGAATACGGTTTCCGCCCCCATAATCTTCATAAATTTGTAGAAACTTTCCGCTGTAAAACGCTTGAAGAATGTATCTGTATCACGCTTGCTGCGTACACCGTAAACCACATCGCAGCCGTCGTGGAACTGACGCATCATCTCGTCCATTGCGTTTATATCGTCCTGACCGTCACAGTCGATGGAGATTGTAACATCGCACAGCTCTTTTGCGTGCATAAGCCCTGCCAGCAGAGCGTTCTGGTGACCTCGGTTGCGGGAAAGGGTTATGCCACTGAACTTGGGATTCTGTTTTGCAAGATTGCGGATAATATTCCATGTATTGTCCCTGGAGCCATCATTCACAAACAGCACCTTTGAATCCTCGCTGCAAAGCCCCTGTGCAATAAGACTTTCTATCTTTTGCAGAAACATAGGTGCTGTGATAGGCAGCACATCCTGCTCGTTATAGCAGGGAATTACTATATATAAAGAAACGGGTTTCATAATATTACCTCATATTGCAAATGAATTATTTATATTGTAACATTTAAAGGAACTATTGTAAATAATGGGGTTTATGCTATACTGATTATATAATTCTGAATGTTTAAAACACATTTTATCTTTCGGGAGCTTTTATATGGAAATATTAAATCTTGACATGATGGGGATGGTTCAGGTTTATCTGATTGTTTGTCCTCTGGTATTTTTGGCCGGTTTTATTGATTCTATTGCCGGTGGTGGCGGGCTTATCGCAACACCTGCATATATGCTGGCAGGGCTGCCTATGCATATGGTGCTGGGCACAAACAAAGCCATGAGTGTATTCGGCACATCCGTTTCCATGGTAAGATATATAAAAAGCGGCAATATACACTGGAAAGCTGCAGTCGTTGCGGCCATAGGCTCCTTCCTTGGTTCTGCGGCGGGCAGCCGTGTGGCACTGATGATAGATGCCGACGCTCTGAAAACCTTCTTCGTCTGCATACTGCCGTTTATAGCACTGTTTGTTCTCTTCAACAAAAACAAAGGTGATGACAACACAAAACTGCTCAGCGGCTCAAAGCTGAATATGGTGGCTTTCCTTGTTGGTGTGGTTACAGGTGCCTATGACGGTCTTATCGGTCCAGGGGCCGGCACCTTTATGATTTTCGGTTTCACAATGTTTGTTGGCCTTGACTACATAAAAAGCAGCGGCTGTGCAAAGGTTGTAAACGTGGCAAGCAACATCTCCGCATTTATCACATTTGCCCTTGCAGGCAAAATAATCTGGGCATTGGCTATTCCTGCTGCAGCATTCAACATGGCAGGAAGCTATCTTGGCAGCGGATACGCAATCAAATACGGCAACAAGCTGGTAAAAAAAGTGCTGATTGTTGTGCTTATCGGCATCTTTATCAAGCTGGCAACAGACATACTGTAGAATATAATTGAAAATAAATTCGGGAACTGCATCTGCAGTTCCCATTTTTTGTTTGCCGTATAAAGCAAAAATAAAAAGGCACCGGAAAATTCCGATGCCTTTAAAAACATTGTCAAACAAAAATTATTTGAGTTCAACTTTAGCGCCAGCTGCTTCGAGTTTAGCTTTGAGTTCTTCAGCTTCTGCTTTTGGAGCCTGTTCTTTAACTGTTTTTGGAGCGTTGTCAACGAGGTCTTTTGCTTCTTTGAGGCCGAGACCTGTGAGTTCTTTAACAGCTTTGATAACGCCCATTTTGGAAGCACCAGCTTCAACAAGAACAACATCGAATTCTGTTTTTTCTTCAGCTGCTGGAGCTGCTGCACCTGCAACTACTGCAACTGGAGCTGCTGCTGTTACGCCGAATTCTTCTTCGATTGCGGATACGAGTTCTGCGAGTTCGAGAACTGTAAGAGTTT
>SVNA01000019.1 GCA_015067145.1 Oscillospiraceae bacterium | reverse complement strand
TAGGAATGATATTATCTAATTTTATACCAGATATACTATCTAAGATTTTAAATGTAATAGTTGGTATAGTAATAATTGGATTTGGTATTAAATTATTAATAAAGAAAAACTAACAAATTTCAATTTTCCTAACAGATAAAAAACAGATTTATAACAGAAAATATTTAGCATAAAAAAATGGACTGCCAGTCGGGCAGTCCATAAATTTTATTACAGATAATTTTTACTCTACAGAGATAAAGTAGTAGTAAACAGGCTGGTCGCCTTTGATTGCGCTAACTTCAATGTTTTTGCCAACTTTAGCGCGGATACCTTCGCAAACTGCATTTGCATCATCTTCGCTGATGCCTTCACCGTAGATAACTGTGATGAAGTTTGTATCCTTTTTAACCATATTTCTTGTCAGTTTGATTGCTGCTTTTTCGATGCTCTTTTCTGTAAAGGAGAGCTTGCCGTTTTCAAGAGCAAGGATTTCACCTTCTTTGATTTTGTGGCCGTCAAAGTCAGAGTTCCTTGCAGCAAATGTGATGGAACCTGTCTGTACGTTCTGTGCAGCGATGTTCATGTTGATTGTGTTCTGTTTTGCATCCATATCAGGGTCAAAGTTGAGCATGGATGTAATACCCTGTGGAATTGTTCTGGTTGGGAGAACCACAACCTCTCTGTCTGCAATGCTTGCAGCCTGTTCAGCAGCCATGATGATGTTTTTGTTGTTTGGAAGAACAAAAACTGTTTTTGCAGGCACGCTCTGTACAGCCTGAAGAATGTCATCTGTGGATGGGTTCATTGTCTGACCGCCTGTAACAACAGCATTTACACCAAGGTCAGAGAAGATGCTTTCAAGGCCTTCGCCTGCTGCAACTGCAACAAATCCGAATGGGTTGTCAGCATCAACTGCTGCGTATTTGAATTTGGAATCACTTTCTGCGTCTGCCTGTTCCTTTTCAAGACCTTTGCCTTTTTCTTCGATAGCTTCAACCTGCATATCCATATTTTCGATCTTCAGGTTTGTCATAGCACCGTGGCGTACAGCTTCGCTGAGAGCACGGCCAGGGTCTTCTGTGTGAACATGGCATTTGATGATTTCGTCATCTTCAACAACTACAACGCTGTTGCCGATAGCTTCAAGGTAAGCACGCAGTCTTTCTGCAGAAGCAGTTTTGTTTTTGTAAACGATAAACTCTGTGCAGTAGCCGTGTTCGTCTTCGCCGTCATTTTCGGAAAGGTCTTTGGAGTAGATGCCTTTTGGTGCGTATGTCTGGCCGGATGATTTTGCTTCTACAGCTTCGCCTTCCACCATAACACCGTCACGGAGATACTGGAGCATGCCGCGGAAGATGTAAACAACACCCTGACCGCCTGCGTCAACAACGCCTGCTTTTTTAAGAACAGGCAGCTGTTCAGGTGTGTAGTCAAGGGCAGCCTGTGCTGCGTCAACAACTGCACTCCAGAGTGCAACTTCATCTGTTTCTTCCGGCATTGTTTCAGCTTTTTCGCATGCAACACGAGCAACTGTAAGCATTGTGCCTTCTGTTGGTTTCATAACAGCTTTGTATGCTGCGTCAACACCGCTGCGGAGTGCTGCAGCCAGATCCTGTGCAGAAGCTTCTGTTTTGCCTGCGAGAGCTTTGGAGAAGCCGCGGAAGAGCAGGGAAGAGATAACGCCGCTGTTGCCTCTTGCACCGCGGAGCATGCTGGAAGCAGCCTGTGCAGCAACCTTTTCTACTGTGCAGTCATCAGCAAGACCAGAAAGGTCTCTTTTTGCTGCACCGATTGTCATGGACATATTTGTACCTGTGTCGCCGTCAGGAACAGGGAAAACGTTGAGTTCGTCAACGCTTGCTTTTTTGCTGATAAGCATATTTGCGCCGGAGATAATACTGTCTCTGAGAATTTTACCAGTTATCATTTGTTAATTTCCACCTTATAAATATTCAAGAAAAATTATTCTGCAACGATGTCGTCTACAGAAACGTTGATTTTATGCACTTTAAGATTTGTAGCTTCTTCCACAACATAGCGAACTTTGTTTGTGATGCTCTGTACAATAGCGGCAATGTTGAGACCGAAGATAACTTTGATATGCAAATCAATAACAAGCTCGCCGTTATATTCGCTTACAACAACACCTTTTTCAGGGATATTGCTGCCAAAGATAAGTGTTTTCACACTGTCAGCAGCACCTGCACAGTGCATGCCTGCAACACCATAACAGCTTGTAACAGCGTTGCCAACAAGACCTGCAAAATAATCGTTTGTAAGGCTTACTTTGCCAAGTGGAGTGTAAAATTTAATCATAACGTGCTCCTTTGATTTTCATAGTTTGGTTGTTTACAGGTAACAGCTAACGATATTAACCCATAATACAAATACATTATACAACTTTTCACAATTTATGTATATAGCAAAACAGTTTTTTTTAACAATACCACAAATAAATTTGTAACCATTTTGTAATTATGTGCAATTTGTCTATATAAAATGTTACTGAATTGTTAAAACGGAGTACTGATAAGTGGATATTATATAATACATTATTTTAAATATTTATCGAGAATATCTGCAAATTTACTGTTTTGGCTGAAATTCTGCGGTATAAACAGCTGACTGTCCTTTATAAATGTTTTTTCGGCAAGCAGGGATTTTATCTGACCTGCCTGCTTTATGACAGGTATTCTGTAGTTGATAAAACGCTTCAGCAGCTTTATTTCGTTGTTGTCTGCAGTGGTTATGAAGGGAAAAGCCAGTTTCAGTCTGATTACAGCTACACGGGAGTTTTTTATGCTCACTTTTGTATCCTGTTTTTCTCCGTAAAGGTTGGCGGCATCAAGCAAATCACGGCAGAGATTATAGCAGTTTACCTCGCCGGGATGGTACTGCTGGCAGTCGACAACTTCGCCATAATCTGCAAGCAGCCTGCAGGCCTCTCCGGCCTCATCACAGCAGCTGCCCAGAAGAACTATGTTGATGGGGATGTTTGCCTTGTCAATAAGACGGGACAGCTGTTCTTCTATGAGAGTTCTTTCTTCTTCAGAAAAAGGACAGCTGTGATATTCGCTAATGCGTTTTTCTGCTTCGTACGGAACACTGTGGAAAAGAACATCAACAGACGGTGCATCAAAAAAGACAGCCATGGCTGTGCGGTGGCTGCCGTCACGAACCAGAAGGTCTTTGTCGACAGACAGTCTTTTTGTCGGGATGTATCCCTTTTCTTTCAGTGAAGCTATAACATCTCTGAACTGGGCAATCCTCATCTGAGCATAGGGTTCGTCATCGCACAGCTGCAAGGTGTGATAGGTTTTCCATATATCAGGATATAAATT
Source organism: Oscillospiraceae bacterium (assembly GCA_015067145.1). GTDB lineage: Bacteria > Bacillota > Clostridia > Oscillospirales > Ruminococcaceae > RGIG3102. The sequence continues at coordinate 20,477 of SVNA01000019.1, read as the reverse complement.
GTTGAATTCATGTTCAAGAACCATATACTTTATCACAATGTCATAATGGCAGAATTCACCATTATGCATCTGGGCAAGCAGCAGGTCAGAGAGAGAAATCTCTGCAGACCGCAGATTATCCATAAACGGACGTATTCTTTTGTGATAAAAGCTATAGTATAGTCTGGAAACAGGGTTGTTGCTCATCTGTACAGCTCTCCTAAAGATGTTGTTTTAATAAGTATAACGTATATCTTTGCATCAAGTCAAATATATAGCACACAGAAGGCCCGCACTGTATGTGCGGGCCTTCTGCTAAGTAAAATTAAGGGTTTATCTAATTTCGACAATTAATTTCATAGCTGTTTTGCTTTCGCCGTCAACCTCTACGGAGGAGAAAGCAGGGGTACATATAAGGTCAATTCCGCTTGGTGCCACATAACCTCTTGCTACAGCGATGGATTTAAGTGCCTGGTTTACAGCACCTGCACCGATGCCCTGTACCTCAACAATCTGTTTTTCTCTGATAATGCCTGCAATAGCACCTGCAACAGAAACAGGATTGGATTTTGACGAAACTTTCAACACGTCCATTAAAATATTCTCCTTTGATAGTTTTGCTATCTTATTGTTGCCCGACAATTCAGATACAGTCAGGAAAAATAACAAATGTTCATATATTTATTATAAAGCCAACGGAGAATCTTTTAAAGGTTTGTTAATTGAACTTTAAATGAACTTTTTCTGTGCTGACAGCCTTGCGGGTTTTGGTGTCGATGTCGATTACAACACCGTTCACAAAACCGCCACCCTTTGCCACCTCAAATTTAACAGGGCAAAGATATTTCTGCTTTGTCACACAGGCGGTTTTGTCCATGCCCAGCACACTGTCCAGTGCACATACACAGCCTGCGTCAGAAATATATGCTGTACCCTTTGGCAGAATCTGGTCATCGTTGGTCTGCACATGTGTATGTGTACCCACAACGGCACTCACCTTGCCGTCAAGGTAGTGGGCAAGGGCATATTTTTCGCTGGTGGCTTCGGCATGGAAATCTACAAAAATAGGCATATCGCCGTATTTTTTTACAATTTTATCCATCTCGAAAAACGGGTTGCGGTTTGCATCCAGAAAAACTGTACCGATAAGGCTTACAACACAAAGCTGGTCTCTGCCCATATCCATTACGCATACACCGCATTTTTCATCGCTTACCACATTGAAGTTTACAGGGCAGAGCACAAACTCGTTTTCTTCGTAAAAATCCACATTGCAGCGGCGGAGAGAATGATTGCCCCCTGTGATAACATCGGCACCGCAGCCGAAGATGAACCTTGCATCTTTTTCTGTTATGCCTGTTCCGCTTTTGTGGCTGTTTTCGCCGTTTACTATTGTAACATCAGGTTTATACTGTGCTTTCAGCTGAGGCAGGGCTTTTGCCAGAATATCCTGGCCGTTTTCACCCACAACATCGCCGATAAAAAGAATTTTCATATAAATTACCTCTGTCTGTATTGGTATTACGCTTTGATAAAGAAGCAGCCGGCACTGCCGACCTGAAAAATGTAGCCTTATAAACAGAGTATACCACAAATATGCCCAAACAAAAAGAGCAGTCTTTGTAAGACTGCCCATAATTTGCATTTTTATAAAAACTATTTTGCAAAGTCAACTGCACGGTTTTCTCTGATAACATTAACTTTGATCTGACCAGGATAGTCAAGTTCATTTTCAATCTTTGTAACGATGTCTCTTGCCAGAATTGTAAGCTGATCATCGTCAACCATTTCAGGTTTAACCATAATGCGTACTTCGCGGCCTGCCTGGATAGCAAAGCTCTTTTCAACTCCGTTGAAGCTGTTGGAGATTTCTTCCAGTTTTTCAAGACGTTTGATGTAGTTTTCAAGGTTTTCTCTTCTTGCACCAGGACGTGCTGCACTGATAGCATCAGCAGCCATAACGATAAATGCAAGAGGGGTTTTTGCTTCTACGTCGCCGTGGTGAGCCTGAATTGCGTGGATAACAGCGTTGCTTTCGCGGTATTTTTTAGCAATTTCAACACCGATGGAAACGTGTGTGCCTTCATATTCGTGGTCAAGACCTTTACCGATGTCGTGGAGGAGACCTGCACGTTTTGCAAGGGTAACATCCATACCAAGTTCGCCTGCGATAAGGCCGGAAAGGAAGGAAACTTCCAGAGAATGTTTGAGTACGTTCTGACCGTAGGATGTACGGTATTTAAGGCGGCCGATAAGCTTAACAAGCTCTGGGTGCAAACCGTGTACACCGGCGTCCATAATAGCTTTTTCGCCTTCTTTTTTGATTGCAAGGTCCACATCTCTGCGTGCCTTTTCAACCATCTCTTCAATTCTTGCAGGGTGGATACGTCCGTCTGCAATAAGTTTTTCAAGAGTCTGTCTTGCAACCTCTCTTCTCACAGGGTCAAAGCTGGAGAGGGTGATTGCCTCAGGAGTATCGTCGATGATAACGTCAACACCTGTTGCTGTTTCAAGGGCACGGATGTTTCTGCCCTCGCGGCCGATGATGCGGCCTTTCATTTCGTCACTTGGAAGAGGTACAACACTTACAACAGCTTCCTGTGCATGGTCTGCAGCACATCTTGCGATTGTCTGTGTCAGAAGGTCTCTTGCAAGTTCTTCGCAGTCTTCTTTAAGCTGGTTTTCGTAATGAGTGATTTTCAGGGCTTTTTCGTGTGTCAGCTGGTCATCCAGTTTTTCAAGAATCATAACCCTCGCAGCTTCTGTGGAAAGACCGGAGATAACCTCCAGCTTTTCAATTTCACGCTGTTTCATCTGCTCAATTTCAGCAAGACGGGCTTCGATAAGCTCCTGTTTCTGTTTAGCTTCAAGTTCTTTCTGCTCTAAATTTTCTGTTTTCTTGTCCAGATTTTCCTCTTTCTGATTCAATCTGCGTTCCTGTCTTGAAATTTCGCCGCGGCGTTCTTTGATTTCTTTATCACTTTCCGCTTTAAGCTTGAAAATTTCGTCTTTTGCTTCTAAAAGCGCTTCTTTGCGTTTTTGTTCTGCAGTCTTAATAGCATCATTGATTAATCTTTTTGCTTCATCTTCTGCACTTCCGATTTTTGCTTCGGCTGTTTTGCGTCTGTGAGAAATGCCAAGCTGGAAACAGATAAAACCAGCAACGGCTGCACCAATAACTGCTATCAAGGCTGTAATGCCATAAGATAACATAGATGTTCTCCTTAAAAATAAGTTTAAATAGTATTAAATTATTTATAATTTACTTTAAATAAAGATAAAATATCATAAATAGTAAAAACTACCCTTATTATTTTATTGTAAATGCAGTCCATTGTCAAGCAATAATATGGGCGATTTATACATATTGTATAGAAAATTGTACAAAATTTAAGTTTGTCAAAAGGTTGACAAATTTTTTCATTAATGCTAATATATTATTTATTAAAGCGACGACATGGACATGTCCTTACTGTCAGCGACCTGCAGAGAGCTTTTGGTTGGTGAAAAAAAGCGGCGATACAGCAAGGGTACCCCCATAACAGCAGACACAGCGAACTGTGTACGGGCAGGACCGTTATATCCTTAAGAGTGGCAGATTTATTTATCTGCAATTCGGGTGGAACCGTGGGGTTATTGTACACCTCATCCCGTTTGGGATGAAGGTGTTTTTGTTTTTTAAGGCAAACCTCACCCTGATTCTCAAATTATTACTCACCATATAACAAAGAAAAGGGAAAGGAAGATTACTATGGTTAAAGTAACACTCAAAGACGGCAGCGTAATCGAAGTTGCAAAAGGCACTTCCTATGCTGAAATCGCAAAAAGCCTCAGCGGCAAACTCTACAAGGAAGCAACAGTTGCAAAAGTAAACGGCGAATTCTGTGACCTCCGCGACACAGCAGAAGCTGATGTTAACGTTGAATTCCTTACATTTGACGACAAAGAAGGCAAAAAAACATTCTGGCATACATCCAGCCACGTTCTTGCACAGGCAGTTCTCAAATTTATCCCTGATGCAAAACTCACAATCGGTCCTGCAATCGACAACGGCTTCTATTATGACATCGACACAGAAGCAGCTATCGACGAAGAAATGATCGAAAAACTGGAAAAAGAAATGAAAGAAATTGCAAAAAAAGACCTTGCAATCTCCCGTTTCGAACTTTCCAAAGAAGAAGCTCTTGCTAAATATCCTGAAAACGAATACAAACAGGAACTTATCAATGAACTCCCAGACGGCGAAACAATCTCCTTCTATGAACAGGGCGGCGAATTCACAGACCTCTGTGCTGGTCCACACCTTCTCTCTACAGGCAAAATCGGTGCATTCAAAATCATGTCCGTAGCAGGTGCTTACTGGAGAGGCAACAGCGAAAACAAGATGCTCAAACGTATCTATGCTATCAGCTTCCCAAAAGCAAAACAGCTTGAAGAATACCTCAACCTTCTTGAAGAAGCTAAAAAACGTGACCACAGAAAACTCGGCAAAGAACTTCGTCTCTTTGAAATGGCAGACGAAGGCCCAGGTTTCCCATTCTTCCTGCCAAAAGGTATGGTTGTTTACAACACATTGCTTGACTACTGGAGAGAAATCCACGAGAAAGCAGGCTATGTAGAAATCTCCACACCAATTATCCTCAACAGAAAACTGTGGGAAAACTCCGGCCACTGGGATCACTACAAAGACAATATGTACGCAACAAAGATCGACGGCGAAGACTATGCAGTTAAACCAATGAACTGCCCGGGCGGTATCCTTGTTTACAAAATGGAACCACACTCCTACCGTGACCTCCCAATCCGTGCAGGCGAAATCGGTCTTGTACACCGTCACGAACTTTCCGGTGCTCTCAACGGCCTTATGCGTGTTCGCTGCTTCCATCAGGACGATGCTCACATCTTTATGATGCCAGAACAGATCCGTGACGAAATCAAAGGCGTTGTAAGCCTCTTCAACGAAGTTTACGGCCTCTTCGGTCTCACATACCATGCAGAACTTTCCACAAGACCGGAAAACTCCATGGGTTCTGACGAAGAATGGGAAGTAGCAACAGACGGTCTCCGCGGTGCTCTTGAAGAACTGGGTATGGACTACATCGTAAACGAAGGCGACGGTGCATTCTACGGTCCAAAAATCGACTTCCACCTCAACGATGCTCTCGGCAGAACATGGCAGTGCGGTACAATCCAGCTTGATATGCAGATGCCTGAACGTTTTGAAATGGAATATGTTGGTGCAGACGGCGAAAAACACCGTCCTGTTATGATTCACCGTGTTGTTTACGGTTCCATCGAAAGATTTATCGGTATCCTTATCGAACACTTTGCAGGTGCATTCCCAACATGGCTTGCTCCTGTTCAGGCAGTTGTTATCCCAGTTTCCGAAGCTCACAAAGAATACGCACACAAAGTGCTCGCTCAGCTCAAAGAAGCAGGCATCCGTGCAACAGTTGACGACAGAAACGAAAAAATGGGTTACCGCATCCGTGAAAACCAGCTGCAGAAGGTTCCTTACATGCTCGTAGTTGGTGACAAGGAAGCAGAAGCCGGCACAGTTGCACCACGCGACAGAAAAGAAATCCTCAAAGATGCTATGCCAGTTGAAAGCTTCATCGACTACATTAAAGCAGAAATCAAAGAAAGACGCAGATAATAATCTGTACAAAAAATCTCCCGCCTGCAAAAGCGGGAGATTTTTATATCATGGAAGTTTTTCTGTTTTTGTTTTCAACTGTCGGTTTAGCACCGAAAAGATATTTTATAACAGGTACTTTTTTGCCTGCGATACTGATTATGGTACAAAGGAATACAAGGGCTGCAATGGCTGCAACTGACACCGGATAACCATCTGGAAGATTTAAGTGGGGCATAATGAGTTTGCCGATAAGCCAGTGCAGATAAAAAACGGAGATGGTGTTCTGCCCTGCAAGTTCAAATACAGAAAATATGGAGGGATACTTTTCAAAAATATCTTCACATTTGTGTGCCATAATAAAAACGGACACGCACATTATAATATTCGTAGTGGTATTGTATCTGCCAAAAACAAGGTCTGTACCGGCTCCAAGCGATATATGCTCAATAACGTAAACTACCGTCTGCACGGCAGATGCCGCAGCAAAAAAGAGAATATATACCGAAAAATGAAGCTTTTTAAGTCTGTCAGCATACCGGCCGAGTATTCCGCCAAGAAGGAAAAAGAATATCATTGAGCCATATATTCCACTGAAAGGGGAATATGATGTGAGTGAATCGGTAACGAGCGAAGACAGCACAGAGGGAAGAGCAGCAGCAATAAGGCTGTAGTCTTTTACGGCAAAGCAGGCAATCCACAGAAATGACATAATAACCGATGCACATACCGCAAAATCCTTTTCTTCGGCCACAAAAGGATATCTGAGCAGAGGAAGAATAATCTGTATGCGGATATACACAATAATAAACCACAGATGGTCCACAAGAAGAGGAGCACCAAAGTCCTGCAGAAGAACAAAATGATTGATTATACCGCCTGCATCTATAGCAGAAAAATCATATCCGCAGTTTGCTCCCATCAGAGCAAAGGTAATCAGACGCCACACCCAGAAAACTGCAAAAAATACAGCAAGATTAAGATAATGCTTTTTTATATTGAGGCTGCGGTTGAGAAGTACGGTTCCGTTTACCATCATAAAAAGCGGAACACAAATACTGTTTAATGTATACAAATATCTGTTAAGTAAAACTGAGTGTGAAAACCCGCCGGACAAATCTACCGATACTGTAGAAAAATGGTAAAAACATACGCAGAATATAGCGATGAATTTTAATATATCAAGATAATGGAATCTTTTCTTCATAAATGCCTCAATTATGATATTGATTTTTTAAATTATAGCATATAAATAATGACAGGAGCAATAAAAAATGATATAAACAGGTGATTGTGCATAAAAATATCTGAAAAAAAGGTGAAAAACTATTAAAGAATTACAAAGTGAAAAAATATTAAAAATATTTTGAAAAAAGTGTTGACATTCGCCAGTGTACTTGCTATAATAATTGAGCGTTGAGGGACAACCCCAACGGTGCCAAGGTGAGAGCCATTAGCTCAGCTGGCAGAGCACCTGACTTTTAATCAGGGTGTCCGGAGTTCGAGTCTCCGATGGCTCACCAAAACAACATTATCCGAACTTTTTGCCAATCGGCGAAGGGCTCGGATTTGTTTTTTATATAAACAATTTACAGCAAAAATTAAGCGACAGGAAATTATGCGGTTTCCTGTCGCTTTTTGTTTTTATATTAAAAGAATCAGTATATTAATTGTTTTGATTTTTTAGTGTGCATGTTGATACATTAAAATGCTGGAGGTGTGATAGCAAAGATAACTTCTACTTCGCTGTCGGTCTGATTAACCCAGAAATGCGGTGTTTTGGCAGGTATACGCACACTGTCACCTTGATTCAGCACAAGCTCCATCTGGTCAAGGAACAGTACAAGCTGTCCTTTGAGCACATAAAAAACCTCTTCACCTTCGTGGCTCTGAACAGCATCGCCACTGTTGCTGTTCGGCTTGAAACGCTGCAGCACAAATTCTATTGTACCGGTGTTGTCAGGTGTCAGCAGTTCGTAAACAAAGGAGTTTCCGTTGTCAGAGGATAAGATCTTCTTGCGGTGTCCGCTGCGAACAACTATGTCTTCAGGGTTTTTGTCCTGTGTTGTGAAAAACTGAAACAGAGGAACATTAAGAGCAGAAGATATAAGCTTAAGAGTGTTTATGGACGGATTCGCCTGATCGTGTTCAATCTGGCTTAACATTGATGGGGTAATATTAACCTTTTCTGCCAGAGTTTTCATTGAAAACCCTTTTTCTGTGCGGTATCTTTTGATTTTAGCACCTATTTCCAAGTTTGCCAATTAGGTCACCTCTTTGTACAGGTAAATTTTGGTATATATGTTAAAAAATTATAATTAAAATGTAATGTAATATATTTAAATCATATTAAAATATATTACATTAATTATAATGTATGCTTTGCAAAATATCAATTATTTTTTTTACATAATTTTGGCTGGATATATTATTAAAATATTAAAAAATTAAATGTTGTTAAAATAAATTGTATGAATTAACAAATATTTAAGGCTGGATTTTAATATTAAATGTAATTTAAACTATTGAAATATAATTAAATATGTGTTAATATTAATTTAACAAAGTTAAATATTGTTAAACTTTAAGAAAGGAGAGAAATGATGAAAATCAATGAAATTTATACACCGGCCATTTTGCTTGACCTCGATGCTATGGAACATAACCTTAAAAAATATGCAGACGAGGCAAAAAAATATGGCAAGCAGATATGGCCGATGCTGAAAACACACAAAAGCATAGAAATGGCACAGGCACAGGTAGACTGTGGCACAACAGGCTTTTTGTGCGGTACACTTGATGAAGCAGAAGTTCTGTGCGAAGCAGGCTTTGACAATCTGATGTACGCATACCCTGTTGCAACTGATGTTTCTATCAAACGTGTAACCGAACTTGCTAAAAAGTGCAATTTTATCATCAGAATCGACGGTCTTGATGCTGCAAAGGCGATTGATGCAGGTGCAAAAGCTGCAGATGTTAAGGTTAACTATACACTTATCATCGACAGTGGTCTCCATCGTTTTGGTGTGGCTCCTGAAAAAGCTGTTGAATATGTGACAGAAATTGAAAAGCTTGGCAACCTGGTGTTCAAAGGCATTTCAACACATCCTGGACATGTTTACGGTGCAGCAAGCAAAGCTGACCTGCCAAAATATGTTGAGGATGAAAGAAACACAATGGCTGTAGTTGTAAAAGCTCTCAAGGAAGCCGGTTTTGAACCTGAAATTGTATCCAGCGGTTCAACACCAACATTCTGGGGTGCAGTTGAAGATGAGAACATCAACATTCTTCACCCGGGCAACTACATCTTCCACGATGCTATCCAGATGTCCACAGAAACAGCAACAGAAGAAGAATGTTCGCTTTATATTCTTGCTTCCGTTATCTCTCACCCAAGTGAAGATATGTTTATCTGCGACGCTGGTGCAAAATGTCTTGGTCTTGACCAGGGTGCACACGGCAACAGTTCCATCAAAGGCTTCGGTGTTGTAAAAGGACATCCTGAAATTACAGTTTACGGCCTTTCCGAAGAGGTTGGCAAGCTGCACGTTGAAGGTGAAACAACACTTAAAGTAGGGGACAAGATTAAAATTATCCCTAACCATTCCTGCTCCAGCGCAAACCTTACAGACTACTATGTAGGTATCCGCGGAGACGAAGTTGACCATCTGATTAAAGTTGATATCAGAAGCAACTCCACAACAAAGAACATTTAGTACATATACAATATGTGCTTTGACCTGTAAGACAGGTAAAAACTATTCAAAGGAGAAAAAATATGAAAAAGTTATTATCAATACTTCTCGCATTGGCACTTACACTTTCATTCGTAGCTTGCGGCGGCGGTGACAAACCAGCAGCTGAAGGCGGCGACGCACCAGCTGAAGTTTACGAACTCAAATTTGCAGGCTCTATGCCAGTTGACTCCCCATCCAGCCAGGCTATGGAACGCATTAAAGAATATTGCGAAACAGAATCCGAAGGCCGTCTTAAAATCACAACATACCCAGCTAACCAGCTTGGTGACTCCACACTTGTATTTGAAGACATCATGGCAGGCAACGTAGATATGGGCTGCTTCTTTACAAACAACTCCTACGACGTACGCTTTGCAGTTAACAGTATGCCATACCTCGTAACAAGTGCTGAAGAAGCAAAACGCGTTTACTCCCCAGGTTCCAACTACTTCGCAGCTTACGGCGAACTCTTTGAAGCTCTTGACGTTAAACTTCTCGGTATCCACGGCGACGGTTTCGTAGGTCTTCTCTACACAAAATACCCAGAAGGCTATGAAGATGTTAACACACACAAAGACCTTATGATGCGTATGTCTTCTACAGACGCTTACAGAATCGCTCTTGATGCAATGGGTTACAACTCCACAACAATCGCATTCTCTGACCTTTACAGCGCACTTCAGACAGGTGTTTGTGACGGCGCAATCGGTCTTACACCAGTTTCCGCAGAAAGCTCTTTCGCAGAACTTATCAAATACTGGGCACCACAGAAAATCTTTATCGACCCACTTGACTACATCATCTCCCAGCAGACATGGGACAGCCTCCCAGCAGACCTTCAGGAAATCCTCCAGACAGCTGTTACAAACGAAACAAATGCACAGTTTGACAACATGGACAAACTTGATCAGGAAGCTCTTGACAGACTGGTAGCAGGCGGCACAGAAATTCTTGAATACACAGATGCTGAATTTGAAGCATACGTAGAAAAAGTTCGTACAGAATCCTGGGCAGAAATGGCTGAAATCGTTGGTCAGGAAATCATCGACGAAATCAAAAAAGATATCGAATAATTTAATATTCTGCTAATATTATTTGTTTACATTTTATAAACCTATCCACATAATGCTTGCGGACTTCTGTCCGCAAGCATTATAAAATAATCCACACCATGAAAGGTTAATAATTATGTTAAAAAAGATTGAAGACTTTCAGAAGGGTAAGCTGTGGTGCGGAGTAGACAAATTTGTAAGTGCTCTTATATCAGTGGCAGGTATAGCACTGACCGCTGTTATTTTTATAGTTGTTATAGCACGATATATCTTTAAAACAGATATTTTCGGCAGTGAAGAAATTATTCTTCTACTTGCATGGTGGCTTTACTTTATGGGCGGCATCGGTGCCAGCCAGGAGGACAGCCACATCAAGGCTGATATGGTGGACGTTTTTGTTTCCAACCAGTTTGTCATAGAACTTACAAAAGGTATTGCAAAAGCTCTTGAAGCAGCAATATTCTTCTTCTGCGCATATCTTACATTCCTTATGCTTAAGGTTAACTATGTAAAAATGCCTGTTACAACAGGTCTTAAAATCCCATATCTGGTATCACAGGTACCAATTTTCATCGGCTTTATCGGCATGGCACTGTTTGCAGTATACTGGGCAGTTTATTACATTGTAAAAGCCGTGGACAGAAAGAAAGGAGGAGCTGAAGAATGATTATAGTAGTATCAATTATCGTACTTTTGTTCAGCCTTATTCTTGGTCTCTGTGTTCCTGCAGCTTTTGGTGTTTCTTTCAGCACTATTGCATTTATGGACGGACAGAGCCTTGCATCCCTTATTCCTGTAGGCTACAGCAAAATCAACACAACAGTTCTGCTGGCTATTCCTCTGTTTATCCTTTCCGGCGGTATCATCGAAAGAGGTAAACTCGGTAAAGCCCTTACAGACTTTGTTCAGATTTTTGTAGGCAAGGTAAAGGGTGGTCTTGGCATGGTTGCCGTTATTGCCAGTGCTGTTTTCGGCGCTATCTCCGGTTCTGCAGCTGCTACACTTTCCTGTATCGGCAGTATCATGTATCCAAAACTTGAAGAAGCACACTACGACAAGGGCTTTGCAGCATCTCTTATTGCAAACGCATCTCCTCTTGGTCTGCTTATCCCTCCAAGTTCCATCCAGATTATGTTTGCGTGGGTAACAGGCCAGTCTGTTCTTGCCTGCTTCCTTGCAACTATCGTTCCTGGCATTATCCTTGCAACACTTCTTTGTACAATCAACTACTTTGAATGTAAAAACAACAAGGAATACTGCGAATACAATGCAAAACGCCTTGAAGCAGCTATTCAGGAACCTGAAATTCCTATCACAAGAAGATTTACTGCTGCATTCCCTGCTTTGATGATGCCTGTTATTATTCTTGGCGGTATCTACTCCGGTGTTATGACACCTACAGAAGCAGCTGCAGTTGCAGTTATCTATGCTATCCCAATCGGTTTCTTTGTATACAAAGGCCTTACAATGAACGGACTTAAAAAATGTTTCCGTGACGCAGGTATCACAGCAGCTGCTGTTATGCTTATGATGTTCATGGTTATGATTCTTTCCCGTCTGTTCGTTCTGCTCAACCTTCCTAACCAGATGGTTAGCCTGCTTACAGGCATTTCCAGCAACAAGAATGTTGTTCTGCTGATGGTTAACATCTTTATGATTATCATCGGTATGCTTATGGACGACAACTCCGGTACATTGCTCTGCGGTCCTATCCTTCTTCCTGTTATGATCGCTATCGGCGTAAGCCCAATTCAGTTTGCAGCTATCCTCGGCGTTAACCTTGGTATGGGTACAATCACACCACCTGCAGCTCCATTGCTTTATCTTGGTGCACGTACATGTAACGTTCCTGTTAAGAATATGCTCAAGCCATCCATAAAGATTATCCTCTTTGCATGGATTCCTACACTTATTCTTACTACATATATTCCTGAACTGTCTCTCTTCCTTCCAAGACTTTTCGGTTTTGCAGTTTAGAAGTATAAACAGAATATTCCTTTTTTAAATTAAGATATTGGCTAATAGTTTTTTTGAGTAATACTTTCCTCAAAGTGAACGTTTTTAAGAGATAAACAGAGCGGTTGTGAGCTCTGTTTATTTCTTTATGTTACAAGCTTGATTTATGCATCTTAATTCAATGCTTACGGAAGCTGTTTAGTCAGTTTCGCTCTGCAGATGTGTTATTTGCATGGGCGATATCCGAACTTTTTGCCAATCGGCGAAGGGCTCGGATTTGTTTTTTATATAAACAATTTACAGCAAAAGTTAAGCGACAGGAATTTATGCGGTTTCCTGTCGCTTTTTTAATTTGTTGCAAGAATTAAAAATGCACGAAAAGTGCAGAAAGATAATAACTGTCACATCAAAACAGATGGTGGCTGTTTATACAGTACATCGGCAACAATATCATCAGTATCCTGAATATGTATTGCTGTGGCTCATACACTCTGTATGCTGTTATGAATGATTATGGAATTTATCCGAAAAAACATCTCCGATAAGGTCACTCATCTGAAAACATGACGGAATGGTGACGATATTCTGCCATCTGTTTTTTTTGTAAAGCCTTGAAAGAACTGCTGCAGCTTTCTGATACTGTATTAAAACAGGTTGCTGAAGAAATTTTACAGAACTGTACAGAGGCTGACTGAGTTTTAAACTGATAAGGTTAATATTGCCGGATGACGGATATACATTACCTGTGTTTTTAAAGCGAGGCAGAATATCTTTGATTTTGTTGGCATCCTCGGCGGATATATTGATCTTTTCGCAGCTTGCTATGGTACCGAAGCGGCTGAGAGCACCGATTACTTCATCGGTTTTGCTTTCTTCCCACACAATACACTGTAAAGGTGTGTTGAATTTTTCACGCAACTGTTCGGATTTGTTATGGATAGTATCGATTTCATCCTGAGTAAGACCGCGTTCACGATACCATTGATAGCTGAAATTGCCAAAGGTTTCGCTGTCATAGACTGCCGTTGTGATAACAGGCAGGGAAAAATACAGTGCCAGTGCCAGACGGTGTGCACCATCACGCAGACGCAGCCTTTTGTCTGCTATTATAAAGGATTCAGGATTGTATCCGTTTTTTTCGTATGAATCAATAAGATGGCGGAACTGAATTACAGCCTTATCAGAAAATTCTTTGTACCTTCGGATTTCCTGCAGCTTTGCATAGAGCTCAAAGCCAAAATCATTCTGACCGTAATAGTTTTCGATTGCCAGATAGCGTACAGTCACATCCGGACGACAGAACAGATTATCCCGTACCTGCAAAAAGAATATATCCTTGGGGGAATACTCTTTCAATGTCCACTGTCCGCTTTTTAAAAGCCGGCGTTCTTTTTTCAATGAGTATTTACTGTAATAATATCGGGGAGCACGTCCAGCTTTGCGGATAATATCATAAATTTTATTCATTCGTTTATCCTTTGGTTTTTACTTTTTTCTTTTTCCTGTCGCCTTGACAAAAACTTTAAGCAGTGCAACGGTTTTTCTTATGCCTAAAATTTTGTACATAAGATAAACAGGGGCGTGGCTGGTTGTTCCTGCAGGAAGTCTGCGGATATCTCTCTCAAAATAATTTTCCAGCAAGGTAACCAGCTTTTCAATCTCGTCATCACTGCGGTACAAAGGCAGCCCTATTATACCATAGCGTATCTGAGTGAGGAATCTGATTTTCTCTTTTTCCAGTATTCTTTTTCCCTCGTCAGAAAGGTCGTAGAACAAAGCATCACAGTAATAGAAGCTGTGCCAGCGGGAGAATACACTTGCAATGGATTTGTAACTCCATTCGGTGGATACAGAGCCCTCGCGGCTTTTGTAATAGTGGAAGGAGAAAAAGTCTGCATAGGCAACCTTTCCGGCTTTGCGGTTTATGTTGAAGATAAAGTCACTGTCTTCATTTGCAACCAGACGGTTTGTAAACATAATGCCGCTGTTCTGTAAAAACTCAGTATTGAAAAACTTGGTCATTATCAGGTCAACTGTTTTTCTGCTTGACCAAAGGCTCAGCCAGTTTTCGTCCATGCTGAGCTCGGGATTATAGTATTCATCTCCGGGATACACACCGTGATATTCTATACGTTTATCACCTACCGTTTTAAGATAGCCTGTGTTCAGAACATCGGGATAATCATTTGCAGCTATGGCATCGTATGCTTTCTGCAGTACATCGTCCAGCATAAAGTCATCGCTGTCCAGAAAAAAGATATATCTGCCCTCTGCAAAGGTGATTATTGTATTTCTTGCAGCGGAAACACCGCAGTTTTTCCTGCGGATAATTTTTATACGGCTGTCTCTTTCGGCATAAGCGTTGAGAATGTCAATGCTGCCGTCAGGCGAACCGTCATCAACGGCGATAATTTCAAAGTCATCAAAGTTCTGGCCCAGCACGCTGTCCAGACACTTTGCAACATATTTTTCAACATTGTATACAGGTATACCAATGGTAAAGAAAGGCTGTTTTTCCATAATTACTCCGTTTGTTATTCTATAATTTCCACACCCAGACCTTTGATAACCTCAACTGCGTGGTTCTGCATATCTCCCACAGCAGCACAGGCATCAAGATGAAGGCTCAGTTTTGCTTTTTTGAAATGTGTCTGACACAGAACAATGTTGGAGATAACACAGATGTTGGTTACAACACCGCAGAATTCAATCTCGTCAGGATCTCCGCCAAAGGCATCTTCGATAGCTTCGCACAGCTTGTCACAGCCAAAATCGCCCTTTTCCAGCACAATTACATTTGGATTGACATTTTCTTCAAACACTTTAAGCTCGCCAAAAAGCTGATGGCCTTTTGTGCCTTTTATACAGTGTTCAACAGGCAGAAATCTGCCCTCACGGGTGGAGAGGTAGTCGGTGCCGTGGGTGTCTTTTGTAAAAACCACAAGGTCGCCTTTTTTAAGTGCGTTTACAACAAGGGAATAGATGTTGCCGGCGATGCTTTCGCTCTGATTAAAACCAAGAGAGCCGTCAACAAAATCGTTCTGATAATCAACTACAACCAATACTTTGCTCATAGTGCACCTCCGAAACGTTAATTATTAATATAAATATATCATATAAATATAAAAATTTACAACCGAAAAAGCGGTATTTTATGTACATTTATTGCATTGAACATGAAAATATGTTACATTTATATAATAACCCAAGGGTTAAATGTGTACATCAACAGGAAACGGAGAATGACTATGTATACAGATACAATAATGGACAATATAAAATATTTCACCCTGTTATCCAGAGATTATCCCAATGCACAGCGTGCAGCGGCGGAAATCATCAGTCTGGAGGCAAGACTCAAACTGCCTAAAAGCACAGAGATGTATATGAGCGATATCCACGGGGAGCACGAGGCTTTTTCCCACATCCTCAACAATGCTTCAGGGGTTATCAGAGAGAAGATAGATGTGGCTCTGGAGGGCAGAACCACCCCGGAGGAAAATGCGGTGCTGGCAACCCTTATCTACTACCCTGTACAGAAGCTGGACGAGATAAAGCAGTCAAATATTGATATGAATCAGTGGTACAGAACAGCAATCTACCGCCTTATAGATGTGTGCCGCCATGTTGCAAGTAAAAACACACGCCAGTGGGTGCGTCAGGCTATTCCTGAAGGCTACGAGTTTATCATCGACGAGCTGCTCCATGCCCATTTTGAAGACCATAACAAAGAATTTTACTACAATCAGTTTGTAACTGCCATTATAGAAAACAAAACAGCGGATGACTTTATCGCTGCAATCTCAACGGTTATAAAACGCCTTGCGGTGCATCGTCTCCACATTGTAGGGGATATCTTTGACCGTGGCGAAAGACCTGACATTATCATAGAAAAACTTATGGAACATCACGCGGTTGACATCCAGTGGGGCAACCACGATGTTCTGTGGATGTGCGGCGGCACAGGGAATCCGCTTGGTGTTGTCAGTGTTGTTCGCATCTGTGCCACATACAACAATCTGGATGTGCTGGAAACAGGATACGGTATAAACCTGCGTCCCCTTGCAATCTTTGCCGAAAAGCATTATAAAGACTGTCCTGTGTTTATGCCACGCGGTGCAAACCCTGACGATGAAGATGCAAAGCTGGTTGCAAAGATGCACAAGGCAATTTCCATTATTATGTATAAACTGCAGTGTCAGGTTATCGACCGCAATCCTTGCTTCTTTATGGAGGACCGCTGCCATCTCAAGCATATAGACTATGCAAACGGCACTCTGGAACTGGGCGGCGAAAACCATTCTCTGCTGGACTGTGATTTCCCTACAGTTGACCCGAATAACCCTGCAAAGCTTACAAGGGAAGAACAGGCGGTTGTAAACAAACTCTGCCGCAGCTTCATCGAATGTGAAAAACTGCAGGAACATATCCGTTTCCTTTACGCAAAAGGCTCTGCCTACAAAATCGAAAACGGCATGCTTATGTTCCACGGAGCAATCCCTCTCAACGAGGACGGCTCATTCCGCGAAATTTTCTTTGGCGGCAAAGGCTACAAGGGCAAAGCACTTATGGACTTCTGCGACAAGATGGCACGCATTGCCTACTTCGGCGAGGACGGCACAGCGGAAAAACAGCTTGGTCAGGATCTTTTGTGGTATCTCTGGTGCGGAAAAAACAGCCCTATGTTCGGCCGCAGCAACATGACCACGTTTGAACACGCATTTCTGGAAAATCCTCTGCTTTCAATCGAACACAAGGACCCATACTATACACACTGGGAAGACCCTGAAGTTGCCGAAAGAATTCTTGCTGAATTCGGCCTTTACGGCCCTATGGCACGTATCATCAACGGTCACGTGCCTGTAAAGAGCAAAAAGGGTGAAAGCCCTCTCAAGGCAAACGGCAAAATAATCGTTATAGACGGCGGCTTCTGCCACGCATACCACAGCAAGACAGGTATAGCAGGCTACACAATGGTTTACTCCTCCCGCGGCCTTTCTCTCCGTGTTCACGAACCTTTTGAAAGCGTTGAAAAGGTTATCAAACAGAACAGTGATATCCGCAACAAGGTAGACGTTTTTGAAACTATGAAAAAGCGTATGCTTGTGGAGGACACCGACGAAGGAAAGTATGTAAAAACTGTGATAGGTGACCTTAAACTGTTGATACAGGCATATCAGTTGGGTATAATAAAAGAAGATAAAAAGTAAAGGTTTCTGCATAAACAGCACACCTGCGGCGTTGCTGTTGCCGTCAGACAAAATTTTATGCGATGCACAGTTTCCTTTTACATAACAGGTATAACCTGAAAATTATACACGAGGTCAATTTATGAAAAAAGTTTCCACACTGGCATACCTTGCCGCCACACTGTTCTTTGTGGTGAATGCAATCTCTGCCAGCCTCAATCTCAATCCGCTATATCCGGGCACGGCATTTTTTTACTGCATTATGATTACCGCCTATGCAGCTATATGGGTAATCAACAAGGCAGGCAAAATTATATTAACCCGCCATGAAACAGGTCAGGTTGCAGTAGATTTCGAACGCAAGGCTCCTTTTCCAAAAGCACCTATAATCCTTGTTGCTGCTGTCTGGGCAGCCTATGGCATTGTAACAGTAGGCTCTATGGTATTCTTCAATGTGCCTGCCTACCGTGACCAGATGCCTGACTATCGCGTAGGCGATTTCAGCAGCGAAATTCAGGTTCTGGATTCCGAACAGATTCCGATAGTTGACAAATCTCTCGCCACAAAAATTGCCGAGAAAAAACTGGGCGAAAAACCATCACTTGGCAGCCAGGTTGTTCTGGGCGAACCTACAATCCAGACAGTAAACGGCAAGCTGGTGTGGGTTGTTCCGCTGCAGCATTCAGGCTTCTTCAAATGGCTCACAAACCTTGACGGCACACCGGGTTATATCGTGGTTTCCGCTACAAACAGCCAGGATGTTGAATATATCGACAGCTACAAGGTAAAATACCAGCCGAATGCCTATCTGTTCAGCGACCTTAACTTCCACACACGCTACACAGCGGCACTTTTCACAGGTGTAACCGACTTCAGCTTTGAGCTGGACGACACAGGCAGACCATTCTGGGTTATCACAACATATAAAATGACCCGCGGCTTTGCCTTGCCTGAGGCAACAGGTGCCATTGTTATGGATGCCGCCACAGGCAAAAGCACAAGATACGCACTGGAGGATGTTCCAAGTTGGATTGACCGTGTTCAGCCGGAAGAATTTATCCTTACACAGATAAACAACAAGGGCAGATATGTTCACGGTGTTTTCAACTGGGCTGATAAAGACAAATATCAGACAAGCGAAGGTGATATCATCGTTTACAACGACGGCAGGTGCTTCCTCTTTACAGGCATCACATCTGTGGGCAGCGACGAAAGTGCCATCGGCTTTATAATGGTGGATATGGTAACAAAAGAACCTATAATGTACCAGATGGCAGGTGCAACGGAATATGCGGCACAGCGCTCTGCAGAGGGCAAGGTTCAGCAGTACGGCTACTATGCGTCCTTCCCGCTTATCATCAACTACAACGGCACACCAACCTACTTTATGACACTCAAGGATATTGACGGCCTTATCAAGCAGTACGCTATGGTATCAATAAAAGATTTCCTTGTTGTAGGTGTTGGCGAAAGTATGCAGGATGCAAAGGCAGACTACGAAAAAGCTCTGCGTCAGAATCCCGGTTCATCCACAATCATCGACTCTGCAGACACACAGACAATGGACGGCACAGTCTACCGCATCAATCAGGAGGTTGTGGCAGGGGAAACCTTCTACAGATTTATCCTCAGCGAAGACAAGAGCATAGTGTTTGAAGCACAGGCTTCCCTCAATGATATGCTCTGCCTCACACAGCCTGGCGATAAAGTATCGGTTAAATACAGAGAAAGCAATTCTGCAGTCAAGAATGTTGCTTCCTTTGAGTTTGTAGCTTTGGCAGACGTGGAAGAAGCTGTTGAATTTGACACAGCCCACGAAGAAAGCGAAGAAATGCAGACAGAGCAGACAGAAGAATAAATTTAAAGCGGTCGGCTGAAAAACTGACCGCTTTTTCATTTGCTATACACTTTTTTGTGTGATAATATAGTTGTATACAAAGTAAAAGAGGTGAATATATGGTAACCTTTCAGGAAATAAGAGAAAACGAAGATATAAAAACATATATAAAGATGGCAGATGAAACACTGGCAAGCATGAAGTTTACAGAGCACAGCTTTGCCCACGTTGTCCGCTGTGCCGATGTGGCAGGCGGTATACTGGAAAAACTGGGATATGACGACAGAACAGTTGAGCTGGCAAAGATTGCGGCATATATGCACGATATCGGCAATGTGGTAAACCGCATTGACCATGCCCAGTCAGGTGCTGTTATGGCTTTCCGTCTTCTTGACAAGATGGGCATGAAAGCGGAAGAAATAGCCCGCATAGTTACAGCCATCGGCAACCACGACGAAAAAACAGCATACCCTGTAAACGAAATTGCAGCAGCACTTATAATCGCCGACAAAAGCGATGTACGCCGCAGCCGTGTAAGGGTTGAGGAACGTGCCACAATCAGCGAGGATATCCACGACAGGGTAAACTTTGCGGTGGAAAAATCCCGTCTGGCGGTGGAAGAACAGGATAAAAAGCTGGTGCTGTATCTCACGGTTGACGAAAATATCAGCCGTATATCCGAATATTTTGAAATCTTCCTCGACCGTATGATGCTCTGCCGCCGTGCAGCAGCATACTTTGGCATGAATTTTGAAGTTAACATCAACGGCACAACAGTTATGTAAAAGCAATGCGGACTGCCGTTTTTTGCCGTCAGCCCGCATTTTATCTTTTTTGATAAAATAAATATTGACAAAACCAAGCAAAAGTAGTATCATAATTTTTGCTAACAAAAATGCACCATTAGCTCAGTTGGTAGAGCAACTGACTCTTAATCAGTGGGTCCCGGGTTCGAGTCCCTGATGGTGCACCAATGAACGCGTATCCGAACCATTTCTTGGTAAATATATGGATAGGGCGTACAACAATACACCGACAAGACTAATCTTGCCGGTGTTTTTTTTGTTTATTCAGTTTTATTCGAGTTTATGC
>SVNA01000032.1 GCA_015067145.1 Oscillospiraceae bacterium | reverse complement strand
GTCGTTTGCTGCAACGCGGTTAAAGATGGAACCGAAGCTGTATGTTGTGCCGTCTGTGAGAGATGCGGATGAGGATGAACCACAAACCATTGGTACGCCGTATTCCAGAGCCTGTGTTGCTACGGATGCGGAACATCCGGAGTTGTAAGCACCTGTGATAGCCACAACGCCTGCGTCAAGAAGGTTTGCAGCTTCTGTTGTTGCTACCTCTGCACTTGCCTGATGGTCTGCAAATTTGATTTCGATTTTCTGACCGCCCAGGACACCTTCGTTTTTAGCAAGATCCCAGTCGAGGTCATGTGAGTTGTTGATGATATCTTCTGCAACTTCCATAGCTGCTTTGAGATATTCACCTGTTGATGAGCCTGTCAGTGGAAGAACAGCACCGATTGAAATTGTACCGCCGGCTGCTTCGCCGCCTTCCGGTGCAGGTGCAGGTTCGCCGCCACCGCAAGCTACCATTGATAATGCCAATGCTCCTGAAATAAGGAATGCCAATAATTTTTTCATAACGCCTTTCTCCTTTCGTTAACGCTTATTAAGATGCTTTCAATTTACCACACAAAAATTAAGTTTACAACCAATTTTTCAACTCTTAACTTTATTTTCATAAGACTTTCTTTTCGGCTACACACAAATCACACAAACTACACACAAACTACACATTTCGGCATTTTGCCATTGAAAAAATCTATACCAACCAATAACTCAAATACACCTTTCAACCGTCATTTTTTATGCGTAAAACCCAACACTTTCAACATACACAACTATATTTTGTCATTTTTGCACAACAGTGTGTAAAAACCAGCCTTCAGCTCCAAATCAATTTCACAGAAAAAATTTATGGTTTTTATGTACATTTTGTGTGTTTCTGAGCCAAAAATCCGACCATTTGTCAAATTCCCGACTTTAAAAAATAAAGAAAGACGACGGCAAACCTGTAAGTCTCCGTCGTCTGTCTTTTATACATTATATCATATTAATATCAGTATTCGTCCTTTGCAGCGTCCAGCTGGAACCAGAACATTGCACCGCTGCCCTCTTCGCTTTCCAGCCCAAAGTCTGCATTGTGTGCTTTCAGGATACCCTTTACTATGGAAAGCCCCAGTCCTATGCCGCCGTTTGCACGGTCATAATCTTTCGACTGGGTAAAGTATCTTTCCCATATCAGCTTCTGGTCCTCTTTTGATATGCCCTGACCGTGGTCGCGGATTTCCCAGTGGATTTTTCCGTCATCCTTTCTTATGCGGATTTCCACTGTACCGCCCTGCGGTGAATGCCGGATTGCATTGCTGATAAAGTTCTGCACCACGCGCTGTATTCGGTGCATATCCCCGAACGCATACATATCCTCCTCTGCGTCCACAAGGATTTTTACATCCTTTACAGCACAGTCGGTCTCCTCAAACTTCTTCACCACACCCCTTGTCAGTGCGCAGAGGGCAAAGTCGCCCATTTCGTAGTTGATGCTGCCAGACTGTATGCGGGAGTATTCCAGAATTTCGCTTATCATTGTGCTCATCCAGTTGGCTTCCTTGACGATAACGGAAATATGTTCCTGACGCTTTACAGGGTTATTGCCCGATATGTCACGGATAAGCTCGGCATAGGCCTTGATTCCCGCCAGCGGTGTGCGCAGATCGTGGGAGATGGTTGCAAGGAAGTTGCGTTTTTCCTCATCCAGCTTTGCCAGCTCGCTGGTGGCATGGTTGAGCGTACGGCTGAGCTGGTCTATCTCTCTGATATTTGACTGTTCAAATTCAATGTCATAATCCCCCTCTGCAAGCTGCTGTGCCTTGCCCGTCATTTTAACCAGCGGTTCGGCAATTCTTTTTGCCATAAAGTAGGAGATGACAATTGCCACCACCACCATGGTAAGCAGCAGAATAAGCAGGTTGTCGCGGAGGATGTTGCGCACTGTTTCCAGCGGGCCCATAGGGTTTACAATAAATATGTAAAGGCTGTCCTCAGGGCTGCTTTCATTGAGAATTTTTGTGCCGTATACCACAAAATTGGTATTTGGCACCTTTGGGTCCTTGATGTTTTCTATGTACTGCTCTTCCCCCGACTCCTCATATCTGCGGATAAAGTCACGGGCATTAAGAGGGTTCGGGTCAGAAATCTGCAGCACCAGAGAACCCTGTGCCGCACCTTTGGAGTTGAAGATGTGCACAGGCACCTCGTTGCGGTAGAACTCCACCGAAACCGCCTGGCTGAACTTTACATTGCGCCATTCTTGGGCAACACTTTTGCCGATGGTCTCGATTTTGTCTATCTCTTTCTGATAGTACATCCTGTCAAAGAAAAAAAACTGCAGCGCCCAGATAACCAGAGCAATTACTGCCGCAAAGATGGCAAAATATTTCCACAGTCGTGTCTGCAGTGTCCTTGTCCGTTTCATCTTTCAGGTACCTCAAATTTATAGCCCATACTGCGCAGCGTCACGATAAAATCACGGTATCTGCCAAGGCTGTTGCGGATAAGCTTTATGTGGGTGTCCACAATTCTGCCGTTGCCGGGAAATTCGTAGCCGAAAACATCCGCTAAAAGCGCCTCGCGGGAGAAGGCCTTGTTTTTGTTCTTTACAAGATAGAACAGCAGGTCATAGTCCTTTGGCGCAAGCATAACCTCTTCCCCGTCCACATATACGCTGCGGCGTTCCATATCTATGATAAGTGTCTCGTATTTAAAGCTGCTGTCCTGCTGTTGCTGTGTCTGCGGTGTGTGATGCGCATGGCGGCGCAGCACAACCTTTATTCTGGCCATAAGCTCCATAGGAGAAAAAGGCTTTACCATATAATCCTCTATGCCCAGCTCAAAGCCGAACAGCTTGTCATATTCCTCGCCTCTTGCAGACAGCATTATAACAGGGATATCCTCCTGCTTTCTTATCTCCCTGCACACGGAAAAGCCGTCCATGGTAGGCAGCATTACGTCGAGAACAACCACATCAAACTTCTGGCTGCGGCACATCTGCACAGCCTCGCGGCCATCGGTGGCTTCGGTTACGCTGAACCCCTCAAATTCGCAGTATTCTTTTATAACATTGCGGATGTTGGCTTCGTCATCAACAACAAGAATATTATACATAGATGTTCTCCTCAAACAATTGATACAATATATTATACCACAGTATTCCGTCTATTTCCACCTGCTGTGTGCATTGTTGCAGCCTGTTGTAAACACATTAACATAACAAACGTTTCGGCCCCTTATTATTTGAATTAAACATAGATTCCTTTAATATTACAACAAAAAATATAATAAATCTGCCAGAAAACTATACTTTTTCTCTTTTTAATAGTCATATTGGACAAAGTTGCAATTGTGATTTGGTCAAAAAGTGGAAAAACGTCTGTACCAATTGATGTTTTTGTGTATGTGGTGCGGATAGTCATAACGCAGGTACTTGAATTCATCAACAAATATTAAAACAAAACCGACAGTGAATGTATAGAACAAGGAGTTATCCTGCCGCAAATGGCAGGATAACTCCTTTGCTTATATTATACAAGGAACATGTCGCTAAAAAATTTTTATTCTATCAAGCCATATGACACACCTTTATTCTTCTGCTCCTTCGCCGCTTATCTCTTCAAGCTGCCCCAGTATTTCTTCCAGCTGTGACATATCTATCTGCCCATCTTCACCTGTTATACTGCCGAGCATTTCTTCAAACTGGCTTGTGTCAAATTCTTCGCCTGTTACAGCCCCAAGCAGACCTGCAATATCCTCAGGTGCCATTTCGCCGTTTTTGAAGTCGGAGATTGTTCCAAGCAGCCTGCCAATTTCGCTGTCGCTGTTTTCCTCCACAACAAACTGTCCGTTTTCAAAGCTTAGTCCCGCTTCTTCCAGTGCTTTGTTAAACAGCGCCTTAACCGCCATACCCACAAGCAGGCTTATGATAAGTG
>SVNA01000018.1 GCA_015067145.1 Oscillospiraceae bacterium | reverse complement strand
ATGTCGGCTCATCGCATCCTGGGGCTGTATTCGGTCCCAAGGGTTTGGCTGTTCGCCAATTAAAGCGGTACGCGAGCTGGGTTCAGAACGTCGTGAGACAGTTCGGTCCCTATCTGTCGTGGGCGTAGGATATTTGATGGGCGCTGTTCCTAGTACGAGAGGACCGGGATGGACGCACCTCTGGTGCACCAGTTGTCACGCCAGTGGCACAGCTGGGCAGCTATGTGCGGAACGGATAAACGCTGAAAGCATCTAAGCGTGAAACCGACCCAAAGATAAGATATCCCACTGAGTAATCAGGTAAGACCCCTTGAAGACTACAAGGTTGATAGGCATTAAGTGTAAGTATTGTGAGGTATTAAGCTAGAGTGTACTAATAGGTCGAGGGCTTGACCACATCTTAAGTCAGGTTCTACATTCTGAAGAGAATTGATAGTTGAAGTTGTATTGTTCAGTTTTGAGGGTGCAAGCCCGAAGGCTAATTGAAGCCTAGAGAAAAGATTAGCCAGTGCCGATAGCGCTCAGGTCCCACCTGTTCCCATTCCGAACACAGTAGTTAAACTGAGTAGCGCCGAAAATACTTGGATGGAGACGTCCTGGGAAGATAGGGAGGTGCTGGCACTTTTCATATATTCTCCTTTAGCTCAGTCGGTAGAAGGACGGAGTGGTAATCTGGGAGGGAGCCGACCGCTGCCGGTGGCAGAAACAGGGAGGCGGACGACAGAATAACACACGAGCAGGCAAGAGATGCTTTAGCGTGTCGCAGGCTGCGAAGATTTGTTATTCCGGAAGGTCGTTGGCAACGACCGAAAAGAAAAGCCGAAGATAAATATTCTCCTTTAGCTCAGTCGGTAGAGCGGCGGACTGTTAATCCGTAGGTCGTTGGTTCAAGTCCAACAAGGAGAGCCAAAAAGAAGAGCAGGTCAGAAGACCTGCTTTTTCTTTTTGCCTTTTTCTCCCTGCCGGCCTTGCCCCAACGACTTATGTGTGTGCGTCTGCCCCTGGCGGACTTTAATCTGCGACGGAGCCGACCGCCGCCGGTGGCGGATACAGGGAGGCGGAGGAAGAGCAAAACAAGGAGAGCGAAGAAAGGGCTTCAGCCCTGACCGAGAGCGACTATGTTTTGATTCGTATGGTCGTTATTGATTGAAGTTTTCAATTTAATCGGTTAAGTCAAACTGATTTATATCGTTGGTTCAAGTCCAACAAGGAGAGCCACATTTACGATATCCGAACCTATTGCCAATCGGCAGTATGTTCGGATTCGTTGTTTTTTTCGATTATTCATTGATTTATGGTACAAGATAACAATTATGCCCTAATCAGTATATGTTTATTACATATATTGGTTAGGGCATTTTTTATTTATACAGATTTATTTATTTCAATCTGTGTCTGTGTATATCTCTCCATAAAAGATTGTACCTGTCTTCTCTCATCTTCATTATTCCAAGACAATACTATATCTTCAAATACAGCTCGTGCTATGGTATCTGCCTGTTCTATACCTATTGGAGAGTTTTTTATTATGATACTTCTTTTTGACATTTTTCCTCCCGTAATATTTATCCCCTCATAATATAGAACATAGAAATATATTAAATCGGTAAGGTCGTTTTAATATTTACAATATTTTCACAATTAAGCCAGCTATACATAACTGAAATTCAGTTCATTGTATAGCTGGCGTTTTATTTTTATGAGCATAATGCTGTAAAAATGCGAGTTAAACTTGTGCATTTATACAAATCTTAAAAATTTTTAAGCTACCTTACCGATTTTGCCCCTTCTCATGTTCTATATTACGAGGACATCAAATCCTCGACACAAGTTAAGAAACGTTAATCTGAACTATGATAAACATTTTATGTTATTTTAGTATTGTATGTGTTACAATTATACTATATTAAAAAAATATATAATAACACGAGTTATAAAAGGATTGTTTTATTATTCAAAGTAGATAAATGCACATCGGTGAGACATATGAAAGAAATTGAAAAATACATAAAAAGCCAACAAGAAATAATAGATAAATTAAATCAAACCAGTTCGTTTTCAGCATTAAAGGCGGTAGAAAACAGTAACACATGGAAAGCATTACATAGCTATAAACAATCCATAAATTCGTTATATGAAAATACTGCATTAAAAATAATACAGGAAGAATTAAATCGAACCTATAAACTTATGGAACCTTCAAGCAGTTATGTTTCATTATTTCAAAACTTAACATCTGCTTTTGAAAGTTATAATAGAATAAGTGAATTAACCGGTGTTGGTCGTAAAGTTGCAGAAAGTATAAAGCCATTTTATATGAGAGAAGAGGCTTTAAAAAATATAGCACCAGCTATGGAAATTTTATCAAAAAATCTGTCTTTAACGAACAGTGTTTTTGATAATTCAAGGATATTAACTTATTTGTATGAATCAATAGAAAATCAAATTGATACATCGCTATGGGATTATTATGATTCTATTGAAGAAAATGAAGAAAACGTTGATGATCAGACAGTAGATGAGTTTGTTGAAATTGTTCAATCAAGCGATGTATTAGAACGGCTTAAGAACTTTTTGCGAGAAAAAGGAGAAAAAGGAAAGAAACTGGTTGTAGCGGCTGTAGTTTGGCTAATGCTTAATTTTTTATCAGGCTTGCTTAATTATTACAGTGAACCTATTTATAGAATGTTGACTCCTTCATTTTTGCGACAAGAAGAAAATGCTGAAACAGTTGAATTAACAGAAATACCGGTTAATACAGAAATACATGTATGGAATCATACTGAAAATAATTATATAGAAATTACATATCAAATAGATGGACAAGATTATACAGGTTATATAACAAAGGAAGAACTGGACAAAAATACAGAGTTAATTTCTTCAGAAATAACTTTTGAAAAAATCTGTTTCATAAATGATATTACAGCGGTATTATCAAACAAATGGAAAGTTACACCGGATAGTGTATATGAATTTTTAAATGGCGAGAACAATTTGATAAATACATATATTCTTAAAAACTATGAAGCACTAAGCCTTTTAGAGGAAAGTGCACTTATAAGTAACATAGAAGACTATTGTGAATATAACGATATTGTAATACCAGTAGAGAAAAATGATATATCTGAAGCAACCGAATAGACTATAATCAAAATGAAATTAGTGATATAAGTGCTTTTGTATTTTAAGGAGGATAGAATATGGAACGAATCAAAAAGCTTAATATGTATCAAAAAGGTGTTTTGATTTTGCTGGCAGCAATGTTTGTAATTTTTACTGCAGCATATTTCATAGCTTCTTCCAAAGTTGGCTTCAGATATAATGATGCTATACTCCAGCCACGATATGAAAACAGAATCACTGTATATGAGGGCCGCATAAAAGGAAAAGATGCTGTTTTCACTGTTACAGAGGACAAAACTGTAACATTCAGCTATGGTGATAAAACCTATGGTCCATACACAGCCGTAGAAGACCCGACAGCTATCCCAAAAGACTTTGAACACAAAAAGAATATGACTGGTGTTGAACTGCGGGAAGGCGATAAAGTTATATTTCGCGGTGCAGTTATTCCGGACAGCGGGATTAACTCCGAGTTAATACTTATCGATGAGGAAGGATTTCCTGAAGGTTTTGATATAACTTTTTCTGACGGATACAATACATACGATGGCGACGGCAACATTGTTGATGAAATGAAACCATCTGCAACAGCTATAATTGAATTGATGTCAGAACCTGAACTTACCAGCAACGGTGATTGGCAGATATGGTTCTACAGCGTTGTGCTGTCTGTAATAACCGCTGTTTCAATTCTGTTTGTTGACGAGCTGTTCCGCTGGAATCTGTCATTTCAAATTCGCAATGCTGAACGTGCAGAACCTTCTGAATGGGAAATTGCGGGACGGTATATAGGCTGGACGGCCTTTACCATTATGGCACTTGTATTTTACAGCGTGGGTTTAACACTGTAAAACAAAGCAGAATAGCTTTAATCTGTCATAATTTTTCACAGACCCAAGCATTAAACCCATCATTTGCGCATACAGCCCTGCATTTGCGCACAATATATTGCAACTGCAGCAAAAAGATGTTACCCTTATAATATAGAGGTAACATCTTTTTTTATCCATTTTTTACACAATGGTGTGCCACTTATTACATCTTTAAATATATGTGGAATACTTGTAGTAATATTATTGTAGGAGACTGTTCAGTATGGAAAACTGTTTTGTATGCGATAGAATAGAAAAAATCAAATCAGGAACAAATCATTATTTTGTCCGAGAACTGGAAACAGGATATGTAGTTGTCGGTGACAGTCAGAGGATAAAAGGATATACAGTTTTTATCTGCAAGCAGCATGCAACGGAGCTGCACCATCTGGACAAAGATACCCGCAACCAGTTCCTGCAGGAAATGGCATTGGTTGCAGAAGCGGTATATAACGCATTTAAACCGGACAAGCTCAACTACGAACTTATCGGCAAAGGCAATGCACAGCATATGCACTGGCATATATTCCCCAGATATGCAGGAGACACCGAAACAGGCGGACCTGTATGGCATCTCGGCAAAGAGCTGTTTTCCGCAGAATATGCACCATCAGCAGCAGAGCTTGAAGACTTGAAGGAACGTTTGAATAGAGAAATTGATAAGCTGATATAAAGGAAGAATTTTATGAAAACTGTAACTGTATGTGGCAGTATGCGATTTGCTGAAGCTATGAAGAATATAGCATTTGAACTGGAAACCAGGCACAATTTCAATGTGATTCAGTGTACATATAATGAAAGCGAAAAGAAAATTACGGAGACCGAAAAAGAGAATCTTGTAAAAGCCCACTACCGCAAAATTGATATATCTGATGCTATATACGTTGTTGATATAGACGGATATATAGGGCAGTCGGTAAAAGAAGAAATTGAATATGCCAAAGGCAAAGGCAAAGAAATAATATACCATTCCAAATTCAGCAGTTAACAATAAAGGAGAGCCTATGAAAAACAAAAAGACATTTATAACAGTATGCATTGCAGCAATATGTCTTGCAGTATTTTTTATAACAAAACCGATGCTCAAAGATATAAACGGGGAAGAGTATTTTAACTTTGCACAGTTCAACGAAGAATATGCTGTATATGTAATCAGAGAAAATAAAGAGGTGCAGGATTTTACTGACGGTGAACACAGAACAGAGCACAAGGAATATCTTCTCAATGAAGAACAGACAGCGGAGCTGTTTGATTTTGTGGAACAGGCAGGGTATAAGGAATACAAGGATTTTAACCTTTTATGGCTTCACCCAGGCATAAAAAGTGTTACAAGTGTAAGCACAACCGATGCATTTGGATACAGAATAATCCTCAGAACATCAGATGGAGAAGAACTGCTGCATATTTTCACTTGTGGTGATGACTATATTGCTTACAGTAATGAATGGATAGAGATAACTGAAAAAGACTGGGGACCGCAGGTTGATGCAATAATAGCGGATGCACAGCTGATGGATACATATTTCAGATAATATTTTACAATTTTACAACTTGGTAACATCAGGGTGTTAGAATCTATACAAAATAGAGAATACATCAGAGGTGCTTATGAAAGTTATAAAGAAATTATTAAAAATTACAGGTATGTATTTACTGTTTGGATTTATTATAGCTGTGGTATTTTCAGCACTCGGAGGTTACAAGGATTTTGTTATAAATCAGGTTCTTGGACCAATGACGACAATTGAATATATTGGCGTTCTGGCATCGGTATCGGTTATCGGATGGTTTCCGATTTTTGCCAATGAGATAACCAGTGAATTTAAGGTTTTTGCATTCCCGTATTCAACCTATGTAATCCCAGCGGTTGTGGTAATATTTTTACTGCTCTGTCTTTGGATTTTATTCAAAAAATCAAAATAGGAGATATATATGAAAAAAGTTTTATCAGTAATACTATCAGTACTTTTGCTTACAGCCTGCGGCGGTACAAAGCCAAGCACAGATATACCCGAAAGACTAATAGAAGAATATAACGGCCAAACTTCAAATTTCCCAATAACAGAAGAACAGGCAAAAGATATGCGTACAATTACTGATGGAGAATATGTATTGCTTGATTACAACAGCTGGGAAGATGATAGTAAGGTTATTGTGTTTAGTGATGAGTTGGGAAATGGAACACCAACTATTTCGGTTAATATACGAGGAGAAGAAGGCAAACCTATAGAATATATGGCTGCCAATATACACTACAGCCTTGATGTTGACAATAAAATCAATCAGGAAGCAGCGGATGCTTTTAATGAAAAGGCAAAAGAACAGCTTGATGATATGCTGTA
This sequence comes from Oscillospiraceae bacterium, assembly GCA_015067145.1. Taxonomy (GTDB): domain Bacteria; phylum Bacillota; class Clostridia; order Oscillospirales; family Ruminococcaceae; genus RGIG3102. The sequence continues at coordinate 24,124 of SVNA01000018.1, read as the reverse complement.
TGACTATTACGGATATTCCGATATGGTTTCTCACGCCTGGGATGCATATAATAAATTTTTGGATACAGCTAAAAGTTTTGAGGGTGTACGCATAGTATTTTTTCAAAGTTATGGACATACAGTTGCTGAAGTTATAGCAACAAGAGAAGACACATCTTCACCATTTATGCTCGAAAGATTTTCTTTGATGACAGAAGAATGGAAAGAAAAGTCAGATGAAATAAATATAAATGTCCTTAAAAGCACCGAAGGATATACAAAGTTTAAATCTGTAAAGGAAATTAAAAACTTCAAAGCAGAAGAAGCTGTTATTGGGGAAGCAAAACTTATATTGGACTTCAATAGTATTGAATATTCCACAACAATGCCGCAGGAACTTGCAGGCGGTGCATATAAAAACATTCCAATGGGCAAGGACGGATATATTACAGCGACAATCAGCGACGGTAAAACAGAAATGAAAGTATTTATGGCACCTGAACTTGCTGACCATTTTGTGAGAGAAGCTGTGTTCCAATTTGTTGTTATTCCAGCAGAACAGCCAGTTGTATGTATTATGAGGGCTGTAAAATAGGAGATACATATGAAAAATTATTCTAGAAAAATATCTATAGGATTGTCCATTATAACTCTTTTGGTAACGTTTGGTATTATGGCTAAAGATGTGGCGAATACCAAATATTATGAGATGGATCCTAAAAAAGCAATAGCAGAATGTACAGACTTTGAAAACGCAAAATTTTCATTTGAACGGGCAAGGTATGCTCCTGATGGAGAATTACAGTTAAGAGATATTAAATATAGCTTTTTGTGTGGTGTTCAGCAAGCTGGAACGTTAGAAGCTAATAACGAACTGGCACAGATATTTATAGTTGATAAAAATTTTGGTGAAGCTAAAATTATTTTTGAACATCAGACAGAGGGAAAGTTTTATTGCTTCGATATGCTTGAAGGTGAAAACTTCTGCATTTTAGAAGGTGGGATATATAACATTTACGTTATAGGCAAATATTTTTCTGGTAAATTAAGTTTCACTTTTTAACTTGTAAGGATTAAAAACAAGACCGAGTTACACTAACTTCAATTATACAAAGAGGGATTACTATATGAAAAAGAATTTCCTGTATATGATTATATTTGTTCTGACATTTGCTTTTTTATCAGGTTGTACCAAAGATAAATCTGTAACCGAGCAGGAAATGATTGCTGACTTGCTCAACAAATGGGGTACCCCTCAAAGCGAAGAAATAGTTAATGACTTCTATGACGGATGGGATTTTATTGGTGAAGGTGCAGATAAAAGACCTGCTGAAAAGGATATAGACGAAGCTTTGGATGCTATGTACGTTGAATATTTCACAGAAGAAGGCTGGACATACTTTCTGTCATTTATGTTGCCAACAACCATTGCTGCAACAGAAAACAATGCTGAACTTTCAATAGATAATATTGTTATAGAAGTTTTATCCGATGGTTATGATGCAATGTTTGACTTGAAATATAAAAAACAAAATGCACCTGAAGTACAGACAATAACATCGGGCTTTCGATTCTACTTTAAAGACGGAAAAATCTGTAAAATTGATGTTCCAATGGGTATGATTACACCGCAGTTTTTTGTGGATGAAGCTAATGTTCAGTTAGGTCCTCAGCATGATAATATTGTTTTATCTCCAGAAGATATAGAAAATATTCAATATCAGGGCAAATTGATTTCATATGAAGAATTAGCAGAAAACATTTTTTCTAAATATAAAAATAATGAAATAACATATGACAATGTATACGTTGCTCCGCCAGAAGATTTTATATTTCCTGAATTAATAGACTGGGATAAAACAAAGATAACTCAGGATGAAATGGGTTATTATAATGCCAATATTCTTTCTGTAGATGGCAAATATCGTATGTGCATATCAATAAATGACAATACATACGATGGGGAAGAAATTTTTGAAGATGATTTTGTAATTAATTTTGTAGCATTTTTTTAGACAAACTAAAACTTCTTATACAAAGGTGGTTTATATGTTCAAAACACTCTATTACGTTCCAGCAATTATATGGACAATCTTGTTGCTGGTTAGTGGTATGCGAGTTGGTGAATTTGAATTTTTGTTAAGTTTCGTTTTCTGGTTTAATCTTGCAGTTATGACTATGGCAGGAGCGTTGATGCACAAAAGTAAAATTATAGGCGCATATTTGGGTATAGCTTTTGGTGCTGGTTGGATAATTTATGACATTGCATATCAGTTCTTAACAGGATATGGACGAGATTTCCCAAATGAAATAGTTTGTATTCCGTTGATCATTTATTATATTTACTGTGCAATAACTATTAAAACATCACTTAAGAAATAGACATTTGCAAAAACATTGTAATAAAGCGGGTGACAGTATGAAAAAACAAATAATTTATTCTTTGTTAGTCAGTGTTTCATTGATTGTATTAGGTGTTATCAATTTTTATGAAGTTATAAATAAAGGAAGAATACAAGACTTATTATTTTCGGCAATATTGTTGTCTTCGGGCATACGGGGAGTTGTAAAAGTACTGAAAAAAGACAATGACTTTATAAATAACAAGGAAAATAATAATTTTTATGTTGTTATTTTTTGTGTTGGCTGGGTGCTTATTCGTTTTATGATGCCGACAATTTCATCAGCATATAAAAATTCTGACTCCTATCAGGAGGATTATACTGCACAGCTTAATGTAGGTAGACCAGCAACATATTATTGTCATATCCCAAATGATGATTTTAATAGCCTTTATCAGCAGTTGCTTAATAACGACTGGAAACTTTTCTTTCTCCCGTCAAAAGTTATTCCAGGCAACAGCACTGTGCGCAATGTAAATACATATGGTGATAATATAACAGTGGAATACGGAGACAGACACAACACAACAGTAAGATTTATTCAAAATCGTGATGGTGCAGAAACAAGTGACAGACAATTTACAAAACTTGCTGATAAAGAATTTATATCAGAAACTTCCACAGAAGAATTTGAAATAGGCAATTACAAAGTGACAGAAACAACAACTGTTATATCTTCAACAGCAGATGGAACAGAGACCAGAACAGTTTATTCATACAGCTGGAATGTGGGCAAACATACTCATTTTATAGAAACAACAGTGGATATGGAAAGCAAATTCAACAGTATGCACACAATGATTGGAAGCATGCATAAGATTGAGGTTTACGACAGCCAAGAAGAATATGAAGATATAATGATGGGACAGGTTGGGTAATACATTAAAATTATATTATGATAAAAACTTTATTAATTGTATTTGCGGTTATTCTTGTTATTCTTCTCCTTGTTGATTCATTGTGGGCCAAAAAGATATGGATGGTTTCCACAGCAGTCATTTCTGCTGTTTCAATTTGTCTCATACCATTTCCATATCCTGCATGTATGAAAAGCATCACTAAATCTATCCTGCAGTATGATATGAAAATACAGTGGATGGCGGATTATAAGCGGTTTTTTATAACTGCAATAATTATGCTGGTAATATACATTGTTTTTATAGCAGCAGCGCATATGCATCACGAAAAGCACAAATATGATAATAATCTGGAAAGTGCGTATGAATATGTCGTGCTGTTTGTATCGGCTATGTATGCAATAGCTGTACATATTTTTGGCGTTTCTTTTTCGGGGCTGCATCAGGTAAAAGGCTACGACATCTCATATTATGCAGTATCTGTTACAACGGCAGTTATTGCTGTGATAGTTATAAATTCTTTGATGTATATGAAACTGACACAGTAAGTTCCTTGCGTTAATGCACAGTATATATTGACAAATATCTCCTACAAATGTAGTATATAGATAAAGATGCTACAAACGTAGGAGATTTTATTTATGAGTAAGATTAAACGGCTTCCCGACGCAGAACTTGAAATAATGCTTTTGCTGTGGCAGGCAGAAACTGCAGTGCCCCGCAACTATTTTGACAAAGCCCTTAAAGAGGAAAAAAACTGGGCAGACAGCACAATCCTCAGCCTTTTGTCACGCCTTATGGAAAAAGGCTTTATCACCTGTTCAAAGCAGGGAAACAAAAACTTCTACACACCTCTTGTAAAAAAAGAGGATTATTATGCTGTGGAAAATCAAAGTTTTATGAACAAGTTTTACCACAACTCCTTAAATCAGTTTCTTGTATCATTCTCACAGTCAAATCCTTTGTCTGATGATGACATTGCGGATTTGCACAATCTCTTGGACAGCCTTAAAAAAGGAGAATAACCATGGCAAATATCCTTACAAATATGTTTGAAAACAGCATTCCCGTATCGGTAATCATTATGTTTCTGATACTGCTGCGTGGAATTCTGAACAAGCGATATACTGCAAAATGGCAGTACTGGGTATGGGTGGTTATAACCATCCGTTTGCTGGTGCCTTTCGATATTTCCATACCGGATTTTACAGCACCTATTTCTGTTCCTGTAGATAACATTGTTGTTTATTACAACGTTGAATATGAAGAGGCTCAGCAGGATTTTATGGAAACAGTTCCTGAAAATAATGAAGAAATTATTCCTCCTCAGGACATAACTGCAGAAGAAAACGATAGACCGCTGCTCAATACAGCAACCGAAGTTCTGGGCAAAAGCACAATAGCAATAAGCGATATTTTGTGTGCGATCTGGATCTGCGGTACATTTTTGTTGCTTGCAGTACGCATGGGCGGTTATATAATTGCAAAAAATACTCTTGACAAATCTCTCGTCCCTTTAGAAATAGATATTTCTGAAAGTCTGCGCAAGCTTGGACTGGATGAAGATGTGCCTGTTTATGAATCTGATATGGTTACAACTCCGGTTCTTTCTGGTATATTCAGGCCTACCGTAATTGTACCTCAGGACAGCGGGGATGATATGTATCTGCAGGTTGCAATACATCACGAACTCGTACACTTCAAGCGTTATGATGTTGTGTTCAAGCTTATGCTTTTCATTATTACCTGTGTTTACTGGTACAACCCTTGTGTATGGCTTATGAGCAAAATGGCTCTTGAGGATATTGAACTTTCCTGCGATGAGTCTATATACAAGAAAATGAACAGCGCAGGCAAAAATATATATGGAGAAAGCATTCTTAAGTTCGCATCCAACCGCAGAAGCGAATTGCTGTGTGCCACATCTTTCAGTGACAACAAACACACTGTTGCAACAAGAATAAAGCACATTTTTGATGAAAAGAGAAAAAGTCGCGGGGCTCTTGCGCTTGTAGGGGTTATAGCTGTTGTGGTTATAAGCGGGATTCTTGTGTGTTTCACAAGCGAAACAGATTTTTATAAAGATAATAATGCTGTACCTGAACAGGCACAGAATTTTATAGACGTATACTGCCGAACAGTAAGCAGTGATGACTACTGGAATCCTGAAAACAACCGCCTGGGGTTTACATATCTTTATATTAACGAAATGCTTCCACAGAAATATTGCCATTATGACTCATTTGGCCATATGACATATATTCTGGATGAAGGTGTGCAGCGTGAAATTTTCAAATTTATGATGGCGGATGATTTTCCGCTTGGCTGGGGCAGTTATCCCGAAAGCAATAATTTTGATCCTGATTATCATTTGTTTGATGTTCAGCTTGCGGTAAAAGCCATTGAATTTGAAGATGATAACAGGTTTAAAGTAACCTACAGCAGAACAGAAAATAATATTCCTGCTTATGATATCACCTTTGTTATGGAAAAACAGATAGTTGACGCTGTGCCGCAGGATTTGAAAGCACAGTTTTCTGCAGGGCAGGAGATATGGCGCATTAAAAGCGTACTGGAAACAGTGCGAGACCTCAATAAAGAAAAACTGCTTGTGGATATAAACAGTCTTGAAGAATTTCTGCAGTTTGCCGAAGATGTGCGCAATAATTCCTATAATATTCAGGGCAATACCTACAGACTTAATACAGATATTGACCTCGCAGGCATAGCCTTTGAGCCGATGTTCAACAAAGCAGATTTTGAACTGAGATTTTCCGAAACAAATACCAATGCAAAAACAGGGTTTAATGCAATATTTGATGGACAGGGACACACAATATCCAACCTTAATATTGTATACGACTGCGGCGGAATAGACAGAGAGAATTTAAACTGGGCGAAAGTTGGGCTCTTTGGCCATATAGGTGCAGACGGTATAGTAAAGAATCTTAATGTGACAAATGCAGCTATAGATTATATATCACCGGACCATGCAAGATACCCTACATCATCGGGTATAATTGCGGGCAGCTGTGAGGGTCAGATACTCAACAGCAATGTTCAAGGCACAGTAAACGGTGCAAGCTGTGTTGGCGGCGTTGCAGGAGAAATATTGGAAAATGGTGTAGTGCGCAGCTGCACAGCAGATGTAACGGTAAAAGGTTATAACGAAGTTGGATGTCTTGCTGCAAGTGTAGCCTTTGGCAGAATAGATAATTGTACAGCGAAGGGTGTTGCTATAGGTGAAAATAACGACTATATGGACGACAGAGTGTTTTATGAAATGGTAACACCTTATGCAGTAGGTGGCTTTATAGGACGCATACACTGTGCAAATCTGCTGGATTGCCACAGCGATGCTGCTTTGAAGATTATGTCAACAGGCAGAACAATCGGCGCATTTGCGGCATCCTGTCATTCTTCAAATATAGACGGATGTACATACAGTCTTGCAAAAGCAGGCAACTGGAAGAAAATTGGCTATTACCACGGTGGATATTCAGAAAATGAGACATATCTGTATAATCTTAATGGTGTATAGAATACAAAAATTAATCAAAATTCTCAAAGGAGATTTTTATGATAAGAATAACAGGCACTTTGGGAACAGCCTTTGCAGTTGTTTTAACAGCAGTAGTAATACTGTTTATGTTTATGGTGGCAAAAAATATATATAAGTTTTTCCATGGTTCATATACAGAGCCTGAAAGCTATCCGCAGCCGCGGTATACAGAAGCTGCTGTGGTTTCCAAATGGAGTTACATGGAAAAGCGTGGCACAAAAACATCTTCAGAACACAGAATAGTGTATATGGCAGAGTTTGTGACACAGCTTGGAGAAACCGTTAAATATGAAATACCGCAGGAGCTATACCCTGAACTGGAACAGAACCAGAAAGGTATTCTTGCAATACTTGAAGATGAGTTTTTCGGATTTGAATAAATCACGGAGTTTTTACAGGAGGTTAATATGAAAAAAGTTTTATCATTACTTTTGGCGACAGTTATGCTTTTTAATTTAACTGCCTGCGGAAAAAACGAAACATATACAACAGAACAGGTCAAAGAGATTGTTGCACCGTATATGAGAGATTTAAGTATCGGTCTTTCGGATAACTGGTGCGGCAGCAAGGATGACAAATTACTGACCGCTGTCAGCGGAGATATCTTTAAAGCCATGTTGGAAAGCATCTGGCGGAAGGACAACGGCACAGAAATATACGATGAAAATTATAAAGTAAAGCTGGAGGACTATGTCAGCGTTGCCACAGAGTATTTTGCTTATGACAAGCCGGATGTTACCGAGCATTTTAAATCTGACAGAAATTATGATGCAGACACCGACACACTCAGCTGTTCCGATGGCCTTGGCAGTGTAATCGGTATGGAAATTGCGTCGGTTGAGCAGCAGGCTGACGTTTTTAAGGTGAATTATGACTGCTATGGCCCTGACGGATATTATGTTGCGGACTACGGTTATCTCACTGTAAAGATTAAAAACGGAAGTCCCAAATTCCTTTCCAATGTCCGTAACTATTCTGAACAGGAGATAAAAACAAGGGTGGAATTTGGTGTTCCTGTAGGTATGCTGGAGTATAACTGGGATGCAGATTTCAGCAGAGAAAGCATAGACAACAATATATTTCTTCTTTGTGCGGCATTGGAACATTTATATGTGGTAGACCATAATGCCTCAATGCTTGATGAAGAAAAGGGGGTATCCGAGATTAAGGTAAGCGATCTGGAGGAAATATCACGCAAGCATTTTCCTTTTGATACAGATTTGGTGAGAGATTTATTTGAAGGCTTTGACAGTTACAATCCGGATAATGATACAATTATTGATCCTGATGGATACGGCATAGCCCGATGGATATCAAATGCTGTAGTAACAAAAAACGGAGATACATATACAGTAAATTACGACAGCGGTGTTTTTGACCAGCAAGCTGTAAAAGATTTCGGCACTATGACAGTACAGGTAAGTCCGTCAGGGCATATCGTGTTCCTTTCCAATACAGTCAACACTGCCGTGCAGGAAAATACACAGATACCATCCCAGCCACAGGCAACATCACCTGCTTTTGAGCGTATGTTTGATTGGGAGGAAGACAGCCAGATTTGTCTGGAACTGTTAAGCATATTTGCATTGAGTGCGTATGATAACTGGTCACTGAACAATGAAGATGCTTTGCTCAACTGCGGCAAGGGCACAGGTTTGCCGGATTATATCAACACCCTTTATGGCTTTGATACGGGCAAAAATCTTATCGATAAAGACGGATATGCCCATATAGATGATATGGTTAAATACGGTGTAAAATATTTTGATGTAAACGAAAGTATTCTGCGCAAAAATTTTGAAAGACATCCTAATTACAATTCCGCAGATGGTACTATCCTTTTTGACGGCGGAATTGGCAATGTAACAGGAGTGCATTTCATTGAAGTTACAGAAAGAGAGCATAATGGAACTGTCTACTATCACATAGATTATGCGATTACCGAACCTGAAGAAGCACCTTTTAAATATGCTACACTTACATATACAAAAAATGATGATGGCAGTTTTAAATTTATGAGCAACAGATTTCACGGAAATCGTTTCTATCCAAGCTATGAATCGGAAAAGTATCTTGAACAGGATCCTGTAGCAACAAGCAAGGATGGTGCATATTCACTTTACTATGGCAACAGATTTGGTCAGGGAGACAGCGTTTCCCTGGAGTATATACTTAAACATAACAACACAGACGGTTACACATCTCTTGGTTTTGTTATAGGCAGTCTTGTAGATGATGCAGGCTTTTTTGCAAACGGAGATGCCTATACAATGGACTATACAGGCCTTAATGTGTTCAGAGCATCAGATGCAGGCGGCGGTGCAGGTGAAATGATTTTCACTACAAAAACCAATTTCCCTGGCGGTGTAACGGTTGATAATGGTCCATATAGCAGATATATCTTTGCTGTACGCCGTGACCCCGTGACTTTTGAATATATTGTAATCTACAGCGAATGTTCCCATCACGAACAGACAAAGCCGTATCAGCTTAACCAGAATTACCGTGTTGGCCTGCTGGACAAGGACGGCAAGCTGACAAAAAGCTGGGATACAGGTGTGCCTGTAATGTTCTCTGATTTTGGCTTTGAAAGTGTTTATATGACAAAGCCAAGCGATACTGAAATTGAATTTTTTGTAAAATACGAAACAGAAGAACGCCTCCGCGGCCGCTTCAATCTTGAAAGCGGTGAGTATACAGCGATAAAGGAATTTGTTGCACCGTAAAGACTTTATATATCTGGGAGGACAGTAAATGAAAAAGTTAATAATATCCCTTTTGGCAGCAACTTTGCTGTTCACTGCCTGCGGACCAAAAGATGCAGAAAAAGGTAAAAATACAGAGGAGACAGCACATTCTGAATTTGATATTTTGCTTGCGGCAGAAAATATAGATGAGGCTCATTTCCTGTATTTTTATGATTTCATATCAGGGGATATGGCGACAGGCGGAGAACAGCTGCCTGAAAATAAAAATCCATATCCGCAGACAGCATATTATGCCCACAAAGAAGACTGTGACACAGTGGAAGAGTTAAAAGACCTTGCCTGCACATATTTCAGTGAAGAAGTTTTCAAAAACAGTTTTATGAGTGAGTTTGAACCCAAGTATGAAGGCACACCGCCGTATCTTATAGAAGTTGATGGGATTATATATAACAATCTGAATTACGGCGTAGGCGGTAAGGCGATTTTTATGCACGAAACTGCAGAGGTAACGGAACTGAAAGGTAATACTGCTATTATAACTATGCAGTATTACAATGCCATGGATGAAACATTAAAAGAAACCACAACAGTAGAGATGGTGTACGAAAATGACAGATGGGTGTTTAATCAGGCATTTCTGTTAAAGCAGTATGAGTAAAATTTAGTTTTAACTTGTTTAAGTAATTACATATAAATCCATGGAGGACAGTAAATGAAAAAGTTAATAATATCCCTTTTGGCAGTAACTTTGCTGTTTACTGCCTGCGGAGGAAAAACAGATAATCACCCTACAGACATAACTCCTGCAACAGGTGAAACTCCTGCAGTACAGACAACACCATATACAGAACAGCTGCAAAAAGGTGAAATCAGTTTTGACAACAGATACTTTATAAATAAAGTTACAGAGGAATATAACGATAATCCATGTAACGGCGTTGCGGAAATAGAACTGTTCAGATATGAAAAAGGGGAATACTCATTCCGTGTATGGAGAGTATTCGAAAATGCAGAAACCGATGAATACTGGCTGGCCTGCCGCTTTAAAAATAACAGGATTATAGGATTTATACCGCACCATTATTCAGGGCTTGAAGAACTTTGGCAGGGAAAAACAAAAGAGGATTTTGCTTTTGCAGCCAACGAAGATTTCTCCTATGTTGCAGTGAAGATAGACGGCATTGAAGGTGTAAATGAGTTCCAGTTTTATCACGATAGTTACAGCACCTGGATGGATGAAATGTCGGCGGAAGAGACCCTTGCATACAGAGAAAACGATCAGCAGACAGTGTTAAATGCAGTTAAAGCTGCAGACAGCACAATGTTTGATAAATACGAAAAAGATCTGATTTTACCGCTTGTTGAAACAGGCGTAATATCTATGGAATATCCGTATACTGAATTCATGTCGGATATATGCCTTAACTTTTATGCAAAAAATGAAATAGAACCCAATAAAGATATCTTTATTGAAAAGTACGGAACAGGAGATAATAAAGTTGCTGTTCCTGCTGCTGAGGTTTTTACATACCTGAAACCATATTTTGATCAATTTGAAGATAACATATACTTCAGAATACTGACGGAAGATAAAAGCTATAATCTAGGCACAGAAAAATTCCTATTTGATCTGGATAAAATATTTGAAAATCCATATAAAGCGGAAATTATAAGCGGTTATGAAAACGATAAGTATCTGGCACTGGATTTTTTTGTCTCTTATAAAGAAACATCACCGGGGGTTGTGCAATCTGTAATATTTGAAAAACAGAACGGTGAATATATTCTAAAAGACCGGCAGCATATCTATTTTGGAGACTGGACAGCACAAAGCAAGGACGGCAGATATCAACTGTATATGTCAAATATTTCTTACCCGCATACAGATATAGTGTCAGAGGTGTTTATGTATGATACTGCCGAAAAGACAAGTCAGCATATTGGTTTTATAGAAGGAACATTTACCCCACGTCCCGATATAGGTTTTTTCTCAAATGGTGATATATATGTTATGAACCGCTATCAGCTTAAAGCTTTTGAAATAAATAACGGAAAAGCTGTACAGAAATTTACAACTGCCGATAACTTTCCATGCGGTTTGAACATAGACGGAAACAATACACAGCGCCATCTGTTTGCACTCCGCCGTGACCCTGAAAAGTTTGACTATATTGTGATATACGGCGAGTATGTGGAAAAAGAAAATTATTACGATAACTATATAAATGATTTCCAGATGGTATACACATACAAGGTAGGTCTGCTTGACAAGCAGGGGAATCTTATAAAAAGCTGGGACACAGGTGTGCCGATTTCGCAGATAGGCAACCACGAAGTAAAGATGTATAAGGTGTCAGAATATGAAATCGAATTCTATGTTCATTATTATAAATATGAATCCGAACTGCGTTCAAAAGGCCGATTTAATCTTGTATCAGGAACATATACACCTGTTTTTGAGTATAAACCGCATCAATAAACGAAAGCGGTAAACAAAAAAACGATAACAGCATTTGCAACAGATTCACAGGGCAAGAGAGTAATCATCAGCATAAATACAGCAGGTGCTGATTATAAAGAATGAGGACTTTTATGAAAAATAAATTTAAAATAATAATTTTAATATTAATATGTATATTGGTTTTGGTGGGTGGTTTTTTTATCTACGAAGTAAAAAAAGAACACCACTACACACCAGTAACTGCAGAGATAGTAATTGATAACGAGGACACCATCAAAAATGCCTTTATCATAAAGGACGGCGTTATGCCAACCTTAAACCTTTCAGAGCATTTAACCTTTGTTTCTGATGTTGAAAACGGAACAGCAAACCTTGAGACTACAAAGAATGTTTTCGGTTTTTACGAATGTGAAATCAACCGTGTTTATGACGAATATCTTCCTGCTGTAAGCTATAAAAGTTCAGATACAGATATTGCTGAAACAGATGAAAACGGTGTTATCATATCCAAAGCAAAAGGCGAAACTGTGATTACAGTAACAGCAGATGCAGTGAGCGTTGATATACCTGTCACAGTGTACAGAGGCATTGAAATAGCAGAATTGGAGCAGGATATTGTTCTTTTAAAGGGCGAAAGTAAGTCCTTTTTAAGTGTTGAAGAGTATGACGTGGTTTTGTCAGAATTCTATTCATCTGACGAAAATGTTGCATTGGTAAACAAAAACGGCACTGTTACAGCAAACAGCAAAGGCAAAGCAGAAATTTACACCTACAAGGGTGACGAAAAAATTTCCACACAGATAACAGTAAAACAGCCTGTGGAATCGGTAAGTTTGAGCAATATCACCCTTTATACAAGAGAAAGCGCAACACTGAAAGCCTCCTATTCACCGTCCAATGCCGATTACGGCACAAGCTTTACATACAAGGTTGCAGATGCAACGATAGCATCTGTTAACGGAAATACAATTTCTGCCCTTAAAGCAGGTGAAACGGTTATTACTGCTGTGTCGGGCAACGGCATAAGCGCACAGGCAAAGATTACTGTCCTCAACCCGCCAAAGGCAACACCTAAAGTTAAGACAATTTCCAAAAGTGATTATGAGTCCTACAAAGGTGAAAAATTCTCCGACGGCTCACCTTATGTATCCTATTTTAAAATCACATTTGACCACCCTGTCGACAACTTCCGAATCAACTATGTTGAAGATGACGGCACAAAGAAAAAGCCGGGAGATGCAATCTATAAAAATGTGGAAGTTGCAGCAGATTCACCATTGTACTTTGCAATCTGCTTAAACGAAAGCGATGTTCTTGACACAAGAGGCTTTTACTACACCAACAAAGACGGCAGCAAAAAATACTACTCTCTCCACGTAAGCGGCAGAGACGGCAGTGTGCTGATGACGGAATATTGATTATAAGATAAAAAATACCGCTTTCATACGAGAGCGGTATTTTAATGAGCATACATATAGTGCAGTGTGGATTTGTATGTTATAGTAATTTAAACAAACTATAACATACAAATGAAAATAGTGACTTAATGTAGTATAAAATGTATAATGCTTATAAAGAATAGAAAACCGAGGATACAAAATGAAAATAAATCAAACTGTCACAAGGGCAGAAATAAATGCATTGAAAAATAAATATAAATCTGCATTTAATTTAAATTACTATTATAATGCTGTACTTTTGCTGATTGTAATTGGCATAGCCGGATACAATGCATATAATATTTTTTTCAGAGAAACAGAGCTTTTTTATTGTATAGTATCAGTGTTATATATTATTGCGTCCTGCTGGGTTATGTCAATTTTGGTATATAACTGCCGCATAAAAGGAACATTTAAATATATCAACAAGTTAATGCTGATAATGTATGAGAAGGATTCTTACGATATCAATGTTGATGATGAAACTGTTGCAGTAGATGAAAAATTCGTTTTTAACTGGAAGGATTTTGAGGTTGTTTTTCTTTGCGGTGAATATGTTGTTTTAGGTACATACAAAAAATTGTCGGTTATACTTAATGTAACAGCAGAAGAAAGAGCACAGATCTGTCAGCTTATGGCTGACAACAAAAAAGCTATAGTTGCTTTGGACGGCGGAAAAGAAGCTGTAGAATATAATAAGAAAGCAATCAGTAAGTTCAATAAAAAGAAATGGATTTTAGTAGTTGCCAGTGTAGCGGTGTTGGTGATTATAGTATTCAAATCTATTACCCCTACTTTCCCGGTAGAAAACAACAGCAGTGCTTCCACTGCAAAACAGGACTTTGATCCCGAACTTGCTTTCAATGGACAGATGGCAAACGCTTTGGATTCGGAAGGTGTTACAGGTTTCAACTTTGATGCGGTATATATGTTTGATATGTATGCGGAATACGTAAAGTACAGATTTAACACAGCGGTCAAAGAATATGACAACACACCTGCTGACAGAGAATTATGGTTTTTTGACGGCGAAAATACAGAGTTTGGGTTTGATATAGACAAATCCAAAGTGGCTGGAAAAAGTCAGATTTACTACTTTAACGATGATAACAAGGTAAGAATAGAAGAGAAAAACGGACAGCCTTATGCAGAGAAAGAAAGCTATCAGCAGGAAAACTGGGATGATGTTTTTGCAGAACTTATGATGAAGGATTATGCATTGAGCAAATATCCAAAACTTGAAACTTTCGGCGGTTCGGGCTCAAACTATTTTTATGCAAAATTCAGAGATAATATAAATAAATCAATTTCATACAGATTTGGCGAAAACTATGTATTGTGCGAAGAATACAGAGGCCAAAGAGTAGTCGACAGCTTCATTATTGTATTTGCATATAAATATGAAGATAAGCTTGATAATACAGAAGCTTTATTTGATACAGTATTGGCTGAAACTGAAAAGGCACATTTTGAACAGAACATAGATTTTGAACTTCTGATGGAAGAAATAGAAAAATATTGTGATTACAATATCAGAAAATGATTTAATAAACAGCAAATTAAAATACCGCTTTCAACCGAGAGCGGTATTTTAACTAAATCTGACTTTTTTATCTCAATTTTACAACTCGGTAACATCTGTATGTTATGATATATACAAAACAAGCCACGCTTCAGAGGTGTTTATGAAAGTTGTAAAGAAATTATTGAAAATTTCAGGTCTGTATTTGCTGTTTGGGCTTATCATCGCTGTGGTTTTCACAGTATGCGGCGGATACAGAGAATATGTGATAAATCAAACCCTTGGGGCAATGACAACTTTTGAATACATATGGGTTGTTGGTATGGTTTCTCTTGGATGGCTGCCAACAGCGATTTTTGAACTGCAATCATCGTTAAAAGTTTTCAGATTTCCATATGCTACACCAATAATTGCAGCAGTAGTAATTGTGTTTTTCATATTCTGTCTGCGGATTATATTAAAAAAACATAAATAAGGAGAAGGTGCCATGAAAAAGTTTATTTCTATATTATTATCTCTTGTTTTTCTTACAGCCTGCAGCGGGAACAAAATATCACCGGAAGAAAAACTGATAACAGATTTTATGTCCACGTGGGCTGCTCCTCAGAGAGAAGAAATAGTTGAGGATTTCTATGACGGATGGGATGTTATCGGCGATAACAGCGACAACACCTCAGCATCAGAAGACGCTGACAATGCGCTGGACACAGCATATCGAGAATACTTTACCGAAGAAGGCTGGACATACTTTCAAAGCTTTATGTTGCCGATTACAATCGCGGCAACAGAAAACGATTTTACAATTTCGGCGGAGAATCTTGCCGTTGAAGAACTTGCAGACGGATACGATGTAACCTTTGATTTAAAGCATTATAAAGGTGAAGACAAAGACAATGCTGCAACCGTGAACAGCTTAAGTTTTCGCTGCTATTTTAAAGACGGCAAAATCTGCAAGCTGGATTTCACAAACGGAATGATTACACCGCAGTTTTTTGTTCAATAAATCAGTATACCGCTTTCTTTGAAGGCGGTATATTTTGTTGTATAATAAAAACAATATTATCCCGCTTTTTACAACTTGGAAATATCTTGCCTTTATAATATAATCAACAAACCATATTTTTAAAAACAACAGCACAGAAAGGCTTAAACCATGGCATATATTTTAATCGCAGAAGACGAACAGGCAATCAACGATTTGATTTGCAAAAACTTAAAACTACTTGGGCATAGAACAGCTCAAGCCTTTGACGGCGCGCAGGCAATGCAGCTTATTGCAGAAGAAAACTTTGACCTTGTACTGCTGGATGTTATGATGCCGCAGATGTCGGGTTTTGAGGTTAAATCCAAACTGCCTGCTGACCTACCTGTTATCTTCGTTACAGCAAAAAACTCGGTATCTGACCAGCTTACAGGGCTTAATCTCGGCGCAGATGACTACATAGTAAAACCTTTCGATGTTCTTGTTCTCATCGCAAGAGTAGAAAACGTTCTCCGCCGCACCAGGAAAAACGACACCATCTTCGCTATAAACGATTGTGTTATCGACCTTGCAAAGCGCATTGTTTTAAAGGACGGCAAAGAAGTTGTGCTGACCTTGCAGGAGTTTAACCTGTTGGAAGCCCTTGTTTTAAACCGCAACTTTGCTTTATCCCGCGAAAAACTACTGCAGCTTGCATGGGGTTATGACTATATGGGAGACAGCCGCACAGTTGATGTTCACGTTCAGAAACTTCGCAAAAAACTTGATTTACAGAAAGAAATCGTTACAGTGTTCAAATACGGATACCGCCTGGAGGTGTAATGTATGAAACTTAAATTCTGGCAAAAATTGTACCTCAGTGTGCTTCTTGTCTTTCTGCTGTTCTTTAACGGTGGCATCTTCACAATCGTAACAGTGCAGAACTCAAAGGCACTGGCACAGCAGAAGGAAAACTTTTTAACCCAGCAGGAATATATCCTTCAGCAGATTGTAAACGATATGTCCCTTGTTTACGAAAGCCGTCCGCTGGGTATACCCCTTATCATAAAACAGTACGGCGACCGCTATGCCAACAACGGCGTACTGATGCAGGTTAAAAAGGGCGAAGAGCTGGTGTACTCATCAATCAGATATGATGCTTATGATGCACCCATTGATATGCCTAACAAATTCCTTAAAAACCGAGTATCTGAAATCATTGATATAAACGACAGCAAATATTTTGTGGTGGAATGTAATCTGCCAAGTGAGTTTGCGGTTTACGGCACGGTTATCGCATTCCCTATCCAAAGCTTTTTTGACGACTGGAACGGTACAATTCTTATGATAAACATCATCTGCTGTACAGTTTCCGCAATTATGGCGGTGGTGCTTTACAATCTGCTTAAAGCCCTCACCAAACCTATACAGTCGCTGAACGAAGCCACAATCAGATTCGGTAAAGGCGATATGGACACCCGTATCGAACACATAACCAACGACGAAATCGGCGAAACTGCTAACAACTTTAACATTATGGCACAGCAGATTTGCACACAGGTGCAGGCGCTGGAAAATTCTGCACAGGAAAAGCAGAACTTTATCGACGACTTTTCTCACGAAATGCGCACACCGCTGACAGCTATACGCGGTTATGCACAGTATATGCAAAGCGCAAGAATTACCGATGAAGAATACTACTCCACTCTGGATATTATAGATACTCAGGCAAAACGTCTGCAGAATCTGAGCGAAAGTATGTTAAGCCTTTCTCTTGCACAGACAGAAGAACTTGAGTTTGAAAAAATCAACCTTGCCAATGTGCTGGAAAATGTGTATAAGGCGTATTCCACCCGAGCAAAGGAAGAAAATATCACTCTTACAATAAGCTGTGACAAAGATGTTTATATAAAGGGCGAAAGCTCACTTATCGAAAGCCTTATCAGCAACCTTGCCGACAACGCTATAAACGCCTGCAAGGCAGACAATAAATCTGTTCATACGGTTAATATATCTGCACACAAAGCAGAAAACACAGTGGTTATCTCCGTAACTGACAACGGCATCGGCATGGATGCTGAAACACTGGAGAAAATCCACACACCATTCTACCGACAGGACAAAGCCCGCAGCCGCAAAAACGGCGGTGCAGGTCTTGGCGGCAGCATAATCAAAAAAATAGCCGATGTACACAATGCAAAGCTGGAATACAAATCCGCACTCGGCAAAGGCACAACGGCAACGGTAATTTTTACAACTCTGTAACAACTCTGATAAAAGTCGGATAAAACACCGCCTTACAATAAAGGTACAAAGCAAAAACAAATGGAGGTACTCTTATGTTAAGACTTATAGTTCTGCTTGCAATGTTTGTGGCAGTTTTTGCACTTGTTATGTGGACAGGCTTACAGCTTATAAACACATTACGCAAAGAAAACTTTGAGGAAGAGTACATCCACGAAAATTAGCAAAAACCAAAGGCGGTGTAAAAATGAAAAAGACAATTATCATTACAATAGCAATGCTGTATGTTTTCGGTGCAGTGGTTATGTTCGGAGCGGACAGAGTTTCAAACGATTGGCAGCAGCCACAGCAGGATGATGTGGAGATTTCCACAGTTTCGCCGGTAGAACGTGTAGAGGAAGAATATAAAGAATATTCGTATGTTATAGACGAGAAAAGCAAATATATCGAAAATGTAGATGATGGTATGCTTACTTATTCTGAGGCTTCCAGTATTATGGGATCTGCTTTGGAAAGTATCTTACCAACACTTAAACTATCAGAAAAAACTGCAACAATAGGGTTGTACAGATATCCTAAAAATGAGGATATTTTAATCTATGCAATGCAATATAAAAGTAATGTCGCAAATTCTGAAGAACCAATATATATAGTTGCTGAACCCTATACAGGAAAAATAATATTTGTATATCTTTATGCAACACCTGAAAATGGTATAGAAACAAATGATTATTTGCCGCCGATAGGGGAAGAGGAATTCTTAGATATAATTACTTCCCATTTAAATATGTTCGGTGTAAGAACACCTACAAAATACAGCGTAGTAAACAATAGTACAAACTATAATGGAAATGAAAATTATATTGGTAGACGTGCAATGCTTCTTATAGGTGATTATGTGTCTCAGATTGAGTGGGCATATAATGAAGAAGAAAATATACTATTCTATTGTTATGGATATGATAATGGTGATATGCCTGTATTGACTGGTTTGCGAACAGAACAACTTAGAGAATATATAGAAAAGAATGGCAATGATATGTGATATATTCAATCAGGAGCTACTATGAAAAAAACAATAATTATAACCCTCGCCATGCTTATCGTTTTCGGTGGTGCAGTAATATTCGGTGCAGACAGAGTTTCAAACGACTGGCAGCAGCCACAGAAAGACAATATGGATATAGTGGTCAGCTCTCCTGTAAATATGGTGGAAAACTCCCTTAAAGAGTACAAATACACTCAGGATAAAAATCATTTTGCTTATGATGCATACAAGGATTATGAAATAGAATTTACAGAAGGAATGATTTCTCCGAAAGAGGCAGTTGCCTACGGCTGTACTGCTATGGAAAATGTTTTTCCACATCTCAATCTGGAAGAACTCACCTTTGGCACAGTACTTATAAACTGGCCTATAATGGTGGATGGAATAAGTACTCCTGCGTATATTTTTGATGCCTTGGAAGAACCGTCAGACATTGATGTGCCCGATGGCGTTTTCAGGTCACTGAACAGATATTCTATGGCAGTGGATGCCTACACAGGCAAGGTGGTGTATCTTGCTCTTGACGACAGAAGTGCTGAAAGAAAGATAACCGAAACAGCAAAACATATTATGACAGAACAGCAGGTAGTGGAACATATTGTTGAGTTGTGCAAAGTTCTTGGATATGATAATCCTCAGAAATACTGTCTGCATCATCTTACAGAGTCTTCCACAAAAGGTTCTTTCTATGAAATTTCAGTTCTCACAGAAGACAATCAGATTCTTGTTTTCAACTTTGATGCCATAAACAGCTGGTGTCATTACAACAACCACGAATTTTTACGCGAAGAATATATGCCGCAGCTGGAATCAAAGGGTGTTGATATACCAAAGGGGTGATTATATGAAAAAGACTATAATTATAACCTTCGCTATGCTTCTCTGTGTTACAGCAACAATGGCAGGTATAAGCTTTGTTCAGCAAAAGCAGTGGACAAAGCCACAGACCGATGATATGAATATCTCTGTAAATTCCCCCGTTGAAGATGTCCAGCAGCAGTACAAAGAGTACAAATGGGACTATATGTACAATATGCCCGGCTCTGGAATTACAAAAGATAACTGGAACACAATTGATGCAGAAATCACCGACGATATGGTAAGTTTTGACGAGGCGGGATATGCAGCATGCAAAATGCTGGACGAGGCTTTGCCGGAATATAACATTGCAGATAATGTATTTTACGGCTGGATAAAGGAAGCCTATGGTTTTATGTTGGGTGCAGAAGTATATCGCTTTCTCGATAGCGCTACAGTAACTGCTGACAGTATGTTAAGACGCACCTGCGACATTGATATACACACAGGCAAATGTGTTCAGGCCATTGCCGCCAATATGGAAATATATAATATGGACGAATACGGTCCGTATGTAAAAGATGAATCTCTTACCGAACAACAGGTTTATGAAATCATAGAATATTCTGTGGATAAATGTGCAGTGTTTGAGTATTCAGATTTTGTGAGCTATAAGATAACCAGAATCCCGGGATATAAAACACCAAAATATTGGGTGTACATATATACCGAAAAGGATGAACTGCTGAGAGTATCCATACTTTATACAGAAGATAAAATATATTTCAATGATTTCTGCAACGAAAAAATGCTTGGGTATGGGTTGGATATAACAGAACTGCCTGATGCAATACCAGATGAAATTATTGAAAAGTACACATAAGTAATTATATTTCTAATCATAATCCACCAGCAATTTTGGCTGGTGGATTATTGATATAATCACACCCTATTCGTCCCGAATAAATGATAATTCTATTCGATGTTTCCAAAAGTCAATCTGTTCGATAAATTTCAATAAGTCGAACAGTTAGAAATATTTGAATTTGTCGAACAGATGATAATTTATAAATTCGGTAAAATATGTTCTATACAATATAGTTGTGTGGAGTTGGATTATAAAAAATGTATATAGCATATCTGCTATTTGCTTTAAAACGAATGTCACTTTTTAGAGACATTCGTTTTGTGCTTTTAGGAATGGATAACTCTAAAAGTCAATTTATACAGGAACTGTGAAATCGATTACGAGAAATCTGGTTATATAATATTGAGATGATGTGGTTATTTTAATAGTGTCAAAACAGATCTATAATATTATCAATTAATAATGAGAGGTATCTATAAAATGTTACATAATCGACAAAAGAAGATTGCTGTAATTAATGACTTTTGTGGGTTCGGGCGATGTTCTATAGCAGTTTCACTGCCGATTATATCTGCATTGAAAGTGCAATGTTGTCCTATTCCTACTTCTGTTTTTTCCAACCATACCGGGTATGATAGCTTTTTTTACACAGATTATACCCACCATATGGAGAAGTATATCGATGAATGGGTAAAACTTGATTTGCATTTTGATGGAATTATTACCGGATTTCTGGGAACACCGGAACAGGTTGAAATTGTTAAACATTTTTTTGAGTTATTTAAAAAAGATAACAGCACAATTATTGTTGACCCTGTTATGGGAGACGGAGGAAAGTTGTATTCAACATATTCTCCTGTGCTGGCTAAACAGATGCTTTCGCTTATACCATATGCTGATATTATTACCCCTAATTTAACAGAAGCGTGTATATTAACAGATACAGAGTATAAAAGTGATATGAATGAAGCGGAATTGCGTGATATTTGCATAAAGCTTAACTCTGCAGGTCCTGACAAAATTGTTATTTCAGGGATTGACCGCGGCGAATATTTGGAAAATTTTGTTTATGAATCCGGAAAAGAACCACACATCATCAGAACTGATAAAATAGGTGAATGTCGTGCAGGTACGGGCGATGTATTTTCGTCTGTCATAGCTGCTGATATAGTGAACGGAGTAGAATTTTCCAGTGCAGTTAATCACGCGGTTTTGTTTATCAGCAAAGCTTTGCATCATACAGTTGAACTTAATTTGCCTGAAACAGATGGTATATGTTTTGAGGAATATTTAACCGAGATTGGGGATGGATATTATGAAAACCAATAAAGTCAGACTTATGTGTATGGCAAGTGTTTTTGCTACGTTGGTTTTTGTTGTCACTGCTTATCTGCATATTCCGACAAATAACGGATATATCCATGTTGGAGATGGGTTGATTTACCTTGCAGCATGCATATTACCATGGCCATATGCAATAGCTGTTGGTGCGGGTGGGGCACTTCTTGCAGACTGTCTTACAGGCTATGCAGTTTGGGCACCGGGCTCTGCAGTAATTAAGGCAGTTACTACGTTGTTTTTTTCAAGAAAAGGAGAAAAGATTATAAAGCTACGTAATTTATTGGCTCTTTTACCTGCTGCTGTTTTATGTGCTGGTGGATACTATTTATATGAAGCTATGATTTATGGAAACTTTGTTGCACCGCTTGCAGGGGTACCGGCATCTGTTACGCAATCAGTGGCAAGTTCAGTTGTTTTTGTAGCTACAGGACATGCTTTTGATAAAATGAATTTAAAATCGAAAATAAACGGAAGGAATTACAAACGATGACAATTACATATTCATCAAGTACAGGAATATATGTTAATATGACAAACCGATGTCCATGCGCATGTACTTTCTGTTTACGTCACAACAGCGACCACGTGTTTGATTCGGATTCTTTATGGCTTGAGAGAGAGCCTACTGTGAAAGAAGTTTGCGACAGCATAGATACCTGGAATTTATCTGACTATGAGGAAATTGTTTTTTGTGGTTATGGTGAACCTACAGAACGTCTTTACGATATGCTTGAAGTTGCAAAATATATTCGGTCAAAAAGTAATATTCAAATCCGTGTAAATACAAACGGACTTTCTGATTTGATTTGGAATGAGCCTACAGCTCCTAAATTAAAAGGACTGATTGATGCCGTTTCCATCAGCTTGAATGCTACCAACAAAGACGATTACTTAAAGGTTGTCCGTCCTAAGTTTGGAATTGATTCATACGATGTTATGCTCAAATTTGCAAAAGAATGTACAGGTTATGTGCCTTCTGTTGTGATGACGGTGGTAGATGTTGTAACATCAAAAGAAGAACAGGAAGTTTGCCGTGCAATTTGCGAATCAGTAGGGGCAGTACTTCGTGTCAGACCTTATGAAGATTAAACTGTAAAAATTAAAAAATATTGTAATCTGTAATCAATCGCAGTGCCCAAAATATCGATCGAAAGGATAAGAAATATCATTTTATTTGCTGTACAAGCTATATGTGATATAACGGAATTTATACAATGAATGATAAACTCTATATTCAAAGCCGAACTTGAATTGAGGAATTTGGTGAAAAAGCAAATATTAAATCAGGAGAAATTTTGGTAGTAGGATGTTCCACCAGTGAGATAATAGGTTCGAAAATAGGTACAAACTCCAGCCCTGATACTGCTGAAACTGTGTTTAAAGCAATTTACAGTTATGCAAAAGAAAAAGGTATATATCTTGCGGTACAATGCTGCGAACATCTGAACAGAGCAATTGTCGTTGAACGTAAAGCGGTTCCTTTTGCTGAAATTGTAAATGTTGTGCCACAGCCTAAGGCAGGCGGTTCATTTGCAACTCAGGCATATGCACACTTTGAAGACCCTGTAGTTGTAGAAGAAATTAAAGCTGATGCGGGTATAGATATAGGACTTACATTGATAGGCATGCATTTGAAAAAAGTGGCAGTTCCTGTTCGCCTGGAAAACAAAAATATAGGTGAAGCACTGGTGGTCGCTGCCCGTACACGACCAAAGTTTATTGGTGGTATAAGAGCTGCTTATGACCAGGAGCTTTTAACTTGACAAAATTATTAAATTTAATAAAACAATCTGTTCGATAAATTTGAATTTATCTAATCAATCCTCCGAAACCCTTGTATTTTCAAGGAAAATCGGTATTTTAATACTCGTTCCTTATGTATTTTCCCTTGTTTTTGCCCTTATGAGCCGAAACAAGGGAAACTTTTTGTTTAG
>SVNA01000004.1 GCA_015067145.1 Oscillospiraceae bacterium | reverse complement strand
AAAGCAGCTAACGCAGCAAAATAATCGAAGAAATTTAAACCACTCCGTCGGAGTGGTTTTATTTTTTGTTTATGACAATAAAAAACATTTACAGCTATTGATTTTAAAAGAAAAATTAACTATAATTATATAGTTAAATATGGAGATGTATCGAAGTGGTCGTAACGAGAGCGACTCGAAATCGTTTTGTCGGTGTTGAGCCGGCACGTGGGTTCGAATCCCACCATCTCCGCCAAAAACGCAGCCTTCAGATACGGATTGCCGTATTTTGTTGTGCTGCGTTTTTTCATAGGGGGATTATCCCCCTCTTGATAAAAATTTGCTCCGCCAAGCTTTGCAAATTTTCTGTCACCCCCTTAGATGATGGCAGGCTATGCCATTCGGCAGCCTTGCCATAAAAGTTGGGTTTTAATATTATTGCAGTAGCAGCCTTCAGATACGGATTGCCGTATTTTGTTGTACTGCGTTTTTTTAATTCTCCAAAATATTTCCCCGCAATCCGTCCATAATATCATAAAAACAGAAAGGTGTGTGTTTATGATAGAACAGGATACAGTAAAGCTTCTGCGGGAATGCGATGCAGGGGTAAAGATGGGGGTGGCTTCCATTGACGAGGTGCTGCCCTTTGTAAAAAGCAAGCAGCTGGAAAAACTGCTGACCGGATGCAAAAAAGAGCACGAAAAGCTGGACAGGGAGATACAGTCTTTGCTGGAAAGATATAAAGATGACGGTAAAGAGCCCAACGTTATGGCAAAAAGCATGTCCTGGTTTAAAACCAATATGAAGCTGATGATGGAGGAAAGTGATGCCACAATATCAGACCTTATGACAGACGGCTGCAATATGGGGGTAAAAAGTCTCAATATGTACCTCAATCAGTACAAGGCGGCAGATGAAGTCAGCAAGGATATAACCAAGAGACTTATAAACCTTGAGGAAAAGCTGGTTGTAGATATGCGGAGGTATCTGTAAAATCAACATAAAAAACTATCCACTGGAACAGTCTTCCAGTGGATTTTATTTTTAAGATATGTAAGCTAATCTGCTGATTTGCAGTAGATTTCAATGGCCTTTGCCACAAAAGCAGCTGCACCTTCGCCGCCAGCCTTGTCGATGTTCTCTTTAAAACGCTTGTCAGCAATATACATGCTGCCCAGCCCTTTGAGAATATCCTTTGTGCAGTTGTAGTAGTTTTCGGTTATAAAATCCTGCAGTTTTTTAACCTGTGCCTGTACCTCTGCACTGTCAGGTGCGAGCTTTGTAAGTTTGCCGATTTCTGCAAAAATATCCATCAGCTGTGTGCCAAGGGCGTTGTGTTGGTCGGTGGTGCGGCTGCGGCTTTTCTGTGCATATTTGCTGTACTGGTCGGTAGCACCCCAACGCTGTTTAACCTCCTGGGCATATTTTTCCATCTCTGCTCTGTCAAATTTTTTAAATGCCATATAGTCCTCCTGATGTAAAAGCTCATCGGCAAGTGCGATAAGCCCGTCAATGTGTTTTCGTTTAAGTGTCAGCAGTTCACGCTGGTCTTTCACAGCCTTTATGCTGTCAAAATCCGGATTGTTCACTATCTTTTCAATCTCTTTAAGAGGAAACTCCAGCTCTCTGAAAAGCAGTATACTCTGCAGTTTTTTAAGGGATGCATCATTATACAGTCTGTATCCGCTTTCGGTTATTGTGGCAGGTTTCAGCAGGCCTATACTGTCATAATGGTGCAGTGTGCGCACACTGACACCCGTTATGCTGCTCACATCTTTAACTGTCAGATAATCTTTTTTCATATCGGTTTACCTCTTACAGTTACAGTATAAACCATAACGTAAGGTGAGAGTCAACAGTAAAATTAAAATTTTTTTATTTTCTGAATAACAGAATACTCATGAAAAGCCACAAAAACGCAATTATCATCGGCTGACTGCAAATATCGGCAAAACAGTTGACAATATCGATAATCGATATTATACTGAAAATAAAGATATATCGATATTCGACATAAGCTGTCCTGTAAAGTATCGGTCCGTCATAGGCTGATGCACACCGCAGTATACAGCAGATATGTCACACAATAACCTTATGGAGTGATTTTTATGCCAAGAGAAAAGTTCAAAACCCTCACCGAGCAGATGTTCTATGTGCTGCTGGCACTTATGGAAGAATGCTGCGGTATGGATATTATGGAAAAGGTGTCACAGCTGACGGCGGGCAGGGTGAAGGTAGGCAGCGGCACACTGTACAATCTGCTGGAGCAGTTCAGCGGGGAGGGCATAATCAGCGAGACAAAAACCGAAGGCCGCCGCCGCAGCTATATCCTCACCCAAAAGGGAAGAGAGCTGCTGGAAAAGGAATATACCCGCCTTGTTACACAGGCCGAGGACTATAACAGGGTTATCAACAGGGAGGCAATCTATGGAACAGACACAGAAAAAGATGATACCCAACAGATGGGGAATATGGGACTGGCCCCTGCTTATTGAAAAACTTGAGGAGATGGCCATTGAGGGATGGCTGCTTGCGGAATACCACGAAAAAACACTGGAGTTTGTGTCCACAGAGCCAAGGAAAATAAAATATGCCGTTACATTCTTCAAGGATTACAATGCTGACGGCCACACACCGCCCGAAGATCTTGTATATATGTGGCAGCTGTGTGAAACAGACGGCTGGAAAAACATAACCCAAAACAACTACATACAGATTTTTTACAACGAAAATCCGGAAGCTGAACCTTTCCACACCGACGTGGAGGTACAGCTGTTTAACTTCAACGGAATGATAGAGTCAAGCCTTGTGGAAAGATGGAAGTACAATGCGTTTCTTGTAGCTGTATTTGCTCTGATTTATCTGGGGAGCAGGGTTCCAAAGCTTATCAAGGCTTTCTCTCATCCGGGGGACAAGGCCACTCTGATGGTGTTTCTGGTTATACTTGGTGTGTTTTTGCTGTATGAACTGGTGTACAGTATTTTCAGGTGGCACAAATACAAACAGTGGCACCGCATAGCAAAGGTTTATGCCCAACAGGACAATGTGTTTATGGCACCTTATGAAAATCCGTTTTACGACAAACTGAATTTTGTGGTGACGGTAATCTTTTGCATCTGCTTTGGCAGTGCGGTGTTTGTGCTGGGTGCAATGGAAAACCCTTTTGGGGTGGACGGGGCTATAATATCACTGGAGGCAATATACCTGTTTGTTATGTCCAGAATACTTGTTTCATTAAGGCTGGTCCGCATGGCAGAAGAGGGAGCAATCGTTCCCATAAAGGATAAATATCCAACTTCAGCGGCAATGCTTGTTATGGGATTAGTGTTTGTGGTGTGGATAGTTTCCTTTGCAGGGTGGAAACCGAATATTTTCTGATAACAGCATAAAACAAAAGGAGGGGAGAATATGTCTGACAAAATGACCGAGAAAAACAAATTCACCCTGTGGGAATATCCAAATATGGTCAGTCATTTTGAATATATGGCACAGCAGGGCTGGATGCTTACAGGCTGCACCGAAAGCCGGTTTGAATATGTAAAAAGCCAACCGTGTAAAATGCATTTTGCCGTTACATTTTTCCCTGACTACGATTTTCTGGACCCAAATCCACCCGAAAAACTTGAAAGGCTGTGGGATTTCTGCAGCGAAAACGGCTGGCGGCATATCACCGACAGTGCATCGATGCAGGTTTTTTGCAACGGCAGGGAAAATTCTGTGCCTCTCCATACCGATGCGGTGGTGCAGCTGGAAAATTTTCATTCCATGATAAATGCCGCAAAGCTTAAAAACTGGCGGCAGGAAGTGGTGATAAACGGCGGATTTATAGTATTTCTTGCCGTGGTGGCAGGTATATTTATAAAGGATACCTCCTTTGCACATCTGGTGGAAAAGATATCGGTCATATCACTGCTTATAGTCACGTGGTATACATACAAATGTATCTCTGCTGTCTGCGGCCTTGCAGCTTATTACAGCTGGTACAGAAAAGCTGCTGTACAGGCAAGGGAAAAAGATATTTTCCTCACCTTTATGCCAGATAAAATCTGGGCAAATGCAGACGGGGCAATATCCACGTTTTTCCTCTGCGGAATGGCAATTCTGCTGGTTAAAAACGGCGAGATAGCCTCCACCTTCCTGTTCAGCATACCGTTTATTATTCTGTTTTTTATCATTTATGCACTCTCCAAATATATGAGGGACAATGGAGTATCAGCAAAGACAAACCGCAAAGTGACATATATAACTGCGGCTGTGATTATTCTTCTGTTTGTTATGGCACTGCCATATATATTTATGACAATAGCAGATATGGGCCTTGGCGGAGATTTTATCACCGTTACACGTACATATCCCACATAAACAAAAAACTCCTTTCGGATGAAAGGAGTTTTTTTATGTAGTGTCAGTCTTTCTTCAGCAAATCTCTGATTTCTGTAAGCAGAAGCACCTCTTCGCTTGGCTTTGGAGGTTCGGCAGGTTTTGCCTCTTCCTCTTTTTTCTTCTGTTCTTCCATCTTTGCTCTCATGGTGTTTATCATCTTAACCATACAGAAAACCACAAAAGCAATGATAAGAAAATTCACAATTGCCTGTATAAAGTTGCCGTAAAGTATTGCTACCTCAGGTGTTTCGCCTGCTGCAGGGGTAATAACGTACTTCATCTGTGTAAAGTCCACACCGCCTGTGAGAACGCCGATAAAAGGTGTGACAATATCCTTTACCAGACTGTTTACAATTGCAGTGAAAGCACTGCCGACAATAACGCCGACTGCCATATCAACAACGTTGCCGCGGCTGATAAAAGCCTTGAATTCGTCAATAAATTTTTTCATAGATTTTCTCCTTGTATTTTTCGTTAATATTACTTATTGATTGTCTGCTGCCTTTTCTGCCAGATATCCGTCCAGCCATGGCAGCCTTTCGTTTATAAACTGTTTCACAGTATCAAGATTGTCTGCATTATCGGCTGCAATGCCCCATTTTTCATAATCTCTTGCCAGGGAACCGCTCTGGGTTATCTCTGCCATATGTTTTTCTATCTCTGCAGCTATGTTTTCCTCGCTCAGAATATCTCTGCGAAGTGTACACCATCTTTCGTATGCACGCCGGTCATAGTCTGGGTGCAGTGCCCTTATGCTGTCTGTGTCCTCACGCTCCATAGGGGAGAAAACCGTTCCGTCATAATCCAGGTTCATAACTCCGGTTTTGCCAAAGGAGATGTCTGTATCCCACATTGTCATGGTAGTTTTGTACCCTTCGGGACTGGCTTTCATTGTGAAATAGGTGTTGTTGTACAGTCGGTTGTCACGGGCGTATGCAAACTGTATAAACAGATTGCAGTCAATAAAGTTATCTACATTAAAGGATGACATATCTGTGCGGCTGTAAAAATTTTCCAGCAGCAGATACACATAATCGTGGTCAAGGTTTGTGTGCACAATGTTGTAGGCCTTGTAAACGTATTCGGGGTGATAGTCCCTTGCACCCTTCAGCAGAATATCATGTTCGGTAAGATTGAGATACTTGGCATCTATACGCCGCTGAACAAGATAAAGTCCGTGATATTCGCCGTTCATCACCACTTCGGCATACTGTCCGTCGGTCATCTGTGTGTTGCAGTCGGTTTCTTTCGCCATCTCATTCCACAGACCGATAAAAACCTTTTCCCTTACCCTTGTATGGTCATAGGCGATGGCATTCATAATCCAGTCATCGTCTGCTCCAAGGCCAAAAAAGTTCAGATCGCTGTTTTCACCCTTGCTGTCCTTGAGTGCAAGCTTCCACGGCTTCTTTGCGTGTACAGCGGCACTGTGTCCTCGCACATGCCACTCAAGCGGTGAATCCTTTGCGGTGTACGCCATAACCTCAGGGTCGTACGGTGTCCACACCGTTATATCACCAGCAAAGATTTCGGTGGGCTTGCCGCCCTCCTCCTCGCTCTCCCGCAGATAGGAAAAATCTCCGTTTATGGAAATTACAGGTAAAGATGTGAATATAACGCTGTATTCCATATACTTGCAGCTGCCGTCACTGATGATAAGGCGGAACGGGTGTCCTTCTGCCGCAGCCCTGTCCATATCGGAAAAGGCACTGTCGGGGGCGAAATACATCCTGTGGGTTGCACTGTCAAGGTTAAGCCCGCCCGCAAAATCCACATAATCTGTGCTGCCGTCAAAGCTCTGAGAGATGTATATGGTGTCGGTTGCAGTATCTATTGCTGCTTTTTTTCCGTAGTGGGATATGCTGTCGGAAAAATCGGTGTATTCATAGATGGTGTATTCAGTTGTGCTTTCGAGAACAGGCACCCCCATGCATTCCTTTCTCTCCTGTGAACATACATAGATATATGCTGTGCAGAAAAGGAGAACAAAAACGGCCAGGGCAGCTTTTCTCAGTGTTTTAATTTTTTCAAATAACATCTGAGTCACCGTAAAATAAAATTTATTACATTACAGTATACCACACAAAAGCTGCAGGTGTCTATCTGCAATATACAGGAGTGTCAGCCCTGCGATAAAAAATATACTGTAATGCCTGCAGGGTATCTGATGTGCAGATCCCCTTGCAAAGATGGATTTTAAGTGCTAAAATCTTTTTACTATCTGACGAAAGGATATATCTATGAAAATAATGGCAGTAGACTACGGCGAAAGCAGAACAGGCATTGCAGTAAGCGATGTAACCGAGTTTCTGGCAAGCCCTGTATGTATAATAAAAGAAAAAAACACCCTCAGGGCAATCGAAAAAATTGCCGCACAGGCAAAGGAACTGCATGCAGAGATGATTGTCATCGGCAACCCTGTAAATATGGACGGCAGCCGGGGCGAACGCAGCGAAAAATGCACCTTTGTGGCACAGGAGGTTGAAAAGCTGGTCAGCATCCCTGTTGTAATGTGGGACGAGCGGGCAACCACAAAAACTGCCCTCAATATGCTGAGTGACAACGGTACCTACGGCAAAAAACGCAAAGAGGTGCTGGACGCAGTTGCCGCAACGGTTATTCTGGAAAACTATCTGGCATACCGCAAAAATCACAGATAAGAAAACAACAGACTGTCACCTGTAAAACGGGTAGCAGTCTGTTTTTGTTTGCAGAATTTTATTTGATTTCTTTTTCCTTATCTTCGGCTGTATCGGAGGTATCGGTGCCGTCCTTGCTGCTGTCGGGTTCAGCATTTGGCACTTCCAGCTGTGTACTGTTTGCCAGTGCTGCTTTTTTTGCTGCCAGCTCTGCCTCTGTAGGCAGTTTTATCCAGTTTACAGCCATTGCAATTGCAAAGCCCATAAAGGTGTCCAGCAGGCGGTTGTACACAAACTGAAAGTTTGTCATATTACCCACAGGGGAAACGGTTATGATGAGATACACAACCGCACTGGTTGCCACCACAGAGGCTCTTTTTACCCATATATCTGTATATATCATGGGAATAAGGGCTATGGATACAAATGCGTATTTGAGGATAATATGCAGGTCTGTGAGGACGTACAGGTTGATGAGGAAAACAACAATACCCCAGAAGCCCCCCACAAGTGTGCCGATAAGGCGGTTTGTGCCTGCCTTGCGGCTGCTTTCCAGTGTAGGCTGTATGCACAGTATGGCTGCAATGGAAATATACAATGGGTTGGCAAACCCCTGTCTTACATAGGCAAGACACAGGCTTAAAAACACCACTATAATTGTCTTTACTGTTCTCAGTCCCACATGAAAATGCGGCAGATGGTGATTGCTGTGCATATATCATAACCTTTCTTTTTTATTGCTATAATTATAAATTAAACGGCGGATGTTGGCAATATTTTATTTTATGCGGTCAGCAGTGTTTTGCAGTTGGGTTTAATTGATTTTATACAATATATGGTATATACTTAATTATATATCGGTCAAGAGGTAAAAGATGAAGTACAGAAATCTCAGATACACCTACAGTGTAATAGGTATAGCGGTGATAATGTTCCTTTCGGTAAGGGAGGTTATGGGCCTTTTGCTCACCTTTCTGCCTGTGGAAACAGGCACCGTGCCGTACATTGTTATAAATATAATCACCTTTATTGCAGCCTGCATTATCCCCGCCATAACAATGGAAAATATGCTGGGGCTGCACCCGAAGCTGTTCAGAAAGGTAGATACCGCCAGGCTGGCGGCATCGGGGGCATACAGCTATCTGCTTATTCTGGCCGCAGGCCTTGTCAACAGCCTTGTCCTTGCATTTATTGCAATGTTCGGGTTGCAGTTTAATCCGAAAACCATCACCATCCCACAGGGAGCAGCAGCTGTAGTGCTGTACTTTATCCACATCTGTGTGCTGCCGCCGTTGCTGGAGGAAATTCTGGTCAGAGGCTATATCCTCAACGCACTGAAACCCCTTGGAACAGCCTTTGCGGTTATAGTGTCCTCAGTCTGCTTTTCCCTTATGCACTCTTCACTGGAAAACTTTCTGCTCTACTTTATTTGTGGCGTAATCCTCGCCCGCGTTTACCTAACCTTTGACAGCATATTCGCCAGCATGCTTGTCCACTTTATCAACAACACAATGTCCTTTTTTATCCTCTATTTTCAGCAGAGGGTAAATGCAGTCAGTGCACTGTCCATGGTGGCATATATAAATATCTTTGTGCTGATACTTGGCTTTGTGGGCAGAAGATATCTGGACAAAAAAGGTTTCAGATGGAAAAAGGTTTTCACAAAGGATGCGGAACTTTCTGCAAAGCTGCTGCATATCTCCAAAAGCCCAATCGCAATTACAGCATTCGGTCTGCTTTTGTTCTTTGCGGCATACCAGAGCTTTCACAATATAGTATAGGATAAAATTATGACACACAGAGATTTTATGGCCCGTGCACTGGAACTGGCACAGCTTGCCGCAGATATGGGTGAAGTGCCTGTAGGTGCCGTGGTGGTAAAGGACAACAAAATAATCGGCGAGGGCTGCAACCGCCGTGAAACTGACGGCAGTGCCACCGCCCATGCAGAAATTCTGGCAATAGAAGCTGCCTGTAAAAACCTTGGCAGCTGGAGACTGGAAAACTGCACCCTGTATGTAACTTTAGAGCCCTGTGCCATGTGTACAGGGGCAATCATCAACAGCCGCATAAAACTGGTGGTTTTTGCTGCCGAGGATTATAAGGCGGGTGCAATGGGAGGTCTGTGCAACCTCACACAGCTGCCTTTCAACCATAAACCCGAGGTTATCATCGGTGTTATGGAGGAGGAAGCAAGAAATCTGCTCAAAGGATTTTTTGAAAAACTGCGAAACAGATGATTTAAAGAACATAACGGCGGATGGTGTCCGCCTGTGATATAGCGTAAAAAAATAATTTATATAAGGAGAAAAAATATGGTTATCACTCAGGCAACAGTAAAGGATATGGAGGGCGTAATGGCTCTTCTCAAAGCAAACCACGTAAGCAATATGACAGAGGAAGAAAAAAAGAACGGCTTTGTAACAACAAACCTCAACGAAGAACAGTTTGTGCGTCTTGTTGAGGAAGAAGACGGCGTCACAATCGCAAAGGACGGCGACAAAATTGTGGCATTTGCCCTTGCAGCAAGCTGGGATTACTGGAAAGAATGGCCGCTGTTCCAGTATATGATCGAGCTTCTCCCGCAGACAGAATACAACGGCGAAATGCTCTCTGTTGAAAACAGCTATCAGTACGGCCCTGTATGTGTAGACAAAGATTACCGTGGCACAGGTGTGTTTGAACAGGTATTCTTTGCATCCCTCAGCAATATGGAAAAACGTTTCCCATATATGATTACCTTTGTAAACAAGGTAAATCCACGCTCCTTTGCAGCACACACACGCAAAGCTCTGCTGGACGAAGTTATGGACTTCAGCTGGAACACAAACAACTACTGGATGCTGGGCTGCAAAACAAGCAACAGACCATAAACGGCATCGTTTTCAGCAACCTATATATGTCATATACAAAAATCCCTTTATCAATTAAGATAAAGGGATTTTTTTCAGTTGAAAGACAACAGCTTTTTCAATTCGTCACGGTCCAGAATTTTAATTTTGCCGTATTGTACATCCAGCAGTTTATTCTGTTTTAAAACGGATATTATTCTTGAAACGGTAACTCTGTTGAGAGAGACGGAATCTGCAATTTCTTCGTGGGTATAGGGCAGAATATCCACATTTCTGTTAAGGGATTCGCTAAGGAAAAAATCAACCAGCTTTTGTGTGCTGTTGTAATGGCTGCTCTGTATAATCTGATGGGTAAGGTAGTTGCAGGTGTCTGCCATATGCTGGAATATAAGTTTCATCAGCTGCGGAGATTCTGCACACATATCGGTAAGTTCCTCTGTGTCGTACCGTATAATTTCCGATGGGACAACAGCTTCAATGGTAACGGTTCTTTTGCTGTTGGTCAGAAAAGAGCTGTCTCCGAAAACCCGGCCTTTTTCCAGAACTTCTATTGTCCGTTCCTTTCCGTTGGCTGATATTGTATAAACACGCACTCTGCCGCTGGATACAACAAAAAAGTGCGATGCATCTTCTCCCTGTGTAAATATCTTTTCTTTTGGGGAATACTGTTCTGTTTTCCCTTTGCATTTTATGGTAGAAAACAACTCTTCCGGAATAACTACAGCCATATTACCCTCCCTGTAATAAATTGTCACAATTGTAGCATTGGCTACAGAATTTTGCAATATTAAAAATTATAATTGTATTCAAATAAGCTTAACGGGGGAAATATATGCTGAAAAAACTAAAATCCTATACACTTGTCATATTGGGAAGCTGCCTTACAGCGTCCGCATTCGGACTTATAGTTCTGCCAAACGGCTTTGCGGCAGGAGGTGTTACAGGCCTTTCTGTGCTGCTGCAAAAGATTATACCACTGCCCGTATCAACTATGGTTCTGATAATAAATATAAGCCTTTTTCTGCTTGGTCTGATCTTTGTGGGAAAGGAATTTGTGTTTAAAACCTTTTTAACAAGCCTTATCTTTCCTCTCGTGCTGGAAATCACCCAGCATATTCACGTTTTTTCGGAACTTGCAGCAGACAGTTTCGTAAGCAGTCTGCTGGCAGGCGGAATACTGGGGCTGGGCTGCGGCCTTATCCTGCTTGGCAACGGGTCGGGAGGAGGTTTTGATATTGTCGGGGTTATTCTCAACAAAAAATTCGGCACACCGGTTTCCATAGTGATGTATGTGTGCGACTTTGCAATAATCCTGACCCAGACAATTTCAAACGGTATGCTTAAAACCGTCTACGGTGTTGTGGTAATCCTTGTATCCACCGTTATTATCGACAATGTTCTTGTGCGCGGCGAATCAGCAGGCAGGATATTTATATTCTCGGAAAAATACGAAGATATCCGAGCAGACCTGCTTACCAGGCTTGATGTAGGGATGACATTTCTTGATGCGGAAAGCGGATTTAACCGTGAAAGAATAAAGGTTATTATGACGGTAATCCATCTTGATATGGTGGAAAAGGTTAAGCGCAGTGTATATGCAATAGACCCTGCGGCATTTGTGGTTGTGGACAATGTGCACTATGTAGGCGGCCGCGGATATACAATGGACAGATAACATATTGTCAAAGCAGGTGCAACACCTGACAGTGTAATTTGCACATACAGAAAAACACCCGTTACAAATACTGTAACGGGTGTTTGGTGTTTTATGGAATTATTTATTTTTTGCCACAATGCTTTTTGCAATTTTGTATACGTCGCCGCAGCCCATTGTGATAACAAGGTCGCCGCTTTCTGCGTGGCTCATAACGTAGTTTTCCACCTCGTCAAAGGTGTCAAACCACACACTGCCCGGGATTTTTTCAGCCAGGTCTTTTGTGTATATGCCTATTGTGTTAACCTCGCGGCTGCCCATAATCTCGGTCATAACCACCCTGTCTGCAATCTGCAGGCTGGTTGCAAAATCGTCCAGCAGCATTTTTGTTCTGCTGTAGGTGAACGGCTGGAACACAGCCCAGACTTTGTTAAAGCCCATATCCTGTGCCGCATTAAGCGTTGCGGTGATTTCTTCCGGGTGATGGGCATAGTCATCGGCGATTGTCACACCGCCCACTGTACCGTGTATTTCAAAACGTCTGCCAGCACCGCCGAATTTGCCTATAGCTTCGGCAATTTTTGCAGGCTCAACACCTGCCTGATGTGCTGCTGCAAAGGCCGCCAGTGCATTGTATACATTGTGCCTGCCCGGGATGGAAAGATGCACTGTTGCGATAATTTCACCCTTGTGCTCTACGTCAAAGCTGTAGAAGCTCTTGTGCTCCTTGCGGATATTGCAGCCTTTGTAGTCGCAGTCATTGTCGATGCCGAATGTGATAACAGGCACATCTAAATCTTTGATAGTTGATGTTGTGTTTTCGTCATCGCCGTTGATGATAACACTGTGCTGTGCCAGCTTTGTAAAACGGTAGAAGCTGTTTTTCAGATTTTCAAAGGTTTTGAAGAACTCCAGATGGTCGTGGTCGATGTTAAGCACCACAGCCATATATGGCAGCAGTTCAAGGAATGTATAGCTGTATTCACAGGCTTCAATAACAATATTTTCACCCTCGCCATCCCTGCCGTAACCGTTTATAAGTGGCAGCTTGCCGCCGATAACACAGGCAGGGTCTTTTTCTGCCATAATGAGAATCTGGCTGATAAGGCTTGTTGTGGTGGTTTTGCCGTGGGTGCCGCTTACGCAGATGCTTTTGGGGAACAGGCGGCAAACCTCGCCCAGCATAATGCTGCGTTCAACACAGGGAATGCCCAGTTCCTTTGCTCTTGCCAGCTCGCAGTTGTCCTTGAAGATAGCGGCGGAGTAAACCACAAGGTCAGCCCCTTCAACCGCTTCTGCTGCGTGCGGCAATGTCACCTTAATGCCCATATTGCGTTCGTAGTTTATAATGTCGCCCTCGTTCACATCACTGCCTGTTATGGTGTAACCCTTGCCGTGCAGTATCTGGATGATAGGGAACATACCGCTGCCGCCACAGCCGATAAAATGTATAACTTTTTTTCCTTCTAAAATACTCATATCAAAATCCCCTTTGGGTGTAAATTGAACAATATCTTTCTAACATTATATTATATAACATTCGGAGCGATAAATAAACCGCTTTTTTAAAATTGTAAAAATACACAGAAAAATAAAATCACCTACCCGCAGGATAGGTGATTGTTCAGCCTTTATCTGACGGCCGCATATTTGAGGTTTACTATATTGCCGAAAGGATTGACCTCAACGCCGGTAAAATAATCTTTATGGATATAGTTTGCACTGTCGGAGCACATAGGCACAATAAGTGCTTTTTCAAGAATTATATTCTGAGCCTGAGAAACATACTGTGCGGCTGCGGAACTGCCGGAGCTCGATTTTATATTGTTCACACAGTTTTCCATATCGCTGCTGTAGTTTGCAAAAGGCTCGATAACATTCAGTATATTGTTTTCGGTTGGTGTATAGCTGTAGAATGCAATGTCGAAATCGCCCCTTGCCAGTCTTTTTTCAATCTCTGCAGACGGCAGAAATTCAACAGCAAGAAAGGCGTTCAGGTTTTTCTGCCACAGCTGGTTTATGTTTTCCGCAATTACCGAATATGCCACATCTGACGGAATAAGCACGGTAAGGCTGCCGATGGACATTTTTCCCAGTTCGCCAAGACCGTCCTGCAGCAGTTTTTTTGCGTCCTTTTCCATATAGGACGGACGTGTGGGAAGGATAACATCATCTATGCGGCTGTCGCCCATGGTCATAGCCCCTGTAAAGATGGAATACTGCTGGTTTACAGCTTCAAGGTTGGCTCCGCTGTTTTCCATGGCATAGCAGTAATAGCTGAAGGCACGGCGTATATCGGTGTTCTGCAGCACCTCGTTTTCGGTGTTGAAAAACATATTGAAGGTGGAATTCTCGTAGCTGTACACTGTGCCGTCCAGGGAGGAGATATCGCTGTTGTAGGCAAAGAAACCGCTGATTTTATCGTCGGCATACAGCTGGCTGACAGGTGTTTCCTTGTCAGAGAGGGAAACACGGATACGGTCGATACCGCCGTTTTTTTCTACAACACGCACCAAAGTGGCATAACTGCCGTCGTCAGCGAGGTAGTTGATGGTAAAAGGTCCGTTGGATAAAATATCATTCACCCTCAGCCCGTATGCACCATTGGTTTTTGCAAAGAAATCTCTGTTGCAGGGAAACGCAGCAGGCAGACAAAGCTTTGCGATAAACTCGTTGTCGGCTTTGGAAAGGGTTACCTGCAGCGTGTAATCGTCAATAACCAGAATATTTTCAATATGGCTGAAGCTGGAATAATAAGGGGAGCGGGTGGATTTATCCAGTACACGGGACAGAGCGAAGTCGAAGTCCTGTGCAGTAACAGGTATCTGCTCGTTTTTGCTCAGATAAAAGCTGCTGTCGTTCTTCAGATAAAAGGTGTATGTAAGCCCGTCAGCAGACAAGTCGTATCTTTCGCAGACATTCGGCTGCACTGTACCGTTTCTGTATTCGAACAGGCCGTCATAGATGTTGGTCAGCACCAGCAGCTCGCTGTCGGAGGAAGCAACCTGCGGGTCAAAGTTTTTGGGCATCTCGTCCAGTGATATTGTGTAGGTGGAGATGGTGCCCGCACTGCTGCAGGCGGTCATCAACACTGTGCACAGGCACAGCACCACCGCTAAAAATTTCTTTTTCATGGATAAAACTCCGTATATATAAATTTGCAGAGAATTTGCGTTGGGGAAAAGGGTGAAAACACACCTTAACAATTTATATTAGCACAAATACGGAAAAATCACAACAATTACGGGAAATATTACACATTTAAAGGAGGAAAACGGTCAGAACCATTGGTATGCATAAAAAAACACCCCATCACAGGACAGAGTGTTTTTGGTTGCGTTTAAAAATACAGACAGTTCATATCAGAACTTTGCTGCCTTTGCGTTGAACTCGCTGATGTTGTCAGCAATTTTAATGGACTGAGGACAGGCTGTTTCGCACTGCTTGCAGCCGATACATTCTGTTGGCTGTACCTCCAGCTTTTTCAGCTTGTCTTTTGCACCGTTTGCACTTTTGAACATTTCGTAGTAGTTGTAGATTGCAAAAACTTCAGGAATGTTGATACCCATAGGACAAGGCATGCAGTATTCGCATTTTGTGCAGTCAACAACTTTGAAAGCATTGATTTCTCTCATAACATCAGCCAGCACTTTTTCTGCTTTTTCGTCCATAGGTATAGGTGCTTTAAAGGTGTTGATATTGTCCTTTACCTGTTCCATATTGCTCATGCCGCTCAGCACCATAAACACGCCCTCAAGGCTGTTTACATAGCTAAGGGCAAGGGCAGCTGATTTGTTTTCGCCGTAGTTTTCTTCGATGATTTTCTGT
Source organism: Oscillospiraceae bacterium (assembly GCA_015067145.1). Taxonomy (GTDB): domain Bacteria; phylum Bacillota; class Clostridia; order Oscillospirales; family Ruminococcaceae; genus RGIG3102. The sequence continues at coordinate 120,285 of SVNA01000004.1, read as the reverse complement.
GCATTTGGCACTGTTCTTGCAAGGAAGCCGCCGCGGACAGGCTCCATAACCACAACAGGTATGCCTTTTTCTCTTACAAGCTCAAACTCTGCTTTGTAATCGCCCTTTTCCATATCGTAGTAGTTCAGCTGCAGCTGGATAAAATCCCAGTCGCAGTCGCCGATAAAGTCTTTAAGGGTATCAAGGTCATCGTGGTAGGAGAAGCCTATTTTGCCCACCTTACCCTCTGCCTGTTTGCGTTTTACAAATTCAACAGCACCAAATTTACGCACTGTTTCTATAGTTTCCTTGTTAAGTGCGTGAAGCAGATAATAGTCAAAATAGCCTGCACCTGTTTTTTCCAGCTGATGATTGAAGATTGTTTCAAGGTCTTCTTCCTTTTCAACCTTCCACATAGGCATCTTGTCTGCCAGGATGTACTTTTCACGGGGATAACGGTCTACCAGGGCCTCTTTCATGGCAGTTTCGCTTGCACCGTTATGGTAAAGGTATGCGGTGTCAAAATAGTTTACGCCGTTTTCAAAGGCAAGGTCAACCATAGCTTTAACCTGTTCCATGTCGATTTCGTTGTTTTCCAGCACAGGAAGTCTCATACAGCCAAAGCCAAGGCGGTTTGTAATCTGTTTTTCCATATTGCTCTCCTTATATAAAATTGATTGTACAAAATTTATCCTAAAATACATTCTATCACATCATAAGACAAATTGCCATAGAATATATCAGAATATATATTTTTGAGAGGGGATTTTATGGCTGTAAAGATATTCATTGACCAGGGGCACAACCCGACGGGGTTCAATACAGGGGCTGAAGGCAACGGCCTGCGGGAGCAGGATATAACATACAATGTGGGCATACAGCTGGCACAGCTGCTGCGACAGGACGAACGGTTCGAGGTGCTCACCAGCCGCACCTGTATATCACAGATTGTGGGCTACTCCAACCGCACCAGCCTTGAAGAAAGGGTGTGGAGGGCAAACTGGTGGGGGGCAGACTGGTTTTTAAGCATACATACAAATTCCTCCACCAACCCCACCGCCACAGGCAGCGAGGTTTTTGTCTACCGCAGCCGGACCCGTGCCTATTTTATGGCACAGGACATTCTGCAGCAGATAACAGACCAGCTGCAGCTGAGAAACCGCGGGGTAAAAATCGACCCTGCTTTCTATGTGCTGCGTAATACAAATATGCCTGCACTGCTTATAGAGCTTGCCTTTATCACCAATCCGTCCGATGCACAGAAGCTGGAAAACGACCAGGCAGCTTTTGCCCGGGCAATATATGACGGCCTGGTGGAGTATCTGTTTTAAAAGCAGAAGGCAAAACCTGCATAATTGCCGCAAAACAAAGCCCTCTCCTTTTTTGAGGAGAGGGCTTTTATCATATTGTTTTTTGGTTAAGCGTTGTTTTTATGTGTCATTTTAAGCACAGCAAGGATAACTGCCAGGGTTGCAAGACCGGAAAGGAATGTGAAAAGCACATTCTGTGTAAAGCCTGCCACAAGGTAGCCAACCACGCAGGAAACAGCAACAACCATTGCGTATGGAATCTGTGTTGCAACGTGGTTAACATGGTTGCACTGTGCACCGGCAGAAGCCATGATTGTTGTGTCGGAGATTGGGGATGTATGGTCGCCGCAAACTGCACCTGCAAGACAGGAAGCGATGGAGATAACAAGCAGCGGGTCACCTTCAGGGAAGATAGCTGTTACGATTGGGATAAGGATACCGAATGTACCCCAGCTTGTACCTGTTGCAAAGGCAAGGCCCATAGCAACAAGGAACATGATAACAGGCAGAATTGCTGTGGACAGTGTGCTGGAAGCAAGAGCAGCTTCTACAAATGCACCTGCAGCAAGTCTGTCGGAACAGAAACCGCCAAGGCTCCAAGCGAGGATAAGGATAAGGATTGCACTTACCATCATTTTAAAGCCCTGTGGGATGCAGTCTGCAAATTCGCGGAAAGAAACAACCTTTCTTGGAATGTAAAGGATAAATGTAAATACCAGAGCTGCAAAGGAACCAAGAACAAGACCTCTTGCGGCGTCACAGTCTGCAAATGCTGTGATAAAGTCCACGCCGTCAAAGAAACCGCCTGTGTAAACAAGACCGATTATACAGAAGGTGATAAGTGCAACAACAGGGAGAACAAGGTCGATAACCTTACCGTTAGGGTTTGCATCAATTTCTTCGCCAACAACCTTTTCGCCGCCGAAAAGGTCGCCGTCCATAGCTTTCTTTTCGTACTGTGCCATGCCGCCAAAGTCAAAGCCGCTGATGGAGAGATAAACAACCATAATGATTGTCAGCAGGGCATAAAGGTTAAATGGGATTGTCTGCAGGAAAAGCTGGAATCCGTCGCCGCTTGTGTAGCCGCTTACTGCTGCTGCCCAGCTGGAGATAGGTGCGATGATACAGATAGGTGCAGCTGTTGCATCGATAAGATAAGCAAGTTTTGCACGGGAGATGTTGAAACGGTCTGTGACAGGTCTCATAACAGAACCAACTGTGAGACAGTTGAAGTAGTCGTCAACAAAGATAAGGCAGCCAAGACCAACTGTTGCAAGGCTTGCAGCCTTTTTGGATTTTATTTTTTTGTTTGCCCATTCGCCGTAAGCAGCACTGCCGCCTGCTTTTGTCATAAGAGCAACCATAATGCCAAGGAAAACAAGGAAGATGAGGATGCCGATGTTCCAGCTGTCACCAAGTTTTTCACCCATCATATCAAATATGGCGTTTACTGTGCCGATAGGTGAAAAGTTGGAGTAGAGCAATGCACCGGAAACAATACCGATAAAGAGGGAAAGATATACTTCTTTTGTAATCAGGGCAAGCAGAATTGCGATGATTGGTGGAAGAAGTGACCACACTGTTCCTACGAAAGACATTTCCATAGTAGTTTTCTCCTTTTAATTTTTACCTTAAATAAATTCCGATGATATATCTGTTATAAAAACAAAAACCTGATGCGGAAAGCATCAGGTGAATATGCAAAAAGCATTATATAAACAGGATAGCTCTCCACGTTATGTGACAGTCCGATGTATATTTTACAGCGGCCCAACGGATACCTTTAAAACGAAAAATATCCGTTTCGGCAGATTGCCCTTTCCCTTGCAGCCGTCGTTTTCCGTATGCCGCGGGGTACTCTTGCGTTCTGCACCTCTATCGAAAAATATTCAGTTGTGTACAAGTTTTTTAAACTTATATATAAAAGGTACCACATTTTCTGCCTTTGTCAATAGGGGTGAGACAAATGGATATAAATATAAAAAAATCGCTTACAATTCTACATAAATCGGCAGAAAAAGTAAGTGACTGCGTTACAGAAAAAAACCTTGATAACTATTTGCTTTTAGTGTATATTATGTATGGGTAAAAATGGCCCATAATAATTGTAATATTTAATTTATATATATTGGAGAAAACAGATGTTAGAACTTAAAAATATTTGCTACTCCGTTGAAACAAAGGACGGCGTAAAAAATATACTCAAAGACGTAAGCCTCAAAATTGACGACAGATTTGTTGTTATCACAGGGCCAAACGGTTCAGGTAAATCCACACTGGCAAAAATCATCGCAGGCATCATCCAGCCTACAAGCGGCCGTATTCTGCTGGACGGGGTGGACATCACCGATAAATCCATCACAGAACGTGCACACCTTGGGGTAAGCTTTGCTTTCCAGCAGCCTGTTCGCTTCAAGGGCATCACAGTGCACGATCTCATCAGCCTTGCAGCGGGGGAAGAACTCAACATCGGCAAAGCGTGTGAATACCTTTCCGAAGTTGGCCTCTGTGCAAGAGACTATATCGACCGCGAGGTTAACGGCAGCCTTTCCGGCGGCGAGCTGAAGAGAATTGAAATTGCAATGATTCTTGCACGCGGCACAAAGCTCTCCCTCTTTGACGAACCTGAAGCAGGCATCGACCTCTGGAGCTTCCAGAGCCTTATCAAAGTGTTTGAAAATATGCACCGCACAATCAAGGGCAACATCCTCATCATCTCCCATCAGGAAAGAATCCTCAACTTTGCAGACCAGATTGTTCTCCTTTCCGAAGGCGAAATCAAAAAGGTTGGCACAAAGGACGAGGTTATGCCTCTTATTCTCAACCCAAATCCAATCTGCGAACAGATTAAAGTTTAAAACAAGGAGGAATACAAAATGGCTATTGATGCAATTCAGAAAGACCTTTTGGAAAAAATTGCAGACCTGCATGGCGTTCCTCAGGGTGCTTACAACATCCGTGCAAACGGCGAAGCTGCAGCACGCAGCACAACTGCAAATATCGACATTGTAACAAAAACAGACAAGCCGGGCATTGATATCATCATCAAGGCAGGCACAAAAAACGAAAGCGTGCACATCCCTGTTGTTATCAGCCAGACAGGCCACACAGAGATGGTTTACAACGACTTTTTCATCGGCGAAGACGCAGACGTAACAATCGTTGCAGGCTGCGGCATCCACAACACAGGGGACAGCGAATCCCGTCACGATGGTATCCACACCTTCTATGTTGGCAAAAATGCAAAAATCCGCTATGTTGAAAAACACTACGGTGCAGGGGACGGCAACGGCCAGAACGTTATGAACCCTACAACCGTTATCAATATGGAAGAGGGCAGCTATGTTGAGATGGACACAGTTCAGATCAAAGGTGTCGATTCCACCGACCGTGTTACAAAGGCAACTCTTGCAAAGGGTGCAACACTTATCGTAAGCGAAAAACTTATGACACACGGAAAACAGAACGCAACAACAAAGTTCGAGGTTGACCTGGACGGCGAAAACAGTGCAACACACGTTATCAGCCGCTCTGTTGCAAAGGACGAATCCAAACAGCTTTTCCTCTCCAACGTAAACGGCAACAATGCCTGCAACGGTCACACAGAATGTGATGCAATCGTTATGGATAAAGCTGTTGTAAGTGCAATTCCACAGATACAGGCAAACCACACAGACGCAAGCCTTATCCACGAAGCTGCAATCGGCAAAATTGCAGGTGAACAGCTTATCAAGCTGATGACACTGGGCCTCAGCGAAAAGGAAGCAGAAGAACAGATTATCAACGGTTTCCTCAAATAAACGGCATATACTTTAAACTGAAAAGGGAGAAATTTCTCCCTTTTTTAATATCTCTTTAATTTATCCTTTGGATGTGACTTTTGGCAGCAAAAGTAACATACGAAGTATTGACAGATTGCCTTGTCAAAGGCAAAAAGGAGCTCTTTATGTACGGCATAGGTGTTGATATTGTATCTATCGGCAGAATTGCAAAAAGCCTTGAGAAAGAAAGCTTTCTCACAAAGGTCTACGGCGAAAGGGAAATTGCCCTTTTTGCCTCTGAAAATAAAATAAAGACAAACTCCCTTGCGGCAAACTTTGCAGCAAAAGAGGCTTTTTCCAAGGCTCTGGGTACAGGTGTGCGGGGCTTTGAGCTGACCGACGTGGAGATACTCAGGGACAGCCTTGGTGCTCCGTATTTTGAGTTTTCGGGCAAAGCAAAGGAAATTGTGGAAGACAAAAAGCTGGACTGTAAAGTATCGCTGTCTCACGAAAAGGACAAGGCGGTTGCCTTTGTTGTTATCGAGGTGAAAAGATGAAGAAAAAAGCACGGATACTGCTGCTGGATATACTGACGGCCATAAGCCTTGTGTGCACGAAAAAAAGTATAAAAAGAGCTTTTGTTCTGTTTATGGAGATGACAGCGGGCATAACCCTTGTATGTGCAGGGGCGGCTATGGGCATTATTGCGGCACTGGGGCAGACCACCTCCACAGGTACCAGCTATGCCATAGCACTGGCACTCAATATAAAGGTGGGCAACGGCCTTATGATACTGTACGGCTTCTTTATGCTGCTGCAGGTGGCAATGCTTAAAAAGAAGTTCAAACCGCTGTTTATGATACAGATTATTCCTGTGGTGCTGCACGGCTGGATACTCAACTTTTTTAAATACGACTTTCCGCCCTTTCTCGCACTCAGCCCCAATACATATTTCGAAAGATTTTTCATCTACGCCATCGGGGTGGTGCTTATCAGCATAGGCTTCTGCTGTACCAAGGCATCGGGCTTTGCAAACTATCCACCCGATACCTTCTGTGCCCTTTTGGCCCGCAGAAGAAATATGAAGTTCGGCACGGCAAAGCTGATAGTGGACTTCTGCTATGTAGGTGCAACATTTCTGCTTTGTCTGCTGTTCCGCCTTGATTTCGGCATCGTGAGGGAAGGCACGGTTATCTTTGCAGTTGCAAACGGTGTGCTTATAAACCTGTTTCTGCCGCACATCGAAAAACTTTTTGCCGCAACAGAAAATATATGCGGTGTAAACCGTTCATTTGTATAAAAAATCAGCCGCAGATTGCAGAATCTGCGGTTTTTTTCTGCTCTGGGGCACAGTGCTGTGTGCGGGACAATATTTTACACTTGCAATTTGCTGTGTAAATATGATATTATATTTTAGTATTAATATAAATTCGCTTATCAAGAAAAGTATCTTATACCGTTTTTGAAAAAGAGAGCACCTCCGCGGCTGAAAGAAGTGCAGAAACCTATAGGAGAAGTTCCCTTGACAGAAGCCTTGCTGAACGGTCAAAACCCATTAGGCATCGCCGTATTCCTTGCGTTAAAAGGTCTTGAGTGTCCGCATTTTTATGTGCGGAAATTTGGGTGGTACCACGGAGTATATCAGTGCTTCGTCCCTTAATTGTTTTAAGGGGCGGGGCTTTTTTATTTGGCACAACCTTCGTCCCAATACTAAAAAGAAGGAGAAAAACAAAAAATGAAACAGCAGCTTGAAAACATTCGTCTCAGCTCTCTCGAACAGATTGAAAAAGCAGCTACACCTGCAGAAATTGACGAAATCCGCGTTCGTGTTCTGGGCAAAAAAGGCGAAGTTACAGCCATCCTCAAACAGATGGGCAAACTCTCTGCCGAAGAAAGACCTGTAATGGGTGCTCTGGCAAACGAAGTGAGAGAAACAGTGGAAAACGCTCTCGCAGAAAAACTGGAAAAAATCAAAGCAGAACTCATGGAAAAACAGCTGGTGGAGGAAGAAATCGACATCACTCTCCCGGGCAGCGAATTTGAAATGGGCAAACGTCACCCGATTCAGCTAGTTCTTGATGAACTCAAGGAAATCTTCCTTGGCATGGGTTTCTCCATTGCAGCAGGCCCTGAAGTTGAGCTGGACAAATACAACTTCGAAATGCTCAACATGCCAAAATCCCATCCGTCCCGTGACACACAGGACACATTCTACATCACAGAAAACATCGTTCTCCGCACACAGACTTCCCCTGTGCAGGTAAGAACAATGCTGGACCAGAAACCGCCAATCCGCATCATCGCACCGGGCCGTGTTTACCGTGCTGACGAAGTTGACGCAACACACAGCCCACTCTTCCACCAGATTGAAGGTCTTGTTATCGACGAAAACATCACAATGGCAGACCTTAAAGGCACACTGGAAGCATTTGTTAAAAATATGTTCGGACCTGAAACAAAGGTTCGTTTCCGTCCTCACCACTTTGCATACACAGAACCAAGTGCTGAAATGGATATGACCTGCTTTAAATGCGGCGGCAAAGGCTGCCGTCTGTGCAAAGGCGAAGGCTGGATTGAAATTCTCGGCAGCGGCATCGTAAACCCTGTAGTACTTGAAAGCTGCGGCATCGACAGCACAAAATACTCTGGTTTTGCATTCGGTATGGGTCTGGAAAGACTTACAATGATGCGTTACGACATTGACGATATGAGACTCATGTACGAAAACGACATGCGTTTCCTGTCACAGTTCTAAGGAGGTAATTTACAATGGATGTATCACTTAACTGGTTAAAAGAATACGCACCTTTCGACTGCGACATTAAAACTTTTGCCGAAGATATGACAATGTCCGGCTCCAAGGTGGAAGTTTACTCCACAGAAAAGGACAAAATCAGAAACGTTGTTGTGGGCAAGGTTGTTTCCCTCGACAAACACCCTAATGCAGACAAACTCACAGTTTGCGGCATCGACATCGGCACAGAACAGACAGTTATCGTTACAGGTGCAAAAAACCTCACAGTCGGCGACCTTGTTCCTGTTGCTCTCGATAACTCCCTCCTTCCTTGCGGCAAGGAAATCCACGCAGGCGAGCTCCGCGGCGTAATGAGCAACGGCATGCTTTGCTCCCTTGGCGAGCTCGGCCTTACAACACACGATTTCCCAAATGCTATCGAAGACGGCATTATGGTGCTTGACGAAGAATGGCCACTTGGCACACCAATCGAAAAAGCACTCGGCATGGAAGACTATATGGTGGAATTTGAAATCACACCAAACCGTCCTGACTGCCTCTCCGTTCTCGGCCTGGCCCGTGAAGCAAGTGCAACCTTCGGCGTTCCTTTCAACGAACCAAAGCCTGTTATGCCAGAAGGCGAAGACGATATCAGCAACTATCTCTCCGTTAAAATCAGCGACACTGACCACTGCATGCGTTACGCAGCAGCTATGATCAAAAACGTTCGCGTTAAACCATCTCCACGCTGGCTGCGAGAAAAACTGCGTGTTTGCGGCGTAAGACCAATCAACAACATCGTTGACATCACAAACTATGTAATGCTGCTCTACGGTCACCCAATGCACGCATTTGACCACAAATACGTTAAAGGCAACCTTATCGATGTCCGTCTTGCAAAACAGGGCGAAGAAATCATGACACTTGACGGTGTACAGAGAAAACTCAACGAAAATATGCTGGTTATCTCCGACAAGGAAGAACCAATCGCAATCGCAGGTGTTATGGGCGGCGAATACAGTGGCGTTTACGAAGACACAAATATGGTTGTGTTTGAATCCGCCTGCTTTGACGGCCCTAAAGTAAGATACGCTTCCCGTCAGCTTGGTCTCAGAACAGAAGCATCAGGCAAGTTTGAAAAAGGCCTCAACCCTGACAACTGTATGCCGGCTCTGGCAAAAGCGATGGAACTGGTTGTGGAACTTGATGCAGGCGATGTAATCGGTGGTGTAATCGACGTTTACCCATCCCCAAGATACGAACGCAAGGTTCCGTTCAACGCAGAAAAAATCAACGAAATCCTCGGCACAGAAATCGCAAAGGCTGATATGGAAAAAACACTCCTTTCCCTCGGCTTCAAGGTGGAAGATGACACAGTTATCGTGCCAACACACCGCTACGATATCGCCAAGGACGAAGTTACACAGTACAACGACCTGTCCGAAGAAATTGCAAGAATGTACGGCTACAACAAGCTGCCAAGTACAATTATGAAAGGCACAGCAACAGCACGCCTTACAGAAAGACAGAAGTTCACAAAGGATGTTATCGGCTATCTTCTCGGCCTCGGCTTCTACGAAATCGAAACATTCTCCTTCTACTCTCCAAAGAACTTTGACCTCTTGAACGTTCCTGCAGATTCCTCCCTCAGAAACCCTGTTGTTATCTCCAACCCTCTGGGCGAAGACACATCTGTTATGAGAACAACTGCAGTTGCTTCCATGATGAACGTTGTACAGAGAAACTACAACAGCCGTATCGAAGCTGTTTCCCTCTTTGAAAATGCAACAGAATACCATGTTGTAGAGGGCGAAGAGCTTCCGAAAGAGGTTGAAAAATTCATTATGGCAGTTTACGGTGCGAACAAAGACTTCTTCTTCCTTAAAGGTGCAGTGGAAAAAATACTCTGGGCACTCAACATTGAAGATGTAAAATTTGTACGCAACAAGCAGAACACAACATACCACCCGGGCAGATGTGCAGACGTTGTTGTAAACGGTGCAGTTGTAGCTACAATCGGCGAACTTCACCCTGTAGTTCTTAACAACTACGGCATCAAGACAAAGGTTTGCGTATGTGATCTCAACGGTGAAGAACTCTTCAAATATGTTGGCGGTGCAAAACAGTACAAACAGCTTGCAAGATTCCCTGCTGTTACACGTGACCTTGCATTTGTGTGCGACAAATCCGTTGCAAACGGTGATATTATCGATATTATCAAAGAAAGCTGCGGCGAATATCTGGAAAGTGTAAAACTCTTTGACGTTTACACAGGCGACAGACTGGAACTGGGCAAAAAGAGCCTTGCATACAGCCTTGTTCTCCGAGACAAAAACGCAACACTCACAGATGCGGTGGCAGAACAGTGCACAGGCACAATTTTGGATAATTTGAGAAAAATTGGTGTATTTTTGAGAACATAGTATATTTCTATTGAATTAAAATACAAAATAATGTACAATATTAAGTAGTAAAAAAAGGAGGGATGTAGGATGAACGACGCAACAGCTGTTTTTTCTGTACACAACGAAAAAGACCAGGAAATTAGACAAATTTTAAAAGAAGTGTATGAGGCTTTAAAGGAAAAAGGCTATAATCCTATCAACCAGATTGTGGGATATATCCTCTCCGAAGACCCAACCTACATCACTACACATCAGGGTGCAAGAAATAAAATCAGAAAACTTGACCGCGATGATATTCTTCAGTGCGTACTTAAATATTATCTGGCATAATTCTGAAAATTACGGCACCAAATAAAAGGAGGTAATCCCAATGGACACAAAAGTGACCTATAAAGGACTGCCACTTGTAAGAAACAACAACGAAATTTATTACGGTGACCCATCAAAAGAATACATTGTGTATCTTAATGTTGTAAGCACAAAACAAGTGGACGGGCAAGAAATTGCCGACAAGGTGCAGGTAGCTCTCATCTCCACCGATACAAGCCTTGATTTTATGCAGAGAATCAAAAAACAGGGCGTAAAAAGCGGTTTGTACGACGCACTTGATGTAGGCGGCGTATGGCTCCAGAGCACTTTGAACAATTAAACAAAGTAAAAAAAGGCTGTTTTGACAAACAGCCTTTTTTGTTTGGGTAAAAAATAAATCAGAAAGAATAATATTTCAGATTTTAAAGCAAAGAAGAACAGGGACGGAGTCTGCCGTCCCTGTTTTCTGGTTTTTACCTCACAAAGTAAATTTATGGAGAGGAAAATTATCTTAATCTGTCATAAAGTTTTGTTTTGTGCAGCAGCTTTTTGGCAAGCTCATTATCAAAGCTACCTTCCTTTGCACGCCACAGCCAGTTTGTGCCTACAGAGGATGGTGTGTTCATCCTTGCCCCGCTGCCAAGCCCCAGCAAATCCTGGAACTGAATAATGGTTGTGTCAGCATTGCTGGTCATCAGTGCACGTATCATGCCCCAGTTGTAGCCCTCGGTTTCGTTAAGACCAAGGAACTCTTTTGCAAAGGAGATATCCTCAGGATAAGCACTTTCAATCCAGCCGCAGGCTGTGTCATTGTCATGGGTACCGATATATGCAATGCTGTTTGCAGGGTGTTTCCAAGGCAGATACTCATGGCTGTTTTCATCACGGGTGTCAAAGGCAAACTGCAGCACCTTCATTCCCGGGAAACCGCTGTCAGCCAGCAGTTTTTTTACTGTATCTGTCAGATAGCCAAGGTCCTCTGCAATAATAGGTTTTCTGCCTATTGTCTGTTCAACAGCATTGAACAGCTTCATACCCGGGCCCTGTTTCCACACGCCGTTTTTTGCGGTTGTGTCGCCGTAAGGTATTGCATAGTAGGTATCAAAGCCGCGGAAATGGTCAATTCTCAGCACATCGTATACACTGCACAGGTATTCAATGCGTTTAATCCACCATTTATAGCCTGTTTTTTCGTGGAAATCCCAGTCGTACAAAGGGTTACCCCACAGCTGACCGTCAGCCGAGAAACCGTCAGGCGGACATCCTGCAACCTCTTTAGGTGTCTTGTTTTCGTCCAGCTGGAACAGTTCAGGATTGCTCCACACGTCAACGCCGTCAAGGGAAACATAGATTGGCAGGTCACCGATAACCTTGATGCCCTTGCTGTTGATGTAGCCCAGCAGACTGTGCCACTGCTTGAAGAAGATGTACTGTACTGTTTTCCAGAACTGTACTTCCTCTGCATATGTGGCTCTTGCAGCTTTCAGGGCGGCGTCCTCTCTGTTGCGGATAGGTGCTTCCCAGCTGTACCACGGTGTGCCGCCAAGGTTCTTTTTGAGAGCCATAAACAGGGCGTAGTCCTCAAGCCAGAAAGCGTTGTCCAGACAGAAAGCATCAAATTCTCTGTCAGGTTTCTGCCAGAAGCGTGCAACTGCTTTTTTAAGTATAGGATAACGGTTGCTGTACAAAGCGCCGTAATCCACCTTTTCGGGGTCATCGCCCCAGAACATCTCATCAATCTCCGCTTTGGTCAGCAGGCCCTCGTCACAAAGGGTGTCAAGGTCGATAAAATAAGGGTTGCCTGCGTTGGTGGAGTAGGACTGATAGGGACTGTCGCCGTAGCCGGTAGGGCAGATTGGCAGCAGCTGCCAGTAGCTCTGACCTGCTTCGGAGAGAAAATCGGCAAATTCACGGGCGGTTTTGCCCATGCTGCCTATTCCGTAAGGAGAAGGTAAAGAGGATATGTGCATTAATATACCGTTGCTCCTCATAATATAATCACATCCTTTTTAATCTGAGACTGTTAGTGACAGATGATATTTGTTGTTTCTTTGTCAAATACGTGGATTTTGCCTGTATCGATTGCAAGAGTTACTGTTGTATCTTCGCTGAATTCATAACGTGCAGGGATTCTTGCAAGCATCTTCTGGCCGTAAGCGTCAAGATAGAGGTAGTTTTCGCTGCCCATCATTTCCATATGGTTGATAAATGCTTTGTATTCTGCAGGTTCGCCAACATGAGCGGAGCTGTTTGCGTGGATATCTTCAGGGCGGATACCCATAACAACTTCCTTGCCGATGTATGCTTCCAGTTCAGGTTTGTTTACGCTGATGCGGCAGTCGCCCATAACAAGAACCTGACCTTCGCCGTCCTTTTCCACTGTAACGTTCATAAAGTTCATCTGTGGAGAACCGATAAAGCCTGCAACGAACATATTGCATGGATAGTTGTAAAGGTTCTGCGGTGTGTCAAACTGCTGTACATAACCGTCCTTCATAACAACGATTCTGTCGCCCATTGTCATAGCTTCTGTCTGGTCGTGTGTAACGTAAACAAAGGTTGTTTCAAGACGTTTGTGCAAAGATGCAATCTGGCTGCGCATTTCTGTTCTCAGTTTTGCGTCAAGGTTGGAGAGTGGTTCGTCCAAAAGGAAAACTGCAGGTTTTCTAACCATAGCACGGCCAAGAGCAACACGCTGACGCTGACCGCCGGAGAGAGCCTTTGGTTTTCTGTCAAGGTATTTTTCAAGCTCAAGGATTTTTGCAGCTTCATTAACCTTTTTGTCGATTTCTTCCTGTGGTTCTTTACGCAGTTTAAGGGCAAAAGCCATGTTTTCACGCACAGTTTTGTGTGGATAGAGAGCGTAGCTCTGGAATACCATAGCAATATCTCTGTCCTTTGGAGCAACAGTGTTAACCACTCTGTCGCCGATGATAAGTTCGCCGCTTGTAACGTCTTCAAGGCCTGCAATCATACGCAGTGTTGTGGATTTACCACAGCCGGAAGGACCAACAAGCACGATAAATTCCTTATCCTTGATTTCAAGGTTAAGGTCCGGTACAACGGTCACGCCGTTGTCATATGTTTTTACCACGTTTTTAAATGTGATACTTGCCATTTGATTTATCCTCCTGATTAGAGTTTTCGTGTACTTTCGCCGACAATGATGCTGAAAGGCACTGTCTCGTGGACAGCCTCTGTGCCGTTGTCGATGCTGTCCAGCAGAATTTCCACACTCCGCTGGGCTATTCTTTCCCTGTTTTGTCTGATGGTGGTAAGTTTCGGGTACAGATATTCCGACAGTTCAAGACCGTCAAAGCCTACAACCGAAATATCATCAGGCACCTTTCTGCCGCTGTCCTTTATTGCACGGATAGCACCTATGGCCATAACGTCTGACATAGCAAAAACCGCTGTAATCTGAGGCATCTTCTGCAAAAGCATCTGCATGGCACTGTAGCTGTCTGCCATGGTAAAGAATGACTCCATATACTGTTTTTCACTGTCGAAAGGAACATTGTGCTTTTCAAAGGATTCCTTGCAGCCGATGTAACGGGTGTATGCAACCTTTGACTGTTCTATATGACCTCCAAGAATGCCGATTTCGGTGTGCCCGTTTTCGATAAGACGGCGGATAACAGCCTTTGCAGCCTCGGTATCGTTGATGGATACGCTGGAAAGGTTTGAAAACCCCAAAGACTGTGCCGAGTTGGTTACAAGTACACAGGGAATGGTAATTGCACCAAATCTGTCACGGAAAAACTGCAGGTTACAGCCCAGGAACATAATTCCTGCAGGTCTGCGTTCTGCACACAGACGCACAGCGGTTTCAACCTCGTTTTCCGTTTCGTTGATATAGTAAATAAGACAGTCCAGCCCCTTTTCTGTCAGCATGCCCTGCATCTGTTCCACAATATGTGCAAAAAGCATATTCTGAGAACCTTTGATGATTATAGCAATGCCTTTGGCGGTCTGCTGTTTTAAGTGTTTTGCGTTGTTGTTAAGCTGAAAGTGATGTTTTTCCACCACAGCCATAATTTTTGCACGGGCAGTCTGTGATACATCGGGATGATCATTGAGTACACGGGAGACAGTTCCCACCGCATATCCCGATTCCCGTGCGATATCCTTTATGGTGATAGCCAAACCGGATTAGCCCTTTACAGCACCAGCTGCAACACCTTTGATGATATGTTTCTGGCCTGCAAGATATACGATAACAATCGGAATAACTGTAAGCATGATACATGCCATCATAGGACCCATTTCAACACGGCCGTAACTGCCACGGAAGTACTGAATGAGCATTGGAATGGTTCTGTATTTTTTGATGTCCAGAACAAGAGTAGGCAGGAGGTAGTCGTTCCAAACCCACATTGCTTCAAGGATACCAACAGAAACCATTGTCGGTTTGAGCATAGGCATAACAATCATAAAGAATGTCTGGATTGGGTTACAGCCGTCAATCATGGAAGCTTCTTCAACTTCCAGCGGAATGCTCTTCATAAAGCCTGCAAACATAAATACTGCAAGTCCTGCACCGAAACCAAGGTAGATAACCCAGATGTTCCAAGGTGTGTTCAGGTTCAGCTGGTCAGCTGTCTGGGACAGTGTGAACATAACCATCTGGAAAGGAACAACCATGGAGAATGCAAAGAGGAAGTAGAGCCCCTGTGCAAATTTTGTTTTAACCCTTGTTATGTACCAGGAACACATTGCACAGAAGAGAAGGATTGCTGCAACGGAGGATACTGTGATAAACAAGCTGTAGCCAAGGCTTTTAAGGAAGCCCTGTGCGTTGATAGCATTCACATAGTTTGCAATACCTGCAAAAGTTTCTGCTGTAGGCAGTTTGAATGCTGTGTTTGTGCTGATTGCACGTTCTGTTTTAAGGGAGTTGAACAGAATCATTACAATCGGATACATATAAAGGATGGATAAAATGCCAAGGATAACAGACCATATAGCATTGGATTTCTTTTCTTTTGCTTTTTTCATTACTGCTGTACCTCCTTGGAACGTGTTGCTTTAAGCTGTGCAAAGCTGATTACAACAACCAGGATACAGAACAGAACAGCCTTTGCCTGACCAAGACCTTTCCACTGCATGCCTGCACGTGCGTAGAATGTTTCGTAGATGTTGAGTGCCAGCATCTCTGTAAGATGGTTTGGTTCGCCGCCTGTAAGTGCAAGGTTCTGGTCGAACAGCTTAAAGGAGTTAGTAAGTGTAAGGAACACACAAACTGTAATGGAGGACATAATCATCGGCAATTTAACCTGCCAGAATGTCTCCCACTGTGTAGCACCGTCAATCTGTGCTGCTTCAATAAGGTCGTCAGGTACGTTCTGCAAACCTGCGATGTAGATAATCATCATATAACCAATCTGCTGCCATGCTGTGAGGATGATGATGCCCCAGTAGCCTGCCTGACTGTTGAGAGCGAGAAGTGGCTCGCCAACAAGTGAAAGAACGCAGTTGATAAGAATCTGCCAGATATAACCCAATACGATACCGCCGATAAGGTTTGGCATAAAGAATACTGTACGGAAAATGTTTGTGCCTTTGATGTTGCGTGTAAGCAGGAGGGCAAGGCCAAGAGCAACAACGTTTATAAGTACAATAGCAACAACAGCATATTTTACTGTAAAACCGAAGCTGTTTATAAAGTTCTGGTCGCTGAAAGCTCTTGTGTAGTTGCTTATGCCTACCCATTTGGCGTTTTTAACCGTTGTAAACTGACAGAAGGACAGATAAAGCCCTTCAAAGAACGGAATAATAAAGCCAATGGTAAATGCAAGCAAAGTCGGGAGCACAAATATCGGAGAATATTTCTTTACCGCTTTTTCCATAAAAACGCTCCTCTCGAAAATTTACTTTTATATAAACAAACAGAGACAGCAAGGTGTCTTGCCGTCTCTGCGTTTTTTTAAATTATTAACTTATTAGTGTTTTAAAGTGCTGTATAAATTAATACTTTAATTAATTAGCCGTTAGCAAGTGCATATTCAGAAGCCCAGCCGTCAACAAAGTTTTTAACAACTACTGCCCAGTTGTCATCTGTCTGGTCTGCTGCGTAAGCTGTCAAAGCTGTACCAACCATGTTTTTCCATTCTTCGGATGGCATTGTTGGGAAGTTCCAGGAAACTGGAGTTTTGCCTGCTTCTGTGTAAGCAACGTCCTGTTTAACGAAGAGGTTTGGAGATTCAACAGCTGCTTTGAAAGGAATTACAAAGCCCATGTCGTTAGCCATTGCTGCTGTACCTTTTTCGCTTGTTACGCACCAGTTCATGAATGCGAGTGTAGCGTCGATGTCAGCCTGGGAAGCCTGGCCGTTTACGCACCAGTAGTTTTCTGTACCTGTGCAGAGACCCTGGTTAGCTTCGTCGCCAACGCCGATGTAGATTGGGAGCATTACGAGTTCGTCATCACCGTATACTGCGGAGAGGCTGCCGTATTCCCAGGAACCGTTCTGGAAGAATACTGCTTCGCCAGCGAGGAATTCGTTTCTGGAGTCGTCACCTGTTTTGCCAGCGAGGTCTGCTGGTGCACATGTGGAGTTGTTGATGTAGAGATCCCAGATGTTTCTGTAAGCATCAAGGTATGTGCCTTTGATAGCTGCTGTGGAGCCGATGCCGTCTGCCTGGTATTCGAAGTAGATTGGGAGGTTAGCAAGGTGTGTTTTGAATCTCCAG
The DNA here is from genome assembly GCA_015067145.1 of Oscillospiraceae bacterium. Taxonomy (GTDB): domain Bacteria; phylum Bacillota; class Clostridia; order Oscillospirales; family Ruminococcaceae; genus RGIG3102. Next base: position 103,095 of record SVNA01000004.1, on the reverse strand, counting down.
TCGGAAGAACCGTCCATACCTGCGGAAGAGAATGCTGCAAAGCCGAGTTCGGAAGAACGAGCTGTGATATCTTCAGCAACTTCTTTAAGTTTTGCGAAGGATGTGATTTCTTCTGCTGTGTAGCCAGCTTTTTCGAGAAGAGCTTTGTTTGCGATGATACCGTAGGATTCTACTACGTATGCGATACCTGCAACTGCATCGCCGTTTTTAAGTGCGAAACCGTCGCTTGTAAGCTGACCGTAAACGTCTGTGCCGGAAAGGTCGTAGCAGTAGTCTGTCCAGTTAGCAAGACCTACAGGACCGTTAACCTGGAAGAGTGTTGGAGCTTCATCTTTGCCCATTTCTGCCATAAGTGTTGTTTCGTATTCGCCGGATGCTGCTGTAACAACTGTTACTTCAACGCCTGTTTCTTCTGTGTATGCTGCAGCAAGTGCCTGCCAAGCATCATTCTGTTCTGGTTTGAAGTTGAGGTAGTAAACAGAACCTGTTTCTGTTTCATCAGCAGCTGGTTCGCTGGAACCGCAAGCTACCATAGAAAGAGCCATTGCGCCAGCAAGAAGCAAAGCCAATAATTTTTTCATGATTTTTCCTCCATATTGGATTTTTAATTTTTTGGAAACTTAAATTGCATAAAGACTTGGAAACGTTTCCAATTTCCTGTATCATACATTTTATACTTTTTTATATTACATTTCAAGCGGATTTTGTGATTTCTACCAAAAATGGTTGAGTTGCTACAACATTTGTCTAATTTTTGTGCAACATTACGACAAATGTTACAAAATGGTTACAAACAACGGGGTCTACATCTCTGTAAGCTGTAAAATACAGGCAAAAACACTGCTTTTCACTTGAAAAAACAGGATAATTTCTTTATACTCATTAACAAATAATAAATTTATCTTTGGGAGGTTTATAACCTTGAACAATGTGCCTATAGATATGGAAAAAGCAAAGAAATACTCTTTCAGAGTACGTCTGAGAGAGGTTTTCACCGATGGCTTGCTGACAAATCTCAAATGGAATTTCTTGTTTGTGCTCACCAGCCTGCCCGTATTCACAATGGGGGCTTCCATGGCGGCCTTGTCCCACTGTACAAATCTGCTGGTAAAGGACGACCGCGTGCAGTACTGTGCCGCAAAAATCTACTTTGCCGCATTCAGACAGAGTTTAAAAAAGACAATCCCTCTGGGGCTGGTTATCCTTGTGCTGAATACTGTTTTGGGCTTCGGCCTCCATTTCTACATTCAGATGATGGGGCAGATTATAATGTTTGTGCCTATGGCATCTTTGTCCCTGCTGGTTATCATCGCTGTCTGGTCGGTGATAATCCACCTTATGCCGTCGCTTTTTGAAGATACCGATTTTGATGAGTTCACAGTAAAAGTAACCGAAACAGGCATAAAAGAACTTACCGCACAGGCGGGCAGAACCGCCCTCATCACAATGAAAAAGACACTTATCGCTCTGGTTATCTCTGCAGTTATCCTTGCACTGCAGCTGCTGTATATGCCGCTGACAATCCCGATTGTCCTCACACTGGGCATTGCAATCCCTGCACAGATTTGTGCCTTCAGCCATACCGAGCCGGAGATACTGGATTATTGATTATGTAAATACAAACACAGCAGTTATCTTTGCGGGATAACTGCTTTTTTACTGCCTTGATTTATACTCCATGAAATGATAATATTATATGTATTATAATGGATAATTATGACCATATATCAGTGCTTTTCTGTACAAAGAGGGTTTATTATATGAAGATTAAAGCTTTTCTGCAAAAGTTCAGACATCTGTTTGCCATCGCTGCCATTGTGGCTGTTGCTGCGGCATGTATGGCGTGGGTAGGCTATGACACTGTAAAGGAATCTGTCGGCCTTGGCCACAGACAGATTATAAACGATGAATATTCTGTCCTCACCGAAGCAATCGGCACCGAGGGTATCACCCAGCCAATCACCGTTAAAGCGGACACAGACTTTTACGGCGTAAACCTTAATATGCATACTTACAACCGTGTTGTGTTCGGCACAATCTTTGTGGAACTGCAGGATAAGGACGGCAACGTGCTGGCTGTTGCACAGGACGATATGACAAACATAAAGGACAACACCTTTATGAGCTTTGCATTTGGCGGGCAGAATTTTAAAAGCGATAAAGCAGAGCAGTATATCCTCCGCGTTTACACAAATCCTCAGAGCGAAGAGGACAGGGTGGCGATGTGGAAAAGCGAAACCACAGTTGAGGGTTATAAGCCCATGACAGAAAACGGCACAGAAGTACAGGGCACCCTTGCTCTGCAGTACATTGTAAAATATGTTACAAAAGCAATCTGGAACTACTATCTTATCCTCTGCAGTCTTATGCTGCTTTTACTTGTTGGCGGATACCTGCTTGTATTTGTAAAAAAAGTAAAGATCTCCACAGCATTTGTGTTTATGGCGGCAGTGCTTGGCGTTATATTTGCACTCTATACCCCTGTGAAAGGTGCTCCGGATGAATATGTGCACATCACCTCTGCCTACAGCAAGTCCAACAGCCTGTTCGGATATCAGTACGGAGGCTACTACGAGGGCAATCTGCTTATGCGTGAAAGTGATGCAATAAACTGGACAAAACCTGTAAACTACAACGCTTTTGAGCTTCACGATTTTTACGAAAACTTTGACAAAGACCCGGCAGAAACAGAAAATCTTGTGTTTGTACAGACAAGAAAGGCAAATGTTTTTCCGCCGCTTTACTGGGCACAGACTGCAGGCATATATCTGGCAAGGCTTCTGGGGGCAAGCTTTTCCATGCTTATAATTATAGGCCGTCTTGCAAATCTCGCCGTATATATTCTGCTTTGCCGGTTTGCAATAAAACGTATGCCATTCTTTAAAGCAACAATGGCGGCTATCGCCCTGACACCTGTTCCTGTGCAGCTGGCTGCATCCTTCAACTATGATACCCTTGTAACAGGCCTTTGCTTCCTTTTTACTGCAGTGGTGCTTGACCTTGCCTATAGCAGAGAAAGGGTTACAAAAAAAGATACAGTTCTTCTTGCTGTTCTGGTGGCGTTTATTGCCCCGTCAAAAACAATATATGTCCTCATAGCAGCACTGGCGGCAATAATTCCTTTTGAAAAATTCGGCGGCAGAAAAAAAGCCATCACCAGCCTTGCGGTTCTGGTGGTGACAGCTGCGGTTATGTGGCTGGGCTACAATCAGAATGTTGTCGGTCTGGTGAGAGACAATCTTGCCCCATGGCTCGGTAATGCTGAAAAGGAAATAGACTGGGCCGAAATGTATCAGAATCAGCAGGAAAGAGACACATACTTCCAGTCTATTGATGCAGAGATTGTGGAGTTTGATACCGAAGGATATTACGCCGGTGAGGCTCCAAAGGCGGAAATAGAATACAGAGACCCTGCACACACATCTGACAGCGAGGTGTATTTCGGCATCGGATATATTCTGGGCAACATACCGCAGACAGTTAAACTTCTTCTGAACACAGCACAGGAAATAACCGACCTGTATATCCGTCAGATTTTCGGCGGTATATTCGGCGAGGCTATAGTGTCTCCGGTAAAGCTCAGCTGGCTCTATGTCTTTGCAGTTATTTCCATCGTATTTATGACAACACTTCTGCCTCAGGGCGAAACCCTGCAGTACAAAGGTGCCGGAAAATGGTGGGGACTTGCCGTTGCACTTGCGGTTGTGATGCTTGTTGTTGTGGCGGGTATAATGTGGACACCTGTAAACTACGTTATCATATATGGCATACAGGGCAGGTATATCATCCCTGTGCTGCCGCTTATAGTGCTTTTCTTTACAAACGGAAATATAACCACCAAAAAGAAAATCGACGGTGCACTGCTCTTTGCACTCTGTGCAGTCAACGTGCTTATGCTGCTGGACGGCCTGTCCATCATGCTGGCAAACACAACAGTTTACTATTAATTTGCATTTAATGTATAAACCTCTTCCGGTTTTTATATCGGAGGGGGTTTTGTTTATATCCGTGTTTATTGACAATACAAATATAAAAAGAGTATGATAAAAATATCAAATACAATCTAAAGGCGGTGCCGTATGGAAAATAAAGTTTCAAAAGGACTGATTGAGTTTCTGAACAAAAGCTACACAGCATTCCACGCAGTTGAAAATATAAAAAACAGACTTCTCTCGGAGGGTTTCACACCTCTCTGCGAGGGGGAAAAATGGAACATAAAAAAGGGTGGGAAATACTTTGTAACCCGCAACGATACATCGGTTATTGCTTTTAAAGTTCCGCAGAAGGATTATCTTGGCTTTAATATTGTGGCAAGCCACAGTGACTCTCCCTGCTTTAAAATCAAGGAAAATGCTGAGGTTACACAGGCGGGGCAGTACATCTGCCTCAACACCGAAAAATACGGCGGTATGATAATGTCCACATGGTTTGACAGACCGCTCTCCGTTGCAGGCAGAATTATCGTAAAAACCGAAAAAGGTCTGGAAAGCCGCCTTGTAAATGTGGATAAAGACCTGCTCATTATCCCAAATCTTGCAATCCATATGGACAGAACAGTAAACGAGGGCAAGGTTATCAATCCGCAGAACGATATGCTGCCTCTTTTTGGCGATTTAAGCCGTAAAGATAAATTTATGCAGGTGGTTGCAGAGGCAGCTTCTGTTGAAAAAGAGGATATCATCGCAAAGGACCTTTACCTCTATGTCCGTCAGAAAGCGGGCTTTGTAGGACTTGAGGAAGAATTCATCACAGGGCCAAAGCTGGACGACCTCCAGTGTGCCTACACCTCCATGGAGGGCTTTATCGCAGCGGAAGAATCGGACAGCGTTGCAGTGCTTGCAGTCTTCGACAACGAAGAGGTTGGCAGCGGTACAAAACAGGGTGCACTTTCCACAATGATGTACGACACCCTCACAAGAATGAACAGAGCACTGGGCTTTGACGAGGAATACTATCTGCGTGCCCTCACCAATTCCTTTATGATTTCCGCAGACAATGCACATTCGCTCCATCCCAACTACTCACAGAAAGCAGACCCTACAAATCGCCCTGTGATAAACAAGGGTGTGGTTATCAAGCACCACGCAAACCAGCAGTACACCACCGACGCGGTAAGCTGTGCAATCTTCACCCAGCTGGCAGAAGCCGTTGGCACAAAGGTGCAGCATTTTGCAAACCGCTCCGATATGGTGGGCGGCTCCACTCTGGGCAACCTTTCCAACCGTCACGTTTCCCTCAATGCAGTGGATATCGGCCTGCCCCAGTTTGCAATGCACTCCTGCTTTGAAACCGCAGGGGTAAAGGATACAGAGGATTTTGCAGCAATCTGCAGAAAATTTTATTCCTCCAGCATAGTGAAAAACGAAAATTATTATACATTAAGATAGGAGATATATTATGAAAATAGGCGTTATCGGCACAGGTGTTATCGCTTCCGCTATGGTTACAGGCTTCTGTGACTGGGAATGTGAACACGAATTTATCCTCTCCCCAAGAAATCAGGAAAAATCTGCAGCTCTTGCAGCAAAATATCCCAACTGTACCGTTGCAAAGGACAATCAGGATGTGTTGGACAGATGCGAAGCAGTTATCCTTGCTGTTGTTCCGCAGAAAGCGGAGGAAATCCTCTCCCAGCTTACATTCCGCAAGGAGCTAAAGGTTATCAGCCTTATCCCAGTTCTCGGCCTTGAAAAGATAGGTCAGATTATCGGCGAAACAGAAATTCTTGTGGACGTTCTTCCATTGCCGTTTATCAGACAGCGTATAGGACCTGTTGTTATCAACCCGCCTTGTAAGGAGATTGAAGACCTTATCAGACCTCTGGGCACACTTATCGCCGTTGAAGACAAAACCGAAATGGCTGCAATGAGAACCATCACAGCACTTATGAGTCCGTTCTACGAACTCTGCTGTGCTGTTACAGAATGGGGCATTGAAAACTCTCTCTCCGAACCTGCTTCCAAAGCCTATACAACCAGCTTCTTCGGTGCACTGGCAACAATGGCAAGCCAGACAGAAGAAGGCAAACTGAAAGAACTTGCAGAGGAGATGACACCTGGCGGACTCAACTGGCAGGCTACAAACTACCTCAAGGACAACGAGGCTTTCCGCCACTGGCAGATTGCCCTTGATGCTATTATGGAGCGTGTAACAGGCGTTAAAAAACAGAAATAAACCCTGTACATAAATATATTTAATACAAAAAAGCAGATGCCTGTCTGACGTGTATCCATAGGGATTGCCGTCGGACAGGCATTGGTTGATGAATATTTTTCACAGGCGGGAGATGCACAATGACGGATTTTTTTATAAAAGACAGAAATTTTTATAAAAAAGTTCTTGCCATAGCTATACCGATGGCTATGCAGAATCTTATAAACGTAGGTGTAAGCCTGCTGGACACAGTTATGCTGGGCCAGCTGGGCGAGGTTGCCATGTCCGCAAGCAGTCTGGCAGGTCAGCTGAACTTTACATATATGATTATGAACCTTGGTCTCACTGCAGGTGCGGGGGTGCTCACCAGTCAGTACTGGGGCAGGGGTGACACCGCCTCAATCCGCAAGGTTATGACAATGACCTATCAGGTGGCAATGGCCTTTGCAGCAGTGTTTACACTGGCGGCGTTTTTCTTCCCGTCACAGCTGATGACCATCTTCACCAAGGACGCAGAGGTTATCGCCAGCGGTGCAGTATATGTAAGGATAATGGCGTTTTCCTACTTCATCAGCGGTTTCACCATGACCAGCTTCAATCTGCTGCGTACAGTGGGCACGGTCAAAATCTCCATGTACACCTACGGAGCATCTTTCTTTGTAAATGTATTCTTCAACTATGCTCTCATATTCGGCCGTTTCGGCATGCCGCAGATGGGCATTGCAGGTGCAGCACTGGCAACACTTATAGCCCGCTTTGCCGAGTTTGCCATAGCCTTTGTCTTTATGTTCAGATATGAACATAAAATCAGTTTTACATTCAGAGAGATGTTTGCAAAGATCGACAGAGGCATACTGGCACTGTATATGAAGCACGGTGCCCCTGTTCTGTGCAACGAGGTGCTGTGGTCGCTGGGCAGCAGTATGCTGTCGGTTATTATGGGCCACATGAGCAAGGAGTTTGTTGCAGCGAACAGCATCTGCTCGGTGGTGTTCCAGTGCACCTCGGTTATCACCCAGGGCATGAGTGCCGCCGCAAGCGTGCTGGCGGGAAACACCATAGGCGAGGGCAGATACAAACTTGCAAAACAGCAGTCCCTCACCATCTTTGTCATCAGCATCTTCCTTGGTCTTATCTCCTGCGGCATAACCCTTGCTGTATCAAAACCTTTTGTCAGCTTCTACAACATCACCCCGCAGACCGAAGCCATCGCCATGGAGCTGCTGGCAGTTATGGCGGTGCTCACCATATTTCAGACCATCAGCGGCATCAATATGTTCGGCACACTGCGTGGCGGTGGGGACAGCAAATATGTGCTGTTCTTTGACGTAAGCAGTATGTGGCTGTTCTCTGTACCGCTGGGGTGGCTGTCCGGGCTTGTGCTGGGCTGGCCTGTGTGGATTGTATGCGTATGTCTTCGCAGCGGCGATATCTTCAAATGCTTCGGAGCAATAGGCCGCATAATGTCGGGCAGATGGATAAAGGACGTCACCCGCACCGAAAAGCAGATTGAGGAGCTTAAAGGTTAGAAAACTTCTTCAAATAATCTACAAACAGCTATATAATACAAGGAATATACAAAATGTTGAAAATATTTACTGCTGGTGCAGCAGTTATAATTGCCGTTGTGCTGATAATTTCATACATCTGTTTCCGCATAGTGTTCTATGTGCCTCAGAAAAATAAAGGCAAAACCCTGCCCCTTAAAGGCGACACATATAAACCATATCTGGAAACTATGAAAAGGATGGCAGAGGAGGGCAGAAAAATACCCTATGAGGATTTTTATATAAAATCCTTTGACGGCCTCACCCTACACGCAAAATATTACGAATACAAAAATGGTGCAACCACCGAGATTATGTTCCACGGCTACCGCGGCAGTGCCGAAAGGGATTTAAGCGGCGGCATACAGCGTTGTTTCTCCCTTGGCAGAAACGCCCTCATCGTTGACCAGCGTACCAGCTGCGGCAGCGAAGGAAATGTAATTACCTTTGGAATAAAGGAACACCGTGACTGCATCTCCTGGGCGGAATTTGCCTCAGAGCATTTCGGACCGGATGTAACCCTTATCCTCTGCGGCATCTCAATGGGGGCTTCCACCGTGCTTATGGCGGCGGGCAAACCTCTGCCACAGAATGTAAAAGGCATCCTTGCCGACTGTGGCTTTTCTACAGCAGAAGCAATCATCAAAAAATGCAGCAGGGATATGAAGCTGCCTGCGGAACTTGTATATCCCTTCATAAAACTTGGTGCAAAGCTGTACGGAGGTTTTGACCCCGATGAATATTCAGCACTGGAGGGGGTAAAAAACAGCACACTGCCAATCATCTTCTTCCACGGGGAAAGCGATGATTTTGTCCCCTGCGAGATGAGCAGACAGCTGTACAATGCATGTTCCTCTCCGAAACAGCTTGTCACGGTGGCGGGGGCGGGCCACGGCCTTTCCTACCTTGCAGACGGCGAAAGATACCTGCAGGAGTTGTCACGTTTTTTTACACAGAACGGTATCAAAACCGAAATTTTAATGTGAATATTAATTGCAAAGCAAATGCAAAAGCTCCGCTGTATTGGCAGCGGAGCTTTCCTGTTTATAAATATATCAGATTATTTTTTTATAACAATGCTTTTTACAACCGCTTCCACAACGGCATAGAAAACCCCAGCTACAGGCCAGATAATCCATGTGCGGTGCCATTCCATTGTGGTAAAACTCCACAAAAGATATACAGCAACAACACTGCACCAGTATATTGTGCCTACGGGTTCAAGACGGCGGTTTGTCAGCTTTTCGCTGGCAGAGTATTCGTCCTCCTGCAGCAGCTTTTTGTAGCAGCTGTTTATAACTCCTGCCCGCACAAAGAGAAATACACCGCAGGCAACCATAATAAGCAGCATATCAACATAGTAAATCATTTCAATATCACTTGCGGTAAATGCGGAACCTACAAGCAAAGGCACAGCCCCAAGTATACACAGTACAACGCCTGCGGCAACCGAGGCGATAAACTGTTTTTCAAATGCAGATTTTTTCTTTTCAACAATGCCTTTTATGCCGTATTCAAGGGATATGGTTTTCTTTTCAAGAAACTCCCATTTCCCGGTCTGCATACCGCATATTATCAGTATGGCAACGCCAACTGCCACAATCAGCAGCAGAATTGCCACACCAATGCCGCCTGCAGCATTTTCAGTCAGAGGGAAGGAAGGGCGTTCGCTCAGCCCGCCCAGAAGAATAAGCGGCACAGGGGATATTATGCACAGGGCAACTCCAAGGCCGAAAAATTTTGCCAGCTTTTCACACAGGTTCATATATGTATTGGCATCCTCCACAGTCACCGGTACACTGTCATCAAAGTCATAGCTTGTGGCGGTTTCTCTTGTGGCGGTTCTGGGCAGCTGTTCAATTTCGTCCTTCAGCAGATAATCGGTAGGCACACCGAAAATACTGCTCATTTTAAGTATTTTATCAAGGTCGGGTATGGAGGTGCCGCTCTCCCATTTGGAGACGGACTGTCTGCTCACTGCCAGCTGTTCTGCCAGCTGTTCCTGACTCCAGCCCTGCTGCTTTCGCAAAAGTATAATTTTATCAGCCAGTATCATAAACATTTCCTTTCTGTCAATATTGTCTGTGTCTGTTGCCTTCAGACAGAATATTCTGCTTTTCTATGGCTAAAGTATATCTTTGTCGGGGATATTTTGCCACCAACTGCGGTTGGAAATATGTCAACGTTCAGTTGCATATCTTTATTATACACTTTACATGAGGAAAAGCACAGATAAAATTCACTTTGCTGTCACATATTATATACATTTATTGTGTATAATTAATTCATAATATATAACCGACTTAAAGGAGGATAACTCTATGGAAAAGAAAAAAATCCCCCAGATTGAAAGCCGATTAAGACACAACATCCTCGAGATGCCGAAATCCGCCTACAAGGCATCGGGCATTCTTATCTACGGCAAACGCATAAAAACTCTGGTTTTCACAACCGATATCGCCATCATCCGCAACTGTGATGCAGACGCGGTGCTGGCAGTTTACCCTTTCACCCCGCAGCAGATTATTGCCGACAGTATCATCAAGGCGGCGGATATGCCTGTTTTCTGCGGTGTTGGCGGCGGCATAACCAACGGTATGCGGACGGTAAATCTTGCCAAGGATGCCGAGCACAGCGGTGCAATGGGTGTGGTTATGAACGCCCCTATTTCCAACGAAAATATACGTATGGTGTTTGACGAAATCGATGCACCTATCGTTGTCACAGTCACCAGCGAAAACACCGATATCCAGGCCCGTCTCGATGCAGGCGTTTCCATCCTTAATGTAGCCTGCGGCAAGGACACCCCAAGGGTTGTCCGCAAAATCAGGGAGCAGTTTCCCGACGTGCCTATTATGGCCTCGGGAGGTAGCACCGAGGAAATGATTGCCGAAACTGTTGCGGCGGGTGCAAATGCCATCACCTATACACCGCCATCCACCTATGACCTGTTCAAAAAGATAATGGTCAAATACCGTGACAACTGATTTTAAAAATAATTTACAGATGCTTTATCTCTGATATGGCATCTGTTTTTTTGTAAAAACTGTCTGTGTTGAAAAAAGTGAGTATATAATGTATAATATATTGGATATATAAAAACTGCAGAAAGGCTGGTGGCATAGCGATGAAAAAAACTGTAAAAGCGATTTTGATATCCCTGTTCACAGCGGTTGTGGCTGTGTCGGTTCCTTTTTCTGCACAAGCACTCGGCAACGGTGCTGAAAATATATTTGGTGTGACATTCACTCTGGATAATCACGAATATACCGTAAAATGCGAACATCAAAGCAAACTTCTCGGCTCTGAATGGTATTTCGAGCGGCCGGCATATCTCGAAACAGCTGACAACAGCGGATTACTGTATCTTGTGCTGCCTCACGATGCAGCGTCGGTGCAGCTCAGGGCAGATACACAGGCCGGTGTGTATCTTGACGGAACACAGATAAAGGACGGAGATGCGGTTTTCCTTGCCGACGGAACCGAGCACAGTCTGCTTGCAGGGGAAAGCAGCTATACTCTCAAAGTAAGATACGGCAGTGATATCCCTGTGGTGTCTATAGATACCCAGTCCGGCAGCCTTGACAATATATATGCCGACAAGATACACAGGGAATCTGCCTGTATGACGGTTTCCGACAACGGCAGGACTCTGTACAGCAGAGAGCTGGATTTTATAAAGGGCAGAGGCAACTTTACATGGGATGCTGTGCCTAAAAAATCCTTTTCCATAAGGCTTATAGAGGATTTTGACCTGCTGGGAATGGGCACATCAAAAAATTATGCACTGCTGGCAAACCATGTTGATATGACAATGGTACGCAACAAGCTTATATGCGATTTTGCAGGCAGTATAGGCATACCGTTTTCTCCTCAGGCAGAATATGTGGAGTTGTATATAAACAATGAATATATGGGCCTTTATGCACTCACCGAAAAGGTGGAAGTCAGCGAAAGCAGGGTTGATATATACAATCTGGAGCAGGAGACCATAAACCTTAACCTATACGACAGGGTGCAGGATGCGGCACTTATGGGTGACCAGCGTGATGTGGCACAGTACAATCTGGGCAGCTGCAAATGGGTGGATGTAAAGAACAACCCCGAGGATATAACAGGGGGATATATAATTGAACTTGAACTTCAGGAACGGTATTTTGAAGAGGTAAGCGGTTTTGTGTCGGACTACGGCCAGACAGTTACCCTTGCAAGCCCCCAATATGCCTCCAGAGAACAGGTCGAATATATAAAAGACTATTATCAGCAGTTTGAAGATGCGGTGATGGGCAAAGACGGATACAACTCCCTGGGTAAACATTACAGCGAATATGTTGATATGGATTCGGTGGTTAAAATGCACCTTATCCAGGAATACGCAAAAAATCTGGATGCGGCAGTAACATCCTTCTACTTCTACAAGGACACAGGCGGCAAGCTGGTAGCGGCACCGATATGGGATATGGATTCGGGTTTTGGCAGATTTTTCGAGCGTTACGGCACAGACTTCAACAACCCTGAGGGTCTTTGGGTGTCGGGCGGACGTATGGTGGGCACTCTTGTGGAGAAAAAGCACACAATACTGGCTTTGCTGTGGCAGCACGAGGACTACAGACAGGCGGTGTTCAGCGAGTGGCATACAAATATTGCACCGAAGACAGAAAGCCTTATCAATAGCTTTGAAAATTTAAGCAGCCGTCTGGAAAAATCCATAGCCAATGACCGCCGGATGTGGCTGGGCGGTGATTTCACCGTGCAAAGCATTGACCGCTGGAGGGAAGAATCGGGCGGTTTTATGACAAACTTTATTCTGAGACGTTCGGAATTTCTAAGCGGAATATACAGCCCTGACCATCTGCGTGTAACCTATGATGGCAATGGTGGTCTTTACCGCACACTGGACGGCAATCTTTACCCTGCAGGCACATCAGCTACGGTGATGGAAAACGGATTCCGTTACGACGGGGCGGATTTTATCGGCTGGAACACAAAGCCGGACGGCAGCGGCACGGAATATCAGCCGGGCGACGCCCTTTCAATCACCGAAGATACAACCTTATATGCCCAGTGGAGTCTCCATCCTGTTGCACAGCAGCCGGCTGAAGGCGGTATAACAGGCCTTATAAAAAGAATAATAAGAAAAATATTCGGATAAAACAAAAGACTTTGGAACTTTAAGTTTCCAAAGTCTTTTTTGCTTGTTGTTTGATGGTGTTTTTACTTTTATGTAAAATCAATCAGTATGCAAAAGAACTTCTTTTGCCCATCTCGTCATTCAGCTTTTCAAAACCCATGCTTTCTGCCAGAGTGGCCTTATCGGAGAAAAGGTTTGTGCCAAGTCCCAGACGGTCTCCCTCTATACTGTAACCCATAGCCGCAAGGGTTGTAGGGAATATGTCAAGCTGAGTGTAGCATCGCATAACGGATCTGTCCTGTTTTACAGCACTGTTTACAAAGGTAAGATATGCGGTTCTTTCGTAACTTGTCATCTCCACGGGGAATATTTTGTCCATTCTTGCGTGGTCACCGGCTATAACGATAGCAGTATCTTTATAAAAATCCTGTTCTTTGCACCAGTTTATAAAATCCTCTGCCTGACGGTCGGCACACTTTATAACATTTGCAGAGTCATTTTCATATACATCACCGCACAGCTGGCAGTGATACCCTTTTGGAAAATGGGTGTCCACAGTCAGCATTGTAAAGCTGAAAGGTTCGTCCTTTTCTGCGGCGGCAAGGATTTTGTCCTTTGCCATATCATACAGCTTTGCATCTTCAATACCCCACCACACGCGGTAATCTCCGTCAACATATCCGTCGCTTCTTGCGGTGTTCAGGTCATAGATTGTAAGATTTCCGTGGGTTTTGTAATAATCGCTGCGTCCGCCGAAGTATGCATCGGAGCCGCAGATGAAATACTGGCTGTAGCCCTCTCTGTCCAGCACATCGTAAAGTGATGTAACATCAGCGGCAAACCCGCCGTCAGCCTGTTTAAAGCGTGTGTAGTACGGTATGCCCGCTGTGGAGGAAAACAGTGCCCCCGAGGTCCAGCTGCTGCCATAGGTGTTGTGGAAGCCTCCAAGCATACCGTTTTCGGAAAAGTTGGTTTCCTCCTCTGCAAGTCCTGTCAGAAATGGGATATAGTTTTCATCCATTTTGCCGCCCTTATCGGTGGAAGAATAGGTGGTTTCCATGCTCTCAATATAAAGGTATATAAGGTTTCTTTTTTCGCCTGTTGCGGTTATCGCCACACTGTCCGGGTCGGCATAGTGCTCATCGTATATGCCGGTGGGCTGCAGTTTCAGGGCTATATAGTCTGTGGCGTTGAAAACACTGTCTGCGTAAAAAATGCCTGCGGTAAAAAGTGTTATACCTGCGGCAAGAAAAATATTGCCGATAAATTTCTGTGCATTTAAGCTTTTGCCGTTGCTGTGAAAATACGAATTCAGTTTATTTAAAATTTTCGCCCGCGAGCAAAGTACTGCAGCAGCGATAAACACGGCGGAAAAGCAGATAACAGGGACAAAACAGGCTTTGAACCCGTTTTTTATGGCGGTGGTGTCGGTGCCCTGCAGCGGGGATGTAGCGGTGATAAACACCTCTTCAAATTCGGAATAGAAGTTTTCCGAATACCAGCCGCACACCACAAGTATAAGTATGCCCAGCACAGCAAATATGCAGCCTGTCAGCAGTTTTTTAAATCCGGTTTTTTTCATAGAATCTCCAGAAATTTTATATTGTATTATATAAATATATGTGTCGCATATAATTTTTGCAATTATATATTTTATACCCAAATGTGACAAAAGCAAGATAATCCTGTGAAATGTCGCTGCAAAAATCAGTAATCAAGCAGTATATACAAAAACAGCCCCTCTGAATCGGACATAAACAGGGAAGCTGTCTTCTGGTCTATATTGTTCTGCACTGTATCTCTGCATCGGGACAGAGCGTTTTTATATACCGCACAAGGGTGGACATGGCCATTTCCAGCATCTCTGCAGTTGCATCATGGGTGCCGAAAACAGGATAAAGCACATTTCTGCTGCAAGGCTTTGCACTGGTGCGGGCATCGGTGCCTGCGATAAGGCTGAAGATTATCCCGCTGTTATCTCTGGCACAGAAGTCATTTGGGTAGGTGTGCAGTGTCTCCCGCATCCCTTCAAAATCCTCCCTGCTGTCTGCCATGTACAGTGTCACATCTCCGTCTATACAGTCAGCGTCGTGGGTGCCGGACAGTATAAAGGTTGTTATTTCCATCAGAAAAGCAATCTCCGATATAGGGTTGAAATCCGGGAAGGGTCTGTTCTTTAAAACAACTGATTCAAACTGAAGCATCACGGGATAGGTTTTCTTGAATTTTTTGAAAAAACGGTAATACGTGTTTTCTCCCCACACAGCCTTGCGGTCGTAATCGGCATATTTTTCTTTAAGTGATGCAATTTCGCTGTCCACAAGCTGACGGAAAGCAGCCCTGTTCCAGTTTTCCTCAGGGGCAAACTTAACCTCAACCGCACCAAAAGGGAAAATTTGATTCTGCAGGGATACATCTTTTTTGAATTCAATCACGCCGCCACCGCCTTTTTATAAGTTATGTGTATGACAATATGATAGAAAATTATAACAGCAAAGTCAACGGAAAATATGTATACCCATTGATACACAGCGTATCGGAACGGTATGCATCAGTTTATGAACAAAAAAACAGCCCCTCTTGCGAGGAGCTGTAAATATTCCATATATCCAACGATTAACGTTTGGAGAACTGTGGAGCACGACGAGCAGCTTTGAGACCGTATTTTTTTCTTTCTTTCATACGTGGGTCACGTGTGAGGAAGCCTGCTTTTTTGAGTTCTGGTCTGAGGTTTTCGTCATACTGGAGCAAAGCTCTGGAAAGACCGTGACGGATAGCACCAGCCTGACCGGAAACACCGCCGCCGTTTACGTTAACAACGATGTCGAATTTGTCTGCTGTGTTTGTAAGTGTGATTGGCTGACGAACGATGAGTTTGAGTGTTTCAAGACCAAAGAAATCGTCGATGTCTCTGCCGTTGATTGTGATTTTGCCGTTACCGCTGTAAACTCTAACTCTTGCTACGGAAGATTTACGACGGCCTGTACCGTAAAAATATGCTTTTGTTTCGTACATAGTAATTATCCTCCCTAAAAATTAAAGTTCGATTGCTTCAGGTTTCTGTGCAGCGTGTTCGTGCTGTGCACCTTTGTAAACTCTGAGTCTTGTCATTGCTTTGGAACCGATTTTGTTGCCTGGGAGCATGCCTTCTACTGCAAGGTACATAGCTTTGTCAGCTTTTGTAGCCATCAATGTGCGGTAGTTAACAGATTTCATACCGCCGATCCAGCCTGTGTGGTGGTGGTAGAATTTTTTGTCAAGTTTGGAACCTGTGAGAACTGCTTTTTCACAGTTGATGATAACAACGTGGTCACCGCAGTCAACGTTAGGTGTGTATGTTACTTTGTGTTTACCGTTCAAAAGAACAGCAGCTTTAGCAGCAACGCGGCCAAGTGGTTTGCCAGCAGCATCAATCACGTACCATTTGCGTTCTACTTTTGTAGGGTTCTGAAGATATGTGCTCATTGTAATCCTCCTGATAGAATTTTAGATATATATTATTAATAACAAATTAAAATGCCTTTAACAGGCAAGATTTAGTATACCATAACCCGCAAAAAAGTCAACGATTTTTCGCAAAAAAATTAATCAAAAAACGCTTATCTCTTGTTTTCTTGTATTTTACTCTCGTTTTCTCAGTTTTTCTCTTTTGGCAATTTGCAAAAAGTGCTTGTTTTATATGTGTAAAACGGATATAATACAATTAAAAATTTGTTGATTTTTGCTATTGAAACAGCTTTTTGAAAAGCATATAACCTTTACAGGAAAATGCTTTTCGGAACAGATATTTCGGGATGAGATACAAGGAATAAAGGAAGAATATATGGCACAGCATTTTCAGCGTCTCTGCGGTCTGGCCCGCAAGGCGATAACAGGCTATGATATGATACAAAGCGGGGACAAAATCTGCGTCGGCGTTTCAGGCGGCAAGGATTCTGTTGCCCTTGCCCTCACCCTTAAAAAACTGCAGAAATATATAAATGTGGATTTTGATATGGTGGCGGTAACACTGGATTTACGCTTTGACGGCAAAGATACCGACTATTCGACCCTAGAAAAACTCTTTGCAGAACACGGTATAGAGTATGTAGTCAGACGCACCGACATCGGCAATATCATCTTTGACCAGCGTAAAGAGGCAAATCCCTGTTCACTCTGTGCACGCATGCGTCGCGGTGCACTCCACGATGTGACAAAGGAACTTGGCTGCAACAAAATTGCCCTTGGACACCATCTTGACGATGCCATCGAAACTTTTTATATGAACCTGTGGAACGAGGGCAGAATAGGCACCTTCAGCCCTGTTACATACCTTTCTATAAAAGACATTACAATGATAAGGCCTTTTGTGCTGGCGATTGAACAGGACGTTGTCCGTGCAATACACGAGATTGATATGCCTGTGGTGGAGTCAAAATGTCCTGCGGACGGTGCTACAAACCGCCAGAACATGAAAAACTGGGTGCAGGAGAGATGCCGCCAGGACACATCCTTCCGTGCAAAAAGCCTGAATGCTTTCCAGAAAAAGAACCTGGACGGCTGGGGACTCAAAAATACTAAATAAGCTGAATATGATATTCTGCAGAAAGGGGAAAGATATGAAACTGGCTGCGAAGATAAAAAAATATACAGTGAATATCCTTGCGGCAGCAGTGGCAGTATTTATCCTTTCTGTACCTGTCTGTGCATCGGAGCTGCCGCTTCAGAATATGGCGGTGGAATATACCCTCCCCAACGGTTTTACCTATACGGTAAAGGCCTTTGCGGTGGACCGCAACAAAACAGGCGAAGAAACACAAGAGCATATAACAGACAACGAATACACCCTTGTGCTTCCATATGCTGTAAAGGGAAAAATGGTTACAGTAAAGATGGCGGAGGGAGACTGTATTTATCTTGGGGAAACAGCAATATGCAATGGTCTGGATATTGTACTGGAAAAAGGTACTCACAGGATTGTATCCGACAATAAAGAATATAACCTCAATGTGTTGTACACCAGCGACATTCCTCAGCTTTATATCACCATACGTGATGGTGCAATGTCCGATATAAACGAGGACAAAGACCTGAAAGAAGCCGGCACCATCGTCATAACAGACGGCAGCACAACGCAGTACAGCGGCCCGCTGGAGTATATCAAAGGCAGGGGCAACGCCTCCTGGACCAGCAGGAAAAAACCGTATAATATAAAGCTGGGAACCAATGCCAATCTGTTCAATATGGGAGCATCCAAAAAATATGCCCTTATTGCAAGCCATATCGAAACATCCCTTATACGCAACAGGCTGGCAATGGATTTTGCAGATAAGGTAGGGATAGAATTCTGCAGCAGTTCACAGCATGTGGATGTCTACATCAACAATGAATACGCAGGCAACTACACCCTGGCCGAACGTGTGGAGGTTGATTCCTCGAGGGTGAATATATTCAACCTTGACACCGTTAACGAGCAGGCAAACCCGGGTGTAAATCTGGCGGAATGTCAGCAGGGCGGACACTTTGATTCCACAGCACATCACACAAGAGATTCCTATAAATGGGTTGAGATACCAAAGGAGATAGAGGCGGAGGTTACCGGCGGATATCTGCTGGAGACAGAGATAGGTGTACGCTATATAAATGAAAAAGCGGGATTTGTAACAAGTCAGGGGCAGCCCATAGTTCTCAAAAGCCCGGAATATGCATCACAGAAGCAGGTCGAATACATAAGAGAATACTACCAGCAGTTTGAAGATGCAGTTATGAGCGACAACGGCATCAACAGTCAGGGAAAACATTACAGCGAATATGTAGATGTAAAATCCTTTGCAAAGATGTATGTTTTTCAGGAGTATGCACAGAACCTTGATGCGGGACTGACATCGTTTTTCATCTACAAAAATGTAAACGGAAAAATGGTGGCCTGTTCTGTGTGGGATATGGACCACGCCCTGGGTGATGATACAATAAAAAACGGGGTGGATCTGTCCCAGCCGGAAAATATATGGGCGGCAGACAGATTCCTCTACGGCTCTGACAGCAAAAGGACAATATTTACACTTCTGTGGCAGCATGCGGATTTTCGCAGGGAAGCCTCGCTGCAGTGGAGAATATACTTCAGACCGCAGATAGATTCTCTCACCGATACAGCAAAAGATCTGTCGGATTCCATTCACGATTCTGCAATAGCCGAGCATTACCTGTGGCGGAAGCTTGCATATATCACACCGGACGAGGCAGAGCAGATATACAACGATGCATCGGAAACACTGTATACCTATCTGCAGAAAAGGGCGGATTTTATGTCCCATTTTCTCTACAAGGGTGCAAAATATGTCATCTACAACCGCAACGGTGCAAGCGGATATATGGCGGATAAATTTTCCTATATGCCGGGCAGCACCGCAACGGTGAGGGACAATGCATTTGTCTGTGAAGAAGCACAGTTCCGTTGCTGGAACACCGAGCCGGACGGCAGCGGCACAAGCTATATGCCGGGTGATGAGATTGCGGTGGACAACAGGGACATTGTGCTATATGCCCAGTGGGACGGGGATTTGCAGATGCAGCAGACAGCCGCCCGTCCTGAAAAAAGCACCTGGGACAGATTGCTGGAAAAACTTAAATATTTACTTTAAAACATAAATTACCATTCGGGAGAACGCTATGAATCTGGTTGAAAAGCATTGCTGGGCAGAAATTTCTGTCGATGCAATAAAAAACAACTACAACTTTATAAAAAACAGCTTCAGCAAACCTTTTTATGTAACGCTCAAAGCTGACGCATACGGCCACGGGGCAAAATATCTGGCAAAACTGTACGAGGAGCTGGGGGCTTTCGGCATTGCGGTTTCCTCCTTTGCAGAAGCTATGGAGATAAGAAAAACGGGGGTTAAACTGCCTATACTTATCCTTGGCTACACCAGCCCGCACCTTGCAACACAGCTTAGCCGCAACCAGATAAGCCAGTGTGTATACAGCCTTGAATATGCACATCAGCTGCAGAGAAGCAGTCTCTATCCTATCGACTGTCATCTCAAACTGGATACAGGCATGGGCCGCATAGGCTTTGACCTTGTGGGCGACAGGGAAAAGGCATACAGCGAAATGAAGGAACTGCTGGGGCTTTCAAATCTGCGTTTCACAGGGGTGTTCAGCCATTTTGCCGTGGCAGACAGCCTTGGTGCAGAGGAGGTTGAATACACCGAAAGACAGATGGAACTGTTCAGTGAAGCGGTGGAATACCTGACACGCTACGGTTTCGACTTCAGGATTATCCACGGTCAGAACTCTGCAGGCATTCTCCGCAAGCTCAGCGGAAGCTTCAACACAATGCGTGCGGGTATTATCCTTTATGGTATGAACCCGTCACAGGCAGTTGCAGGCTGCGACCTGACACCTGTAATGGAGGTTAAAACCATTGTAACCCATATCAAAGAGATAAAGGCGGGCCAATGCGTTGGCTACGGCTTTGCATACAAGGCAGAAAAACCTGTAACCGTGGCAACCATCGCCGCCGGCTATGCAGACGGTCTGCCGAGATTTATCAAGAATAAAAAATACTCCCTCAGAATCAACGGAACAGAATATCCTCTTATTGCAGTATGTATGGACCAGTGTATGCTGGACGTTACAGGCAGCAGCGTGACAGTGGGGGACGAGGTACTTATTATGGGCGGCACAGGCAACCAGAGTTTTGACCGCGTTGCTTCCCTAACAGGTACTATAAACTACGAAGTGCCTTGCGGGCTCAAACGCCGTGTGCCGAAGGTTTATCTGGAGCATGGTAAAATCGTATACGTTGAAGACAATATGTAAAATAATAAACCGGCATCTGTTTTGCACAGGTGCCGGTTCTGTGATATATTGTATCAATTATTTGCAATATGTGCGGACTTATAGTATAATTGTGCCATTACATTGGAAAAAGGTGAATATATGAGAAAATCCATACATTTGATTCTGATAGGCTGTATTCCTCTTATAATGGGTGCACTGGTAAATGTGCTTGTTACAAGCGGTATAAGCATGCCTGTATTTTTAATCAGCCTTATAGCTTTGTTTATCTGGTACTTTATAGGCCGCAGATACGGCATCGGCAACAGTGAATATATGCTTATCAACACCCCGGCAATTTTCTTTTTTATGCTTGTGGTGGTTCAGGAAATTGCTCTCGGTGCATACATGCAGGGTGCGATAGGTATGCTCAGCCAGATGTTCTTTCTGCCTTTTGTAAGTGCAGGTGCCCTTGTTGCAGGCTGGACAGGCAGTATGGCGGGCATTTATACAGGCTGTTTTATCCTTATGCTTCTCTGCAGTTATATCGGTGCAAGACAGCGTATGCGTAGCAGATAACAGTTGCATGATAATTTTTATGATAAAAAAGGTGTATCCTGAGCAGATACACCTTTTTGCTTTTATTTTTTCATCACGCTTGCACCAAAGCTTACAGGCTTTGCAAGGAATACACTTCGCACGGCACAAGGAAGTTCGATTTCCTTGTTGCGTATCGCTTTTACTGCTTTTTCGGCGGTTTCTTCATCACTGAATATGCCAAAAACCGCCGCACCGCTGCCTGTCATCATGCTGCCTGTGGCCCCAAGGTCCAGAAGCAGCTTTTTGATTGGCTCGGTTTCTTCGCTGCCGGCAGCTTTTTCAAGGTCGTTTGCCATATATCTGCATATATCTTCGAGGTTTTCTTCTTCCATGGCTTTCAGCAGCTTTTCGTTTTCCACAAGGGTTTTCACACCCATTTCGTCATAGTTTGCGTATGCCTGCGGGGTGGAAACACCTTTTGTAGGCATACACACAACAATGTGACACTGGGGCATCTGTGGTGCAGGCATAATGATATTACCTGTACCCTGAATACGCTTTGTGCCGCCGTGAATCATAAAGGGGATATCACTGCCGCACATAAGGCCTATTTCGCACATCTGCTGGGTGGTAAGGCCTGCTTCGTACATGTGGTTAAGCCCCACAATAACACCTGCTGCATCGGCACTGCCCCCTGCCATACCTGCTTTTATAGGCACGGTTTTCTTTATATGGATATGTACACCGCCCTTTATGCCAGTGTACTCAAAAAACTTCATCGCTGCCTTTACCGCTGTGTTTTTGCTGTCGGTAGGGATAAACTTTGCGTTGCTGGACATTGTGATGTCGTCCTGCTTTGTCAGCGTCACCTTTTCAAAGACGGAGATGGTCTGCATAACCATATCCAGCAGATGATAGCCCTTTTCGTCCACGCCTGTGATATCAAGGCTCAAGTTTATCTTTGCGGGAGCAATTACCTTTACCTGTTCCATAAAAACACCTCGGAAAAATAGTGATTAATGCTGTGCCATACTGCACAATATTAACCTTATATTATCATACATGCAGGCTTTTTTCAATTGACAAAATCCTGTTAATATCTATAATATATAATAGATAAATATGTGTTAAGCATAACATTTAAGGAGAATATATTATGGCAGAAAGAAAAGTAAGAACAAGATTTGCCCCAAGCCCAACAGGCTATATGCACGTTGGCAACCTGCGTACAGCTTTGTATGCATATCTTACAGCACGTGCACATGGCGGCAAATTCCTGCTCAGAATTGAAGATACAGACCAGTCCCGTCAGGTGGAAGGTGCAATCGACATCATCTACAACACACTCAAAGAAACAAATCTTCTCTGGGACGAAGGTCCGGACGTAGGCGGCGACTACGGCCCATACATCCAGAGCGAAAGAAAGGGTATGTACAAAGAATACGTTGACCAGCTTATCGAAAGCGGCCACGCATACCGCTGCTTCTGCACAAAGGAAAGACTTGAAGAAGTAAACAAAATCAAAGCTGCTTCCGGACAGCCAACAGGTTACGACAGACACTGCCGTCACCTTACACAGGAAGAAATTGACGAAAAACTTGCAGCAGGCATCCCTTACGTTGTAAGACAGAAAATCCCTGAAGGCGGCAAAACAAGCTTCAACGATATGGTTTACGGCGTTATCGAAGTGGACAATGCAGAACTTGACGACCAGGTTCTCGTAAAACAGGACGGTATGCCAACATACAACTTTGCAAACGTTGTTGACGACCATCTTATGGAAATCAACCCTGTTATCCGCGGCAGCGAATATCTTGCTTCCACACCAAAATACAACCTGCTCTATCAGGCATTCGGCTGGGATATCCCTGACTATGTACACTGCCCGCCTGTTATGAAGGACGCACAGCACAAGCTGTCCAAACGTAACGGCGATGCAAGCTACGAAGACCTTATCGCTGCAGGCTACCTCAAGGAAGCTGTTGTAAACTACATCGCTCTCCTTGGCTGGAATCCACAGGGCGAACAGGAAAAATTCTCCCTTGAAGAACTTGTAAAAGAGTTTGACCCAAGCAGAATCAGCAAATCTCCTGCTATCTTTGATATGCAGAAACTCCGCCACCTCAATGCAGAATACATCCGCGATATGAGCGTGGAACAGTTCCTCGAAACTGCAAAACCATACATCGCACAGACAGTAAAAAGCGACTGCAACCTTATGCTGCTTGCAGAAGTGCTTCAGAAACGCTGCGAAATCCTTACAGACATTCCTGAACAGGTTGACTTTATCGATGAAATGCCTGAATACGATATCGATATGTACAACAACAAGAAGATGAAAACAAATCCTGAAAACAGCAAAACTTCTCTCGAAGCAGTTCTCCCAGTTCTCGAAGCTATCAGCGAAGCAGACTGGACAATGGAAAACATCCACGAAAAACTCTTTGCTCTTATCGCAGAACTTGAAGTTAAAAATGGTATTGTTCTCTATCCACTCCGTGTTGCACTCAGCGGTAAGGCATTTACACCTGGCGGCGGCATTGAACTTGCAGTAATTCTCGGCAAGGAAAAAACAATCGCAAGACTTAAAGCGGCTATCGAAAAACTTGCATAATCAAATTTCTGCAAAAAAACATCTATAAAATATTTTACAGGCATATCGGTGCAAACCGATGTGCCTGTTATTATGTGAGAATATGCGGTAAAACCATATTCTGAACAGTAATTTATAGTATAAGCAAAATCTGATACAATACTTGAAAATTATTATGGCAATACAAAAAAACTATAAAAAAACACTTACAGCCTGTTATCTTGGCTTTGTGACACAGGCTATAACTGCAAATTTTGCTCCGCTTCTGTTTCTGATATTCAGAAACAGCTACGGCATATCCCTGAAACAGATTGCAATGATACCATTGGTGTTCTATTTCACACAGCTTATAGTTGACATTGCGGCTACAAAATTTGCCGATAAAATAGGGTATCGCATCTGTGTTACAGTATCCCAGCTTGTATCGGCATCAGGACTGTTGCTTATGGCTCTTCTGCCCGAGATTCTGCCAAATCCTTTTGAAGGCATTATAATTTCTGTAATTCTTTATGCTGTGGGCAGCGGCCTTATTGAAGTTCTGATAAGTCCTATTGTGGAAGCCTGTCCCTTTGAAAACAAGGACGGAATGATGAGCCTTCTGCACTCTTTTTACTGCTGGGGTGCAGCGGGTGTGATTTTAGGTTCTACAATATTATTTGCAGTATTCGGTACAGAAAACTGGAGAATACTTGCTGTTATCTGGGCGATGGTGCCGATGTATAACACCTTCAACTTTATCAGATGCCCTATCGAACGTCTGGTTGATGACGGCGAAGGGATGAAGCCGCTTCAGCTGCTCAGACTGCCGTTGTTCTGGCTGATGATAATACTTATGGTCTGTTCCGGAGCTTCCGAGATAGCTATGGCTCAGTGGGCATCTGCCTTTACCGAAGCGGCAATCGGAGTTTCCAAAACTGTGGGAGACCTGGCAGGCCCCTGCCTGTTTGCCGTGCTTATGGGCATATCCCGAATACTGTACAGTAAATTCAGCGAAAAGCTGGATTTGAACAAAGTTATGCTTGTCTGCGGGATAATGTGTGCAGCATGCTACCTTCTGGCAGCTCTGGCAAAATCTGCTGTTCTTGGTCTGGCAGGCTGTGCTGTCTGCGGTTTTTCCGTGGGCATTATGTGGCCAGGTTCTATCAGTATTTCTTCACAGAAATGTCCAAAAGGCGGTACGGCAATGTTTGCCTTTCTTGCTTTAGCTGGGGATATGGGCGGTATGTTAAGTCCTGCCATTGTGGGCAGCATTTCCGAAGCTGCGGGCGGCAATCTTAAGGCGGGGCTGCTTGTTGCGGCTGTATTTCCGGTTATATTGATTGTCTGTCTGATTATTGTAAACAGAATGAATGATAAGGATGATCTGTCGGTGTACAAAAATATGTCTGTATGATATAATATATCATCATATAAAATAACGGAGAAATATCTATGAACAAACTTGACATTGCAACAAAGGTTGTGGGCTGTATAGTTGTTGCCCTTATATTTGTAGGCCTTTTCAACCTGCCTATGATGAACACACTTATTCCTTATATCCTTATCGGCACAGCAATCACCCTTGCACTTTATGTAATCAACGCATTCAAAACCCACAACTACGGACGAATGATAACAATTCTTATCCTTGCAGCATTCGTAGTGGTTATATTGTGGTATAACAGGTTTATATAATCACATATAAGCATATAAAAAGCAGACACCCGCGGGTGTCTGCTTTTTTGATATTAAACTGTATGATTGTATTACAAATTGTATAATTTGTTTGGAAATCAACATTTTGTTGGGTCGTGTTTTACACGGTCTCTTTCTTCGGCACGTTTGCCGTCATTAAAACGGTCAACTGTACCAACAAGGTAACCTGTGATGCGGCGGATTCTTTCGAACTTTACACCTTCGCCAACCAACTGAGTTTCTGGGTTGTATGTCATAATGTGCCTCCTTTTTACTGTTAAAGCATATACTGCTGTTTTGATGCGGGGCAGATGAGAGCATCAGCCCCGTATATATGATTTTTATTATAATTAAATTTTGTTAGGAATTCTGTCAGCTTCTTCCAGCTGATTGCCGCACTGGCCAAGTGTTGCAGCGTTAAGATGTTTGTAAAGGCCAAGTCTGTGCAGTTTTTCCAGTGGCACACCTTCGCCGTCGCGTCTGCCGCAGCGTGGGCAAACATCGCCGATAATGCCGTTGTAACCGCAGACAGGGTCGCGGTCAACAGGGTGGTTGATTGCACCGTAGCCGATGCCTGCTTCTTTCATGCATCTTACAACAGCTTCAAATGCTTCAAGGTTCTGGCTCACATCGCCGTCCATTTCAACGTATGTGATGTGGCCTGCATTTGTAAGTGCGTGATAAGGTGCCTCAAGGTTGATTTTGTCATAAGCGGAGATTTCAAAGGATACAGGGATGTGGAAGCTGTTTGTGTAGTATTCCTTGTCTGTAACGCCCTTGATTTCGCCAAAGCGTTTTTTGTCTATTCTTACAAAACGACCGGAG
The DNA here is from genome assembly GCA_015067145.1 of Oscillospiraceae bacterium. Classification (GTDB taxonomy): domain Bacteria; phylum Bacillota; class Clostridia; order Oscillospirales; family Ruminococcaceae; genus RGIG3102. The sequence goes on along the minus strand of SVNA01000004.1, from coordinate 76,874 downwards.
AGGCCCTCTGCAGGAGTTGCAAGGAGAGAGAAGTTAAGTTTGTATCTGTCGGAGTATTCGTCCAGAATTCTTCTCATAAAGCCGATAATTTCAAGGCCTTTTTTCTGTGCTTCTTCACTTTCGCCGTGGTGTTTGCCGTAAAGTGCTGTCAGTGTTTCGGCAAGACCGATAAAGCCAACGGAAAGTGTGCCGTGTTTGATTACTTCGCCCACTTCGTCGTCGATACCCAGCTTGTCGCTGTCAATCCACACGCCCTGACCCATAAGGAACGGGAAGTTTCTCACGCGTTTTTTCTTCTGGATTGCAAAACGGTCCATAAGCTGTTTTGCACAAAGGTCAAGATATTTTTTGAGGTTGCGGTAGAACAGGTCTTCGTCACCCTTTGCTTCGATGGCAAGCCTTGGCAGGTTGATGGATGTAAAGGACAGGTTGCCTCTGCCGTAGGTGATTTCGTTATTCGGGTCGTATGTGTTTGCCACAACACGTGTACGGCAGCCCATGTAGCCGATTTCTGTTCTCACATCGTCAGGATTGTAGTATTTAAGGTTGTAAGGAGCATCCTGGAAGGAGAAGTTAGGGAACAAACGTTTTGCACTTACCTTTATAGCAAGCTGGAACAGGTCGTAGTTTCTTTCGCCAGGGTTGTAGTTTATGCCCTCTTTAACACGGAAAATCTGGATTGGGAAGATTGGTGTCTCGCCGTGGCCAAGACCTGCGTCTGTTGCCAGCATAACGTTTTTCATAACCATTCTGCCTTCGTCAGATGTATCCATACCGTAGTTGATGGAGCTGAACGGTGTCTGTGCACCTGCACGGGAGTGCATTGTGTTCAGGTTGTGGATAAATGCTTCCATTGCCTGATATGTTGCCTTGTCTGTCTCTTCTTCTGTCTTTTCAAGGGCAAACTTCTGTGCCTTTTCAGCAATCGCAGGATCTTTGCAGAGTTTTTTCAGTTCTTCCAGCTCAAGTGCAACATATGTTTCGTCAGGTGTGATTTTTGGCATGGCACCGCATTTTTCTGTGATAGCAGCACTGATTTCTTTAAGCTGGTCGTAGCTTACATTTTCTCCCAGCACATCACAAACCTTTGCAATGTTTTTAAGATACAGCTTGCGGTATGTTTTTCTTACACCGTCTGCCAAGGCGTAGTCAAAGTTTACGATACTCTGACCGCCGTGCTGGTCGTTCTGGTTGGACTGGATTGCGATACATGCAAGAGCGGAGTAGCTCTGGATATCGTTTGGTTCTCTGAGGAAACCGTGACCTGTGGAGAAACCGTTTTTGAACAGCTTGATAAGGTCAATCTGACAGCAGGTCATTGTAAGTGCGTAGAAGTCAAAGTCGTGTATGTGGATGTAGCCGTCACGGTGTGCTTCTGCCTGGTCAGGACTCAAAAGGAACTTGAGGAAGTAGTCCTTTGCACTTTCACTGCCGTATTTAAGCATTGTGCCCATCGGTGTGTCGCCGTCGATGTTTGCGTTTTCACGTTTAACGTCGCTGTCCAGTGCATCGCTGAAGGTGATTTCGTCAAAAACCTTAACCAGTTTGGATTTTCTTTCGCGGATTGTGTTGCGGCTTGCACGGTAGAGAATATATCTCTTTGCAACATTGTCCAGACCGCTTGTCATAAGCTCGTGTTCAACCTGGTCCTGAATTTCTTCAACGGAAGGTGTTGCGTTGATATTCTGCATATTGAAATGCTGCTCAACAGCCTGTGTAACAAGGTCGGCTTTTTCAAAGTCTGTGCTGCCGCTTGCTTCCATGGCCTTGAGTATTGCCATCTTGATTTTGTTGCGGTCGTATATAACAACACGGCCGTCGCGTTTGATGATACTTGTAAGCATTTTACTTTTTTCCTCTTCTCAAAATTTATGTCAATTTTTCTCTATATCTTGTCGCATTATCTATTATACTATTCAATATATAGTGTGTAAAGTGTAAAATTATAAAATATATATAGTGAAAAGTCACAAAAAATTATATATTTTTCTACACAAAAAACACTTGACAAATTTAAATTACAAAAAGCTGTATAAATACTTACTTTATTTAGTTTTATCCATAAAAATCAGTTTTTTGGCAAGAGGGCAAAAAAATAAAAATCTCCCGGCAGATTCTGTCGGGAGAAAATAGAGTTTACTATATATTGTGTACTGTTATTTCAGCAGTTTTGTCAGCAGGTTTGCCACATCGCCCACATCTATGCCGTCATCTGCGGCTTTCTTTTTGGTGGTTGCCGCTTTTTTCTTGGTTGTTGTGGATTTTGTGGATGTTGATTTTTTTGCAGCTGTTGTTTTCTTTGTGGAAGCAGCTTTTTTCTTTGTTGTTGCTTTCTTGTCGCTGTCTGTCAGGCTGTCTGTCAAAGCACCCATAAGCAGTTCTGTCACATTTACATTTTCAAGTGCAGAGGAGAGCAGTGCACCAACAAGGTCGCTGGAAGCTTTTTTGGAGCCTGATTTTGAGGATTTCTTGTTTTCCTGTCCCAGCACGCTCATAAGCAGCGGTGCAGCAGCTGTGAGAATCTGTGCTGTATTGTCGTTGGATGTGCCGCTTTTTTTGGAAACCTTTTTGGTTGTGCTTTCTGTATCGGAACCCAGCAGGTGTGCCAGAATTTTTGCCCCGTCTGCCATATCCACATTGTCCATAAAGCTGTCCATATCGCTGGTGTCATTTTCTGCGTGTTTTGTAAGTGCGTTCAGAAAACTTTCCGCTGTGCTTTCGTCCTCGGCCTGCTGGCCTGCACCTTTAATCAGCATAGGTAGTGCTGCGGTAAGCACATCGGTAACTTCATTTTTGGAAGAGCCTGTTTTTTTGCTCAGGCTTTTAACGCTGTCGTCACTGAGCAGGCTTTTCATCAATACGCTTGTAAGATCCATAATATGTCTCCTTGATACTTGATTTAATGATATAATTATGCTGTTTTTAACAACCAAAGTCAATGTTTTATTTGATAATCTGTACAAAACAGCTTGAATAACAGGTAAAATTGGGTATAATTAAATTAGTATAATATAAAATACGGGAGGTATTTTTTATGGCAGAAAAAAAGAAAAAGAAGATAGTTTCTGCGGATACAGGCCTTGAAGTTGAGGCTGGTTCCCGCAAAGCTACAAAGATGAAGGAAGCAGCCCCTGTGGGCAATGCAGGCGGGCTCAGAGCAGGTGCAGTTGTGTTGTGGCTTATTGCACTTGGTCTTGAAATCCTTGCAGTTATGATATTCAGCGGCAAGGTTAACTGGACATTTATGCCAAGTATGTACCAGCTTGTCGGTGCTCTTGTGCTTGATCTTGTGTTTGTTATCATCGGTGCACAGCTTTGGAAAAAAGCAAACCGCATCAAACCTGCAAGCGAAAAAAACAAATTCACATTCTGGCTGTGGAACAATATGGGCGTTATCGTATGTGCAATCTGCTTTATCCCATTTGTTGTGCTTGCACTTCTCAACAAGGAAGCTGACAAAAAGACAAAGGCAATCGCAGTTGCAGTTGCAGCAATCGCTCTTATAATCGGCGGTCTTGCAAGCTACGACTGGAACCCTGTTTCGGTAGAACAGCAGCAGGCAGCAATCAACGCAATCGCAGACGATGTATACTGGAGCCCATTCGGCAAGGTATACCACACACACGACGACTGTCAGTCCCTTAACCAGTCTGACGAACTTACATACGGCACAGTTGAACAGGCAATCGCAGCAAACCGCACACGTCTTTGCTCCTTCTGTGCAAGAAGAGACGAAATTCAGGGCGTTGCAACCGACGAAATTGCAGAGGATATTGTGGAAGAGGTAGTATCAGCCCTCGAGGAAGAAGCAGCTGACGCAGCAGCATAGCTTCCGTTTGCAATAAATTCAATAAAAGATAAAAGGGGAATGGTCCGCAGACCATTCCTCTTATTTTATTTAATCGTATTTTATTCTGTAAAAATATCAGAATTACATCTGTGCCAGCTGGAGACAGAGATTTGCTGTATCCTCCAGATTTTTGATGGTAATAAATTCGTTTACTGTATGTACATTGGCCATACCTGTGCCAAGCACAACTGCGGATATGCCGTTCTGGTTCATATTGTTGGCATCACTGCCGCCGCCGGTGGAGGCAATCTCTGCCACAAGGCCAACCTCCCCGCAAGCCTTAACCACCTGCTGCACAAGGCTGTCGCTGTCAGGTTTTGAGTATGGCTGATAAATCTCCAGCACCTTGCCCTCGAATTTTCCACCGAATTTTTTGCAGGCGTTGTCGATGCACTGTGTCATGTGCAAAGTCTGTGCTGCCAGCTTTTCACGGTTAAGGCTGCGTGCCTCAGCGATAAAATGCACCTTTTCTGCCACAATGTTTGTTGCACCCTCACAGCTGAAGGTACCTATGTTTGCAGTGGTCTCTTTGTCGATACGCAGCAGTTTCATATTGCTCACAGCTTCTGCCGCAATCTGTATTGCACTTATACCGCTTTCGGGTGCAATGCCTGCGTGTGCACCTTTGCCGATAAAGTAGCCGTCAATTTTAACCTGTCCCGGTGCGCTGGTGATAATTCTGCCTGCGTCCCCGCTGGAGTCCAGCACAACAGCTTTTTTTGCTGTAATGCGGCTGTAGTCCATATTTGCACTGCCTAAAAGCCCAACCTCTTCGCAGATTGAGAAAACAACCTCAATGGTCGGGTGGCTGAGATTTTCTTCCTTTATTGTACGCAATGCTTCCACAACAGCGGCAACACCGCTTTTGTCGTCACCGCCCAACACCGTTGTGCCGTCGGAGTATATAACGCCGTCTCTGATAACCGGCTTTACGCCGATGCCGGGTTTCACTGTGTCCATATGGGCAGAAAAAAGGATAGGTTCTTTATCTTCATCGCCTTTCAGCACAGCATAAACGTTGCCCGCATTGCTGCCGAACTTTTCGCCGCAGCTGTCGGTGTAAACGTCGCAGCCGATTTGGGCAAGGTCAGCCATAACAGCATCAGCCATAGCTTTTTCGTTATAGCTTTCGCTGTCAATCTGAATATATTTCAAAAATGTATCAACAAGTCTCTGAGAATTCATATATTTCTCCTTTTTGTATGCAGGGTGTAATCTGTCAGTTTTTACCTGCCGCAGATTATGAATTTACACTGTCCAGAATTTCTTTCATCTTTGCCGCAAGGCCCTTTGCCTTGTTTACAGGCAGACTGCAAACAGCAACACGGATGCCCTTATCCACCTGAACGGTAAAGATATTCTGCTCCATCAGTGCTTCGTGATAAGCTTCCTTAATGGCGTTATCCACCTTTACAGTGATAAAGAACCCTTCGCTGTAAGGGTACAGCGGCAGATTGCACTGGGCAGCTTCAGCCTTGAAAATATCGCTTCGCTGTTTTAACAGACCGATATATTCTGCCTTTTCTGCCATAAAATCATCATAGTGGTTTCTCATAATATTGCAGAAGTTGTGCATTGCACCGTTGTTAACGTTGCTCCAGATTGCACGGGCGGATTTTTCAAAAACAATCTCCGCCTGTTTAACGCTTTCGGCACTCTTTGCGGCGATAACAGCAGCACCGCATCGCATACCATAGCTGGTCAGTGTTTTGCTGCAGCTCATTGCAATGACAACCATCACATTTTCGCCCATAGTTTCAAAGTTTTTCATATAATCACGGCTGTGTGACAGATTGTAGGAATAATCTATATAGGCAATATCGTTGAGTATGATGCAAGGGGTGGTTTTGCTGGCCTCGTTGAGAAAGGCGATAAGCTCTTTCCATTCACCATCGCTCATTGTATAGCCTGTAGGGTTGTGACAAGGGTCGTTTACAACCAGCACAATGCGGTTCTGTTTACCCACAAGGCTGTTAACCTTTTCTTTTATATCCGCAAGGTTAAAGTTGTCATCTTCGTCAAACATACTGTATTTAACGGCTTTCAGCTGTTTGTCCTGTGCCATAATGGCATAGCTGGTCCAGGCGATGTCAGGGATAACCACGCTTTCGCCGGTTTCCAGAAATTCACCGATGCCAAGGCTTACAGCACCTGTGCCGCCCGGGGTTGCCACCACGCTGCTGGCAACATCTGTGCCGCCCACAGTCCACTGTGTACAAAGTGTGCGGAAATCGCTGTTGCCCAGAAAGCCTGCGGCATAGCCCGCTTTCTGCTTTGGTGTAACCTCGTCAAAGCTGCGGAACACGCTGTCCATGGCAACAAGATTGCCCTTTTCGTCATAGAGGCTGCCCAAGGTTGCGTCGATAACATTTTCAGCACCGTATGTTTCCTTGGCGGCGTTTGCCTTTCTCACAATGGCAAAAACTGTATCTACTATAGGGTTTTTATCTGCACTTTCCTTGATAAAATTCATATTATTTTTCCTCCTCTGTGCAGTTTTCGGTATTTTCATCGGATATGCTGCGGTCTGAGCACTGATGCATAATAGCGTTCTGATATTCCTTGCTTATGCGTATAAGCTGGCGGAGCATATCTTCATAGTATGGTTTCAGCTTTTCGTCGGTTATACGGGCAAGATTTCTTTCGATAACTTCCTTTTCCCTTGCACCGTCAAAAACCGGCAGGTTGTTTTCCATTTTGTACGCCACCACATCTTCGGCGGCGTGCATACGTTTTTCAAAACAGGCGGCAATCTCTGCATCCACATCATTTATAACGCTCCTTGCCTTTTCCAGCTGTGTCATAAACCACACCTCTTTTACAAAAATAAATATGTATAAAGTATAGCACAGCTTTGAAAAAATGTTAAATATTTTTGCAAAAAAATTCGCAGGATAATATTTATGCCTTGATTTAGATGGTAAAAAAAGTTACAATTAAAAGATAAAATAGGATAGGTGTATTCGTTTTTAAACACACTGTTTTTAAGGAGGAAAGTATGGAATTTACAGTTAAACTGACCGATGCACAAAGCCGCGTCATCATCGAAAAAGGCTGCCATACCCGCCTTAAAGACTATATGGAATTTAACGGCAGGGTTATGGTGATTTCCGACAACAATATTCCCGACAGCTTAAAGGAAACTGTGCTTAATCAATTTGAGGGTGCAATTCTTGCCGAAGTACCGCAGGGCGAAAAGGCAAAAAGCCTTGAAATATACGCAGACCTCCTTGCCACTCTTCTGGAAAACGGTTTTTCCCGCAAGGATTTTGTCATCGCCCTGGGCGGCGGTGTAGTGGGGGATCTGGCAGGCTTTGTGGCTTCCACCTACAAGCGTGGCTGCCGCTTTGTCTCTATACCAACTTCTACCCTTGCACAGATTGATTCCTCTATCGGCGGCAAGGTGGCTATAAATATGAACGGCATAAAAAACTGTGTGGGCAGTTTTTACCATCCCGAAGCAGTTTTTGTGGACACAGATACATTAAAAACACTGGAACCACGCCATTTTTACAACGGTCTTGTAGAGGCACTGAAAGCTGGCTGTATCCGCGATGCAGAACTGTTCAGTCTGTTTAAAGAATACGCAGAAGAACTTTGTGCGGACAGCCCGTATCTTGAAGAAATCATCACCCGCAGTCTGCTGATGAAACGTGACGTTGTGCAGCAGGATGAAAAAGAACAGAATTTAAGAAAAATTCTCAACTTTGGCCACACAATCGGCCATGCAATCGAAAGCCTGTATAACCTCACCGATTATTACCACGGCGAATGTGTTGCCAACGGTATGGTTATGATTGAAGAAAACGAGGAAATCAGGGCGGATTTAACCGATATTCTGACAAGGATGCATATTCCTTTTGTATCGGACCTCGATACAGATAAATGTATCGAATTTATAAAAAATGATAAAAAGGCCAGCGGCAGCACCATAGATATTGTAAAGGTGGACCGCATAGGCCAGGCTTATATTGAAAAGATTGAAATAGATGATTTGAGAAAATATTTCGGGAGTTAGGCTATGAAAAGTGTAATAGGCAAAAATATTACATTGTCCCTCTATGGCGAAAGCCACGGCACTGCCATCGGTGCTGTGGTGGATGGTCTGCCTGCGGGTATAAAGGTGAATACTGACTTTATGCAGCAGCAGCTGGACAAGCGAAAACCAAAGGGGAAAATTTCCACCCAGCGTCGGGAAGCGGATGATTTTGTAATCACCAGCGGTGTGTTCGGAGGCTTTTCCACAGGAACTCCGATTCACATAATGATAGAAAACAAAAATCAGAAAAGCAGCGACTATCAGCCAAAACTGCCACGCCCAAGCCACGCAGACTATGCGGCACATATAAAGTACGGCGGCTTTGAAGATTACCGCGGCGGCGGCCATTTTTCCGGCCGTCTCACTGCACCAATCGTTGCGGCGGGTGCTATTGCCACTGATATTCTCAGAAACAAGGGCATAACCATCGGCACACATATCAAAAAGTGTCAGCACTTAACCGACAGAGAGTTTAACAATTTTGCAGAGGATATAGAAATCTGCAACTCAAAATATTTTGCAACCCTTGACGATACTGTGGGCGAAGATATGCAGCAGCATATCGAAAACATCGGTGCAGAATGCGACAGTGTTGGCGGAATTCTCGAAACCTGTGTTCTGGGTCTGCCTGCAGGTGTTGGCGAACCGTATTTCAATTCCATTGAAAGTGTGCTCAGCCACTGGCTGTTCTCCATCGGCGGGGTAAAGGGCATTGAGTTCGGCCTTGGTTTCGGCTTTGCAGACTGCCTCGGCAGCAAAGCAAACGATGCTTTTGCTGTATGTGATGGCAAAGTGGTGACAAAAACCAACAACAACGGCGGCATAAACGGCGGCATCTCCAATGGTATGCCTGTGATTTTCCGTGTGGCTGTAAAGCCTACACCGTCCATCTTCAAGGAACAGGACACTGTAAATCTTGCTGCAATGGAAAACGCAAAACTTACCCTAACAGGCCGTCACGACCCTGCAATCTTCCACCGTGCAAGGGTGGTTGTGGACAGTATGACAGCCCTTGCACTGCTCGACCTGCTTGTGCAGCGTTATGGCGAAAGGTGGCTTTGCGGATGAAGGCTGGACTTATAGGGGAAAAGCTGGGCCACAGCTTCTCCAAACCGATACACGAGCAGATTGCTGACTATACCTACGATATAATGCCTTTAAGCCGTGAAGAATTTCCCGTTTTTATGGAAAACAGGGCCTTTGATGCAATCAATGTGACCATTCCATATAAGGAAATGGTTATACCCTACTGCGATTTTATCGATGAAAAGGCGGCTGAAATAGGTGCCGTAAATGCAATTAAAAATGTAAACGGAAGACTGCACGCCACCAACACCGATTTTGACGGACTGAAATGGATGATAGAAAACCATTTTGATATAAGCGGCAAAGCTGTTGCCATCTGCGGCAGCGGCGGAACCAGCAAAACTGCCTTTGCAGTGTGCAGGGCACTGGGGGCAAAAGAGATAATCCGAGTGGCACGCAACAAGGGTGAGCCTTTTGTTACATACGATGATATGAAAAGCTGCACAGATATAGAAGTTATCCTCAACACCACCAGTGTGGGTATGCTGCCCGATATTATGTCGGCGATAGTTGACCTTGCTGATTTCCCAAACTGTGTTGGTGTTATCGATGTGGTTTACAACCCTCTTATGACAAGTCTGTGTTATCAGGCACAGAAAAGAAATATTCCGTATATTGCAGGGCTGGAAATGCTGGTGGGGCAGGCGGTTTCTGCTGTGGAATTTTTCACAGGCAAAGCTGTTGACCGCTCTGTTATAAAGGAAATCACCGCAGAACTGTATCACGACAAGCAGAACATTGTCCTTATCGGTATGCCAAGCTGCGGTAAGACAAGCCTTGGAAGAAAACTGGCAAAAAAGCTGGGTATGGACTTTGTGGACCTCGATGCAGAAATTGTAAAAGCAGCGGGCAAAACCATACCGCAGATTTTCGAAGAAAGTGGTGAAGCAGCTTTCCGAGAAATTGAAACTGCAGTTGCCATCGAAGCTGCAAAACGCAACCACACCGTTATCAGCTGTGGCGGAGGCATTGTAAAAAACGAAATAAATATGCAGGCATTAAAGCTCAACGGATTTGTGGTTTATATCGACCGCAGACTTGAAAAGCTTATAAGCGGCGGCAGCAGACCGCTGTCAAAGGATGCACAGGCAATAAAAAAATTGAAACAGGAGCGTGAGCACCTGTATAAAAAATACAGCGATGTAACGGTGGAGAACAACGGATATTTCCACAACACTATGGAAAAACTGCTGGAGGTGTGGAATGAAAATACTCATTATTAACGGCCCCAACATCAATATGCTGGGCATAAGGGAAAAGCATATCTACGGCAACGAAAACTTCGACACACTTATCGAAACCTGCAAAAAAACAGGGGAAGAACTGGGTGTGGAGATAGAATGCTATCAGTCCAACCACGAGGGTGACCTGGTGGATAAAATCCAATGGGCATACTTTAACGGTGTGGACGGAATCGTTATAAATCCGGGGGCTTACACCCACACATCGGTAGCACTGCTGGACGCAGTAAAGGCCGTTTCCATACCAACTGTGGAGGTGCATATCTCCAAGGTGGAGGAAAGGGAGGATTTCCGTCAGGTATCCTATATAAGACAGGCCTGCTGCAGAACAATAACAGGCCAGGGCATAAACGGATATGTAACGGCAATAAAACATCTGGCAAAGGGAGAATAAACTATGATTATTACAATAAAAAGAACATCCGATGCGGCACTTATAGAACAGCTTATAGCTGATTTTAAATCACAGGGTTTTGAGGTTCACGACTCTGTCGGTACAGACTATCATCTTATCGGGCTTATAGGCGACACTGTTCATGTTGACGAGCTTAAGGTAAAAGCAAACCCTATTGTCGAAAATGTAACCCGTATCGCAGCACCGTACAAAAAAGCAAACCGCCTCTTCCATCCGGAAGATACCGTTATCGATGTAAACGGCATCAAAATCGGCGGCAACGAAAAGGTGGTTGTCATAGGCGGTCCCTGCTCTGTTGAAGGTCTGGACCATATATGTGACCTTGCCGAAAAGGTAAAGGCGGCAGGTGCAGTAATGCTGCGTGGCGGTGCATACAAGCCACGCACATCCCCTTATGCTTTCCAGGGTCTTGAAACCGAGGGCATACTTGATATGGTGGAAGCACGCAACCGCACAGGCCTGCCTGTTGTGAGCGAACTTATGGATTCTGACCAGATTGACGAGTTTGAAAAATATGTTGATGTTATCCAGATTGGTGCCCGCAATATGCAGAACTTTACCTTGCTTAAGGCGGTGGGCAAACGCACCACAAAACCAATTCTGCTCAAACGCGGCCTTGCAAACACCATCGAGGAATGGATTATGTCTGCCGAATATATTATGGCAAACGGCAACGAAAAGGTTATCCTCTGTGAACGAGGTATCCGCACCTTTGAAAAATATACCCGTAATACACTGGATCTGTCCGTTATTCCAATCATCAAGGAAAAAACCCATCTTCCAATCATCATCGACCCGTCCCACGCAACAGGCAACTGGAAATACATCGAAAAAATGTCTCTTGCAGCAGTTGCGGCAGGTGCCGACGGCCTTATCATCGAGGTGCACAACCAGCCAGAATGTGCATGGAGCGACGGTGCACAGTGCCTGAAACCTGAAAAGTTTGCACAGCTTATCGAAAAAGCACGCAAAATTGCACAGGTTATCGGCAGAGATATCTAAACAAAATCAGAACAGACCGCCCGTTGCCTTATGCAGCTGTCGGTCTGTTGGTGCAATATAAAAGAAAAGAGAATTATAAGCTATGAAAGCTGTAATCAGACCATCAAAGGCACAGGGCGGTGTAAAAATTCCGCCGAGTAAAAGTATGGCACACCGTGCCATAATATGTGCCGCCCTTGCCAGCGGAAAAAGTATTATCAGCAATATCGACTATTCGGTGGATATCACCACAACAATAGAATGTATGCGGAAGCTGGGTGCAGAGATTATCTGTGACGGCAGCACCGTTATTGTATACGGTATAAAAGACTTTAACCGCCTTGCAGACAATAACATAGAATGCAATGAGTCAGGCTCCACCTTGCGTTTTCTCATCCCTGTTTTTTCTCTCACAGGGCAGAAAATCACCTTTACAGGCAAAAACCGCCTGCTGAAACGCCCGCAGAAAATATATGAAGATATCTTCAGAAATGCAGGCCTGCATTTTGTTCAGGATGAGGAAAAAATCGAGATTCAGGGTGCACTGCCAGGAGGGGAATACACCCTTTCGGGCGGTGTAAGCAGCCAGTTTATCAGCGGGCTGCTCTTCACTCTGCCTCTGCTGGCCGAAAACTCAAAAATCCATATTCTGCCACCCTTTGAGAGCCGCAGTTACATCGACCTTACAATACAGATGCTGGCAAAATTCGGCATAGAAATCCTGTGGGAAAACGAGCTGACATTGTACATAAAAGGCGGTCAGAAATATATCCCTCACGACGAAACGGTGGAGGGGGATTTTTCCCAGTTTGCGTTTTTCGGTGTGCTAAGTGCCGTAAACAGCCCTGTAGATATCTATGGTATGAACCCGGATTCTTTGCAGGGAGACAAACAGATTATCGAGATTTTATCCCAGTTCGGATGTGATATCACCTGCAAAAACGGCTGTTACCGCATACAGGCGGATAAGCTTACAGCAGGGGAAATCGACCTTAAAAACTGCCCGGACCTTGGCCCTGTGCTCTGCACACTTGCAATGTTCAGCCGGGGCACAACCCGCATATACAACGCCGCCCGTCTGCGCCTTAAAGAGAGTGACAGAATACAGGCTATGGAAACTGAATGTGCAAAGCTGGGCTGCCTTGTCACATCAAGTGAAAACGAGATGATTATCCATGGCGGTTATACCGCACCGAAAGAGATTTTGCACGGCTGGAAAGACCATCGCATCGTTATGGCCTGTGCCGTTGCTTTGTCTGTCCTTGGGGGCGAAATTGACGGCTGCGAAGCCATCACAAAAAGCTATCCGTCCTTTTTTGAGGATTTAAAAAAGGCGGGAATTGAGGTGGAACTTTATGATTAAAGACAAAAGTTTTCTCATAGTGGGCCTTGGCCTCCTTGGGGGCAGTATGGCAATGGGCCTCAAAAAATGGAACCACAGAATATATGCAATAGATATCGACAAAAACGCCATAGACTATGCACTGGAAAAAGGCATAATCGACGAGGGCAGCACCGAAATTGATGCAGACCTTATCGGCAAAGCAGACGTTATCATTTCAGGGCTCTATCCCGCACTTATAGTGGACTGGATTGCAGAAAATCAGAAGTATTTCAAAAGCGGCGCACTGATAACCGATGTAACAGGTGTAAAGGGTGCAATTGTGGATAAAATCCAGAACATTCTCCGGCCCGACTGCGAGTTTATCGGTGTTCATCCTATGGCAGGCAAAGAAGTAAGCGGTGTGCAGCATGCAGACCCTGCAATTTTTCTGCCTGCAAACCTGATTATCACCCCGACAGATAAAAATACCCAGCAGGCAATCGACTTTATATACGAGATGGGCAAGGAACTGCGTTTTAACAATATCTGCCAGCTTTCGGTGGAAGAACACGATAAAATGATAGGATATCTTTCCCAGCTCACCCACGTTATCGCCGTTTCTCTTATGAATGCCAACGATTCCAAAGAACTTGTTCAGTATACAGGAGACAGCTTCCGTGACCTTACCCGCATTGCAAAAATCAACGAGCATCTGTGGACAGAACTTTTTATGATGAACAAGGCAAACCTTGTGGAACATATCGAAAATTTTGTCAATGAAATCAACGATTTCAAGGATGCACTGCAGCGGGAAGATACCGAAAAAATGAAGCAGAAGTTTATAACTTCAACCCAACGCAGAAAATATTTTGACAAATAAAAACAACCCACCGAACTGCCATTGGCGGCAAAATCGGTGGGTTCTGCTTTTGATTCGATATATAAAAAGGGGGCAGAATTTCTGCCCCCTTACGTTTTCTTATTTTATTGCCTGGTAATACTTTCCGCTTGCTTCAAAGGTTGGCATATCGGTGGTGAACACCCATATACCCTCCTCTTTTGCCTTTGACAGTGCGTCAGGCTGCATTGTGCTGTTCTGGCACAGTACCATACAGCCGATATCGTGGAGAGAAGCCACAGCCACTGCGTTTATATTGCCCATAATGGTAAACCATGCCTGGCCGTATTCGCCGTAGCCCATAACCCAGCTGAGCAGATCTCCGCAGAAACCGCCTTCCAGCTCTCTGTCTTCGCTGCCTTCGGAAATGCATTTGAGATTGAGTAATTCCTGTAACTGTTTAACTGTCATATTGACCTCTTTATGTAAATCAAAATCTGTGTGCCGCAGTGTGAGGATATAGCATCACATCTGCTGCTGATATTGTGTAAATGCAAAAATTAATCGTGCATCAGTGCTGCAAGGATTTTTTCCATCTTCTGCTGCATCTTTACAACACATTTGTCTGCGGTTGTGTCACCGCGTACAACGTCCTCTGCAAAGCATCGGCAGGTCGGGCTGCCGCAGCTGCCGCAGTCAAGACCGGGCAGGTCTTTCAGTATATCCTCAACCTCTGCATAGGCTTTGAATTTTTCCATTCTGCTGCCCTTCATCTCGAAAACAGGCTGGTATTCCAGATGCTTGTCCCACAGCATATTTGCAGGGATGCTCTGTTCCAGACGGTTTCGGGACACAGGCATATATTTTCTCAGTCTTTTCAGCTTTGTCTTTGCAATGTATGGGTTTTCCACTGTGGAAATACCGCCCACACAGCCGCCGTCACAGGCGTTCAGCTCAACAAAGTCCAGCTTTTCAAACTTGTCGTCCTCAAGGTCTTCCAGTACCTTGATAACCCTCTCGATACCGTCACAGGCGAGATAGTCATTGACGTGGATAAGCCCCGCACACTCGCCGCCGCTGATAGCCCAGGATATACCTATTCTGCCTGCAGTTTCAAGTATGTCAGGGTCAGGGTTTTTCATGCTCTGACAAAGTGTCGGATATATGTCTTTAAAGGAGATAACCCCGTCCACCCAGCTTTTCCGGCTTCCGATAGGGTTGTTTATGTAGGTCATCTTTGCAGGACAAGGGGTGATGAAGATACAGCCGATTTCTTCCTCCTTCAGTCCTGTGGCCTCCATAACCTCAATCTTTGCAAGGCGGGCTGCCAGCTCCATTGGGGAAACTATCGGCAGCACATGGTCGATAAGGCTTGGAAAACGCACCTTGATAAGACGCACAACTGCAGGACAGGCGGAGGAGATAACAGGCTTCGGCATCTGGCCAATCAGCTTTCTTGTGGCATCGCTCACCAGCTCGGCCGCCTTTGCAACCTCAAAGAAGCTGTCAAAACCGCAGCCACGCAATCCCGCAAGCACCTGTTCAACCTCTGTTACATTGTGGAACTGTGCATACAGTGCAGGGGCAGGCAGTGCAACCAGATATTTGTAATGTTTGTAGTCATCCATATTGGGACAGATAACCTTTTTTGCGTGATGAGGACAAACTTTCACACACTCGCCGCAGTCGATACAGCGTCCCTCAAGGATAACCGCCTTGCCGTTTCGCACACGGATGGCCTGTGTAGGACATTTTTTTATGCAGTTGATACAGCCTTTGCACAGATCACTGTCCAATGTTACAGAGTGAGTGTATTTAATTGCCATTTCCGTAACCTTCCTTTCTGTCAGCCGTCGGCATATATTCTTTCAAATCCTGCCAGCTCTGACAAATTATGTACAGGATTGCCTTTCAGGTAGATAGTTATTGATTTGTCCATATCTTTCAGCGGACTTACGTCGCTGATGTTGTTATAGGTCAGGGAAAGCATACCTATGTGTTTATATCCGCCTAAAGGGGACAAATCGCTTATATTGTTGTTTCGCAGATTCAGATATGCCAGTGCATCACTTCTGCCCTCCGGAGCAAGGGCAGAGATGTCTGTGATGCTGTTGTAGGACAGCACAATCTCGCTGGGCAGTTTTTTCATATCCGCAAGGGGAGAGATATCACTTATGTCGTTGTGGGACATAAACAGATCCCACAGTTCCATATCTTTCAGAGGTGAAAGATCGCTTATATTGTTATCGTGCATAGTCACTTCCCGCAGGTTGTCACACTCTGCCAAAGGGGAGACATCATCAATCCCGCAGCCGCTCATAGTAAGATACTTAAGCTTTTCAAGGTGCGGAAGAACATCAATGTCCTTTACTTTGCACATACATACCATAAGGTTTTCCAGATTGTAGAAATACCGCAGGTCATCAAAGCTGATATCCACACTCTCGGTATAGGTCACATCACGGAAGGTATAAACTCCGGGAGAATCGGGGTCCATATTCCAGAAAGGACTTTCATTTATCAGAACGACCTTGTCCGAAAGGATAAACAGTTCCCGTATCTGACACACATCCTTGGTGTACAGTGTTTCACTCAAATCCCTGCCCAGAGCACCGTATATTATTTTTTTCAGAGTTTCATCTGTCCACTCTATTTCCGTCCCCTCTGTAACCTTCGGAAATCTCGGGTCTTCAGGTGCAGGTTCAGGCGTGGGTTCAGGTGTGGGCACAGCTGCAGCGGTTGCTTCAGGCTGTGGTGTTGTATCAGCTGATATGCTGTTTTCAGTTTTTGCACCGCACCCCGCAAAAGAAGCAGCCAGCAAGGAAAGTATAACAGCAAAACAAATCAGTTTTTTCATGGTAATTTCGCTTAATATAATAATTGATATATTTTTAACAAACTTATACAGGACAATATCCCCTTGTGCAGGGGTGTTGTCATTCTGTTTTTAGGCGGCAGCCTTTATGTCCTCACGGCTTAAAGGTTAACAACCATTTTGATATGTGTGCCTTTGCCCACTTCAGATTCTATGTAGAATTCGTCTGCGTATTTTTTCATGTTAGGCAGACCCATACCTGCACCAAAACCAAGGGAGCGGATTTCTTCTGTAGCGGAAGAATAGCCCTCCTGCAGAGCAAGGTTTACATCGGCAATACCGGGGCCGTTGTCGTCAAGGTAAAGTTCAACCTTTTCCGGATAAACCAAAGCGGTGATTTCGCCGCCGCCTGCGTGGATTGCAAGGTTTATTTCGCCTTCGTAAAGGCTTATGGAGATGTTGCGAAGCGGTGCACCTGTAACACCCATTTTCTTCAGTTTGCTTTTTAAATCGGTGGAAGCGTCACCGGCACGGGTAAAATCATCACCTGGTACAGTATAACTAAATTTTATAGCTTCCACTCTTAAGCACCTCTCAAACCATTGTCATAAAGTATGCCGCAGCATGTAAACAGCGGCTTGTCTGTTGTGAGAACACAGATGTCCTTGTCCACAGCGAGTTTGAGGGAAAGAGCATCCGGTTTTTTGCCTCTTACATATACAACGCAAAGCATATCCATCATATCTGCTGTGCGGATAACCTGCGGATTGTTGAGACCTGTAAGCAAAACAGCCTGATCTTTAACATAAGCGAGCACGTCGCTCATCATATCACTGCCGCATGCAGAGTGAAGCTCTCTTTCGCAGTCTAAATCCGGTGTGAGATTTGTCGCATCCAAAAGTTTGATAATGTCGTTAATGTTCATACCCAAAATCCTCTTAACATAAAATTTTCTACAAAAAATCTCTGATAAACAGCAAAATAACAAAGCTGCACAGATACTGATTTAATTATATTGCATATTTTAGTGCAGTGCAAGTAGGAATAATTAGTCAAAATGACGATTTGTTAAAAAAATGTATCTTAAAGATATTTTTTATATAAAAAACAGTGGAAAAAATGTTACTCTTTTGTTATAATTATGAAAAGTAACGCCACAGGCATGTTACATTTTTGACAATCTTATCCGGCCTCTTTGCCCAGGGGGCTTTGATTGACAAAACGCAAAAAAATCAGAGGACTAAAACAGGAGGAAACTAAATGAAACGCATTTCAAAACTGCCTTTTAAAGGCACAGCTGAACAGGAACAGCTTTTGAAAGCTTGGTTGGCAGAAAACGGCAAAAAACCTGGCGCAGCAATGACAGCATTGCAGAAAGCACAGGAAATTTACGGCTACCTTCCAATCGAAGTGCAGAGAATGGTTGCAGAAGGCGTAGGCAGACCACTTGAAGAAATCTACGGCATCTCCACATTCTACGCACAGTTCTCCCTTTCTCCAAAGGGTAAATACAAAATTGCTGTTTGCCTTGGTACAGCTTGCTACGTAAAAGGCTCAGGTAAAATCCTTGCTAAACTTGAAGAAAAGCTCGGTATCAAAAATGGCGACTGCACAGAAGACGGCGAATTCAGCCTTGAAGCATCCAGATGTATCGGTGCTTGCGGTCTCGCACCAGTTTTCACAATCAACGAAGACGTTTACGGCAGAGTTAAAGAAGACGGCAGCGAACTTGACGGCATCTTGGCTAAATACAAAGCATAAGTCTTATGCAGGAACTTTCTTTAAACATTCTTGATATTGCACAAAACTCTATAGTTGCAGGCGCTACACTGATAGAAATCGGGGTAGAGGTAGACGAAAAAGATTTTCTTGCCATAACCATCCGTGACAACGGCAAGGGTATGGACGAAGAGAGCGTGAAAAATGTTATCAATCCGTTCTTCACCTCCCGCACAACAAGAAAAGTGGGTCTTGGTGTTCCGTTTTTTAAACAGGCGGCTGAAGACACAGGCGGTTCTTTCCACATCGAATCCCAGGTTGGTGTAGGTACAACTATAAAAGCGGTGTTTGATACAAACAACATCGATTACACTCCTTTGGGCGAGGTGTGGGACACAGTTGCAATACTTATTCAGATGAACGAGACCTTGGATTTCGTCTACACCGTCAGAAAAGGCGGCGAAGAATTTGTGTGTGACACAAGGCAGCTGAAAGAGATTATGGAGGGTATGCCTTTAAGCGACCTCAACGTAGTGCAGTGGATTAAAGAATTTATACGGGAAAATCAGACAGAAATATTAAAAAGGAGTTACTAAGCTATGAAAAGTTTGCAGGAATTACAGGCAATTCGTGACAAAATGAAAGCTAACATCAGCACAACACGTGACAATGCAGATGCAAAAGTTAGAGTTGTTGTTGGTATGGCAACTTGCGGTATCGCAGCAGGCGCACGCCCTGTTCTCAACGCATTTAACGAAGAAATCGCAAAAAGAAACATCGAAGGCGTAATGGTTGGCCAGACAGGCTGTATCGGCATCTGCCAGTACGAACCAGTTGCTGAAGTTTTTGAAGGCGAAACAAAAACTACATATGTAAAACTTACACCAGAAAAAGTAGAAAGAATTGTTGTTGAACACCTTATGGGCAAAACACCAGTTACAGAATTTACAATCGGTGCTATTCAGAAATAATAAACGGAGGTAACATTAATGTTCAGAAGTCACATTATGGTTTGTGGCGGTACAGGCTGTACCTCCTCAGGCTCACAGAAAATCATCGAAGCATTCAACAAAGAAATCGCAGCAGCAGGCATTAACGAAGAAGTTAAAGTTATCAAAACAGGCTGTTTCGGTCTTTGTGCTCTCGGTCCAATCGTTGTAGTATACCCAGAAGGTATCTTCTACTCAATGGTTGAAGAAAAAGACGTAAAAGAAATCGTTGAAGAACATCTCGTAAAAGGTCGTCCAGTTACACGCCTTATCTACGACGAAACAGTTCAGGGCGACACAATCACAAGCCTCAACGACACACGCTTCTACAAAAAACAGCAGCGTATCGCTTTGAGAAACTGTGGTAGAATCGACCCGGACAACATCGAAGAATACATCGCATACGACGGTTACGCAGCTCTTGGTAAAGCTCTTACAGAAATGACACCTGACGAAGTTATCAAATGCGTTCTCGACTCCGGTCTCCGTGGTCGTGGCGGCGGCGGCTTCCCAACAGGCAGAAAATGGGCTCTTGGTGCTATGAACCAGGCAGACCAGAAATACGTTGCATGTAACGCTGACGAAGGCGACCCAGGTGCTTTCATGGACCGTTCTATCCTCGAAGGTGACCCACACGCTGTTATCGAAGCTATGGCTATCGCTGGTTACGCAATCGGTGCAACAAAAGGTTTCGTATACATCCGTGCTGAATACCCAATCGCTGTTGAAAGACTTCAGAGAGCTATCGATCAGGCCAGAGAATACGGCCTCCTCGGCAAAAACATCTTCGGCACAGACTTCGAATTTGATATGGAAATCAAACTCGGTGCTGGTGCATTCGTATGTGGTGAAGAAACAGCTCTTATCAACTCTATCGAAGGTAACCGTGGCGAACCAAAACCACGTCCGCCATTCCCAGCTCAGAAAGGTATCTACGGCAAACCAACAGTTCTCAACAACGTAGAAACATACGCAAACATCCCACAGATCATCCTTAACGGTCCGGAATTCCTCAACACAATCGGTACAGAAAAATCCAAAGGTACAAAAGTATTTGCTCTCGGCGGCAAAATCAACAACACAGGTCTTGTTGAAGTTCCAATGGGTACAACACTCAGAACAGTTGTTGAAGAAATCGGCGGCGGCATCCCTAACGGCGGCAAATTCAAAGCTGCACAGACAGGTGGTCCTTCCGGCGGCTGTATCCCAGCATCCCTCATAGACACACCAATCGACTACGATAACCTTGTAGCTATCGGCTCCATGATGGGCTCCGGCGGTCTTATCGTTATGGACGAAACAACATGTATGGTTGACATCGCAAAATTCTTCCTTGAATTTACAGTTGAAGAATCCTGCGGTAAATGTACACCTTGCCGTGTTGGTACAAAACGTTTGCTGGAACTTCTTGACAAAATCACAAGCGGCAACGGCGAACTTGAAGACCTTGACAAAATTGAACACCTCTGTAACTTCATCAAAGAAGACAGCCAGTGTGGTCTTGGTCAGTGTGCTCCTAACCCGGTACTCTCCACACTCAAATACTTCCGCGAAGAATATGTTGCACACGTTGTAGACAAAAAATGTCCTGCAGGCGTATGTAAAGACCTTATGCAGTACAAAATTGTTGCAGACAAATGTAAAGGCTGTACAGCATGTAAACGTGCTTGTCCGGTTGGTGCAATCAGCGGCAACGTTAAAGAACCACACGTTATCGATCAGACTAAATGTATCAAATGTGGTGCTTGTGTTGCTACATGTAAATTCGGCGCAATCATCAAGGAATAAGGAGGAGTACTAAAGTATGAGTTTAGTTAATATTAAAATCAACGGTATGCCTTTGCAGGTAGAAGCTGGTACATCAGTGCTCGAAGCAGCAAGACAGCTCCAGATTGAAATTCCTACATTGTGCTACCTTAAAGACATCAACGCAATCGGTGCTTGCCGTATCTGTGTAGTTGAAGTTAAAGGCCAGAGAAACCTTCCAGCAGCTTGTGTAACACCGGTTTACGAAGGTATGGAAATTCTCACAAACTCCAAACGCGTGTTTGAAGCAAGAAGAATGAACCTGGAACTCATTCTCTCTACACATAAAAAAGAATGTCTTTCCTGTATGCGTTCCGGCAACTGCGAACTGCAGAAAATGTGTAAAGACTTCCGTATCTACGACGAAAACTACTATGCAGGCGAAAACATTCAGTGGCCTGTTGACGACAGTGCAGTTCATATGCTCCGCGACAACAACAAATGTGTTCTCTGCCGTCGCTGCGTAGCAGTATGTGACAAGGTACAGGGCATCTCCTGCATCGGTCCTAACGAACGTGGTTTCGAAACACACATCGGCTGTGCATTTGAACAGACACTTGGCGAATCCAGCTGTGTATCCTGCGGTCAGTGTATCACAGTTTGTCCAACAGCAGCTATCACAGAAAAAGACCAGTCCAAAGAAGTTTGGCGTGCAATCAACAACCCAGAAAAAATCGTTATCGCTCAGACAGCTCCTTCTATCCGCGTAACACTCGGTGAAGCATTTGGTATGCCTCTCGGCACAAATGTAGAAGGCAAAATGGTTACAGCTCTCAGAAGACTCGGTTTCGACAAAGTATTCGATACAGACTTTGCTGCTGACCTTACAATTATGGAAGAAGCAACAGAATTTGTACACAGAGTAAAAGAAGGCGGCCCACTGCCACTTATCACATCCTGTTCCCCAGGCTGGGTAAAATACTGTGAAACATTCCACCCAGAATTTATTCCAAACATCTCCAGCTGTAAATCTCCACAGCAGATGTTCGGTGCTATCACAAAAACATACTGGGCAGAAAAAATGGGCATCGACCCTAAAAACATCTTTGTTGTAGGTATCATGCCATGTACAGCTAAGAAATTTGAAGTTGGCCGTGACGATATGTGTGCAGCAGGCGAAGGCATCCACGATGTTGACGTAGCTCTCACAACAAGAGAACTTGCAAGAATGATCGACCGTGCAAACCTCTACTTCCCACACCTCCCAGACGGCGAATTCGATTCTCCTCTCGGTCTCTCCACAGGTGCAGCAACAATCTTTGGTGCAACTGGCGGTGTTATGGAAGCAGCTCTCAGAACAGCAGCTGAATGGGTAACAGGCGAAACACTGGAAACTGTTGACTTTACAGAAGTTCGTGGCCTCCAGGGCGTAAAAGAAGCTACATACAAACTCGGAGACCTTGAACTCAACGTTGCAGTAGCATCCAGCCTCAAGAAAGCTAACGAAATCCTCGAAAAAGTTAAATCCGGCGAAAAAGCTTACCACTTTATCGAAATCATGGGTTGTCCAGGCGGCTGTATCAACGGCGGCGGCCAGCCAATCCAGTCAGCAACAGTTAGAAACTTTGTTGACCTCGTTGAAAAACGTGCTGCAGCTCTCTACACAGACGACGCTAAAGACGTTATCAGAAAGAGCCACGAAAACCCAGACATCAAGAAACTCTACGAAGAATATCTTGGTGAACCAGGCAGCCACAAAGCTCACGAAATCCTGCACACATCCTATGTTGCAAGACCAAACAACTACTAATACAAATATTAATAGTTATATACAAAGAGAAGCTCCCACCGGGAGCTTCTCTTTTTTGTACTGACATGACTCTTTAAGACGAAATACTGCCACAGATTTCCCGTTAAATCAAAATTTTCACTTGTTTCCATAAAATATTTTTGACATAAGCTATAAAATAATGTATTATAAATAATGGATTTATATGACTATATGGTTGTATAGCATGAATACATAAATTATCAAAGCAAGGCTTTGACAGTATAAGGAGAAAAAATATGAGTATCACAGATATGCTTAAAAAATCAGTGGTTGAAGGCTTCAGTGCAGGCAATCTTGACACATCACACATCATCGTAGTTCTCGCAATCGCAGTTGCACTTGGTCTTTTTATCTATGCAGTTTACAGAACAACATCCAAAAGCGGTTTCTACAACCGTGGCTTCAATAAAGCACTGGCAGTTATGCCTGTAATCACAGCAGCAATCATGCTTGCAATGCAGTCCAACCTTGTTATCAGCTTAGGTATGGTTGGTGCTCTTTCCATCGTTCGTTTCAGAAATGCTGTTAAAGATTCCAGCGACCTTGCATATCTCTTCTGGTCCATCAGTATGGGTATCATCGCAGGTGCAGGTCTCTTTGAACTTGCTATTCTCCTTTCCATCTGCGTAACAATCCTTGTTGTTGCTCTCGATATGGTTCCTACATTCCGTGCTCCATGCATCCTCGTTGTTTCCGGCGATAAGGAAGCAGAAGAAAAAGCAGTTATGGACTGCGTAAAAGGTTTTGCAAAAACAGCAAAAATCCGCAGCCGCAACATCACAAAGAACGGCACAGAATGGATTGTTGAAATGCAGACAAAAGACGAAGCAGCTCTTGTAAAAGCTGTTGCTGCAGTAGCTGGCGTTGTAAGCGTAAACCTTATGACTCATGACGGTGAAGTAAGATTCTGATCTTTAAACTTTAAATTTTAAAGAGAGGAGAAAATCTTATGGATTACCGTGTGGAGAACAAATATCTTGTAACAGATGCGGATATAGCCGTGCTGAGACCACGCCTTGCTGCAGTTATGAAACAGGATATTCACCAGGACGGCGACTGTTACAACATCCGCAGTGCGTACTTTGATGATATCAAAGACAGCTGTATGGATGAAAACGAGGATGGCGTTGACCACCGAAACAAATACCGTATCCGTATATATGACCCGAAAGGCGATTTTATACGTCTGGAAATAAAAGAAAAAACAAAAGGTCTCACAAGAAAATATTCCTGCAAGCTCACAAGAGAAGAGGCAGATGCGGTTATGGACGGCTCTGTGCCGCTCACATTTGACGACCGCAAACCGCTCAACCTTATGAAACTGCAGATGCGTGCTGCAAAGATGCAGCCAAAGGCAATAATAGAGTATGAACGCACAGCCTTTGTTCATCCGGTTGGCAATGTGCGTATTACATTTGACAGAAACATTATGGCAAGCAAATTCTGCGGAGAATTTTTTGATGACAGAGTAAGCGGCATGGTGCCGGTTCTTCCTGCAGGCCTGCATGTTCTCGAGGTAAAATATGACGAATTTTTACCTGATTTTATCGCAAAACAGCTGGAAACAGGCATATTGCGTCAGACAGCTTTTTCAAAATACTACCTTGGCAGGCTTGCAATCAAAGGAGAGTTCCCTACAGACAGATAAGCGATTTGCTGCTGCTCTGCAGGTAATAATATTTATATGAAATAAAACAGCAGATAGTTTATTCTATCTGCTGTTGTAATAAATGAGAGAAGATATCAGATGAGATACAACAAAATCTGGCGTGCTGCCATACTGCCGCTGTTTATAATTGCGGTTATGGCTGCGGCTGTAATTTCATACCGTACGGAAGAAAACTCCTGCATGGGTGTCCGTATTCTCACCGAGGCAGAAATGTCCCGGTTTACAACCCATGTCCCTCAGGAAATCAGCGGCTGGATAGTGTGCGACGGAGAACCTGCAGCGGTGGACGCAGGCACCTTCACTGTATATATTTCTCAGAATATTGGCGAAAAAACCAGCTGTAAAGACCTCAAGGGGACGCTGGGCACATCCCACCCGGACTGGGAAGTCTACTTTGCCGGCGATGAAATGTTTGGCGACCTGGATACTGCTGTTAAAAACAATCACCCTTTCCGTATGATTGTTGCCACAGGTGCAGCAGAATATATGGAATACAGCGTTGTGTTTACCACACTGCCTGTTATCAGGCTTGCCGGTGAAAGGCTGTATATCACTCCCGACAGGGAAGAACAGTTTGGCGGCGAAATAACCCTGTGGGACAGCAACTATGCAGGCACAGGCGGCAAACTTGTTGAAAAAAGCAATGCTCAGTGGACAGACAGTGACCGCAGAGACAGCAAAGAGGCAAAACGCAGCTGGAAAATTTCTCTCAAAAACTCAAACGGCGGCATAAATATGCTCAATCTTTTCGGTCAGGGCAAGGACGACGACTGGGTTATGAACAGCCTTTACGGGGATGATTCCAAGGTAAGGGAAAATCTTGCAGCACAGCTGTGGAACGCCATTGCCTCTGACAAACAGTACAGCCTGAAAACCCCTGCAGGAGAATATGCAGAGGTTGTCTGCAACGGTGAATATCAGGGGATATACAGCGTAGGCCGCAAAACAGACCAGAAGTATCTTGATCTGGACAGCGACGACCTGCTGCTGAGAGATAAAAAATATCCCCGCGGCAGCTATGTGCAGAACAACTACACTATACTTGAAGGATACTACACCGAAGCAGAGGTGTGGGATATTGCAGAGCCTTTCCACAGCAAAAGCGATTTATCCGTCCTTGATGCCGACAACTGGGTGGACGTAAACCTGTTTGAAAATATAATGTACAACAAAGGCAGACGCAGCGGTGCAGAGATGTATTATCTGTATAAAAATGCCGGCACAAGCCCTGTACTGGAGATGATGCCTGTGCCGGAGGACGCTTTGCTGGGCATAACCTGGAAGGAAGAAAACGCACATTTTGTATATGACGGCAGCTTCAGTACCGCAGAGGTCAAATACAGGGAAGAATACAGCCTGCTTAAACAGCTGTACCCCGACCTCGACGAGAGAATTGCGGAAAGATACAGATATCTGCGTGAAAATATATTTGACCGGGATACAATATATGCCTTGGCAGAGGATGAATATGGTCAGCTTGAAGAAAGCGGTGCATTGCTGAGAGACAGCCGCCGCTGGAATGCAGCACAGGAAAACAACGGTACAGAAAGTCTTAAAAACCATATAAAGGCAAGGCTTGAGTATCTTGATGTTTACTACGGAATAAAATAAACCTGAGGAGGTGCGGAAATGATTGACAAAAAGCGTATGCGGGCAGTTCTGTTTGCTGTGTGTATGGTTGTATTTGCAGTTGTTTCTGCATTTTATCTGAAAAAAGAAAAAGCACAGTGTCTCGGCGTGGCGATAATAGATGAAGAAGATGTGATATCATCTCTTGAATACTCCAGACAGGATTTAAGCGATATAATTCTCTTTGGCGGATATCCTGTTCCGGCTGATACCCAGACAGATACAATATATATATCCCAGAATATAAAACGAGACACCCTTTACACCGAGTTTGACAACGAAATTGCCTCAGCCGATGAAGAGGTAAAGCTGTATTTTGCAAAGGATGAAAACTTCAGCGATATATTCACTGCTATGGCAAACAGCCATCAGTTCAGGCTGTTTGCAGTAAAGGGAAAAGAATATATGCAGTACAATGTAGTGTTCACCAACCTTCCTGTCATAAGTGTGCAGGGTGAGGTTATCGGACAGAACGAGGACGAACGCGATGTGTTTGAAGGCGGATTGCATATATGGAATCCTTTCTACAAAACAACAGGAGCATACAACATAAAAAGCAGCGGTTCCCAGTGGCACTACAGGGGGAACAGCAACTATTACGTTGACAAGAAATCCATAAAGCTTTCGCTGAAAGATGAAGAGGGGCTTAATGCTGATGCTGATCTTCTGGGCAACGGATATGAAGATGATGACTGGATTTTAAACGCCATGTATATGGATGACACCAACCTGCGTGAAAAGCTGGTTATGGATATGTGGAATACACTTTGCGAAAACACTCCATATAACTGGAAAATGACCACAGGCGAATATGTGGAGCTTATAAAAGACGGAAAATATCAGGGGCTGTACCTGCTGGAAAACCGTGTGGACGCAAAATATCTTGAACTCAGAGAAGAACAGGTGCTTATAAAAGGGCAGGCAGGTCACGAAAGCCCCGAAATTACCGACCACTACCGCATAATACAGTCGATTTATGACGAAGAGCTGGTTTGGGACACAATGGAAGGGCTGTTCAACCGTGATAACGGCGAATATATTCAGCTGGACAGCTGGATTGATGTCAGCCTGTTTATACAGCTTGGATATATGACCGACAACTCCAACCGATACAATGCATTTTATATAATAGATGATATAGAAGACAATCCGTCCATAAAAATGATACTGTGGGACACAGACCTTGCCCTGGGCATAGGCTGGATTGACGGTGTGTTCACACGCTCGCTGGAGGTTGCCACAACCAGGCAGCGATACCGAAAAGAAGATGTAAGCCTCAGGGAGATTTATCCTGAACTTGACAGCATGATTGCACAGAGATATGCTCAGCTGAGGGAAAACACATTCGGCAAGGACTATATTTTCAAAAATATAGAAGAGCTCAGCGGCGTAATAACACAAAGCGGTGCAGCTTACCGTGACGGACAGCTGTGGGGCTACAGATGTGACGGTGAGGATAATGTGGAATATCTTTGTGAGTATATCGAAGCAAGGCTTGGATATCTCGACGGAATATATGGCATTCAATAAAAAATAGGGAGGTGCAGAAATGATTGACAGAAAACGTATGCGTGCAGTTTTGTTTGCTGTGTGTATAGTTGTATTTGCAGTTGTTTCTGCATTTTATCTTACAGAGGAAAAATCTTACTGTCTTGGCGTACCGCTGCTTAAAGACAGGGATATGCAGCAGTTTGTAAACTGTAAAAAAACAGACCTGCAGGAGGATATTCTTTTTATGGATATGCCTGTTGCTCTTGATACAGAAAGCGATACCATCTATATTTCTCAGAATATGAACGGCAAGACACTGTATACAGAGC
The DNA here is from genome assembly GCA_015067145.1 of Oscillospiraceae bacterium. GTDB lineage: Bacteria > Bacillota > Clostridia > Oscillospirales > Ruminococcaceae > RGIG3102. Next base: position 48,882 of record SVNA01000004.1, on the reverse strand, counting down.
TGGAGGGCGAACTGACAGTAAAGGATGAAAAGTATCGGCTGTATTTTGGTGCTGATGATGCCTTTGACCGTTTTCCGCAGGCTGTGTCGGAGGGGTACGGTTTTCCTCTTATAGTGGATACCCTTGACGGAAATTATATGGCGGTCAGCGTGGTGTTTACCAATCTGCCTGTGGTGAGAGTAACAGGGCAGGTTGCCTATGTCAACGATGAAAAGAGAAATATATATTCGGGAGATATTACCGTATGGGATCCTGAATATGAAAAAACAGGCAAATATCTTGTGCAGTCCAGCCTTCTGGAATGGCACAGAAGAGGCGGCAGCACTTTGGGGGACGACAAAAGGTCCTGGAAGCTGGCTTTGAAAAATGAGGACGGTACCAACAGAAACCTGGAATTTCTCGGTCTTGAGGAGGGCGATGACGACTGGATTCTCAATGCTGTTCACCGTGACGATACAAAAATCCGCGAAAAGCTGGTTATGGATATATGGAATGAATACTGCAAAACAGCGGATTATAACTACAAAATGTCCACAGGCAGATATGTAGAGGTTGTGAACAGGGGTCAGTACTGCGGACTGTATCTGATGCAGCGCCGTGTGGACGGCAAATACCTTGAAATGGACGACGAAATACTGCTGAAAAGCATAAAGGCAACAGAGGGCCTGCCGATTGAGTTTTTTTATGATATAATATATCCGAGAACAGAAAAGACCGAGAGGGATGACCCCAATGCAGACAATCTGTCGCCTGAAGAAAAGCGGATATACAGTCTGATAGAACCTTTCCACGACAGGGATTACGGCGATCTTATAGATATGGACAACTGGATGGATGTCAGTCTGATGCTTGACTTTGGTTATATGTCAGATAACACGGGTGATAAAAACATCTTCTACGTGCTGGAAAACACCGGAGAAAATCTGAAAATCAAACAGATTTTGTGGGATACAGACTATTCCTTCGGCATAGGATACAGTTCAGGCTTTGCACATATACCTGAAAGTGCAACGACAAAGAGGAAATATCGCCGTGAAGAAGATTACCTCAGAGAAAAATATCCTGATTTTGACAGAATGATGGCGGAACGATGGTTTGAACTGAGAAAAAATGTCTTTGACGAAGAGAATATATATTCCACAATAGATGAATGTCGCAAAGAAATAACAGTCTGCGGTGCTTTTGACAGGGAAAAAGAACTGTGGGGATATTATTATGAAGACGGCACTGATACATTGGAAACTATGTGTAAATACATAGAAGAGAGAATAGGATATCTGGACAGCTGCCACAGCAGTGCTTTAGAGTAGAATAAAAGCTCCTGATTTTTTTAAAATCAGGAGCTTTTTGCATCTGTATGGATTTTGTGTAAATTTATAACAGTATTGATCTGTATACCGGATTGCTGTCACACCAGCCCAAAGCCTTTAAGCACCATCAGCCACATAGTTATGGTAACGGTGGATAAAAGTGTGCTCAGCATAACCACACCACTGGTAAATTCACCGTCACCGCCCATATTGTTTGCCATAATGTAGGCAGTTACAGTGCATGGGGCGGCGGTCATCAGCATAATTGCGATAAGATGCCCTTCTCTCATGCCCATCATAACAGCGATCGGTATAATCAATGCAGGGCCGACAATCAGTTTCAGCACACAGGACAGCAGGGTGAGATTTATCCGCTTGCCAATCTGGCGGAATTTTAAGCCTGCACCAAGGGATAAAAGTGCCAGAGGGGTGCCTGTGGCGGCGATGGAGGACAAAGGCTTGTATATAATCTGTGGTATAGTGATTTTTGCAAGGGAAAACACTGCACCAATGGCTATGCCGATAATAAGCGGATTTGTAACCACTCCGTACAGCATCTTTTTAAGGTGTGCGGCGGACAGTGCTTTTTCGCCGTCGTCAGCTTTGAGGTTAAAGAGGATAACGGTGTATATATTGTACAGCGGCACTGCGATTGCCATCATCAGGGGAGTAACCCCTGCGTTGCCGTAGATGTTTATTGCTATGCTCACGCCGAATATGGCTATAGACCCGCGGGAGGAACATTGTATAAAGCTGCTTACAAAATGTTTGTCCTTAAAAAACGGGTAGCAGATAAGATACAGCCCGAAAAACAGAAAGGTGGTTGCCAGAAAGCACAGCAGCACAAACTGGCCCGAAAACATGGTGGTTATATCGGCATCGGCAATATCCCTCACCATCAGACAGGGAATAGCCACACGGAAGCAGTAACGGTCCAGCTGCTTTAAAAAATCATCGCTGAAAAATCCACGCTTTTTCAGAAAATATCCTGTAAAGGCAATTATAAATGTAGGTGCAACAGCACCTGTACTGAACAGAAAATTACTCAATTTACATATTCCTCATTTGAACTGATTTTTTACAACAGATATAATACTATTATCCCGCTGTAATTGCAACAAAAATACGGCGGCAAAATCTGCACAATAGTCTGTATTTTCAGCTTTTCTATATTTGTTCACATTTTTGTGTTACAGTATATTTATATAAAAATTTGTCTGGTAAAGGAGGGGCACTGTGAAAAAATTAATTCCTTTGTTTTTGATATGTATATTATTCTTGTGCGGATGCAGTCAATGTCAGGGAGTTTCGGGCTGGGTTACAGGCTATGCAGATACAGAAGCATCCAGTTATCCTGTTATAATGATTGAACAGGAGAACGGCAGAGAATATGGTGTTGTCATAGACGACAACACATTTATTCACAGCTGGGTAGAAGGTGCAGAAGACAGCATTGAAAAGCTTAAAGGCGGCACTGCAGAAAATATATCCGTTTCTGCTTTCAGCAAGGGAAGAATACGCAATGTTCAGACAGATAAAGGTATAGTGAAAGCACTGATTGCAGACACAGTGTCGGTGGATTCTCTGCTGCAGGAAAAAGTGAAATCCCTTTCTGACGGTACTTTACTGGATATACTTGCAACAGGCAGCAGTATTACCTATCAGCTGGCAGACGGCACACAGCTGCTGCGGGTAAACCACCCTGCCGGCCCGGACAATGTTTATGTCGGCAACAGGGAAAGTTTTGATGATTTCAGTGATGAGGCAAAACTTAAGGTGCTGGAATACTACGATAACCGCGGTTTGCTGTATGACGAACAGGCAACGCTGGAGCAGGCCTATGCACATTACTGTGCTGATAAAACAGAATTCCATACATATCTGCTGGAACAGTATATTTCTCCTGCGGCAAGCAACGATAAAATCATGACATTTCTTACCAGTGTCACATTGCCGCTGGCAAACGGACAGGTGGGGCACGAAATCCGTCTGGGCGAAATTTTTGACAGGAAAACGGGCGAGCATATAAGCGGCTATGATATATTCACCTGCGAAACAGAAAAGGCTGTGGATGTAATTATCGATGCAGCATTCGGTGATGGTGCTACCCATTACAGTGAAAGTACAAATGGTGATATACGCTTGAAGGACGAGCTGAAAGCTGCAATGAAACCCGAATATATCATCCTGTGGAACGAAAATTTTGAGATTGCTTTCCCGGCAGGTACCCTTGAAGACTTTGAACACTGCTATCTTATCGGCATAGAATACACTGATGAAATAAAAGCTGTTATGCACCCCTGGGCTGTTCCCGATACAGAGTGGTAAACAGATATAATAAAAGACCTTGTACACGCAGTACAAGGTCTTTATGTTTGTCTTATCAAATTTATTAAATCACAACGCCAAGAGCATTCAGAATTATACCGCTCACAGCACCAACGATAAATACGATGCCCATAATTTTAAAGTTCTGTCGGCTGTGTGGGTTAACACGGAAGAGAACAATCCATGCAATACCACTGCCTGTCAAAAGCCCTGCCATGGCAGTGCCAAGGCTGATTGCGCCGCTTAAATACAGCTGTGTGATTGCCACGCTGGAAGCACAGTTTGGTATCATACCGATAACACAGCTTACAACAGGTGCCCAGATACCCGCTTTGGAAACCACTTCTTCAATAATCTCCAGCCCTGCAAGGTCGATTACAAGGTTTAACAGGAATGTTACCACAAAGATAACCAGATAGATTTTAAGTGTGTGTTTCAGTGCTGCAATAACAGGGCTTTCGTTGCCGCAGTGGCAGTCCTCTTCAATGCAGAAGTCACTGATATATTCGTGGTGTTCGTGGTGTTCTTCGTGGTGGTGTTCACCCTCAAGATTGTGGTGATGGTGGTGATGATGCCCGTGGTCGTGGTGGTGCCTGTGCCTGTGCTGCTGCAGTTTAACCCTTGTTCTGTGGATAAAATCCACCCCAAAGCCTGCCGCAACACCGATTGCGATCTTCAGCAGAACAATCTTGATGATTTTTACAGGGCTTGTACTGCTGGAGAGCATAATTGCCAGCATCTCGTCACTGGTGGAAAGATACACCGCCACTATTGTGCCAATGGTGATAATTCTGCCTGCAAACAGGTTTGTCGCCATAACAGAAAAACCGCACTGGGGAAAAGCACCGATAACACCGCCCCACAGCGGACCGCTTCTGCCCGCTTTTTCGATTATTGCAAGGCTTCTGTCACTCATGGAATGTTCCATATATTCCAGCAGAACAAAAACAATAAACAAAAACGGAATAAGGGACCATGTGTCGTGGAAGGTGTGTGTAAAGATATGTTCAAAAAGATGTTCTACAACCTCTGTATGTTCGTGAACGTGCATCTGTTTTCCTTTCGTTAAGAATTATATATATGGTGGGCTGTTTTTTTACAACCCGCTGGCTTTAAAAAGTTTTTGATGGTTAGCCACAGCTTACCGATATAAGATTGTACCACAAATTTATCCGTGGGTAAACTGTTATTTTATATAAATTTAAAAACTGAAACATTCAATTTATTGATTAACCCTGCAAAATGTCGTATACTTTGATTAGACCAAAGTTCAGCTTTGAATTTGCAAAAAAAGGAAGATACTATGAGCGAATATATTGTTATTACAGGGGCAAGGGAAAACAACCTGAAAAACATAAACGTAAAAATCCCCAAAAAGCAGATTACTGTTTTTACAGGGGTTTCGGGCAGCGGCAAAAGCTCCATCTGCCTTGATACCATTGCAGCGGAAAGCCGCCGCGAACTCAACGAAACTTTCCCTGTATACGTTCAGCACCACCTGCCAAAATACGGCAGACCGAATGTGGAAAGGATAGAAAATCTGCCAGTAACCATAGTTATCGACCAGAAAAAGCCGTCGGGCAACAGCCGTTCCACGGTAGGAACATATACCGATATTTATACACTGCTGCGTCTGCTGTTCAGCCGCGTGGGCAAACCTTTCATCGGTTACTCAGATGTGTTCAGCTTCAACCATCCGTCAGGCAGCTGCCCAAGATGCGACGGTCTGGGTGTGGTTACCGACCTTGATATCCACAAGCTGGTGGATTTTGATAAATGTCTCAACGACGAAGGTGTTATCAACTATCCTGCCTTTACCACAGGTGCGTGGAGATGGAAGCGTTATGCCTACAGCGGCCTCTTTGACCTTGACAAAAAGATAAAGGACTACAGCGAGGAAGAACTGCAGCTGTTTCTCTATTCACCGCAGATACGTCTTAAAAACCCTCCTGCAAACTGGCCTAAATCCGCTAAGTTCGAGGGTATATATCCCCGTATGTACCGCAGCATCATCAACAGTAAAGAGGGTGAAATGCACAAAAAGCATCTGGAAAAGATGGTTTCCACCTTTACCTGTCCCGAATGTCACGGTCAGCGTGTGAACGACAGGGTGCGTTCCTGCCTTATCAACGGCAAAAGCATTGCCGATATCTGCGATATGCCGATTGAGGATGCAATCAGTTTTGTAAAATCCATCAATGACCCGCTGGCAAGGGACTTGAAGACTGAACTTTCCAAACGTCTGCAGGCTCTTGTGGACATAGGTTTGTCCTACCTCACCCTCAGCCGCGGCACCGATACTCTTTCGGGCGGCGAGGCACAGCGAATCAAGATTGCAAAATATATAAACAGTGCCCTCACCGATATGCTCTACGTTCTGGACGAACCAAGCGTTGGCCTGCATCCAAAGGATATCGACAGAATGAAGCTGTCACTGGAAAAGCTTAAAAACCACGGCAACACTGTGCTTATTGTTGAACACCACCGCGAGATTATCAAACTTGCCGACAACATTGTGGATATGGGGCCAAAGGCGGGGCAGTTCGGCGGCGAAATTATGTTTGAGGGGGACTATGACGGCCTTTTGAAATCCGACACTATCACCGCAAAGATGCTCTCCTCCGTAACACCTCTCAAAACAGATTACCGCAAACCTACAGGCTGGTTCAGTGTGGAAAACGCAACCCTCCACAACCTTAAAAATGTAAATGTACAGCTGCCTATGGGCACAATCTGTGTTATTGCAGGCGTGGCGGGCAGCGGCAAGTCCAGCCTTATGGAGCATTTCCAGAATGTTTATCCCGAAACTGTTATCTCTATAAAACAGAAAAACATCGGTATAAACCTGCGTTCAACCCCTGCCACATATCTTGAAATATGGGACGATATCCGTAATTTATTCGCCAAGGCAAACAAGGTTTCCAATGCTTATTTCAGTTTCAATTCCACAGGGGGATGCCCTGTCTGCGGCGGCAAGGGTGTTATTGTTTCCGAAATGGCATTTATGGACGCAATCGAAACCAAATGCGAAGCCTGCGGGGGCTTACGTTTTTCACAGGAAGCACTCGGCTTTAAATACAACGGCAAAAACATAGGCGAGGTTATGGATTTATCCGTTTCACAGGCCATTGAATTTTTTACAGGCCAGCCTTTTGTGGAAAAGCTGGAAAGCCTCAAAAAAGTAGGGCTTGGCTATATCCATCTCAATCAGTCCATGACTACCCTTTCGGGCGGCGAGCTGCAGCGTGTCAAGCTGGCAGACAAGCTTAAAGAAAAGGGACAGGTGTTTATCCTGGATGAACCTACCGACGGTCTCCATCTTGATGATATAAAACGCCTCAAAGCTGTTTTCAACGATATGGCTGACAAGGGTAACACCCTCTTTATCATCGAGCACAGCCTTGATGTGATGAAGGATGCTGATTATATCATAGAAATGGGTCCCGAAGGCGGTCTCAAGGGCGGACAGGTGCTGTTCAGCGGCACACCTGCCGAAATTTTAAACAGCGAAAAGTCCGTTACAAGAAAATATATCGAAGAAAGCCTTAAATAAAACCAAACGGCCGTATAACTCTTTTGGGTTATACAGCCGTTTTTATATATAAAATTAAATATACAGTTCACCCCAGCGGCCAACTGTCACAAAGTTTATTTTTTTGTACAGTTCGGCAACTTCGTCATACCCGCTGATAAGGCAAGGTGTCTTGCCCTTTTTCTGTATCTCTTTAACAAGAAAGTTGGTGATATAGCTGCCTATACCACGCAGACGGTATTCAGGGATAACCGCCACGGCGGCGATTGCGGCATGGGTGTCATCCTGGCTGATAATGCTGCCTGTGCCGATAACCCTGCCGTCTCTTTCCAGCTGATAAACCTCTGTACAGCCTGTCTTTATACAGTTTTCCAGATTGTTAGCCCAAGGCTCGTATTTAAGATGTGTGCGGTAGTATTCGTGGCTCTGCTGCAGCACACTGTATACATCCCGCAGGTCAGCGGGTTTTATATCAGGGAATTCCTCTGTTATTTCACCGCCGTTATAGCACATATAATAGCTGCTCTCGGTAAAACCGCCCAGAATTGCGTGCAGTTCCTCACATAAATCCCAGTCACTGTCAATCTCGTGAATTTCAAACGCTTTTGTCAGTGCAATAATGTCGTCAGTGCCGATTTTGTTTTTCTTTACAATGGTCAGCACCTGTCCGTTAAGGTGCAGTGCGGCGGCGTCCTTTCCGTCTTCGCTTAAAATCCAGAATTTATGTACGCTGTGCTCTGTGCCGTACGCACAAAGGGCGGTAAAGCTGCGGCTGCCGAAAACGTGTTCTGCTTTGCAAAGTTCTTTATATCTTGCTGTGTTTGTGCTGTCAACTTTTATAATCATAATACTGTGTCCTTTAATGATAATGTAATTTATTGTTTATATTATTAAATGGGTTAAAGCTCTTTTGCTTTGGATAACTGTCGGTACATTGTAGCCTGGGAACAGCCGAATATGGCGGAGGCTTCCTTTACTGCACCTTTGATGAGAAATACCCCCTTGCTGTCCAGCTCGGCAATCAGACGCAGTCTGCTGTTCACAGACATATTTTCGGGGTTCAGATTTCTGGCTTTCAGTTCAGCTGTTATTATATCGTGGGCACTTCCGTCAGGTACAGTTTTCAGTCGGCTGGACGGACCGGATATCTTGAGCGGCACCTTTGTTTCATCAAAGCGGAAGTTTGTGTCAACCAGAGCGTCAGGATGACAAAGGTTAAATACCTTCTGGCTCAGCTCGCGATAACGGCTGTCGTCAAAGTTTATGCACATAACCCCGATAAGTTCTCCGGCAACATCCTTTATAAACATAGAGGAGGAACACAGCACTTTACCTGCGGGGGACAGGCCGTATTCGTGTAGGATAAAATCCTCTTCCTCATAAATGTGGCTGTCGATAATCTCTTTCAGCCTGTCTGATACAGGTGTGCCGATGGTTCTGCCGCTTATATGTCCGTTGGCAAGGGCAACAATTGCACCGTCGCGGTCGGAAATATCATGGAGAGCAACCTCGTAGTCAGGTCCTATAACACGGCCTATAAACTCTGCAACTTTAGTAAAATAGTGAAGCTGGCTGTCTGTCATATATTCAATCTCCCTTTCAGTGCGGTTTTTTATGAAAATGATTATATATGCAATAAAATCGTATTTGATACAATATATTAATAGCAATATACACAAAATCGTGAATATTAATACTCATATGGTGTTTCTGCAAAATCATTATACCACAAAATAATAAAAAATTATTAAAAAATGAGAAAAAATTATCCCACATTTTGCACAAAAATTGTATAAAGTTTATATAAAAAATGGAAAAATTATTCATTTTGCACAACAAAAAGTTGAAACATTCTCATTTACGTGATAAAATAATTACACAATAGGGTGTGGGGAAACCCTGCCCTTAAAAATCGTTTATTAATTTTTAATAGGTACTGACCGCCAGGCACACGTGCCGACCGGGGTACCTCCCAACAAGGAGGTAATTTACCAATGAAAAAGTATCCACTTAAAGCAGCTACACCACATTCCTACACTTACGCTGTACGTAACCTTCCAGAAGTAACAGTTGAACAGCGCGAAAGAGCTCTCAATGCAACACACTGGAACGAATTTGCATTCCCAGCAGGTATGCTTACAGTTGACATGCTCTCCGACTCCGGTACAACAGCTATGACAGACCTTCAGTGGTCCGCTCTTATGCTCGGTGACGAAGCATACGGCCGTAACAACGGTTACTATGTATTGCTCGATACATTCCGCGATATCTTCGAACGCGGCGGCGAAAAGAACTGGAAAAACTCCATCGACCTTATCCGCACAGGTTGCAAAGACGTAGACAAACTCATGGACGAACTCTACCTCTGCGAATACGAAGGCGGCCTCTTCAACGGCGGTGCAGCACAGATGGAAAGACCAAATGCTTTCATCATCCAGCAGGGTCGTGCAGCTGAATCCGTTCTCATGGAAATCGTTAAGAAAATCCTTGCAGAACGTCACCCAGGCAAAGTATTTACAATTCCTTCCAACGGTCACTTCGACACAACAGAAGGCAACATCAAACAGATGGGCTCCATCCCACGTAACCTTTACAACAAAGAACTTCTTTACGAAGTACCAGAAGGCGGCAAATACGAAAAGAACCCATTCAAAGGCAACATGGACCTTGAAAAACTCGAACAGCTTATCCAGGGCGTAGGTCCAGAAAACGTTCCACTCGTATTCTCCTGTATCACAAACAACCCAGTATGTGGTCAGGCTGTTTCCATGGCAAACATCAGAGCTACATCTGAAATCGCTCACAAATACAACATCCCATACGTTCTCGATACAGCTCGTTGGGCAGAAAACGCATACTTCATCAAAATGAACGAAGATGGCTATGCAGACAAAGACATCGGCGAAATCGCAACAGAAATGTTCAGCTACTGTGACGCATTCACAATGTCCGCTAAAAAAGACGGTCATGCTAACATGGGTGGTATGCTTGCATTCCGCGACAAAGGTCTCTTCTGGAAAAACTTCACAGACTTTGACGCAGACGGCAACGTAGTAATGGACGTTGGTGTTAGACTTAAAGTTAAACAGATCTCCTGCTACGGTAACGACTCCTACGGCGGTATGTCCGGTCGTGATATGATGGCTCTTGCAGTTGGTCTCAAAGAATCCTGCAACTTCCACTACCTCGACGAACGTATTGCACAGTGTAACTACCTTGCAGAAGGCTTCTACAACGCAGGCGTTAAAGGTGTTATCCTCCCAGCAGGCGGCCACGGTGTATACATCGACATGACACAGTTCTTCGATGGCAAACGCGGTCACGACACATTTGCTGGTCAGGGCTTCTCTATGGAACTTATCCGCCGTTACGGTATCAGAACATCCGAACTCGGTGACTACTCCATGGAATACGACCTCAAAACACCAGAACAGCAGGCTGAAGTATGTAACGTTGTTCGTTTCGCTATCAACAGAAGCCAGCTTACACAGCAGCACCTTGACTATGTAATCGAAGCTGTTTCCGAACTTTACAAAGACCGTGAAAACATTCCTAACATGAGAATCATCAGCGGTAAAACACTTCCAATGCGTCACTTCCACGCATTCCTCGAACCATACCCAAACGAAGAAAAATAATTCGTTAAGCTAAGGTTTGACAATTAGAGTGTGAGCACACAGCATATATCCATGTGCTCGGAAATTAACTGATTAATTTTAAGCACTCGCATAACTTTTACAGCTATGCGGGTGCTTTCTATTTAAAAAACGTAAAACAAATTTTTTAAGAGGAGGTATTCTCACAATGAGCAATATCGAAAAAAGAGATGGTTTCCAGTCTAAATGGGGCTTCATCTTGGCATGTATCGGCTCTGCTGTTGGTATGGGCAACATCTGGCGTTTCCCTATCATGGTATCCACATATGGTGGTATGACATTCTTGCTTCCATACTTCCTGTTCGTAATCCTTATCGGTGCATCAGGCGTTATCGAAGAATTTGCACTTGGTCGTTGGGCAGAAGCAGGCCCTGTTGGTGCTTTTGGTAAAGCAACAGAAGACGGCGGCAAAGGCAAAGGTCTTGGTACAGCAATCGGTGCAGTTCCAATCATCGGTGCAGCAATGCTTGCTATCGGCTACACAGTAGTTCTTGGTTGGATCTTCAAATACACATGGATGGGCATCAACGGCGGTCTCTTCGCAATGGGCACAGACATGGGCACAATCGGCGGCACATTCGGTGCAACAGCTCCAGAATCCGCAACACTTGGCGAAGCTATCGGCGTTATGATTCAGGGCGGCATCTTCACAGTTGGTAACGGTGTATGGCAGCTCGTAGGTCTTGTAATCTCCCTCGCTATCATGGTTATGGGTATTGCAGGCGGTATCGAAAAAGCTAACAAAGTTATGATGCCAGTTCTCTTCGGTCTCTTTGTAGTTCTCGCAATCTACATTGCAACACTTCCAGGTGCAGATGTTGGTTACAAATACATCTTCACACTCAACCCAGCAGGTCTTCTCAACCCACAGGTTTGGGTATTTGCATTCGGTCAGGCATTCTTCTCCCTCTCTGTTGCTGGTAACGGTTCTGTTATCTACGGTTCCTACCTCGGCAAAGACGAAGATATCCCATCCTCCGCAAGAAACGTTGCTGTATTCGACACAATGGCAGCTCTTCTCGCTATGTTCGTTATCCTCCCAGCAATGGGCGTTGGCGGCGTAGAACCATCCAGCGGCGGTCCTGGTCTTATGTTCGTTTACCTTCCAAACGTATTCAACGGCATGGCAGGCGGCAGAATTGTAGGTATGGTATTCTTTATCTGCGTTCTCTTTGCTGGCGTTTCCTCCATCGTTAACCTCTACGAAGCACCAGTTGCTTTCTTCCAGGAACAGTTCAAGATGAAACGTCTCCCAGCTGTTATCACAATGGGTCTTATCGGTGCAGTTATCTCTCTCCTTATCCAGCCTTGGACAAGCCAGTGGATGGACGTTGTTTCCATCTACATCTGCCCACTTGGCGCAGCTCTCGCTGGCATCATGTTCTTCTGGGTAATGAAGAAAGAAACAGCTATGGCAGCTGTTAACCAGGGTGCTAAAAAAGCTATCGGCAACTGGTTCTACCCACTTGGTAAATACGTTTACGTAATCCTTGCAGTAGCAGCTCTCGTTCTTGGTGCTATGTACGGTGGTATCGGCTAACAGCTACATAATTCAGAAATTAAATTACTGAATATAAATTGAAAACAGACGGTCTTGGGGCCGTCTGTTTTTTGTATATAAACATTTTATACTGCGAAATCAGCTTATAACAACCTCAAAGGGCCAGTCGATAATTCCGCCAAGGTCATACACATTGGTATAACCTATATTGGAAAGCTGTATACAGGCAGTTTTGCTGCGTTGACCGCTGTGGCAGTACACAATAATCTCCTGCTTTGTGTCGGGCAGCAGCCGGCGGCAGTCGGTCAGTATACGGCTCAGCGGCAGATTTACCGCTCCCTTTATATGTCCTGCATTGTATTCATCACTGCGGCGTACATCCAGCAATACAGTGTAGGTGCTTATATCATTTATCATATTGATTGCCTGATAGGGCAGAATGTTTTTATATACAGTATTAAATGTTGTGTTTTCCACGGCAAAGCCTCCTTTAACTGTATATATTGTTGACAGTTCCTTTGTATTTAGTATATGAAAAGGCGAATATTACAGTGAAAAAATAAAAAGGTCATCCCGCGGATAACGGAGATGACCTTAAATGCTTTTATGATATATCTGAATTATGCAAAGAATGTGGAGAGAATTTCATTTACCAGCTTGCCGTCAGCCTTGCCTTTGGTAAGAGGCATAAGATTTTTCATAATAATGCCTTTTTCCTTTGGTGTAGGTGCTTCAAGACCCAGAGCATCAAGCACGGATTTGATTGTAGCCCTGATTTCTTCTTCATCCATCTGTTTTGGCAGATATGCTGTGTAGAACTCAAGTTTTGCTTTGCATTCTTCCACAACAGCTTCGTAGCCTGCAGGTGCTGTATCCATTGTTTCCTTAAGCTGTTTAACCTCACGCTGAACAACAGCAATTTCTTCCTCCGGTGTAAGGTCACTGCGTTTGTCGATAGCTTTGGATTTAAGAGCTGCAAGCAGTGCGGACAAAGCTTCCTTCTTCAAAGCGTTTTTTTCTTTCATAGCAGCCATCATTTCGCTGCGTACCTGATCTATAAGAGCCATAATATACATCTCCCTTTGTTTTAATATAAAACTACAGGGGCAAACACTGTTCGCCCTTGTATAATGTTATGCGAACATAACCGGATTAATTTTTATTTGTTGTAAACTTTGTTAAATGCGTCAGCCTGTTTGTTAGGAGTCATGATAACTTCTGGCAGCTGAACATTTTCAGGCAGGTTGCAAACGTAAGCAACTGTTTCTGCGATATCGTCCGGTGTAAGGCTTTCGATGCCTGTGTAAACAGCTTTTGCCTTGTCTTCATCACCACGGTAACGAACTACGCTGAAGCCTGTTTCAACGATACCAGGTTCGATGTTTGTAACTTTGATTCTTGTGCCCATTGTGTCAACACGAAGACCGTCAGCAATGTATCTGAGAGCAGCTTTGGATGCACAGTAAACTGCACCGCCTGCGTATGCGAAGTTGCCGGCAACAGAACCCATTGTAACAACCATACCTGGCAGGTCTTTTTCTACCATCTGTGGAACAACAGCTTTGATTGTGTAAAGTGCACCTTTAACGTTTGTGTCGATAACTTCGTCAAATTCTTCAATTCTGCCTTCGTAAAGTTTTTCTGTACCTCTTGCAAGGCCCGCATTGATAACGAGAATTTCGATATCAGCCCATTCTGCAGGCAGAGCAGCAATTTTGCCCATAACATCGTCAGAGTTTCTCACGTCCATAACGATTGGATATGCTTTTGCACCAAGTGCTTCAACTTCCATCTTAACAGCTTCAAGCATACCTGCTCTTCTGCCTGTGATGATAACGTTACAGCCAAGTTTTGCAAGTTCTCTTGCACAGCTGCGGCCGATACCGCTTGTTGCACCTGTGATTAATGCAACTTTACCTTTGATACGACTTTCCATAATTGTATACTCCTTTGATATGTAAATTATTTTATCCGATTAAAACAGCATATCGCTGTTAATTTCGCCAATATTTTTTGCACCGCACATTGCCATAACATCGCAAAGCTCAGCTTTCAGTTTGTCGGTATAGGCTTTGATGCCTTCTTCACCGCCGCCGTAAACTGCAGTTACAAACGGTCTTGCAATAACAACTCCGTCAGCACCCATAGCCAGAGCTTTAAACACATCCAGCCCGCTTCTTATGCCGCCGTCCACTAAAATTGTCATCTCGCCTTTGACAGCCTTTACAATCTGTGGCAGCACCTCTGCTGTGCTTGGTGTGCCGTCCAGCACACGTCCACCATGGTTGGAAACGATGATTGCCGCAGCACCCGCTTGTTTTGCCTTGAGTGCACCTTTAACTGTCATAACACCCTTTACGATAAACGGTGCAGGAGAAAGGCTGATAATTTCTTTAAGTTGTTCGGTAGTCTTGCTGCCTGCAGGGGGTGTCATATTTTTAAGGAAAGGCAGACCTGCCGCGTCTACGTCCATGGCAACTGCAAAACAGCCGCTGTTTTTTATAAGGTCAAATTTTTCCTTTATTGTGTCAATATTCCATGGTTTTATGGTAGGCACGCCGCAGCCGTCATACTTTTTAATCATATCGGCAGCGCTTATCATAACCTCTGGGTTTGTGCCGTCACCTGTAAATGCAGCGATACCGTATTCCTTTGTGCCCTTCAGCAGAATATCGTTGTACTCAAGGTCGGTGTATTTTTCGCCGTAGTGCAGTTTAACCGCACCTACAGGACCTGCAAATACAGGCAGGGCGAATTTTTTGCCGAAAAGTGTAACGGAAGTGTCGATATCTGCATTTTCGCAGAGGGTGTCCATATTTACACGCACTTCCTGCCATTTCTGCCAGTTGCGGATGGCCACATCACCCATACCCTTTGCACCCGGGCCGGGAATGGTGTTTTTGCAGGCAACACCGTTGCACACATAACAAGCCTTGCAGAAAGGTCCTATATTGCCTCTTGCCTCATCGCAAACCTGTCTGAAATCCATAAAATGCACCTCTTTTTTGATGGCAGAACGCCATTATTATCTATTATATATCATACCATTTATGTACTGATAATTCAAATAAATACGGCATTTTATATGTAGAATATAACGGTAATTTATTGTATATATTATTAAATAGTATAGCCGTTTTTGGTGTTTATATTGATTTTGCCTTTTTGTTGTGATATATTGAAGATAATCAGAAGTTAATATCCGTTACAGGTGCCGAATAATTTTTCGGTGAAAAGGGAATCAGGTGCAAATCCTGAACGTACTCGCCGCTGTAAAAGGGGAGTGCTGTCCACAGTGTCACTGGGTTTACAACCTGGGAAGACGGGCAGTGCGATGAAGCTTAAGTCAGAAGACCTGCCTGTAATGAGCAATGTAAAACCACGAGTAATTGGTTGGTACATAATATCCCTCAAAGCCGTAAATGGATTCTGAGGCCTGTAATGTCATATAACCTCTTACCCAAAGGTAAGGGGTTTTGTTTTTTGATGAAAGCTGTTTTACCTTTAATTTCTGATGAAAAACAGAAGATAAAGAAAGGAAAAACAAAATGAAAAGAAAAAATCTGTTTTTAACGCTCCTTGCACTGGTAGCGGTGGTATCTGTATTCATCTTTGCATACAGAACCTACGCACCAAAAGCAACAGAAGGCTCAAAAAACATTACAATCGAGGTTGTAAACGCTGCACAGGAGACAACAACCTACAACATCTCCACCGATGCTGAATATCTCGAACAGGCATTTGCAGAGACAGAAGGCCTTGAAATCACAAACGAAGAAGGCCCATACGGCATGACAATTATGGCTGTAAACGGCGAAGAAGCAAGATACGAGGTTGACAAGGCGTACTGGTCCATTATGGTCAACGGCGAATATGGTATGTACGGTGCCAGCGAACAGGTTGTAAATGACGGCGACGTATTCCAGCTGGTTTACACTATCGGTTAAGGGTGATTTATTTTGACAGACACTAAAAAGCTATCTGCCCGCGACGTTGCCTTTATGGGTATGGCGGTTGCGATAATAGAAGCCTGCAAGCTGGTTATGCAGGGGTTGCCTAATATTGAGGTTACCTCCTTCTTTGTTATGCTTTTTACCCTTGTGCTCGGCAAAAAAATGCTGCTGGTTGTACCTGCATTTACCCTTATCGAAGGCTGTATCTACGGATTTGGCATCTGGTGGGTGATGTACCTCTATGCCTGGCCGCTGCTGGCATTCATCACCTGGCTGGTGAGAAAGAAGGACTCGGTGCTGCTCTACAGCATTATTTCAGGGGTTTTCGGGCTGTTTTTCGGTGCATTATGCTCAATCCCGTATCTGTTTATCGGCGGCCCTGCCATGATGTTCAACTGGTGGATTGCGGGCATACCGTTTGACCTTATCCACGGCCCCTCCAACTTTCTCATTATGCTGCTGCTGTATAAACCTGTACGCAGGGTTATGGACAGTATTGTGAGCAAAAACAAATAAAAAATTAACGGTCACAGAACATTGTCTCTGTGACCGTCTTTATTTATTGTTTTAAATTGTTTCTCCGTATCTCTTTTTAACGCTCTTTTTAAACCATACACCTGACAGATAGTAAACAGTAAAGATTATCGCTGTAAGGCTCCAGGAGATAGGGTAGCTGATAATTGCTGTGATAAGGGTATTGTTCATTGGCAGAACAACGGCAACCCAGAAAACACGGAACACGCAGATGCCCATAATTGTAAGGATTGTCGGGGCAATACTGTGCCCCACACCACGCATAGCACCGGAGAAGTTTTCTATGAATACAAAGGTGAAGTAGAGCGGAACCATAACCTTTACCATTGTTGCACCGATTTCGATAACTGCGGCATCCTGTGTAAAGATTCGGTAGAGGAACGGATAGCAGGTGAGCATTATACATGTCAGCATAACCGCTGCAATAACGCTCAGCAGGTTGCAGGCACGTACAGATTTGCGTACCCTGTCAAAGTTTCTGGCACCAAAGTTCTGGCCGACAAAGGTTGTTGTTGCAATACCAAAGGAACCAACAGTCATCCAGAACATGGCATCAATCTTGCCGAATGCTGTCCATGCAGCAACGGTGTCTGTGCCGAATGCGTTGATGCTGGACATAATTGCAATGTTGGAGATGGAAAATGCGATGGACTGTATGCCGTTCGGAATACCGATTCTGAAGATTTCTCCGCACATGCTGCCGTTGAGCTTGACCTTGTTCCAGGTAAGTGCGATATCTTCCGGCATTCTTTTCAGTGTGGCAAGCACCAGCATTGCACTGGAGAACTGGGCGATGATTGTTGCAAGACCAACCCCCGCAACACCCATTTTGAGAACAACAACAAAAACAACGTCAAGGATGATGTTTACAATACTTGCTACAATAAGGAAGTACAGCGGTTTTTTGCTGTCACCCATAGCACGCAGTATACCGCTGCCGATGTTGTATATAAGGTTGAACACCGCACCGCAGAAGTAGATTCTGATATAAATGGTTGCCTGTTCCAGAATATCGGCAGGTGTGCCCATCCATTCAAGGAATTTTGGGGAGAACGGAATGCCGATTGCCATAAGGATAAGGCCGCCGGTGATGGAGATTGCCACTGCAGTGTGGATTGCGGTATCTGTTTTTTCAACATTGCGGCTGCCGTAGTACATGGCAATTACAACGCCTGCACCGCTGGAAACACCAACAAAAAAGTTTACCAGCAGGTTGATGATGGTGCCCGTAGGGCCGCCAACTGCTGCAAGAGCCGCCTTGCCCACAAAGTTGCCCACGATAACAGCATCCACTGTGTTGTACAGCTGCTGAAAAAACGTGCCAAACCATATAGGCAGGAAGAAGAGCATTATATTTTTGTATAAGCTGCCTTCGAGAATTTTATTTTGTTCCATAAATCCTCCCAAAAGTGAGAAATTTCTGTAAATAAAGAGCCGTTGCCGAAAAAATGTTACGGCAAAGGCTTGGATACAATTTATCTTATACCTTGAATTTAATACTTTTCATGCCAAAAGTCAATAGAGTGCAGTATAGAATATTGCTTTGGTTTTCCATCAAATTTTGTATATATTATTGATAAAATCCGATTGTAAAATAACAATCGCTGTATTATAATAGGTTGTGCTTGATTTTTGATATAATGTGAATAATTATAAGATATAAAAAGAGGAAAAGATGAAAAACGTAGGACTTAAATTTTCTGCCCTGCTCATCCCATATTATGCAATGTGGGCCATAGGTCCGGGCTTTTTTGTGGTAATACTGGAGCAGAAGGGTGTTGCAGCCAACGAAACTGCAATTTTTACCTGTCTCATATCCCTCACAGCAGCATTTGTTCAGCCGCTTATGGGTTTTCTATGCGATAAGACAGGCAAGGCAAAAACAATACTGTCTGTCTGCAGTGTACTCACTGTGCTGGCGTATACATGGCTGTACTTTTTAAACGGCACTGTTCAGCTGGTATTCTGCAGCATTCTCATCGGTGCAACCATCAACGCAATGTATGGCTTCAGCGAGGGCTGGCTCTCCAAGCTGGACTGTGAAAAACTGGGTGTGAATTTTGGTGCTGTGCGTTCCATCGGCAGTCTTGCCTACGCTGTGACAGCAGGTGTGTACGGCCAGCTGTTCGACGCTTTCGGTGCAGTTTCCCTGCCGATTGCCATGGCGGTAAGCACAGTTGTGCTTATTCCTATAGCGATGCTCTGCCCAAATCCACGGGTAAGTGAAAAACAAAAGGATGAGGGCAATTTTGCAGTTATCTTCAGAGAACTGCTCAAAAACAGACGCTTTGTGCTGATGGTTATCTGCTATGCTCTTGCAGTGCTGCCAACAGGTGCGGCAACCAGTTACTACGCAATCCACATCCGTCAGCTTGGGGGCACAGCAGGTGATGTCGGTATGGCACTGTTCATCCTTGCAGGTGTGGAATTTCTCACAATGCCTTTTTATAAAAAGCTGGAAAAGAAATTCGGTGCAGAAAAACTGCTGATAGTTGCTTTCTTTATGTATGGTGTTAAAAACCTTGCAATCGGCCTTTCAGGCAATGTAACCTTTGCACTGCTTGCTTCTGTTACACAGGCGGGCTGTTTCTCACTGTCTCTGCCCGGTGTACAGAGCTATGTTGACCAGATTACCCCAAGGGAATATGCGGCAACAGCCCAGCTGGTAAGCAACACCTGCGGACAGATTGTATCACAGATTGTCGGCCTTGCCATCTGCGGTGTGCTCACAACCTTTATCCCTGCAGGTGCAGCCCTTGCATGGCTGAGTATCTTTGCCTTTGCGGGCTGTGCAATCTTTGCGGTGGGTCTTAAAAAGCTCGGCAAAACAAATATCTGATTCAAAATATGGTACCGGAATAAAACCCGGTGCCGTTTTTTTGTTTATCCGGATTTCAGAATTTTATTCCAATAAGAATATTTTTATTCAATTATCGAATAGTTGTTGATAAGTATTTAAAATAAATATATATTTAAAGTAATGATATATATTTTCACAGGAGGTTGTAATTGTTATGGTTAATACATTCTACAAAGGCAACAGAGAAAAACTCTATGCTTCTTTGCCGGATGGCACAATGCTGGTGACATTCTCAGGCAAAGAGGTTATCAAAACAGCAGACGAATTCTATCCGTTCTTTGCAAACAGAAACTTTGTGTACCTCACAGGTGTGGACAGAAAAGAATTTATCCTTGCTGCATTCAAGGATAAAGGCAAAGTGGAAGAAAAAATTTTTATCCAGCCTAAAAATCTGATGGTTGAACGCTGGACAGGCACACGTCTCTCCCCTGAAGAAGTGGCTGAAAAATCCGGTTTTGAAATGAAGGATATTCTCTACACAGAAGCTTTCACAGACTTCTTTGAAAGAAGATACAGTGCGGGCAAAATCAAAAATCTTGCATGTGACCTTTACAAAAATGCGACAACAGACCGTGACAGCGAAGATGTTCTCTTTGCACGCAGAATCAAACAGTCAAACCCATCCATCAACATCATCGACATTATGCCGCAGATGCGTAAACAGCGTGTTATCAAACAGCCTTGCGAAATCGAAGCAATGCGTAAAGCTGCATGGGCAACAAAGGATGCTATCGTTGCAATGATGAAAGCAAGCAAACCTGGTATGTACGAATATCAGTACCGTGCAGAGTTTGACTATGCTCTCGCAAGCAAATGGGGTATGCTCACACCTGCATTTCCGCCAATCATCTCCTGCGGCGACAACAACTTCTGCATCCACTACTACGGCAGTGAAGGTCAGGCTAAAGACGGCGATATGATTCTCAACGACGTTGGTGCAAGATATGACTATATGGGTACAGACGTTTCCCGTGGCTTCCCTTGCAACGGCAAGTTCAGCGAAAGACAGCGTCAGCTCTACACAGCAGCTTACAACACAAGTGAATACCTGTTCAGCATCATCAAACCTGGTATGCCAATGCACCGTGTTGATGAAATTGCAAAGGAATTCTGCTGTGAAGAACTCAAGAAAATCGGCCTTGTAAAAGACTTCAGCGAAATCGGTAAATATATGTGGCATGGCGGTGCACATCATGTTGGCTTTGACACACACGACCTTGTTGAAGCAGAAACAATCGAAGCAGGCATGATGTTCTGCGTTGATATCGGTATCTACGTTGAAGAATGGGGCATTGGCTTCCGTGTTGAAGACAACTGCCTGGTAACAGAAGACGGCTGCGAAAACCTTACATATATGGTTCCGAGAACAATCGAAGAAATCGAAGCTGTTATGGCAGAAGGTAAATAATTTTAACACTAAAAAGATGTGACAAAACATTGTCACATCTTTTTTATTGTGGTATATTTGTTTGTAAGGGACAGTGTCCCGCTTTGCATATTACAGGATGTGAGGCAGTTTTATGAATTTTGACATTTTTGACGGCATAGATACCGTATACATCACAGGCCACCGCAACCCCGATGCCGACAGCATAGTGTCTGCCAAAATTATGGCTGATATCTTGAACGACAGCGGCATAAAAGCACAGTGGGTGTTTTTTAAAGGGGATATTGTGGACCCGTCATCAAGAATGCTGCTGGAAAGCTGTTTCGACAGCACACCTCTTGTCATAACCCAGGCAGAGCTTGCGGGCAAAAAGTTTCTGCTTGTGGACCACAACGATGTGCTGCAGTCGGTGGAAAAGGTGGAACGGGCTATCGCTGCAATCGACCATCACTCCGCCAGCGGACAGATTGAGCACCTCTGGCTAAGCGATTACTGCTGTACGGCACTGTACATATATATGATGTTCCGTGACCGCTACAATTTCTCATCACTGCAGAAAGAGCAGATTTTCCACGCAGTGCTGGGGGACAGTGTCTTCGGCCGCAGCAGCCGATACAAGCCGCAAAAGGACGGTGACGGGGTAAAAGCCCTTGGCTACACCACCGATTACGATGAGTATTTCAGAAAATATTTTATCCCGACCGATTTGTCCGACCCAGTCAAAGCCTTCAGCGAAAACGGAGTAAAAAGCTATAAATACCACTGGGCGGCTATGAAAAGCGGCTATATCGAGGCTATGGACACAGCCTTGCTGGCAGAATACAAAGAGTTTGTGACAAACTTTGACGGCAACTTTCTGGGCATCTGGCTGGACTATTCGGTGCCGAAAACCTATGCGTTTTTCAAATTCTGCGGCGAGGTGCACGAATACGTGTACGACTGTGTTGCCTCCCGTGCGGCTCTTATCATGCCGTATATAATCAAAACATTTGGTAAATAAACAGGCAAAACCTGTTCTGATATTGTAAATTAAAAGTAGAAAAGGAGAACTACTATGAATCTGTTCTATAAAGAAAAACTCTGCGAAGTATTGCAGAAAAACAACGTAGACGCAATTCTCATTGCACCGGGTGAAGAGCTGGAATTTATCCTCGGCCACACAACACATATCTGCGAACGCTTTCAGGCTCTCTTCATCAAAGCTACAGGCGAATATTTCTATGTTTGCAACAAGCTGACAGAAGACGAAATCAGCATGTATATGGACGGCAACAAGGTTTACGGCTGGTACGATAAAGAAGGTTTCCTCCCGACAGTGCAGAAAGCTCTGGAAGAAAACGGCCTCATCGGCAAAACAATTGGCGTAAACAGCACAGAACGTGCATGCCTTATTCTGGATATCATGCAGAATATCGATGTTAAATTCATCAACGGCAAACCACTTCTTGAAAGAATGAGAATCTGCAAAACAGCCGAAGAAATCGAAAACCTCCGCATTGCAGGCCGCATCACAGACGAAACATACTACGAAATCGTTAAATATGCAAAACCTGGCATGACTGAAAAGGACGTTGTTGACTTTATCAAAGCAGAATTTGCAAAACGCGGTGCAGACTTTGGCTTTGCAATCATCGCCTCCGGTGAAAACGCAGCACTGCCACACTACAACGATGACAAACGTGTTATTCAGGAACAGGATGTTCTCCTCTGCGACTTCGGCTGTATCTACAAAGGCCTCTGTGCAGATATGACACGAACATTCTTTGTTGGCGGTGTAACAGAAGAACAGAAAAAGATGTATGACTATGTTCTCCGTTCTCAGCAGGCAGGCGTTGACGCAGCAGTTAACGGTGCATTTATCCCGGATGTAGACAAAGCAGCCCGTGACATCATCGACGAAAGCGGCTACGGCGAAACATTTGTAACACGTCTCGGACACGGAATCGGCTTCTCCATCCACGAGGCACCGGACATCAAACAGTCCAACCCAATGTACCTTGAACCTGGTATGACATTCAGTATCGAACCTGGTATCTACCGTGTTGGCGAATTCGGTATCCGTATCGAAGATATCGTGCTTGTAACAGAAGACGGCAACGAAACACTCAACAACGCAACAAAAGAACTTATCGTTGCAAATAACTAAAATACAGTTATAATACAGAAACCACAGTCGCAAAGGCTGTGGTTTTTCTTGTGATATATGTGCCGATAGGGTATAATTGTCAGAAAGAAAAGCTAAATGATAATTTGACGGAGAAAACAATGGCAAGAGAAATTAACCCTAAAGATACAGCAAGAGCTTCAGCATACGAATTGTGGATGAAAGCACCAAATCCGATGGTTACATTTTTTAAAACTTTTGATGTGACAAATCTTATTAAAATATCAAAAAAGAAAAACCTTAAATTCAATATGCTGCTGGACTACTGCATCGGCAAAGCAGCCGCAGATGTAAAGGAGTTCTATATACTTCCCGTTGGCGAAAAGCTGATGCAGTATGACACAATTGCGGTCAACACAATCGTGAAAAACAAAGAGGGTGAAGTAAGTTCCTGTGATATTCTGTATACAGATGATATGGAAAAGTTCAATCAGGACTATCTTAAGTATACAGCACAGGTTGCGGAAACCTGCCAGGACCAAGACCTGTCAGAAAACAGTATGGTAATCGGCACATCTGCAATTGTTGATACAGAAATTGATGGCGCTGTGGGGATGAACAGCGGCATCTTCAACAATCCGTTTATGATATGGGGCAGATACCGCAAAAAACTGTTCAGATACTATCTGCCAATTTCATTTCAGTTTCATCACACACAGATGGACGGCGCCCACGCGGGCAGATTTCTGGAAAATCTGCAGAACGAAATAAACCGCTTAAAATAGCAAACGCTGTTTTATGGCATATCAAGGAGAAAACCGTGATTAAAAAACTTTACCCAAACGGCAAAAGCAAGGTCTTCAATATCACCTACGATGACGGTGTTTTACAGGATATCCGTTTTGTAGAGCTGCTCAATAAATACAATATCAAAGGTACATTCAATCTCAACAGTCAGCTTATGGAAGAACAATTTGAGTGGACGCATCCCTGTGGCATGCAGGTGAGACGTCTGCCCAAGGATGTGGTTGTGGATTTGTACAGCGGTCACGAGGTTGCATCCCACACCCTTACCCACCCTTATATGAACAATATGGTGTATGGAGAAATTATGCATCAGCTTGGCAGGGACAAGGAGAACCTTGAAAAGCTTTTTGGCGTAAAAATAAACGGGTTTGCCGTGCCTTTTGACTATTACAGTCCGCTTATTGCACAGTGTGCTGTAAACTGCGGCTTTGAATATGCCCGAATGTCACAGGAAAGTTTTTCCTACACTCCGCCACAGGACTGTTATTGGTGGCAGTGCGGGATTTTTCATTTAAATCCTGAGTTGAATAGCTTTGTTGAAGGTTTCTTTGAAGCAGAGGAAGAACTTGCCCTCTGCCAGATTGTGGGACATTCATACGACCTTGATGCCGAAAATATGTGGGAACAGATGGAAGATATCCTGTGCAGAATTTCGGCAGATGAGGATATAATTTCTATGACAAATATAGAGATTGTCCGTTATCTCAAAGCTGTGCGAAATGCCGAAATAAGCGAAAAGTGTATCCGCAACAACAGCGATGATGAGCTGTGGTTTGAGGTGAACGGAAAAACAGTATCTGTAGGCCCAAAAGAAGAATATAATATATAAAAAAACAAAGCCGTGGAGTTTGCTGCTCCACGGCTTTTATCTATAATTTAACTTCCACAAATTTATCTGCCACAAGGCTGTTTTCGCTGACTTTACAGCTTAAGGCATAAATTCCCACACCTTTTTCCTTTGCTGCTTTAAGTGCATCGGCAAACTGCGGGTGGGTTTTTCTGTTTGGCGTAAAATACTTAACATCATCCATCTGTATGATAAAAAAGATATACGCTTTGTATCCCGCATCAATACAATGGCAAAGTTCATTTATATGCTTTACGCCACGCTCGGTGGGTGCATCGGGGAAAAGCACAACGCCGTTTTCCTCCAGCGTTACGCCCTTTACCTCCACAAAAATTTTGTTATTTTCTGTCTCCAGATAATAGTCAAAACGGCTGCTGCCAAAGGTCTTTTCTGCTTTTACCAGTGTTAAGTTGCCGAAAAAACCGCTGCTTTGCACCCATTCTCCAAACACTTTGTTGGGTATCTGGCTGTCCATATTTATCAGCCTTTCACCCTTTAAAACGGCGATTAAATCATACTTGGTTTTGCGGTTTGGATTATCGCTTTTCTGCACAAAAACCGTTGCATTCGGAGTAAGCAGTTCTTTGCATCTGCCTGTGTTTTTCACATGGGCAATTTCTTCCTTGCCGTCAATTTTTATATGAGCGATAAAACGGTTTGGGCGGCTTATAAATTCCGCTTTGGAGATGTTGCTGTATACCATAAATATTTTCCGTTATTTTCTGTAGTTTTATGAAAATCTGTGTTAAAATTATATTAAATAAAATATCCGTTTTTTTCAAGGAGTATTTTTATGGAACAGGTTTACAAAAACAAAAAGGACTGCAGCGGCTGCACAGCCTGCCAGCACATCTGTCCCCAGAATGCCATAACAATGCAGGCGGACAGCGAGGGCTTTCTTTATCCCGTTATCGAGCAGAAAAACTGTATTGACTGCGGTCTCTGCCGTGATATATGTCCGTTTATAAACAGCGAAAGTTTAAAAAACGGCGGACAGCAGAACTGCTACAGCTGTGTACATAAGGACGAAGATGTGCTGAAGGCTTCCACCAGCGGCGGTGCATTTACTGCCCTTTCCGACTATATTCTGGAAATTGGCGGTGTGGTCTACGGTGCAGATTTTGACGAAGATTTCAACGTCTGCCATTCCCGTGCCGAAACAAAAGCAGAAAGAGACCGCCAGCGTGTATCCAAATATGCACAGAGCGATTTAAAGGATACCTTTGTAAAGGTAAAAACCGACCTGCAGGCAGGAAAAACAGTGCTTTTCACAGGTACACCATGTCAGGTGGCTGGGCTGAAAGCATATCTGCCGCGGCATATCACAGAAAATCTCTACCTCTGCGACCTTATCTGCCACAGCATTCCAAGTCCGCTTATATGGCAGGAATACAAAAAATGGCAGGAAGAAAAACACAGCGGCGGAAAGATGACCAGAGTGATGTTCCGCTCAAAGCTGCATCCATGGACCCGCAACAACTCCAACCGCGGCTTTTCCTTTGAGATGAACGGCGACGGCATACTCCACGAAGACAACATTTTCTATGACCTGTTCTTCAAGGTAAGCACAATTATGCGTCCGTCCTGTGAAAACTGTAAATTTACAACACAGAACCGGGTTTCCGCAATCACCATTGCAGACTACTGGGGGATAGAAGAATACAGCCCCGAAACTTACACACCACTTGGTGTTTCGGTGGTACTGGCAAACAACGCCAAAGGGGAAAAGCTGGTTTATCATATGAAACAGCGGGCAGATATGCAGCAGAGGGATATCGCAGAGCAGTTAAAGCATCAGAAACGTCTTTCCGAACCTGTAAAATATCCGTCATTCCGCAGTGAATTCTGGCAGGATTTACACAAAAACGGTTTTGAATATGTGATGGATAAATATGTGTATAAAAAATAATCAGACAAAACAAAAGCACCGCAGCAGCGGTGCTTTTTCGTTGGATATTTGTGGGTGGTTAGGACGGAGCCTATACAATTTTTGTTGTCCAGTCCTCTAAATTCCACACATCTGTAACGATATCTTCGTAAAATTCGGGTTCGTGGCTTACAAGGATAACAGTGCCTTTAAAATCCTTTATAGCTTTTTTCAAACTGTCCTTTGCGTCAACATCAAGGTGGTTTGTAGGTTCGTCCAGCACCAGCACATTAAAGCTTTTCAGCATAATTGCACACAGACGCACCTTTGCGTTTTCGCCGCCAGACAGCACCTTGCACTGTGTTTCGATATGCTGTGTGGTAAGGCCGCATTTTGCCAGGGCACCGCGTACGCCTGCGTTGGTCATGGACGGGTACATATCCCATATCTCGTTCAGGGCACTTTTGCTGCTTGCAATATGTTCCTGTTCAAAGTAGGCAGGCTCTGCGTAGAAATCAAGATTAACCTCGCCGTCAAAAGCAGGGATAATGCCCAGCATTGTTTTAAGCAAAGTGGATTTGCCCAGGCCGTTCACACCCTTGATGGCAATTTTCTGTCCGCGTTCGATGATAAAGTTTACAGGGCGGGTTAGAGCCTCGTTGTAGCCCAGCACAAGGTCTTTTGCTTCCACCACAACTCTGCCTGGTGCACGGGAGTATTCAAAGGAAAAAATTGGCTTCGGTTTTTCCTTTGCCAGTTCAATAATCTCCATCTTGTCCAGCTTTTTCTGACGGCTTTTTGCCATATTTGTTGTGGCAACACGGGCTTTGTTGCGTGCGATAAAATCTTCAAGATGGGCAATTTCCTTCTGCTGTTTTTCATACGCCTGTTCAAGCTGACGCTTTTTCAGCTCGTACATGGCCATAAAGTCATCGTAGTTGCCCTTGTATCTTGTCAGCACCGCGTTTTCCACATGGTAGATTACGTTGGTAACATTGTTTAGGAACGGCACATCGTGGCTCACCAGCAGAAATGCGTTTTCGTAGTTCTGCAAAAATGTGGTCAGCCAGCGGATATGGTTTTCGTCCAGATGGTTTGTAGGTTCGTCAAGAATAAGGATTGTAGGGTTCTGCAAAAGCAGTTTTGTCAGCAGAACTTTTGTACGCTGACCGCCGCTGAGCTCGCTTACATCTCTGTCCAGACCGATTTCTCCAAGGCCAAGACCGTTTGCGTATTCTTCTATACGGCTGTCGATGGTGTAAAAACCGCTGTGGTCCAGAATATCCTGGATATCCCCAACATCTTCCATCAGCTGTGCCATTTCCTCATCGGTGCAGTCGCCCATTTTGTTGTACATCTCCAGCATATCAGCTTCAAGTTTATACATCTCATCAAAGGCTGTGCGAAGAACGTCACGGATAGTCTGGCCTTTTTCCAGCACAGAATGCTGGTCAAGATAGCCAACGGTTGCTCTTTTGGCCCAGGTGATTGTGCCCTCGTCAGCAGGCTCCTTGCCTGTGATTATATTTAAAAATGTGGTCTTGCCCTCGCCATTTGCACCCACAAGGCCGATATGTTCGCCCTTTTTCATACGGAAGGTGGCATTGTCAAGTATCTGTCTTTCGCCAAAGCCGTGGCTCACGTTCTGTACATGCAGCATATATTTTAACCTCTCTTTTACGGGGGATTTGTTGTGTACACTTTAATTAAATATTTTACCATATTTTACGATCAGTGTGCAAGGAAAAGAAAAACACATTTCCAGGCAATACGCACATAAATAAAGTTGCAGTTTTTGACTTTTAGTGATAATATATTATATTAAGGAAAATGTTTTCTTTTTAAACAAAAACACAGTATTTATATATAAATTGGCAAGGGGTAAAGATGGAAGTTATTGTAATCGGCGGCGGTGCATCAGGGCTTTTCTGTGCAGGTTTTCTTGCAGATGCCAACAAGGTGACAATTATCGAGCATTCCGATATCTGCGGCAAAAAACTGCTTATAACAGGCAAGGGCAGATGCAATGTCACAAATGACAGCGACGAGGAAACTATCCTCAAAAATATCCGCACAAATCCAAAGTTTATGTTTTCTTCCATATACCAGTTCCCTCCTGCAAAGGTTATGGAGTTTTTCGAAAGCCGCGGAGTGCCTCTCAAAACCGAAAGAGGAAGACGTGTTTTCCCTGTGAGCGACAAGGCACAGGATATTAAAAAGGTGCTGGAAAAACACTGCAAAAACGCAAAAATTATCTATGATGATGTGGAAAAACTTATCATCGAAGACGGTGCGGCAAAGGGCGTTGTGCTGAAAAGCGGAAAACAGCTTTTTGCAGACAGGGTTATCGTTGCAACAGGCGGTATGAGCTATAAGCAGACAGGCAGTACAGGTGACGGCTATAAATTTGCACGTCAGGCAGGCCACACTGTTGTGACACCTACAGCAAGCCTTGTTCCTCTGGTGGAAAACGGCTCTATGTGCAGGGAGATGATGGGACTTTCCCTTAAAAATGTAAATCTATCCCTTGTTTACAAAAATAAAAAGGTGTTCAGTGAACAGGGCGAGATGCTCTTCACCCACTTTGGCATCTCCGGTCCGCTGGTGCTTTCTGCGTCCTGTCATATCAAAGACAAAGACATTCAACAATATAAAGCGGTTATCGATATGAAGCCTGCTTTGCCAAACGAGGTGCTGTACAAACGCATCTGCGACGACTTTGCGAAGCTGAACAATAAAAAAGCGGCAAACTGTCTTGAATGGCTGCTGCCTAAATCCATGATTCCCGTTATGCTTAAAGTATGGGGCATCGACACCGAAAAGTCTGTAAACCAGATTACCCGCGAAGAACGTATGAGGCTGGTTGAGGTTATGAAGAATTTTGAAATTCCTCTCAACTCAAAGTACAAGCTGGATATTGCGGTTATCACTTCAGGCGGTGTTGCAGTAAAGGAGATCAATCCGAAAACAATGCAGTCCAAACTCTGCGAAAACCTCTATTTTATCGGTGAGGTTATCGATGTGGACGCCTACACAGGCGGCTACAATCTGCAGATTGCATTCTCCACAGCCTATGCGGCGGCACAGGCGATTTTAGAGGAATAACCCTGCTATGCACGGCAGAATTTTCCTGCGGAAAATTAAAGGCTGTGCCTTTGTTTCAGCCTGCGGCTGCAACCTGCCGAGGCACCCGACTAAACCAATAATACTCTTAATATAAAAGGTGGATAAACTATGAACTATCGTATAGCACTGGACGGCCCGTCAGGTGCGGGCAAAAGTACAATCGCAAAAAGACTCAGTGCAGAACTGGGTTTTGTATATGTGGACACAGGTGCAATGTACCGCACAATCGGTCTTTACTGTCTGCAGAACGGTATTGACACTGCGGACGAAGCTGCTG
This sequence comes from Oscillospiraceae bacterium, assembly GCA_015067145.1. GTDB lineage: Bacteria > Bacillota > Clostridia > Oscillospirales > Ruminococcaceae > RGIG3102. Next base: position 18,793 of record SVNA01000004.1, on the reverse strand, counting down.
TTTGTGCCGCTCTGCCACAGATTAATATAGAACTCCGATATGCAGACGGCGAACAGCGTGTACTGCTGAACGGCACAGATGTTTCCAAAGAAATCCGTATCAACGAGGTTTCCATGGCGGCAAGCAAGGTTTCCGCATACAAACAGGTGCGTGCGTTTTTGCTGGATACACAGCGTGATATGGCAAAAACACACAGCGTTATCATGGACGGCCGTGATATCGGCACAGTGGTTCTCCCTGATGCAGAAATCAAAATCTTCCTCGTTGCAGACCCAAAGGAACGTGCAAAACGCCGTTATAAAGAACTTATCGAGCGTGGCCAGAATGTGCCTTTTGAAGAGGTGCTTCAGGATATTATCCAGCGTGACTACAACGATGAAAACCGTGCAGAAGCACCGCTCCGTCAGGCAGAGGATGCAATCCGTCTGGATACAAGCCTGCTGGATTTTGAACAGTCCTACAATGCAGTGCTGGAACTTGCAAAGAGCAGAATGACAGAATAAAAAACAAGGTTAAAGGTAGAATAATATGATATATGTAGCAGTTGTTGCTGTTGTATCGGTGCTTTTCCGTGTACTGTTCAACTTTGAATACTACGGCAAGGACATTATCGACAGCTACAAGACAAACGGCAGACCATACATCGTCTGTCCAAACCATGTTTCCGCCATCGACCCGGTCTTTGTGGTTGTAGCCCGTGGCCGCGGCCGCAAGCTGACAGTTATGGCAAAGGAAGAGCTTTTCAAAATAAAAATCCTGGGCTGGTTTTTCGGCAAACTTGGTGCAATCCCTGTTGCACGCGGCACAGGGGATAAAGGTGTTCTGGACCAGACCATCAATGACCTTAAAAGCGGTGCAGGTGCACTCATCTTCCCCGAGGGCACACGCGGTGACGGCAACAATATGGGCAAGCTGAAAAGCGGTGCATTTGCCATTGCGGCACAGACAGGTGCAGACATCATTCCTGTACGCATTATTTATCATACAGAGGACGGCAATATGAAGCTGTTCTGCAAGGTTACGGTTGTTTTCGGCAAACCGCTCAGAATTGAGGATACCCAGCTGGATTCAGGCTCCCGCCAGAAAATACGCGAGACAAAGACACTGATGGAAGAATCCTACGCACAGATGCTGGAGGAATACAAATGAAGATAACCACAGCCAGAACAGCAGGCTTCTGCTTTGGAGTAAAAAGAGCAGTTGACCTCACCTATAATCTTGCACAGGAGGGAAAAAAAGTTGCAACTTTAGGGGAGCTTATCCACAACAAGCAGCTGGTGGCAGACCTGGAAAAGCATGGTGTAATCACACTGGAAAGCACCGATATACCGGATGGATACGAGGTGGTAATCCGCAGCCACGGCATACCAAAAGCAGTATATGACGAACTGCAGTCAAAAGGCGTAACCACCCACGATGCCACCTGTCCCTATGTAAAAAAGATACATCGCATTGCAGAAAAAATATCTGCCGATGGTAAAATATTGCTGGTGGCGGGGGACGAAAACCACCCCGAAGTACAGGGAATTGTCAGCTACTGCAGCACACAGAGCTTTGTTTTCAACGACCCTGAACAGCTGGAAAATTGGCTTAAAGAGGGCGAAAACAGCCAAAAACCGTTCGCTTTGGTTGCCCAGACAACATATATGTTAAAAAAATGGCAGGAAAGCGTAAATATCATAAAAAAAGTATGTACAAATTGCGAAATTTTTGATACAATATGTAGAGCAACACAGGAAAGACAGACCGAAGCGGAATCTCTTGCAAAAAAGAGCGATGCAATGGTTGTAATCGGGGGAAAACATTCCTCCAATACACAGAAGCTTGTTGATGTGTGCCGTGCACACTGCAAAACAATAAGCATCGAAACAGGTAATGAGCTCTTACCGGAGCTTTTTATAAATATTCAAAATGTGGGCGTCACAGCAGGTGCAAGCACCCCGGCGTTCATAATCCAGGAGGTACTTAATAACATGAGCGATATGAATCGTGACTTAGAAATGGACTTTGGAGCGATGCTCGCAGAATTCGAAGGTTCTGAAGTAAAACTTCACAGAAATGCAGTTGTAAGCGCAACAGTTGAAAGCGTAACTGCAAAAGAAATCATCGTTTCTGTTCCAAACTGCCGTTACACAGGCACAGTAAAGGCTAGCGAATTTTCCGCTGACCCAAGTGCAAAGCTTGAAGAATTAGTAAAGAAAGGTGACGAGCTTACACTCATCGTTATTAAAACTGACGACAACGCAGGCGAAGTTCAGCTCTCCAAAAAGAGACTTGACGAACGTGAAGGCGAAGGCGCAGTTGAAGCTGCAGCACAGAGCGGTGAAATCCTCACAGCTAAAATTGCTGAAGCAGTTAACGGCGGTCTCGTTGCTTTTGTTAAAGGCGTTAGAGTATTTATTCCAAAATCTCTCGCTGCAGGCAGAAACGAAAATCTTGAAGACTTGGTAAAAACAGAACAGCAGATCAAAATCATCGAATGCTCCAGAGACGGTGGCAGAAGAAAAGTTATCGGCTCCATCAAAGCAGTTAAAGATGCTGCTACAAACGAACTCAAAGAAAAATTCTGGGCAGAAGTTGAAGAAGGCAAACACTACACAGGTACAGTTAAATCCCTCACAAAATACGGTGCATTTGTTGATATCGGTGGCGTAGACGGTCTTGTTCACATGTCCGAAATCACATGGGAAAAAATCAAACACCCAGCAGAAGTTCTCACAGTTGGTCAGGAAATCGACGTATTTGTTAAATCTTTGGACAGAGAAGCTGGCAAAGTTAGCCTCGGTCACAAAAAAGAAGAAGACAACCCATGGGCTAAATTCGAAACAGAATACCCAATCGGTACAATCTTCACAGCAAAAGTTGTTTCCATCACAAAATTCGGTGCATTTGTTAAAATCCTTCCAGGTGTAGACGGTCTTGTTCACATCTCCGAAATCGCTTGGGAAAGAGTTGAAGATCCTAACGCAGTGCTCAAAGTTGGCGAAGAAGTTCAGGTTAAACTCATCGGCGTTGACCTCGAAGCAAAACGCGTAAGCCTCTCCATCAAACAGACAAAAGAAGCTCCAGTAAAAGAAGAAGCTCCAGCTGAAGAAGCTGCTGAAGAAGCAACAGAAGAAGTTGCTGAATAATCAGTTCTAATAACAAAAAAATTCACCCCTGCTTTGCGGCAGGGGTGTCTTTATAGGTAAGGCTCTGTTTGTAACGGTAAACAGACACGCTGTCATTTTGAGGCAGAATAATAAAGGAAGAAATATCTGTTACGGGAGGAAAGTATGTACGTAGTAAAATATATAAAATACGGCTCTGAAGAATACAGCAAAACCCTTGAGCTGCGAAACGATGTTATGAGAAAACCGCTGGGCAGAAATATCTATGACGAAGATTTTTCCTGCGAGGCAAACCAGATTATCATCGGTGCATTTGAGACGAACAGCCTGTTCACAAATCTTCTCATAGGCTGTGGCGTTCTGTCCTATCAGGGTGACAACACATGGATGGTGGAATATCTCTGTGTTGACAGTGTGCTGCAGAAAAAGGGTGTTGGCTCTGCACTTATGCAGTGTATGGAAAAGATTGCCATGGACCGCGGTGCTACAAAAATAACACTGGACGCACGCATATCTGCAATAGATTTCTACCAGCGTTTCGGCTATATCCAGAAAGGCGAAATCTTCCACAAGGAGATTGCTCCTGGCGGCCATGTTGTAATGGAAAAGGAACTCAATCCCATGCCGAAAGAACATAAACACGACGAAAACTGCAGCTGTGGCTGCGGCGGACATCATCACCACCACTGATTTGATATCTTAACACATAACATAATTTTTGATTTATAAAATAAAAAAATCCTCTGTACAGGCAGAGGATTTTTGTTTTATTGTCAGAGTGATGCTTATGTGGAACACCCGTTATTCTTTGTCCTTTTTATCATCGTCAGCTTTTTCTTCACCAACGCCTGTTTCATCGGACAGTGTATCTCCATTTAAAACGGTGAACAGGTCAACGTCGTTTATTTCCACTGTTTCCAGCATATCGCTGCCAATTATTGCCACATAGGTCTTGCCAACATTGATTTTTACAGGATTGCCATCAAGGCCGAAAATCTGCAGAGGGTCTTCAGGCTGTCCTTTAACCCACCTTACAGGGATAAATTTTCCACCGTAGAAATAGAAACCTTCCCCCTGGGAAAGGTCAAAGCTGGTGCACAGCCCATCAGGATAAAGACCTATTTCTGTATGAAGCAGCAGTACATTGTGGAATGAAAGCTGTTCGTCGGTGGAGTCATCAAGCTGCTCTGTGTTGAAGATTTGCTTATAGTATCTGTTTTCTTCTTCGTTGTAGTCAAGGTCAATGTCGGCGTAATCAGAGAAACGGAAATCCACTTCTGTTGCAGGCAGACCATTGTCGAGGGTAACAGGGGCTTCACGGTAGTCAGCAAAGTTGAATGCCGGGTACAGATTGCCATTTATGGAAATACCTGTTTTACGCATACCTTCTTCAATCATACCGTCATCTGTATACCAGCAGTGTTCATGTGCGTACTTTTCAGCACGTTTTGCATCAAATACAAAGCTGGAGTTGCCAAGATACAGGCCGTCAATGTCCTGATAATGGTAGAAGTTCAGCATATCGTTGGCGTATATGCTTGTGCCGATATGAACATATATTGCGTTGATAGGAAGGGCAAACTGTACAAACTGGTCACGGGCTGAACGGACAGGGCCGACATCTTCCACCTCATCAATATCAGAGAAAACTGCCATAATACGTGTAATACCGCCTTCGGTGACCATTTCGTAGATAATATCAGCAGCACCGATGCCTGACTGTGGCATTGCATACTTGGAGCTGTCCACCATAACGGCAACAGGTCTCATAGTGGCAAGCTCCTCAAAAGCAAGCTCTTCGCCTGTGATATAGTTGTACTTTCTTTCTTCAACAGGTTCCGGTGTGATTTCCGGCTGGTTTTCTGTCTCGTTCTGAGCGTTGGAGGAGCCACAGGCAACCATGCTGAAGGATAAAATCAAGGCTAAAAACAAAGATACGAGTTTTTTGATAATAAAACCCCCTTTTAACAATCTGAAATATATTATTCTCTGCCAAGGAAGACAGCAACGATAAAACCGCAGACAGCTGTCACAGCTGAAACGATAAACGCAGAGAATGGTATTGTACCGCTGTAGGAACCGTAGGCAATAGGGTCAAGGAAGATACCGATAAGAGAACCCAGTATAAGTCCCAGGATAATATAGTATGTTTCTGTGTGATATTTATTCATCAGAAACTCAATAATTCTGGAGATAAGGATTGCACCGAAAATAATGCCAAGACCGAGAGGTGCACAGAATTTGATGATGCTGATAAGGATTGTCATGTCAAATGTAACAAGGAAATCCTTTACAAGTGCAACATAGCCGATAACAACATTGTAAAGACCGAGAAGCACCAGCATAAAGGAGCCGCTGATACCGGGACAGATCATGGCAGCTGCAGCGATTGCACCGCCGATAAATGCCTTGAACATAAGAGCAACAGGCACATCGCCTACAACAGCTGTGCCGCCCTCTGCCGTTTTAAGTGTGGACAGGAAGATAACAAGGGCAAAGGCAAGAGCTGCAAGGATGAAATATTTTGCTTTGGAAGTGTTTTTTGGCTGTTTGCTTTTTGCCATGCCGTAGATAAGCGGGATGCTGCCCGCTACAAGACCAGCAAAGAAACCGCAGGTTGGCAGTGAGTAGTTGGTGAGGGTATAGTCGATAAGCATTGAAAATACAAGAATACCTGCAAGAGCACCTATACCCAAAGGTGCAAGAAACATAATGTGTTTTTTGATATCCTTTGTAAAATGATTGATAGCTTCAATCAATCTGTCAAAGATATGTAAAACAACAGCGATTGTGCCGCCGGATACACCGGGGATAACGTTGGCAACGCCAAAGATAATACCTTTCAAAAACAATATTAATGTATTCATAAATAAATAACCTCTGAAATATAAACATAAAAATTCAAATTATAGTATACAACAAAATGTGCTTTAATACAAGATGACCCGCCGCCCTTTTGGTGAAATATCTTTTAACAAACGGTTAATTTTGTAACAATTTGCCTTTATGCCATACTGCCGGTGCTTATCCATTATATTCGTGGAAAACGGGGATTTATTCGCTGTTTATTTTACAAACTGGTAATAATTTTTTACTTTACAAACGATATGTAAGATAGTAATATATAAGGTAGAATATTTTATATTTGCAGTCCATATATTGTGATGGGCTGATATGCAAAATGTACGGAGAAAAGTTATGAAAAAATTGTTATCTTTGATGTTGGCAATGATTCTGGCTCTTTCCATGACAGCCTGCGGCGGAGATTCCCCTGCTGCACCTGCAGAGCCAACACCGGAACCAACACCTACACCAAGACTCTATTTCCCAAATCCATTTACAGGTGAACAGAAGACATCCAGCTTTAAAGATGGTCAGAGAGCGATTGCAGTTATGGTTAACAACATCTCTTCCTGCCGTCCGCAGAGCGGTCTTACACAGGCTTCCATCCTTTTTGAAACAAAGGTAGAAGGCGGTATTACCCGTTTTATGGCTATCTTTGAAGATTACACAACGCTTGACGATGTTGGCCCTGTAAGAAGTGGCCGTGACCAGTTCCTGCGTCTTATCATGCCATACGAAATGCTCTATTTCCACATTGGCCGCAGTGAGATCACACAGACATATATCAACACATTTGATTATAACCAGTACGACGTTGACGGTGCAAACAAACCGTTTATCTACCGCCGTGACCGTCCTGGCAAAGCATACGAGCATACAGCTTACACAAATGCTGAACTGCTGGAAGATGTAATCACAAAGAACGAAATCAATATGAAGAAAACCTACAATGAACCTCTCTTTGATTTCGTGGACTATGATATTGTTCCGGGCGGCGAAAGAGAACTCAACGGCGAACCTGCAACAGAGGTTTCCATCGTTCATTCCGAAGCATACCGCACATATTTTACATACGATGAAGCAACAGGCAAATATCTTATGAGCCAGTATAACGGTACAAAGGGTGTAGTTGAAGACACAATCGACGAAAACAACGGCGTTCAGCTCTCCTTTGAAAACGTAATGGTTCTCTTCTCAGATATCTCCACATATCCATATCCGGGCGGCAACCCAAAAGGTGACCCTAACTACCAGAACCTCTTCCTTGACTGGGGTTACAAAGGCTACTACTTTGCAAACGGTACAATGGAAAAAATTGAATGGGGCAAAGGCGGTCCGCCAGACCCACTTTACTTCACAGACAGAGACGGCAACCCAATCGAAATCAACTGCGGCAAAACATATATTGCATTTGTTGACGACGACGAAATGGGCCGCTTCCAGTACGCAGCTCCCGGTCAGGAAATTGTAGAGGAAGAAGTAGATATGTCTCAGGTTGTTGAAGAAGAAATCGGCGAAGATTAATTCTTTACAATTCAATATTCAATAAAATCAGCGGTCAGGATAACAAATATCCTGACTGCTTTTTTCAGGAGAAAACTGAATTATATAAAAAAGATAAAGAAAAAATTGCTGTAAAAAATCCCCCACAGAAACCTGTGGGGGAGGAAATGAATATCTGCTATTTACTTATAATGTCTTCAGCTGTTTTGATAACATTGAAAAAGCCTGTTGAGTGCTGAGGATAATCCTTTGCAATGCTTTCGCTGGTCATTTCAAAGCAATGATTGTTTTTAAGCACTTCCTTGTCATTTACAAGGTCATACACATCAGCAGCAAGTTTTATCTGGCTTGCTGTGGAATAGCCCTCAAAAACATTTGGTTTTACGTTGAAAAGGCTCTGGCTGTTCTGTTTGTTGCTGGAATAGATGATTCTGAACATTCTGTAGATTGCCAGAGATATGTAATCGCTCACCTTTGTTGTCAATTCCTTATTGCCACTCTGACCCAGTTTGTCGTATAATATATTAAGACTGGAAAAGATAAGACGTTTGTTCATTGTAGGAAGCACACTTCCTGTGAACCTGGAGTCTTTTGAAGAATTGTCGTTTGGCAGGTCTTCAACAGAAATCACAGTGCCTGTTCTGTCAGCAGTTCTGCCCAGAATATAGTCACTGGAAACATTGTAATAGTCGCACAGACGGATAAGAAAATCCAGACCACATTCACGAAGACCCTTTTCATAATGGCTCAGCAAAGCCTGGCTGATACCGAGGTCCAGTGCAGCCTGTTTCTGAGTTATTCCTCTTTCTTTTCGCAAAAGGGTAATAATACGACTGAAATTGTTCATAGATTTCTACTTCCTGTTTTTTACTGTCTGTAAATTATATAATAAAAAAAACACGTTGTAAATAGCAAAATAGTGCATTAAATAACAAAATAGTGGAGGAAAAAACAAAATGCTCACATACAAACTGCACCTTATCAGACACGGCCTCACAGCAGGCAATACCGAAAGCCGATACGTTGGCGGCGGCACAGATGAATCCCTGTGCGAACTGGGAATTCAGAGCATAGAATTTCTGAAAGACAACTATAAATACCCGGAAGTTGAAAAAATCTATACAAGCCCGATGAAACGTGCAGTGGAAACCTGTGAGATTATATACCCTGACCGCGATTACACAGCAGTGGATAACCTCAGAGAGTGCAATTTTGGTGAATTTGAAAACAAAACCTTTTCCGAACTCAGCCAGAACCCTCGTTTTACTCACTGGATTGGCCATCAGAACGAATTTGTGCCTGAAGGGGGCGAAAGCAACACCGATTTTGCACAGAGATGTGCAAACGGCCTCAACGAAGTGTTTATTGATATGATGAAAAACAATATCCACGAGGCTGCCCTTATCTGCCACGGCGGCGTAATGGCACTGCTGCTTGGTATGTATGCATATCCCCAGAAACCTTTCCATGAATGGACAAGCGATTCCGGATGTGGTTTCACCGTTGCAACCAACACACAGCTGTGGACACGCGACAATCTTATGGAAGCTGTTGATATCCTTCCAATAGGCTGGGGTGAGGTTATAAAACAGGCCAACGAGCGTGGGCAGAATTAAATTTTTATTATACAGTACAAGGGGATGTATATTGCGGATACGTCCCTCTTTTATTGACAAAAATGTATTTTGATGGTATGTTATTTATAACATAAAAACAGGGGTGCCCTATTGGCAGTGTATAACAACCCGGGTTGTGCACACACTGCTTATGGCTGAGAATATACCCTTTAACCTGATTCGGATAATGCCGACGGAGGGAGTTTTATAAATTGTTTAAATTCCCTCACAAAAGGTGCATTGGCATCTGCTGTGAGCTTTTTTATTTTAAAACTCCTCCGACATAAAGCTTTGTGGCCAGAAGCTTGTGCGGAGTTTTTGTTTTTATGTACAGAAAACAAAATTAAAAGAATTTTTTCAAAGGAGTTTTATTATGAAACGTACCAACACCCGTGCCATGGTGGAATGTGCCCTGATGATTGCTGCAGGCACAGTTCTGTCAAATATAAAAATATTCACAATGCCATACGGCGGCAGCGTAACGCTGGTTTCCATGCTTCCGTTTATTCTGGTGTCATACCGCCACGGTGTAAAATGGGGGCTGTTTACAGGTTTTGTAAACAGTCTTCTGCAGATGCTCACAGGCTTCTACCTGCCTCCTGCAGGCACCTTTGCTGCGGTGGTTGCAATGGTGCTGCTGGACTATGTGCTGGCATTTATGTGTCTGGGCCTTGCCTGTGTTTTTGCAAAACCCTTTAAAAACAGCAAAGCCGGTGCAGCGGCTGGTACAGCGGCAGTGTGTGTTATGCGGTTTCTCTGCAGCTTTCTGTCAGGTGCAATGCTGTGGGGCAGCTATCAGAGCTACTATGAATGGGCGGCAGGCCTTTCGGTTTGGGAATACAGCTTTATCTACAATGCAAGCTATATGCTGCCTGAAATGCTCATCACAGTAGCGGCAGCAGTGCTTATCGCCAGTCTTGCACCAAAGTTTTTTGCAAAACAATAAAAGATTGACAAAGCAACCGATTGTTTATAATATTTATATAAAAGAATATCAATATACAGATATTATATTTTCGGTTGACAAAAACAAAGTCCACAGGTTGTCGGCCTGTGGACTTTCTTCGGAGATTATATGGGTAATATTCAGAACAAAAAACGAATAGCGTGGGTGGATGTGGCAAAAGCCATTGCCATTATTTTTGTTCTGATAATCCACTATGACCGCAGGGCGGCGGGCAGAATTGCAGCACTGGGGTTAATGTTCTGTGTACAGCTTTTCTTCTTTTTGAGCGGTATGTTTGCCAACTGTGAAAAATACAGCTTAAAGGAATATATAAAACGTCAGGCAAAGGCACTTATGCTGCCTTATGCCGTATTTTCGGTGATTAACATTGTGTTTCACTATCTGTTTAACCGCGGTCTTCCGCCGGAGGTTTTCAAAGAGATAGTGATAAATATAATTCTCGCCCGCCGCAACTATATGCTGGTGGCGGCTATGTGGTTTCTGCCATGTCTGTTTCTTGTCAGCACACTGTATAAATTGCTGACAATGGCAATAAAAAACAAAAAAATTCTGTTTTTGCTGTGTTTTGCGGCCAGTGCTTATGCAAAGGTTTTTATGCAGGAGCCAATACTGCCATTTACGGCAAATCAGGCGATAAGATTTCTTGTATATTTTGCAGCAGGCAGCATGATTTATCCGTTTGCAAAGGATCTCAGTATAGAAAAGTTCAGAGAGCAGAATATTAAAGTGAAGTCGGCAATAATTGTATATACCGTTGTTGCGGCAGTGCTTATATATATCCTTTACAAAAAAGAATATATAATCTATTTCGAGAATGATTTTCTTTTCTATTCCTCTCTGTTTATCAACACTGTTATGATTATAAGCTTTGTGGTGATTATATCTGTGCTTCTTGCATGGTGTGTGCCGCTTGTGAAGATCGGGCAGAACACCCTTGGCTTCTGCTGCCTTGAAAATATCAACCGTGCTGTTGTAAACACAGCCATGGCAGTTACAGGCATAGGCTTTATTCCCGACACACCGCTTAAGGTTGTTGTATTCAATTTTATAGCGATGGCAGCAGGATATGTAATCATAATGGTGATAAACCGTTTCTGTCCGCTGCTGTTCGGCAAAAACGGGGCAAAAAAATAATATATGCAAAGAACAAGACCGGTCAGGGAGCAAGCCCCCCGTCCGGCCTTTTGTTTTTTACATATCTTCGCCTGTGCTGCTGAACAGTGCAGGGATGCTGCATATTGCCGCAACGCCGATAATTGTGTACACAATCCGGGAAAGCAGACTGCCGCTGCCAAAGATAAAGGCTACAAGGTCAAAGTTCAGAACACCTACAAGCCCCCAGTTGAGCCCACCCACAATCAGCAGGGCAATACATATTTTATAAAGCATATTCACAAAATCAATCCTTTCATAACAGCAGGTGCAACCTTTGCTGTAAAGTTCAGCAGTACACCTTTCTGGTCGTTTTGCAGATATTATGCACAATAAAACCCCGAATAAACATTTTTGGTTTATACGGGGCTTGTTTATTATACTAATTTATATACTGTTTGTAATTTTATGTCAAAAAATTACAAATTATGACAGGTTCTGTAAAAATATTTCTGTACTGCCGTCACTTGCAAAGGAGGTGTTTTCGCTTACAAGGCTTGTGTGGGTAAGGTCTGCACATTCAGGGCTGCAGCTGCGTTTAAACTGACCCACCGCAAATTTGCGGTAGAACATCTTCAGCTTTTCGGTGATATATTCCTTTGTAAATTCACCCCCGAACACATCATAAGCTTTGTCCACAATCTCCGCAGGGGATATTTTTGTTACAACGGTACAGTAGATATAAAAATCTATCAGCTTGTACGGTGCAAGAATATCTTCGGTTTTCTGCAGAATTTCGCCGCCGTGAGGTACAAGCTCAGGACTTACAGGAATATTCAGCACCTTGTCCACTGTTTCCCGTACACAGTCAAAGATTTCCATTTCGGTAATATATGGCAGCATTGTCCGCATAACTGTTTTGGAAACACAGCAGTTCACATTGTAGCTTGCCAGCTGGTCACCGCCAAAGGTGGAAAAGCCCAGAGCAACTTCGCTCAGGTCACCGGTGCCAACCATAATTGCACCAAGGTGATTTGCCATATTCAGTGCGTTCATTGTTCTGGTTCTTGCCTGTACATTTTCCAAAGTTACGTCAGGTGTAACACCGTCGTGTCCGATGCTTAAAAGTGCGGCACGGCAGGTGTCGGTAATATCAACCGTTTTAAGTTTAAGGCCAAGATTTTCGCACAGTTCGTGGGCAAGTCCTTTTGTTGTGCCGCTTGTGCCAAAGCCCGGCTGGGTCAGGATATGCATACCTTTTTTGTCAAGACCAAGCATATTGAAGGTTTTTATACACACCAGCAGTGCCATTGTGCTGTCCAGACCGCCGCTGAGGTTTAGCACAATGTCTTTGCAGTTTATATTTCTCAGCCGGTTTGCAAGGCTTTCGCACTGCATATCAAACAGGTCAAGGCAGTAGAACTTTTCAGGTACGTTGGAAGGAATAAGCGGGTTCTGACTGTAGCATACAGGGAAGGATGCCATGCTGAAGTAATCGGTATCATCGGCAGGGATATCTTTCAGCACGGGTTTTTCAATTTCTATATATTCAGGGCAGTATTCAGCGTGGCCGCTGCCATAATAAATCTTTGTTTCGCCCTCTTTTATCATACCGACAATCGGCATATAGAAATCGGGATGTGTTGTATATCCGCTACCCGCAGTGTTCAGAACAAAGACTGTGCCGTATTTTGCACTTATAGCATTGAGAGTTTCTGTCCACAGATATTTCTGGCCTGCCACACCTTTTTCCATCCAGTTGATAAACACAACATCGATGCCGCTGCAGACAGAGTTGACATTGAGGAACAAATCTCGGCTGTTTTTTACAATACGTGTTTTAAGGCCGTTCAGTTCCATAGCATCAGAATTTTCGCAAAGGCTGCTTCTGATTTCAGGGATACAGTTTTCACCATTCTGATGGATTTTATCTGCAACAACAGCAATACCGTGTGCGGCAGCCTTTTTGCAGATTTCGTCAATTTTTTTGTTATACGCACATTTCATCCAGTCCGCCTGTTTCAGTACACCCAACGGTGCTCCCAGCAGACAGCCTGCAGGATAAATGATTGCATCGCAGCCTGTGGCTATGCAGCGGTCAAGGGCGTCCATGGCTTTTTCAAAGTTGGCGGTTATATTCATCGGTGCGGATGTGAATTTTGCAAAATAAATTTTCATAACAGGCTCCATATAATATTAATTACATATATAACAAGTATATCAAAATCAGAGGATATAATGCAATTACCAAAATGTAATAAATACTGTATTGTAAAAAGACAGTATAAATGATAAAATAACTTATTATATTTTATCTGGGGCATACATAATTCATTTTATATATAAAGGGTGAACATTTATGGAAAAGATACTTAAAATAATCGAAACACAGCCTATGCTCACACCAGGCCAGATTGCTGCCATGGTGGACAGAACCGAGCAGGAGGTTGTAGATATAATCGAGCAGTGCAAACGTGACGGCATCATCAAAGGCTACCGCACCCTTATCGACTGGGACAAGGTTAGTACAAATCACGTCAAGGCACTTATCGAACTGCGTGTTTCCCCTAAAAAAGGCAGAGGTTTTGAGGAGATTGCACAGACTGTTGCATCCATGCCGGAGGTTGAAGCTGTAACCCTTATCAGCGGCGGCTATGACCTTTTGGTGGAAATCAGAGCAAAATCTTTTCAGGAAATTGCAATGCTTGTTGCAAAAAGGCTCTCTCCGCTTGATGACGTAAACGGCACAAAAACAAACTTTGTGTTGCGTCCGTATAAAGTAAGCGGTGTTCCTTTTATCGAAGAGGACAGTGACGAAAGGGGTCTCAATTTCTTATAATGAACTACGATAAGCTTTTAAATCCTGTAATCGTAGCGGAGAAACCATCGGGCATACGCCGTTTTTTTGACCTTGCAAGCACAATGAAAGACTGTATTGTGCTGGGCGTTGGCGAGCCTGACTTCAAAACCCCATGGGCTATCCGCGAGGCAGGTATAACCAGCCTTGAAAAAGGCAGAACCTTTTACACCTCCAACAGCGGTCTTATCCAGCTGCGTCAGGAAATCTGCAGATACCTTGACCGCCGTTTTGACCTGAAATATGAGATGGATGAGGTTATGGTGACGGTTGGAGGTTCCGAGGGCATTGATGCCTGCATGCGTGCGGTCCTCTGCCCGGGAGATGAGGTTATTATACCCTATCCAAGCTATGTAAGCTACGGTCCTATGGCACACCTTGCAGGTGCAACCGTTGTGCCAATCAACACAAGGGCAGAAAATTCCTTCCGAATCACAGCAGAAGAACTTAAAGCTGCCATTACTCCAAAAACAAAGATGCTGGTGCTGCCATATCCGTCCAACCCTACAGGTGCGGTTATGAGAAAAGAGCATCTGGAGGAGATTGCCGCAGTTCTCCGCAGCACAGATATCCTTGTTATGTCTGACGAAATATATGCCGAGCTCACCTACGGCAACGAAAGACATGTAAGTATCGCATCTCTTGAGGGGATGAAGGAACGTACAATTCTTATCAACGGTTTTTCAAAGGCCCATGCTATGACAGGCTGGCGTCTGGGTTATGCCTGTGCACCAAAACCAATTCTTGCACAGATGCTCAAAATCCATCAGTACGGCATTATGTCCGCTCCTACCACCAGTCAGTACGCCGCCATCGTGGCACTGTCCCAGTGTGATGAAGCGGTGGAGGAGATGCGTACACAGTATGACCTGCGACGCAAGTTTCTCACCAGCGAGCTGCGACGCATCGGCATGCCAAGCTATGATGCCGACGGCACATTCTACGTTTTTGCAGATATTCGCGGCAGCGGCCTTTCCAGCGAAGAGTTCTGCGAAAGACTTATGTACGAAAAGCGTGTTGTGGTTGTTCCGGGCACTGCCTTCGGCGATGCAGGGGAGGGCTTTGTGCGTATAAGCTATTCCTACTCCATCGACCATATCCAGCAGGCACTCCGCCGCATGGAAGAGTTTATGGAGGAACTCAAAAAATAAATTTAAAAGTATATTTTATTATTAATACATTGATATCAGGGAGGAAAAAATTATGGACGCACCAAAAAAACGCGTGTTCAGCGGCATTCAGCCAACAGGTGCCTTTACACTTGGCAACTATATAGGTGCTGTGCGTAACTGGCCTCTTTTGCAGGACGAATACGACTGCATCTACTGCGTGGTTGACCAGCACGCACTCACAATCCGTCAGGTGCCCGCCGAGCTGCGTAAACGCAGTTACGAAGCAGCAGCTATGCTTCTTGCTTCAGGCATCGACCCACAGAAATCCCTTGTGTTTATCCAGAGCCATGTGCCTCAGCATTCCCAGCTGGCGTGGGTGCTCAGCTGTAATGCACAGTATGGCGAACTTGGCCGTATGACACAGTTCAAGGACAAAAGCTCCAAACACGCAGACAACATCAACACAGGTCTTTTCACATACCCTGTGCTTATGGCGGCGGATATTATGCTCTACAATGCACACTATGTGCCGGTAGGCGGCGACCAGAAGCAGCACGTTGAGCTGGCACGAGATATTGCCCAGCGTTTCAACGGTGCATACAGCGAGACATTTGTTCTGCCTCAGCCTATGATTCCGAAGGTGGGAGCAAGGGTTATGAGCCTGCAGGAGCCAACCAAGAAGATGTCCAAATCCGACGCAAACGAAAAAAGCTTTGTGCTTATGACAGACTCAGCCGATGTGATTATGAAGAAATTCAAATCCGCAGTTACCGACAGTGACGGCGTTGTGAGATACGATGTGGAAAACAAACCGGGCATCTCCAATCTTATGGGCATTTACTCTGTAATGACAGGCAAGGGCTTTGAGGAGATTGAAAAGGAATTTGACGGTCAGGGCTACGGCACATTCAAAACAGCAGTTGCCGAAAGTGTAATCGACACCCTCAGACCTGTTCAGGATGAGTACAACCGCATCCTTGCTGACAAGCCATATCTTGAAGGCGTTCTCAAAGACGGTGCCGAAAAAGCAAGATATCAGGCAAACAAACTGCTCAGCAAGGTTTACCGCAAGGTTGGCTTTGCACAGTTTTAGCAAAAGGCGGCATTTTTTTATAAAATGTGTGCTGTATAGATACAACAAAATGCAGATTACAGCTGCTTTGCAATCAGACGGCTGTAATCTGTTTTTATTTTTGAAAAAACAGCAGTTCAAAATGTGAATTGGGCAAAATGTAGAAAATAGCCGCTTATGTTTGTGTAAGTTTACGATTAAACGGATGGATGTATAGAATTCAATATAAATTTAATTTATAAATAACTCCTGTAAAATAGTTTTGCAGGGATTTTAAACAGTAAATCAATAACTTTTTTCTATACCGCAAAATGACTAATAGTAACAAAAAATACTTGCCTCTTTTCACAAAAAACAAAAAATAAGGTTGCAAAAGCTGTATTTTATGCTATAATTTTAGTTGTTGGCAATAATTTGTTCATAAAATTATTACAAAATGTACACAGTGAAACACAGTTGTGTTCTGCTGGTGGACAATGTTGACAAAAATGTTACAGATGGATATAAAATTTATCAATGACTTTTTTGGCGACACAAATGTTCTTCTGCGGCGGACACACTGGGAATAAAATTAAAATATTATTTTTTACGGAGGTATTACTATCATGATTAGTATGGACATGATCAGAGAAGCTCACGAAGTTGTTAAAGCTGCCGGTGCAGTTTACACTCCAGTTCTCAACATCCCAAAAATTGCAGAAAATCTTTATGTAAAATGCGAAAACCTTCAGAAAACAGGTTCCTTCAAACTCAGAGGCGCAACTTACAAAATTTCCAAACTTACAGACGCTGAAAAAGCAGCTGGCGTAATCGCAGCTTCCGCTGGCAACCACGCACAGGGCGTTGCTCTCTCCGCAACAAACATGGGCGTTAAATCCGTAATCTGCATGCCTGCAGGTGCTCCACTTGCAAAAGTTGAAGCAACAAAAGGATACGGTGCAGAAGTTGTTCTCGTACCGGGTGCATTTGACGATGCAGCAGCAAAAGCAGTTGAACTCCAGAAAGAATTCGGCTATACATTTGCTCATCCATACAATGATGAATACGTAATGGCTGGTCAGGGTACAATCGGTATCGAAATCATGGAACAGGCTCCAGATGCAGACTGTGTTATCATCCCAATCGGCGGCGGCGGTATTGCTTCCGGTATTGCTTACGCAATCAAACAGCTCAAACCAGAATGTACAGTAATCGGTGTACAGGCTGACGAAGCTTCCGCAATGGTTAACTCCATCCGTTCCGGTGTTCTCGGCACAACAGAAACAGCTAACACAATCGCTGACGGCTGTGCAGTTAAAGCACCTGGCGACAAAACATTTGCAGTATGTAAAGAATATCTTGATGATGTTGTTACAGTAAGTGAAGAAGCTATCGCTATCGCTATGCTTGCTCTTGCTGAAAAAGGCAAAGTTGTAGCAGAAGGTGCTGGTGCAATGCCAACAGCTGCTGTTATGAGCGGCAAAGTTGATGCTTCCAAATTCAACAAAATCGTATGTATGGTTTCCGGCGGTAACGTAGACATCGGCATGCAGCAGAAACTCTTTACAAAAGCTCTCACAGCAACAGGCCGTATGGCAGAAATCTCCACAGAAGTTTCTGACAAAGCTGGTAACCTTGTTAAACTCATCGACCTCGTTTCCGGCACAGGCGCTAACATCCTTGAAATCAACCACGTTAGAA
Organism: Oscillospiraceae bacterium; assembly: GCA_015067145.1. Lineage (GTDB taxonomy): Bacteria > Bacillota > Clostridia > Oscillospirales > Ruminococcaceae > RGIG3102. The sequence continues at coordinate 940 of SVNA01000004.1, read as the reverse complement.
GCCACACAGAAGTTGGTATCACAAGCTGTGTAGTTCGTCTTACAATCGAAACAAGAGACCAGGCACACAAAGATGAAGTTTACGCACTTCTTGGTGAAAAAGGCTTCAAACACGTTAAATAATTAAGAATTTAATCCTAAAATAACGGATTTTTTGCTTAATATGTTAATAATAAAGTATTTTTGACTTTATTATCGAAAAAAATTAATAATTTGTTAAAAAACACTTGACAAACTATTAAAAAACTTGTATCTTACTTAAGGTGTTATTCGGGAGGAGCAACCTCCTCCCGATAATATAAATAAAACAAATTAAAGTAGAAAAATTTAAGAAAGGTTTGAAAAATCATGAAAAAGCTTGGTTTGCTTCCAAAGCTCGTTATTGGTATCGCACTCGGTATCGTAATCGGTGCTCTTTCCAGCAATGTAGGCACAGAAATCCCAGTTAGACTTCTTGCTACATACAACGGCATCTTCAGCCAGTTCCTTAACTTCGTAATTCCACTTATCATCGTTGGCTTTATCGTTCCTGGTATCGCTGACCTTGGTACAGGCGCAGGTAAAACACTTGCTTCCACAGCAGGTATCGCATACGTTTCCACAGTATGTGCAGGTTCCCTCGCATTCATCACAGCAACAATCCTCTTCCCAGGTCTTCTTGCTGGCGGCGACGGCCTCCTTGCTAACGTATTCGACAACCCAGAACACACAACACTTGCAGGCTACTTCACAGTTGAAATGCCAGCAATCATGGGCGTTATGTCCGCTCTTATCCTTGCTTTTGTTCTCGGTCTCGGTATCGCTGTAACAAAATCCGAAGGTCTTAAGAAAATCTTTGATGAATTCCAGAGCATTATCTCCAAAGTTATTGCTTCCATCATCATCCCACTTCTCCCATTCCACGTTATGGGTATCTTCTGTAACCTCACATACGCAGGTAC
>SVNA01000031.1 GCA_015067145.1 Oscillospiraceae bacterium | reverse complement strand
ACGGAGCATATATGATGTATAGGACAGATTACAGAGGGAACGGCGGGCAGAATCTATTTCTTCCTGTGTTATCCTTAATTTTGCAAAGTATCCTTCGTGAACATTCAGTTCGCCGTTCATAACATTGATATACTTTGCAAACAGATTTGCTGTTTTAAGGCTTTTTGCCTTTGCAACGCCTATGGCAAATGTTTTGGCATAATCTTCAAGATAGAGATAATCCTGAATCATATAATATCGGAACTTGTCTTTATCCAGTGTACCGTTCTGAATTCCAATAACAAAGGGATGTCCGTTATATGCTTTCCATATTTCTTCCGCTGCACCGAGCATTCTTTTTACTGTACTCATTTTGCTGTCTCCCCTGCATATTTCCCCTGCAATGCAAAGTTGTGCTGCATAGGGCCGCTGCCTTTGCCCAGATCCAGCATGGCTTCCAACGCTTCTGAAATGTACTGTTTTGCTCTTTTTATTGACTCCTCAAGTCCAAACCCCTTGGCAAGATTGGAGGCAATGGCACTGGACAGGGTACAGCCTGTTCCGTGTGTGTTGGGATTATCTATCCTTTTGCCTGCAAACCATACCATTTTGCCGTCTGAATACAAAAGGTCGTTGGCATCGTTGATGCTGTGACCGCCCTTGAGCAACACGGCACAGCCATATGTATCACCGATATGCTTTGCAGCTTTTTCCATTTCTTCTTTATCTGTTATTTCAAGACCTGAAAGCACCTGTGCTTCGGGTATATTGGGTGTAATGACTGCAGAAAGCGGCAGCAGCCTGTCAGCAAGAGTCTGTATTGCATCTGTTTTCATAAGTGCAGAACCTGCGGTTGCAACCATCACAGGGTCAACAACGATATTTTTTGCGTTGTAAAATTCAAGTCTTTCTGCAATAACTTCGATAAGCTCTTTGGAGGATACCATTCCTATCTTTACTGCATCGGGAAAGATATCGCTGAACACCGCATCCAGCTGCTGTTTTAAAAACTGCGGTGTTGACTCCTGAATAGCGTAAACTCCCATTGTGTTCTGTGCAGTAAGTGCAGTAACCGCACTCATTGCAAACACTCCGTTCATCGTCATTGTTTTGATATCTGCCTGGATACCGGCGCCTCCGCTGCAGTCACTGCCAGCGATTGATAATGCTGTTTTCATAGATTTGCTCCTTTCGTTTTTAGCACTATTTTTGTATAGCGGCATAAGGTGGTGCCCCCAATCTGCCGCTTGACTGACACTATTTAAAGCTCAAAAACTTTTCTTTTATTTCCTCTGCCGCTTTTTGTGGATTTTCTGCCTTCATAATGGCTGAAACCACACAAACACCTGCTATGCCTGTATCTTTGAGCACCGACATATTATCCTTGTTTAACCCGCCGATTGCATTCACCGGTATCGGCACAGCATTGATGATTTCTTTTAGTGTATCAACAGAGGTGATCACTGTTTTCACCTTTGTGGTTGTAGGGTAAATTGCACCCACACCAAGGTTGTCGGCTCCGTTTTTGTATGCTTCCAGCGCCTGTGGCACAGTTTTTGCAGTTGCCCCGATTATTTTGTCTTTTCCCAAAATCCTGCGGGCAATATCAACGGGCATATCGCTTTGCCCAAGGTGTACCCCTTCGGCATCAACAGCCATTGCCACATCAATGCGGTCATCAATGATAAGCGGCACGTTATATCGTTTTGTGATTTCGTGCACCTTTTGTGCCAGGGAAATATATTCCCTTGTGGTTTTGTTTTTCTCTCTCAACTGCAAAAGGGTAACGCCGCCCTTGAGCGCCTGTTCTACCCTGCAAAGGAATTCTTCTTCCGAAAAGCCTGTGCTGTCGGTGATAAAATAAAGTGTTGTGTCAAAGTTCTTCAATGGCTTTCACCTCTATATTCAATAATTTTTCTATCTGTTCATTTTTCAGCACCGACAGATTATCCATAAGATTTACAAAAAATGTGCCGTTGCCTTTTTCGGTCTGTGACAATTCACCGCTTATACCAAGCACAGCGCAGGCTGTTACCAGTGCATTTATACTGCGGTCAACAGACAGATAACAGCCGCACAGCATACCAAGCAGACAGCCTGTGCCTGTTATCTGTGCCAGCCGCGGTGTGCCATTATGAATATACACAACGGTTTTGCCGTCGGTGACAACATCGGTTTTTCCGCTGGCAAGCACCATTGTGCTGTATTTCTGTGCCAGTTTTATTGCTGCTCTGCTTATGTTTTCCGTTTTCAGCTTTTCATCGGCATCAACACCTGCAGAGGTGTATGCCTCGTCATATAAAGCATAAATTTCCGAATAGTTCCCTTTGACTGCTGTAGGTCTGAAAGATTCAAGAAAATCGCTGATAAAACTGCGCCTTAATGATGAACATGATATTCCCACAACATCTGTGATAAAAGGGATATTGTTGTTTTGGGCGGTCTGTGCGGATATCTTTGCAGACTGCATACGGATATCGGTGATGTTGGCTATGTTAAGCACAAGGGCATCTGCAGTCTGTGTTATTTCGCCGACTTCCATAGGGTGCTCCGCCATCATAGGCCTTGCACCAACGCTCAACACGCCATTGGCGCACTGATTTATTGATATAGGGTTGGTTATACAGTGGATAAGAGGGTTCTTATCCACTGTTTTTTTACGGATTTCATTTATCTGATGAATCATTTTGTTTTTCCTTTTTTAATTTTTGAAATATGAAATATACAGCCGCCGCTGTAACGGAAACTGCAATACATCCCCTTGAAACAATGTGCCACACAGGAGAGGTAAGGCTGAATATACCTGTTGGGATTTCGATGACTACATAGAGAATTGCTCCCACTGCGGCAATGCAGGCTGTGTTGCTGATAAGCCCTGTTTTGTCTTCATAAACATTGTCTGAAAGCATAGCCTGAAATCTTTTAAGCATACCGTTTGCTGTCAGTTTTTTAAGAAACACCAGTGCGATGCTGCCGCCGATAAGTGTGCCTGCGATAAAGCTTGGTACATAGAACAGCCAGCTTAAGCCCTCTTTGCCCCACAGTATTGACATTACAGGATAAGAAGCTATTGCACCGATAATACCTGTGCCGAAGACTTCACCGATTACTGCAAACAGTATGTTGCCTTTTGAAAGGCGGTAAAACACACCTGAAAGAAATGCACCGAACACTGCACCTGTAAGTGCAATAGGCGGGATGCCCATAGTGAGCATACGGATTATGCCGATAAGCGTTGCACATAAAAGCGAATACCACGGACCCATAAGTACACTGCACACAATGTTGATAAAATGAGCCATAGGGCACATACCCTCCACACGCAGAAACGGTGAAATAACTACGCCAAGGGCAATAAGCATGGCAAGAACGGTCATTCTTAAAGTCTGTTTTGTTTTAATCATTTGTTTTTTCCTCTTTTCGTATTTTAAAACTGAACAAGGCCGTACAGCCTTGTGCGGTCGACACTCAAAAGTATCCTCTCACCCTGAAACACAGGTTCCCATCGCTTTACGAAAAGCACAGGGCGCTCCCCCTCTGCCTGAATATGTCTTTTTCTCAGCACCTCTTTCCCAAAAATATGCAACAAAAAACGGAGATACCCTTTATGGATATCTCCGTCTATCAATCTTATTTCGACTTCCTACGATGGCATTATCCATATCAGGTATAAGGGTCGAAGGTGTCGCCTTCCTCTCAGCCTGCCTCACAGGCTCCCCCGCATTTTAAGTTGTAACAATAAAAACAGGAAGCAACCTTTTACGGCACTTCCTGTAAAAAATCCTGCATATGACTTCCTACGACGGCATTATCCGCATCAGGTTAAAGGGTCGAAGTTAAATTACTTCCTCTCAGCCCGCTATACGAGCTCCCCTGTATTTATCTGCAGATATTATACTGCTCTTTCAACAATTATTCAAGCCTTTTATTTTCCTTCAGTTATAATTAATGGAGCAGGCAGTTATAAGGCAAGCGGTTAATAATACTATATCCTTGCATTATCCCTTCCCGATTGTATAAATCCGGCCTTATCACGCTATATTACCTTTGAATTTGGAACAAAATATGTTTATGATTATGTTATGCCAAAGTAAAATCTTTCTTTACATTTATTTGCAGGTATACTATCATTTATTTAACAGCAAATAATTCAGGTAAACAGAAATGTATGCAGAAAAGAGGTTAAATATGAAATTCAGAATGGTTCACGAAAACTACAACGTTGCCAACCTTGAACAATCCATGGCTTTCTACGAAAAGGCACTCGGTCTCCACGAAGCAAGACGTATAGACAGTGACAATTTCACCATTGTTTATATGCAGAACGAAGAAAGCTCTTTTCAGCTGGAGCTGACACAGCTCAATGACCATCCACAGGCTTATGACCTTGGCGAATGCGAATTTCACCTTGCATTTAAAGTGGATGACTACGAAGCTGCACACAAACTGCACGAGGAAATGGGATGCATCTGCTTTGAAAACCCTGCAATGGGTATTTACTTTATAGAAGACCCTGACGGATACTGGCTGGAAATCATCCCCGAAAAGAGATAAGCAAAATCAGATATACCAACAAAACCGCTTGCATAAAAA
>SVNA01000017.1 GCA_015067145.1 Oscillospiraceae bacterium | reverse complement strand
TAAATGTTAAAATTAAGTGTCTCAATTGGAAAGAGATTTCCAAAGCAAGATACCGACCGCTGATTTATCAGCCAAGGCCATACGGACAGCCGGGTCGAATGCCGCAAACTGCGTAAAGGCAGTTGGCAACTTCTGTTGCCTTATTGATTGAGTTAAAAGCTAAAGTTTTATAAGTTGGTGACTATAAACCGGATGCCAAGGGTGGCATTATAACTTGTGAAATGGTCAATAAGAGTAGTAAAAGTAATCTTTGCTATATAGACTCTGAACCCATTGAGATCAGTATTTTTGCATACAAAAATATATCTTTAAAAAGCAAGCAGTGTACCCTCGGTGCACTGCTTTTTTGTTACCCCGGGACTTTGGCTGTTAAGAGGGGAATATATTTATGAAAAAGATTATCGAACTTAAAAATATAACAAAGGCTTTTGACGGCGAAACGGTGCTTAACAACATCAGCCTTGATATATATGACAACGAGTTTCTTACCCTGCTTGGCCCGTCAGGCTGCGGCAAGACAACACTTTTGCGTATTATCAGCGGTTTTGTGCAGCCGGACGAGGGCGAAGTTGTTTTTATGGGCGATGATATTACAGACCTCCCTCCGCATAAAAGAAATGTAAACACAGTTTTTCAGAAATATGCTCTTTTTCCACATCTCAACGTGTACGAAAATGTTGCATTTCCTCTGAGAGAGAAGAAGGTTCCAAAGGATGAAATAGATAAAAAAGTCAAGGAGATGCTGCGTCTTGTTATGCTTTCCGGCTTTGAAAAACGTAATGTTACCAGTCTTTCCGGCGGTCAGCAGCAGCGTGTTGCTATTGCAAGAGCACTTGTTAACCACCCAAAGGTTCTGCTCCTCGACGAACCGCTCAGTGCCCTTGACCTTAAACTCCGCAAGGATATGCAGCAGGAACTTAAAAATATCCAGAAATCCACAGGTATTACATTCGTGTTTGTCACACACGACCAGGAGGAAGCCCTCAGTATGTCTGATACCATCGTTGTTATGAGCGAAGGTGTTATCCAGCAGATCGGCACACCTGTAGATATCTACAACGAACCTGAAAATGCATTTGTTGCTGATTTTATCGGCGAAAGCAATATTATCGACGGCATTATGGTGCGTGACGGCGAAGCAAGATTCTCAGGACAGACATTCCCTTGTCTTGACAAAGGCTTTGCACCAAAAGAACCTGTTGATATCGTTATCCGCCCTGAAGACGTGGACATCGTACCAGTGGAAAAAGGTATGCTGGAGGGTGTTGTTACCTCCGTTACCTTTATGGGTGTTCACTATGAAATTATCGTGGATGTTAAAGGCTTCAAATGGATGATTCAGACAACAGACTTTGTTGATGTGGACGAACACATCGGCATCTTCCTTGAACCTGACGCAATCCACGTTATGAAAAAATCCAAATACTCAGGTATGTTCGGTGACTATTCTTCCTTCTCCGATGAACTTGACCAGCTTTCTGTGGGAGGTAACGAAGAATAATGAAAAAAGGCCTTAAAAAAGGCAACAGAACAACACAGATGATGCTGGCACCATATTCACTGTGGTCGGTAATATTCATCGTTGTTCCGCTGCTTTTTATCGCGTACTACGCGTTTACAGACAATAATTTCAACTTTACACTGGAAAATATAACCAGATTTTTTACAGCCACAAGCCAGGTTACTGCAGATGACGGCACAGTGACAGAGGTACGTACATATCTGATGATATTTATGCGTTCTCTCAAGCTGGCGGTTATCTCCACTGTAATCTGCCTTGGCATGGGTTATCCGCTTGCATACATTATGGCAAGGGCGGAAGAAAAGAAACAGAGAATTATGATGACGCTCATTATGATTCCTATGTGGATGAACTTCCTTATCCGTACATACGCATGGATGACAATCCTGCAGGATACAGGTATCTTCAACAGCGTCCTCAATGTTTTCGGCATTGACCCTGTACACATCATCGGTACAGAGGGGGCGGTTATCATCGGTATGGTATACGACTACTTCCCGTATATGGTACTTCCAATCTACTCCATTATGGCAAAGATGGATATCCGTCTTATCGAAGCTGCACATGACCTTGGCTGTAACAGTATAGCAACACTTCGCCGTGTTATATTCCCGCTCAGTCTCCCTGGCGTTATGAGCGGTATAACAATGGTTCTCATTCCATCAATCAGTACCTTCTATATTTCACAGAAGCTTGGTAACGGCAAATTCTTCCTTATCGGTGATGCTATCGAAGGTCAGTATGTTGCAAACAATCTCCACTTTGCAGCAGCAATCGCATTTATCCTTATGATAATTCTGCTGGTATGTATGGGTGTTGCAAACCACTTTACCTCAAGAAGAGTATACGGAGGTAAGTAGAAATGAAAAAGTCAGCATCTAAAATCTATACAGCTATAATATTTGCGTTTCTGTTTGCACCTATTATCATTCTTTTGATATTTTCCTTCAACGAGGGCAAGAGCCTTTCTGTTTTCACGGGCTTTTCTCTCAAATGGTACAAGGAGCTGCTCAACGATGCAAACACGCTGGAAGCCCTTAAAAACTCCCTTGTGCTTGCTTTCAGTGCAACAGTAATATCTGTAATACTCGGCACACTGGCATCTGTTGGTATCAACAAACTTCGCAGCCGATGGTATAAAGCAGCTATCGATACCGTGACAAATATCCCGATGACAAACCCTGATATTATCACAGGTATCTCCCTTATGCTTATGTTTGTATTTGTGGGCAGACTTTTCGGTGCTTCCACAAGCCTTAACTTTATGACAATGCTCATTGCTCACGTCACATTCTGTCTGCCGTATGTTATTCTGCAGGTAATGCCTAAACTGCAGCAGATGGACCGTTCGCTGGCAGAGGCGGCGATGGACCTTGGATGTCCGCCACTGAGAGCATTCTTCAAGGTTGAACTGCCTGAAATTATGCCTGGTATCATTACAGGTGCAATTATGGCATTTACAATGTCCCTTGATGACTTTGTAATCAGTTACTTTACAAGCGGCAACGGATTCCAGACCTTGCCAATCCGCATCTACGGTATGACAAAGAAAACTGTTACACCTAAGATGTACGCACTTGCAACAATTATCTTTTTTGTAACACTCACACTGCTGCTCATCAACAACATTGTTGATAATGAAGACAGCCAGAAGCTGAAAGAAGCAAAACGCATCCAGAAAGGTGAAAAACCAGAGGGCGATTACAACCCAAGAAAGAGAAATATGGCCCTTGCTCTTGCAGGCGTGTTGGTTGTGGCACTCACATTCGGTGCATTCAGCGGCAGCGGCAACGCAAAGGAACTCAATGTTTACAACTGGGGCGAATACATTTCTGACGGCAGCGAAGACAGCTTTGATACCATAAAAGAGTTTGAAAAATGGTATGAAGAAACATACGGTGAAAAAATCACTGTAAACTACGACACATTTGCTTCCAATGAAGATATGTACAACAAGATCTCCAGCGGTGCAGTAAGCTATGACGTTATCATTCCGTCCGACTATATGATTGCACGTATGGCCAAGGAAGATATGTTGCTTCCACTGGATTTTGAAAATATCCCTAACTACCAGTATATCGGCGAAGATTTCAAAGGCCTTTACTATGACCCTGAAAATCAGTACACAGTTCCTTACACTTATGGTGTTGTCGGTGTTATATACGATGCAAATGTGGTTGACACAGCTGATATCGGAGGCTGGGAACTGCTGTGGAACGAAAAATATGCAAACAAGATTGTTCAGTTCAACAACTCCCGTGACGCATTCGGTACAGCTATGTTCAAGCTGGGTATTGATGTAAACACAACAGACAAAGCACTGTGGGATAAAGCTCACGAGGAGATGATTGCTCAGCGTCCGCTTGTTTACAGCTTTGTAATGGACGAAATCTTCAACATTATGCAGTCTGGCGAAGCATCAATCGGTGCCTACTATGCAGGTGACTACTTTACAATGATGGAAGACCAGGCGGAGGATGTTGACCTGCAGTTCTACTATCCTGAACATACAAATATGTTTATCGATGCAATGTGTATTCCTTCCTGTGCTCAGAACAAGGAACTTGCCGAGATATTCATCAACTATATGCTCAGCGAAGAGGCAGCTGTTGCAAATGCAGAATACACCTATTATGCATCTCCAAACAGCCTTGTATATGAAAACGAAACATATATTGAAGATATGGGCGAAGATACGGTGGAAATTCTCTACCCTGAATTTGAGGATTTTGCAGCAGAATACAACAAATATGCATACCGCACACTGGATGCAGATATGTTAAGTTATCTCAACGGTCTTTGGGAAACTGTAAAGGTTAACTAAATGATATTGCCAAAAAGGGTACAGAAAATTAATCTGTACTCTTTTTATATTTCACTTGTAATTACATGTACAAAAAATGTATAATCTATATAATAACTGTTTTGGAGAATTTATGACGGCGGGTTTATATATACACATACCTTTCTGTGTAAAAAAATGCAACTACTGCGATTTTTACTCAAAGGGCGGCAACAGTACAGTATCTGATGAATATGTCGATGCTGTAATAAAGGAAATAAAGAAATATAATGATATACGGTGGAAGACGGTATATTTCGGCGGAGGCACTCCCAGTCTGCTGACACCGTATCAGGTGGAGCGGATTTTAAAAAGTACTGAAATTATTCCAGATTCAGAAATTACTCTGGAGGCGAACCCTGAAACTGTGGATTATGAAAAGCTGAAAGGCTTCAGAAAAGCGGGTGTGAACAGGCTGTCCTTTGGCGTGCAGACTGCAAAACAGACAAGTCTTGAAACTCTCGGCAGAATACATTCAAACCGAAAGGTGAGAGAAGCTTTTGAAGCTGCAAAATCAGCAGGCTTTACCAACATAAGCGGAGATGTTATGATAGGTTTGCCAGACTACAGCAACAAGGAACTTGACGAAACGGTGGAACTGCTGGCAGAGCTGGGAGCAACACATATTTCATCCTATATGCTGAAAATTGAAGAGGGAACACCTTTCGCGGCGGATACTCCTGAAAATATACCGGATGATGATAAAATGAGCGATTTTTATCTCTATGCCTGCCAAAAGATTGAGAGTATGGGATATAAACAGTACGAAATATCCAACTTTGCAAAAGCAGGGTTTGAGTCACAGCACAACAATATCTACTGGAAGCTGGAAAACTATGTGGGAGTAGGACCGTCAGCCCACAGCTGTTTAAATGGAAAGCGTTTTTACTACCCAAGAGACCTGCACAGTTTTATGACCAATCCTTATACAGTGGAGGACGGGGAAGTTGATATTGATGAGTTTATAATGCTTTCGCTCCGCCTTAAAAAAGGTCTTAATCTCACAGAGCTCAAGGAAAAATGGGGCAAGGAACTGACAGTACTGCAGTATAAAAAACTGCAAATGCTTGAAAAACAGGGGTATATAATTTTTGAAAATGACACTATATCCCTTACCTCAAAGGGTTTTCTTATGGAAAATGCCATAGCCTGTGAAATTATGATGTAGGAGAAAATATATGAAAAAGATTTTGTACAGAATAATAAGTATAATTACATTTATCCTTGCACTTGCTTGCTTTGTGGGGCTTAACAGTGTAGAGGGCAGAGGTTTTCTGGATTTAAGCAATCTTGCAAGATACGGCTTTTCGGCTATGGCAGCAGTTTTTGCGATTATATCTGTTGTGACAGCTATGCGTGTGAAACTGATGAACAGAGAACAGAATATAAATGATAAAAAAAGTTAAAGGAGATATATTATGGGCAGAAGAATTTTTTTGAAGCTGGCAAACTGGATTGCTGTGGTTGTATTGGTGATTTGTTTTATCTTTGCAGTAAACGGCGGGGGAGAAATCAGATTTATAAACGTTGATTTTTCAGCTGTGCCAAGAGTTGCATTTATAATAGGTGCTGTGGCAGCGGCAGTGGTTGCTGTTGTAACTGACTTTTATGGCAAGCTTGCGGGCAACAAATAAAACAGTATTGAAAGTATTTTTGCACCAACATATTACGGATAAGGAAAGGGTATAGCTATGGTACGTCCACAGGACAGTGAAAGAATTTCCAAAATAAATACCTATCTCAACTGTGCCGAGGTTTTTGCATATCGAAGTACCTGTATAAAAAGAAAATACGGTGCAGTTATCGTCAAGGATGATGTGGTTATTTCCACGGGCTACAATGGTGCACCACGCGGAATGGACAACTGTTGCGATATAGGAAAATGCCCAAGGATAGAACGAAATCTCCATCAGGGAGACGGATATGCTATGTGCCGTGCAATCCATGCCGAAGCAAATGCACTGCTCAACTGTTCCCGTACACAGACAATAGGTGCGGATTTATATCTTGTAGGTGTCAATCCGAAAGATAATTCAATTCACAGGGCAAAACCTTGTCCATTATGTGCCCGAACAATAATTCAGGCGGGTATCCGCTATGTGATTATGCGTACAGGAGAAGGTGTGGATGACTATGTGGTTGTTCCAGCCGAAGATCTGGAATGGGTTGTTGAACCATAAACCTGTAAAAAACAAACAGTGCAGTATCTTTAAGATGCTGCACTGTTTTTTATGTATTATTTATAATAATATAGCTGATTGTACGGTTTATTATTGCCGATTAACAGTAAACCGAAAAGACAAATCCGGATAATTACCATTTTGTTTTTGTTTCTACAACCTTGCCTGCAATGTAAACATTGTTCAGGTCTTCACCACTGATTATTTTAGGCTCGTAGTCAGGGTTGAAAGGCGAGAGGATAATAGTGTTGCCGCGGCGGCTGAATTTTTTCAGTGTGCCCTCGTTATCACCGTAAACAATAACACCAAGGTCACCATCATTGAGGGTAGGCTGTTTATGTACAAGTGCAAGGTCGCCGTCCTTGATGCGAGGTTCCATGCTGTCGCCTTTTACGATAAGATAGAAATATTCATCAGGATTTCGCACATTTGCATACTCAACGCCGTAATCATCGTTATAAGCAAGAGAGTTGTAACCTGCACGCACAGTACCGATAACAGGGATGCCAAACCCCTCATCTTCATACTCCACTTCAAACGGAAAACTGTTTGCAAGGGAAACTGCAGTTTCTCTGCCAAGGAGAAAGTCTACACTTGTTCTGAAAATCTCTGCAAGCTTCTGTAATGTATCGCTGTCAGGCGTGCTTTTGCCTGTTTCCCATTTGCCGATGGCCTGCTGGGTAACTTTCAGCTGTTTTGCAAGCTCTGCCTGACTCATCTTATTTTCTTTGCGCAATGCCTTAATCTGCTGGCTGAACATAAATCCACCACCTGTAGTTGTTATTTTATATACATTATACAACATAAAATCTGGTTTGTAAACAACTTAAAGTAGTTAAATTTACAAAAAATGTAAAAAAAGCTGTTGACAACAACCTGTGGTTGTGATATTATTTAATCAAAGGAACAACCGATGGTTGTAATGGTTGTTGATGGTGATTATTATGACAAGACAGAATAAAATATATCTCGCAAGCACATTGACAGTTCTCACAGCATTTGCTACACTTTTTTGCCTCTTTGCAATTAGCGGCTTTTCTCTGACAACAGTTGTCGCTCTGGCAGGTGCCTGGTTCTTTGCACAGCTTACAGCTTCTTTTTTCAAAGTGGAAAATATCCTCAGAGCAAAAAGAGCAGCAGAAAGAAGACAGTCTGCACGCAGAAGCAATCTTAAAGTTGTTAAAGGCAGCAACACAAACCGTGTGGCAGCATAGTTTATCTGCGTAAGTTTTTGCTTTCGGGAAAAGTTGTTTTGTGTTGTACTGTTATATGTCACATCAACTTTTATTCATATATAAATAAAAGCATAAAGCTCTTATTTTCATAAATCTTTAAGTATAACAGGAAAAAATCAGATTGCAGATTAAAGCAGTCTGATTTTTTCTTTTATAGATAAAATAATATACAATTTTTTGTAGAATTTGTACAGTTTAATTCTTGATTTTCTAATGATATAGGCGTATACTCTCTAATGGCAAAGTAATTTATTCTTATTTTTATTATATATGGAGGTATACTATGAGCAATGTATTGCTTAATGTATCAATAGCTTTGCTTGCGGGTCTGCTTATGACAAGAGCGTTCTCCAAGCTTAAACTTCCTGACGTAACCGCCTATCTTGTAGCAGGTGTTATCATCGGACCTTACTGTCTTGGTGCACTTGGCATTCAGGGACTTGGCTTTACATCAATGCATGAGGTTGAAACCCTCAACCTTATTTCCAATGTAGCCCTTGGTTTTATTGCATTTTCAATCGGTAACGAATTCCGCATTGAAGACCTGAAAAAAATCGGTAAACAGGCATTTACAATCGGTGTATGTGAAGCACTTGCAGCAACAGTATGTGTTAATATTGCACTTATCGCTCTGCATTTTGTAATGCCGGATAAACTCTCTTTCCCACAGGCTATTGTTCTGGGTGCTATCGCAACGGCAACAGCACCTGCTGCAACCTTAATGGTTGTGCGACAGTACAAGGCAAAGGGTCCTGTTACAGACCTGCTTCTCCCAATCGTAGCGTTGGACGATGCTATGTGTCTTATTGTTTTTGCCGTGCTTTTCGGTATTGCAAAGACACTTATCAGCGGTACAGTAGATTTTATCTCTATCATTGTAAATCCGATTGTTGAAATTGTGTGCTCACTCATTCTGGGTGCAGTTATGGGCTGGATTCTTACACAGATTGAAAAACTGTTCCATTCCAACACAAACCGTCTTAATATGACCATTGCATTTGTGTTCCTCACAGTTTCTCTTTCTATGATCAAATTCAGCATCGGTCCTGTACATGTTGGTTTCTCTTCCTTGCTTGTATGTATGATGCTGGGCACAGTGTTCTGCAACACCTGTCCTCTGTCAGAAGACCTTATGGGTGCAGCAGACAAGTGGACATCTCCGCTTTTTGCACTGTTCTTTGTAATCAGCGGTGCAGAACTGGAACTCAATGTATTCGGTGATATTGCCATTGTGTTCATCGGTGTTGTATACATCGTTGTGCGTTGTATCGGTAAATACCTCGGTGCATATCTCAGTGCAAAAGCTACAAAATGCTCTCCTACAATACAGAAATACCTTGGTATCACACTCTTCCCGCAGGCAGGTGTTGCCCTTGGTATGTGTACAACGGCTTCCCAGCTTGGACCTCAGGGTGACCTTATCAGAAATATCATCCTCTTTGCGGTACTTATCTACGAAATTTTTGGCCCTCTCATGACAAGAGAAGCTCTCACAGCAGCAGGCGATATCAAACCAAAATCTGCAGACGTTATCAACCGCCGTGCAAACAAGCTGCAGGCAGTTGGTGCTGTTGAAGAAGCAGCCGAAGCTAAAGCGGAAGCGGTTGAGGAGATGGCAGAACAGGCAAAAGAATGGGCAGAAATTGAAGCCAAACGCAATAAAAATGATTAATATCAAATAAAAAATTCCCGTAAATTATAATTTTACGGGAATTTTTATATGTAAATTAATCTTCAGGATGTTCTGTATCCTTTTTTCTCAGATGACAGAATTCAAGCCATTTTACAAGGCGTTCTCTTGGCAGGAAGTAGTTTACAAGAAGGGCAATTATAACGCCGACACCTGTGTCAAATATACGGTTGAGAGAGTAGGAAACATATGTTTCTACAGGAGTGTTGAAGAAGATGATACTGAGAACAACACTGCCTGGCTGCACAGCACCCGGCCACAGATTCTGGCTTACAAGGATAAGAACGACTACACCGATAAAGAACAGTGGAAGCATAAGCAGGGTTGTTCTTCCGTCAGGATAGAAAATTATGTAAATACGGAACAGTGCCATTGCGATAAAACCGCCGAAAGCTGTGCCGAACAGACGGTTGCCGCCGTGCAGCTTGCTGTTGTCCATGTTGTAGCCCATTCCGAAAACAGCACCAATACAGGCAAATGTAGGGTTGCGGTCAAAAGGCAGATACAGTAATGCACACAGTGTTGCTGTAAGTGCGGTTTTTACATTTCGCATACCGATATGAAGGTTCGGATGCTGAAGTGTTTCTTTCAATTTATCCATAGCAATTTTCCTTTGTTATAATCTAAAATAATGCAGTAAATATGATACCACTAATTAATCAACATAACAATGCAATTTTTGCCCAAAATTAATAAACAGTAAAAGGTTCTTTTTGTAAAAATATATGCTTACAGATGATATTTTCCGGACAAGACATTTGGATTTCTCTTGTTTTTGAAATGTTAAACGGTTATAATAATTGTATATCCCATCACGGAGGCCGTGTTTATGAAAAAAGATGCAATCAAAGAGTTTATAATTATCACGATAGCAGACATTATTGTCGGCGTAGCAGTTTTCTTCTTCCTTGTTCCAAGTCGCCTGTCCATCGGCAGTATTTCAGGTCTTGCAATCGTTCTCAGCAACCTTGTTCCGCTTACAATCTCCCAGCTTACAATGATAATGAATGTAGCACTGCTTATAATAAGTTTTCTGCTTGTAGGCAAGGATTTTGGCATAAAGACTGTTTACACTTCAATCCTGCTGCCGATTGTTATCGGGGTGTTTGAAGTTGTATTTCCAAACAACCAGTCCCTTACAGGCGACCAGGCACTTGACGGCATCGGTTACTGCCTTGTTGTAAGCATAGGTCTTTCCATGCTTTTCACACGCAATGCATCATCCGGCGGCCTTGATATTATCGCTAAACTGATGAACAAGTTCCTCCGTATGGATTTGGGTAAGGCAATGGGACTTTCCGGTATGGCGGTTGCACTTTCATCTGCATTGGTTTACGACACCAAAACTGTTGTACTCAGTGTATTCGGCACATATTTCAGCGGAATAGTGCTTGACCATTTCATTTTTGGTTCTACTTTGAAAAAACGTGTATGTATAATTTCCAAAAAGCATGATGAAATTCTGGAGTTTATCCTGCACGAGCTTCACAGCGGTGCAACACAGTATCACGCATACGGAGCATATACAGATACAATGCGTATGGAAATCAACACTATAGTTGATAAGACCGAATATATGAAGCTTATCAATTTTGTAACAAAAACAGACCCTGATGCCTTTGTTACCATCTATGCGGTCAACGAGATGATGTACAAGCCAAAACCAAAGCCATAATAGTTTTAACAATAATCAGCACTGTATAATTTCAGGTTATACAGCGCTGATTTTTTTATTTTTTAAAATTTATTAACAAATAAAAAAATTTATTGTATCATAATAATATATATTATCATGGTGAAACGGAGATGGATTTATGAAAACAGCAGGAAAAATCTGGGAATTTGCAGTTATCACCTTTGCTACAGTGCTGATAGCGGCGGTGGTGTACTTTTTTATGGTGCCAAGCAATCTTTCGGTGGGCAGTATTTCCGGGCTTGCAATAGTGCTCAGCAATCTTGTGCCGCTGACGGTTTCGCAGATTACAATGATTATGAATGTATTTCTGCTGATAATAGGTTTTATCTTTATAGGCAGGGAATTTGGCGCAAAAACAGTGTACACATCATTATTGCTGCCTGTGGCTCTTGGTGTTTTTGAAAAGCTTGTACCAAATGTACAGTCGCTTACAGGTGACCAGTTTATCGACTGTATAGCCTATGCAATATTTATCTGTGTTGGTCAGGCACTGCTCTTTACCCGTAATGCTTCGTCAGGCGGCCTTGATATTGTGGGCAAACTGCTCAACAAATACCTGCGTATAGAGCTGGGCAGTGCAATAGCTATGGCAGGCATGGCAGTTGCGCTGTCTTCCGTATTGGTTTATGACCTTAAAACCGTTGTAATAAGTGTTATCGGCACATATTTAAGCGGTATTTTCCTTGACCGTTTCCTCTTTGGTTCCACAATCAAAAAACGCGTATGTATCTTGTCCAAAAAGAATGCGGAAATTCTTAATTTTATTCTCCATGAACTCCACAGCGGTGCAACACTTTACCACGCATACGGCGCATATACTGAAGATATGCACAAGGAAATCAACGTTATTGTGGATAAATCCGAATATCTCAAACTGATGAACTATATCGCAAAAACCGACCCCGATGCATTTATGACGGTATACACAATTAACGAAGTTATGTATCGCCCTAAAGAAATCAACAAATAAACAGCAAAAAAATAAAACCACCCGAAGTAATTTTCGGGTGGTTTATTGTTTGATTATAAAGCTGGATAAAATTAGTTCCAGAAATCTGTTTTTTCTGTGATACCGATATCAGCAGCTTTGAAAACAGGGTCTTTGCCTTCTTTTTTCTGTTTGATATAATCGTTGAGACAGGCAAGAGCTGGTTTGGAAAGCAGAACGATAACTGGCAGGTTGATGATAGCCATGATACCCATAAGAACGTCTGCAAGGTTCCATACGAAACCGAATTCAAGCATTGCACCAACAAATACGATAAGACAAGCAGCAACACGGAAGATGTTCATGCCTGTTTTGCCTACAGGGCGTTTTGCAATGTAGTTCATACAGCCTTCGCAGTAGTAAAGGTTACCGATAAGTGTTGTAAATGCAAAGAGCAGGAGACAAACTGTGATAAATACAGGACCGAATGCACCGAATTTTGTTGCAAGAGCAGTCTGTACAAATGGAGCACCGCTGAGTTCTTCAGATGGAACGATGCCGCTGGACAGACACATCATAGCTGTAGCTGTACAGATAAGGATTGTATCAATAAATACGCTGAGCATCTGTACAAGGCCCTGTTTTACAGGGTGGGAAACGTCTGCAGCTGCAGCTGCGTTTGGTGCGGAACCAACACCGGCTTCGTTGGAGTAGAGACCGCGTTTGATACCCTGCATGATAGCAGAACCTGCGAAACCACCAAAGATAGCTTTAAAGTCAAATGCTGCAACAAAGATATTTTTGAGAACTTCTGGCAGCATACCAATGTTGAGAATCATTGTGAGAAGAGCCATAAGGATGTAGATAACACCCATTACAGGAACCATAACGCCTGTAACCTTGAGGATACGTTTGCCGCCGCCGAAGATACAGAAACCAACAAGAACAGCGAGAATAGCACCGCAGATCATTGGCACGTTGCTGCTGTAGAAGCTGTAGCCGCTGAGGGAAGTTACAAGGTTGTAGGAAGCAAGCATGTTAAAACCGCCTGCATATGTTGCGATAAGAGCAACTGCGAAGATAACACCGAGAACACGGCTCTTGAGTGCTGCTTCGATGTAGTAGGAAGGACCACCGTAACTGCCGCCTTCGTTATCGCGTTTTTTGTAAATCTGAGCAAGTGTACTTTCGATAAATGCAGAAGCACCGCCAACAAGAGCGATAATCCACATCCAGAAAACAGCACCATAGCCGCCGATTGCGATAGCGTTTGCAACACCAACGATGTTACCTGTACCAACACGGCTTGCTGTGGAAACCATCAAAGCCTGGAAAGAGGAAACGGAACCGTCATTTTTCTTTTCTGTAACAACTTTAATGGATTCTTTAAGCAGTCTGAGCTGTACAAATTTTGTGCGGAATGTAAAGTAGAGGCCAACAGCAAGCAGCATAATGATAAGCAGATAGCTGTACATAATGTTGCTTATGTTGTTAATCAATGTGTCAAAAAACTGATACATAATTTTCTCCTTTCATTTAATAAAATAATTACTAAAAATAATACTTTTTAATCATACCATATTTGATTGAATAAAGCTATAAAAAAATGAAATTTATGTGAATAAAAATATGTTTATACAAGCAGATAATATAAGCCTGGCAGCGGAATACACCGGATGTCAGGCTTTTCAGATGTTATGTTGAGCAGGTATAAAAATATGGTCTGATTTTAAAACGGCATAAATTGCAGGGTTACTGTTGTTTGAACAGGAAAAAGTTGAATATATTATTGAAAAATTTATATACTGAAGGAAATCTGAACAGAAATCTGTGAGCAAAGCAGAGCGACAATGGAATGTTCCGTGTCATGACAGTGCGTTTTATAATATCGGCAGCTTTCTTTATTAAGGATGCGTCTGAATATTCGGAAATATCACTTTTCCAGAATCTTATAACAGTTTTGAAAAATCTTATCAGATATTTTCTTTCGGCAAAAGTGAACTCGCCGTCGGGTAAGAAGAGAATGGAGTTGTAAAATGATATCCAGTTTTCAATACGGTCTCTTTCCTGTTTAGCAGTGGTTTTTCTTGCGGAAAGAGAATCACTTCGCAAAGTCCAGTAATATCCGTCCACAGGGACAGACATAAAAGAGGTTGCATTGTGGCATATAAGCATGGAGAAAATTCCATCAGCATCGATTCCGTATCGCCCGAAATATCTGATGTCTTTAAGAAGATTTCGTTTATAACATTTTGAGGTGTCCCGTATAGAAAAAATAGCGGAGTGTTCAGGATATTTGTCTATGTATTCAGCAAGGCAGCAGTTATCCATATAAATTGTGTCAGAAAAACTGGTTGAACAGTCAAGCCCGATATTTTTGCCATCTTTAAACTGCAGCGAGCGGAATGCTATACAGTCAGGTGATTTATCTACCATAGAGGAAGATAATTCCTGAAACAATGTCATGGACAGCTGGTCGTCAGAGCCAAGAAAAAGAAAATAATCGCCGGTGATTTTATCCAAAGCAAAATTTACGGCAGATACATATCCGCCATTTTCTTTTGAATAGATTTTAATTCTGCTGTCATTGTTGCTGTATTTGCTGAGAATTGACAGGGTATTGTCGGTAGAACCGTCATTTACGGCTA
The DNA here is from genome assembly GCA_015067145.1 of Oscillospiraceae bacterium. Taxonomy (GTDB): domain Bacteria; phylum Bacillota; class Clostridia; order Oscillospirales; family Ruminococcaceae; genus RGIG3102. Next base: position 22,370 of record SVNA01000017.1, on the reverse strand, counting down.
TTAATTCCCAGTGAGGATATGTCTGGTTGACAATGCTGTCCATAGCATTGCTGATGTAAGCTTCTGAATTATAGCATGGCATAATTATGCTGAATACATAAGGCTTTTCTTTTTCAATAGTCATTGTCGGCATATCCCTTTCCTGTATATCTATTAATATCTGTTATTAATATCCATTAATCCTGGTTATCTGAAATCAAATAATTCTTTAGGAGTGATTTCCAATACTTCGCATAACTTGAAGATCACATCAAAAGAAACCCCAACCTTCCCCAATTCAATCGCACTGATGTGACTTCGGTCAATATCAGCTAATTCAGCAAGCTGAAGTTGAGTCAATTTCTTCTTTTTTCGATAAAATACGACGTTCAAACCGAACTTTTCATACAATTCCTTGTATTCCTGTTTCAATCAACTCACCACCACTTATAGTATGCCTATATTGTAGAGTGATTAAAACAAAGAATAAACCTTGTGAAGATAGCGTAAAGAGATTGTGACAAGTCATTTTGTTGATTTCGAAATCACTGCAATATGATTTGCAACGACCATTTTAGTGGCTGTAAGAATAACGTTGAAAGGAAAGGATATAAAACGAAAAAGGTTTTTGTATTATTTCAGAGGCAAAAAAATAAGAGGTAAGCTTTAAAACTTACCTCTTACTATGGGAGATATTTTTAATGGGGGAAACTAATCAGTTTTTGCTTAATCAAGCACAAGACTTGGTGGGGAATAAACTCTGCCAGCATATTCCTGGTCAAGCAGATAAAGACCTTTAGGGTCACTGCCAAACAGTTTGTATCTGCTTATCATTTTGTCAGCATTGTCTTCTTCTTCCATCTGTTCGTCAACAAACCAGTCAAGGAATTTCATTGCTCTGTAGTCCTTGTCAAGCTGTGCTTCGTGGTAGATATTGTTTATAAGGGCAGTTACATATCTTTCGTGTTCTGCCGCAATTTCCAATGGTGCAAGCACACTGTCAAACACTTTATCAGGCTGGTCAATAGCCTTAAGTGTGATTTTAAGACCATTTATCTGCATATATTTCATAAACAGGAGAGCGTGGTCTCTTTCTTCCTGTGCCTGTATCATATAGTAGTTTGCATAACCGTCAAGGTCAAGTTCGTCATAGTAGTTAGCCATATCAAGATAGAGATATGCGCTGTAAAGTTCTTTGTTTATCTGGTCATTAAGCAGTTCAGCAATTTTGTTATTCATATGTAATCCTCCTTATAGATTTTGAGCAGAGGGCAGGGGATAAGCCTGCCACTTGCCCAATACATTTTTAAGTAAAGGTTTGATAAACCTGTATCTGTTAAGTAAATCTAAAGCAATTATTTGTTGCCAAAGTATCTTGCAAGAAGACCTTCAAATGCTTTGCCGTGTCTTGCTTCGTCACGAGCCATTTCATGTACTGTGTCGTGGATAGCATCGAGGTTAAGCTCTTTAGCACGTTTTGCAAGGTCAAATTTGCCTGCTGTAGCACCGCATTCTGCTTCTACACGCATTTCAAGGTTTTTCTTTGTGCTGTCTGTTACAACTTCGCCGAGAAGTTCAGCAAATTTGGAAGCGTGTTCTGCTTCTTCCCAAGCTGCTTTTTCCCAGTAAAGGCCTATTTCAGGATAGCCTTCACGGTGTGCAACTCTTGCCATTGCAAGGTACATGCCAACTTCTGTACATTCGCCTTCAAAGTTAGCTCTGAGGTCAGCGATGATATCTTCAGGGGCACCTTTTGCCACGCCAACTACGTGTTCAGCGGCCCACTGTCTCTGACCGGACTGTTCAATGAATTTTTCAGGACCAACTTTACATGTTGGGCAGAATTCTGGTGGGCAATCGCCTTCGTGAACATAACCGCATACAGAACAAACAAATTTTTTAACCATAATATAATCCTCCAAAATTTAAATAAATAATTTTTAATTTCTTAATTTTCGCCATTCTGGCATTTATCACATTTGCCGTAAAAGGTCAGGCTGTGATGACTTGCCTTAAAACCGTGGTCCTTTCGCAATGCTTTGTACATCTCGCTGAAAGGCTGCGGTGTTTCTACGTCGATTACGCTGTGGCAATTTTCGCAGATAAAGTGTGTATGTGGGTCAGCAGTTGCATCATATCTTTTCTGACCGTCAACTGTGGCCACTGCAATAACCTCACCAGTTTCCTCAAAGAGAGCCAGATTTCTGTATACAGTGCCAAGGCTGATATCGGGATAAATCGGTTTCACCTGACTGTAAATCCATTCAGCTGACGGATGGCTGTCGGTAGAACGTATTGCCTGTAAAATGGCATCCCGTTTTTTGCTGTGCTTTTGTACAGTTTTCATTGGCTCACCTCCAAAACAATAATGAGAATTATTACTGTTTTTAGTATAGCATAAAATTCTGTTTTGTAAATAGTTTTTGAAAATCTTTTTATGTGACTAAATCACATATACGATATATTATAAACTTTGAATATGGTATAAAAATGTTCTTATAAAATAGTATTATAATATTTATATATCTATGTTAAATATATTCAACAGACATTATAAAATGTTGAGTACGATATGATTTTGCGATAGGAAACTGGTAACGTTTCCAAACTTACGTAATTATTGATTGGTAACGTTTCCAGATAATAATATGTTCTGATAACTGTGATTTTTAGCTGAAATTTATTACAAATTGTTTAAAATGTACAAAAAAATGTAAATTTTGCTTGCGGAATTATGCAAAATGAAGTATAATGCATTTAGTGCTAAAAACGTAAAACGCGCAAAAAATATTTAAGGAGGAAGTTTTATGAAAAAATTATTAGCTCTCATTCTTGCAGGTGCAATGGCTCTTTCCATGGTAGCTTGTGGTGGTTCTGAACCAGCTCCAGCACCAGAAGGCGGCGAAGCTCCAGCAGAAACAGTGAAAATGACAATGGGTACAGGTGGTACAACAGGTACTTACTATGCATTCGGCGGCGTTATCGCAAACGTACTTAACGGTAAAGATGTTGGTGTTGAAATCAACGTTCAGTCCACAGGTGCTTCCAAAGCTAACATCTATCTTGTACACGACGGCGAAGCAGACCTTGCTATCGTTCAGAACGACGTTATGGACTATGGCTACAACGGCACAGACCTCTTCGCAGCAGAAGGCAAAGCTGATGGCTTCCGTACAGTAGCAGCTCTCTATGCTGAAGTTTGTCAGGTTGTTTCCACAAAAGACATCACATCCATCGCAGACCTCAAAGGTAAGAGAGTTTCCGTTGGTGATGCTGGCTCAGGTGTTGAATTCAACGCTCGTCAGATCCTTGAAGCATACGGTATGACATTTGATGACATCGAAGTTAACAATCTCAGCTTCGGCGATTCTTCCGACGCTCTTAAAGACGGCAAAATCGATGCATTCTTCTGTACAGCAGGTGCTCCAACAACAGCTATCGTTGAACTTGCAACAACAAATGACATCAACCTTCTCGAAGTTGACGACGAACACGCAGCAAAACTTGCAGCAGCATATCCATACTACACAACATACCCAATCCCAGGCGGCTCCTACAAAGGTGTTGACGAAGACGTTCAGACAGTTGCTATCAAAGCTACATTGATCTGTTCTCCAAATCTTGCTGAAGAAACAGTTTACAACCTTACAAAAGCTATCTTCGAAAACCAGGCAGAAATCGCAGCTGCACACGCAAAAGGTGAAGAACTCAGCCTTGAATATGCAGTAACAGGTGTTTCTGTTCCATTCCACCCAGGTGCAGAAAAATACTTCAAAGAAGCTGGCGCTCTCTAATTTACAACTTTGCAACTAACGAAACATAAGTTTACAGCAATGGCTGCAATAATGTCTGTCATTATTGCAGTCATTGTAATATTAGCCCTAAGAAGCGGAAATTATCTTGTACTGCGGAATGGAGATACAGGAGAAGAATTTGCCCGCTATCGTATTTCTGAGGGCGATGAATTTTCTGTTACCTTCATACATTCGGTAAATCAATATCCGCTTACTGATGTATATCAGATAAAAGACGGAAAAATATATGTTATACGCACAATATACAGTACATTTGGTGCAGGTGTGCAGACCGAAATTGAAGAAGGGCAGACATTGGAATTCAACGAAAACGGAGAGATGGTGGTTTCCGGTTTTGATATGGAAATGCCATATCTCTCATATATTGTAGGCACGGTTTCAGACCACACGCTTACACTTAATGGCGAGGAAATCAGTTTAAGGGAAACCTGCGGCAGAAACAGCAAGGTAAGGTTTTTCTGTGAACATAGATTCTTTTAAAAATAATCCAAGGAGGACTTTATATGGCAAATGAAAACATCAAAGTCAACACAGCTCCTGCAGAAGAAGAAATGACAGGGTCTGCTGAAGACATTGAAGCCATAATGAAAAAATACGACAGAGAGTCCAACACAAGATACTGGGAAGGCAAACCAAAGGCTGTTATCGGTTATCTTCTTGCAGCATTTGCGGTTCTTATGATTTATATGAACCTGTTTGCAAACTGGGACGAGCGCGTAAGACGTTCGCTCTTTGTAGGTATTGTTATTGTATTGGTATTTCTTGTTTATCCTGCAAAAAAAGGCAATACAAAAGTTAATCACGTTCCAATCTACGACATATTCCTTATGATTGTGGGTAGTGGGGCGTACTTCTACTTTGTTATCAACTTTAAAGAAATTATCAGCCATGCAACACGTATCAGCAACATTGAAATCTGGGTTGGTGTTGTAGGTATTCTCGTACTTATGGAAGCCTGCCGACGTTCAGTTGGTGTACCTATTCTGTTTGTTGTAACATTCTTTATAGGCTACGCATTCTGGGCAGGTTTTGACCAGGGCAGAACATTTATGCAGATTCTCAAATCTGTTGTTTACAACCTGTTCTACACAACAAGTGGTGTTATCGGTACACCAATCGGTGTTTGTTCAACATACATCGCACTGTTTATTATGTTCGGTGCCTTCCTGGAAGCAACAGGCATCTCCGAGTTCTTTATCCAGCTTGCCAACTCTATTGCAGGTGCATCCACAGGCGGTCCTGCTAAAGTAGCTGTTATCTCTTCCGCACTTTGCGGCATGGTTTCCGGTTCTTCTGTTGGTAACACAGTTACAACAGGTTCCGTTACAATCCCATTGATGAAGAAAACAGGTTACAAAGGCGAATTTGCAGGTGCTGTTGAAGCTGCTGCATCCACAGGTGGTCAGATTATGCCTCCTATCATGGGTGCTGCTGCCTTCCTTATGGCAGAAATGGTTGGCGTACAGTACAGTGAAATCGCATTCCGTGCAATTTTCCCTGCACTTCTTTACTTCACAGGTATCTTTATCACAGTTCACCTCGAAGCTAAACGTCTTGGACTTAAAGGTATCTCCAAAGAAGATCTTCCAAAATTCTTCCCGCTGTTTATTAGACAGGGCTACCTGCTTATCCCACTTATTGCTCTCGTAGTAATGGTTATGCAGGGTTACACAATGTCCCGTTCTGCGGTATTTGCAACATTGCTCGCAATTCTTGTAAGTATCCCTAACAAAGAAACAAGAATGAATCCTAAGAGATTTGTTGCTGCTCTTGAAACAGGCGGCAAAAACACACTTTCTGTTGCAGTAGCCTGCGGCGTTGCAGGTATTATTGCAGGCGTTGTTACAATGACAGGTCTTGGCCAGATTCTTATCTCTGCAATCGTTGGTGTAGCAGGCGACAGAGTTATCGTTGCACTGTTCCTCACAATGCTTACATGTATCGTTCTCGGCATGGGTGTTCCTACAACTGCCAACTACATCATCATGGCTACAACATGTGCACCAATCCTTGTTAACGGTATGGGCGTTAACCCAATCGCAGCAAACATGTTCGTATTCTACTTCGGTATCGTAGCAGACATTACACCTCCGGTTGCTCTTGCAGCTTATGCAGGTTCTGCTATTGCCAAATCCAACCCAATGAAGACTGCGTTCAATGCATCACGTCTTGCTATTGCAGCATTCCTTGTTCCATACATCTTTGCTATGAACCCGGCAATGCTCTTTATCGATGCAGGTGTATTTGATGTTATCCTTATCGTTGTAACATCCCTTATCGGTCTCTTTGGTGTTGCAGGCGGCCTTGGCGGCTACATGGTAGCAGAAATGAACGTTATCCAGAGAATTATGGCAGTATTTGGCGGCGTATTTATGCTTATCCCAGGTGCTGTAACTGACGTTATCGGCGTTGTTGTTATCGTTCTCTGCTGTGTATGGCAGCTTGCTTCCAAAAAGAAAAAAGCAATGATTTAACAACGATAATTTAAATTGTCCAATAATTAAAATAAAAATCCTGAACGGTTTCCGTTCAGGATTTTTTGTTGCATAATTTGCTTAAACAGAAGGTTTGTTTATTTCTTCCATTATATAGTACATAGCAGGGATAGCGTATTCGTTTTCGCCAACCATAATTTTAACAGATTTTTTACCGCGGTTTACACCGATAAGCACTTCTTCCTTTGTTTCAGGACTGTAGCGGATAAATGCAACACATTCATCGCTGGAATACACAAAGAACATTCTGCCTTCTTCAAACACCCTGTGTTCGTTGCGGAATTTAGAGATTTTTTTGATGTTGGACAGGATGTATTTATCCATAGCCCACCATGTAAAGTATCCGCGGTTGAACGGGTCGCGATAGCCTTGCATACCGATTTCATCGCCGTAGTATACACAAGGAAGCCCAGGTAATCCGAACAGCATTGCATAGCCACAGACGATAAGCTTCTGTGCTTCAATGTATTTTTCAGCAGGGAGGAAGCGTTTGGACTGCCAGTATCTGTCGGTGCTGTATGGGTTTTCGCCGCGCAGAGCTGTCATAGCTCTCGGAGTATCGTGGGTGGAAAGATTGTTCATAGCTACATCGAGAGCTTCTTTAGGATAGTTTTCGCAGATGGTCATAACCTCTTCGCAGAACTTGTTGCCGCTGCTGCCTGTGAGAAATTCAAGAGTGGAAACACGGAACGGGTAGTTCATTGTTGTGTCAAGACCTGTACCCAGCAGATATCTTCTGCGTTTGTTGTAGCTGATTTTGTTTGTTGCATCTTCCCACACTTCGCCGATAAGCAGCTTGTCATCGCCATGAGCCTTTACCGCTATACGTATCTGGTCGATAAAGCTGTCAGGCAGTTCGTCAGCAACGTCAAGACGGAAACCATCTGCACCCTGGCTGAGCCAGTAGTCGATAACGCCGCCTTTTCCACAGATGAATTCGATATATTCAGGGTCTTTTTCATTGGTTTCGGGCAATGTGTCAAAGCCCCACCACGCACGGTATCCGCATCGGAAACGGGGGGAGAACTCATACCATTTTCTGTATGGGCTGTCGGGGTTGCCGAAAGCACCTTTGCTGTCATATCTGCCCTCTTTGTTGAAGTAGATACTGTCACTGCCTGTATGGCTGAATACGCCGTCAAGAATTATGGAAATTCCTCTTTCGTGTGCAGCATCACACAAAGCGTGGAAATCCTCAAGTGTGCCCAGCTCAGGGTCAATTTTCATATAGTCGGCTGTGTTGTAACGGTGGTTGGAATGTGCCTCGAAAATAGGGTTGAGGTAGATGTAACCAACACCCAGTTCGCAAAGGTAGTCCATCTTTTCGATGATGCCCTGAAAATCTCCGCCGTAATAGTCTTTGTTCAGATATCCGTCAGGCTGTTCGGTAGGGTAGAAGAAAGGTTCTCCCTCTTTATCTGGACGGTATACACGGTCGATAAAGCTGAGATGTGTTTTCTTTCTGCCTTCATAAAATCTGTCAGGAAAAATCTGGTAAAATACCTTGCCTTTGGCTTTCTGTGGTGTGGTAAAGTTTTTGTCATAAACTGTAAGCTGGAAAAGATTGCCGTTTTTTGCAACAATTCCGTCGCCTTTGCCGCCGTTAAAGATGCCGCAGTCGCCTAAATCAAAAGAATAAAAATAAAGTCCGCGTTCTGTAGGAACAAAAGAAACGGTAAAAATAAATTTACCGTTTTCTTTTCCTTTGAGACTCATAGCAAGCTTTTGATTTTCAGCAGTTTCTCTCTGGATAGAGAGGAAGGGTTTTATGTCGTCTCGGGAAAGGGCAATAGCAAAATCTATAGAGGTATCCTGCTTTACCGCCCCGAAAGGCTTTTTATAAAACTCGTCTCTACTGTTAAAAATCCTCATAAGTCACCTGTTTAATTGTTTATCTGATTCTTTCAAGATTCCAGATGTTTTTAGCGTAGTCATCGATAGCTCTGTCAGCAGAGAATTTGCCTGCGTTTGCAATGTTCATAAGGCTCATCTGGCCAAATTTAACCTTGTCTTTGTACAGGTCTCTCAGCATACGCTGTGTTTCGTGATAGGAATCAAAGTCAGCCATAACCATATATGGGTCGCTGTTTGTAAGGTTATCTTCAATTTCGTTGAAGTAGTTGCCGTTGATACCGCTTCTGAGAAGAGCCATAACCTTCTGGAGGATTGGGCTGTTTGCGATATATTTTTTAGGGCTGTAGCCACTGGCTTTAAGTGCATTAACTTCAGGTGTTTCCATACCGAACTGGATAAAGTTTTCTGCACCGCAGCATTCTTTGATTTCAACGTTTGCACCGTCGTATGTGCCGAATGTAACAGCACCGTTAATCATAAACTTCATGTTGCCTGTACCGGAAGCTTCTGTACCTGCCAGAGAAATCTGCTGGCTGATTTCACTTGCCGGCATAAGTCTTTCACTGAGGGAAACAGAGTAGTTTTCCAGATAAACAACCTTGAGTTTGTCTTTTGTAACAGGGTCGTTTTCAACAAGGTACTTGATAGCATGGATAAGACGGATAATCTGTTTTGCCATGTAGTAGCCAGGAGCAGCCTTTGCACCGAAGATATATGTCTTTGGTGTGAAGTCCATTTCAGGATTTTCTTTGATTTCGATATATTCAGCAAGAATATTCAAAGCGTTGAGGTGCTGACGTTTGTATTCGTGCAGACGTTTAACCTGAACGTCAAAGATGGAATCAGGGTTGATTTTTTCACCTGTTGTTTTGTAAAGATATTCTGCAAATGCTTTTTTGTTTTTCTGTTTGATTTTCAGCAGATCTTTGATAGCTTTTTCATTGTCGTAAAGTTTTTCAAGATCTTTAAGAGCATAGGCATTGTATTTGTAGTCTGTGCCGATGTGTTTATCAAGGAATTTGCAAAGTTCAGGGTTGGACTGAAGCAGCCATCTTCTGTATGCAATACCGTTTGTAACGTTTTTGAACTTTTCAGGAGCAAAAAGGAAATAGTCGTGGAAAACAGTATCCTTGATAATCTGGCTGTGGAGTTCGGAAACACCGTTGATGGAATGACAAACGTAGCAGCAGATGTTTGCTGTTCTTACTTCGTTGCCGAGAACAGGGCTCATATAGTCAACCTTGCCCCAGTCGCCAGGGAATGCAGCAAACAGATCCATTCTTGCATGTTTGTTGAGTTCTTCAAGAATTGCGTAAATTCTTGGAAGAGTTTCTTTAAACAAGCCAACATTCCATTTTTCCAATGCTTCTGGAAGAACAGTGTGGTTTGTGTATGCAAATGTATTTTTAACGATATCAAAGGATTTATCCCAGCTGTAGCCGCATTCGTCAAGAAGAATACGCATAAGTTCAAGGATAGCAAGTGTAGGGTGAGTATCGTTGATGTGGATAGCAACCTTTTCAGCAAGGTTTTCAAGTGTGCCGTACTGAGCAAGGTGATTTGTCACGATATCATTGATACTTGCACAGCAGAAGAAATACTGCTGTTTGAGACGAAGGATTTTACCTTCTGTATGGTTGTCGTTTGGATAGAGAACCTTACTGATAAGTTCTGCGTCGCTGCCTGCTTTGATTGCCTGCAGGTAGTCACCTTTGTTGAAACTTTCCATATCGATGGATTTTGCTTTGGATTCCCAAAGTCTCAGTTTGGATACGCCTTTGGAGCCGTAGCCGGAAATATACATATCGTATGGGATAGCCATAACGCTGGAATAGTCGTTGTGTACTACATGGTGGAAACCTTCGCTCCATACGCTTTCAGCTGTGCCGCCGAATTTAACTTCAACAGCCTGGTTTGGATGAGCTTTCAGCCAAACTTCGCCGCCAGGAAGCCAGTTGTCAGGCTGTTCCTGCTGCCAGCCGTTTACGATTTTCTGTTTGAAGATACCATATTCGTACAGAATGGAGTAACCGCCGCCTGCGTACTGGTCGCTTGCAAGTGCGTCCATAAAGCAGGCTGCAAGACGGCCAAGACCGCCGTTACCAAGACCTGCGTCAGGTTCACATTCGTAGATTCTTTCTTCGGAAATACCAAATTCTTTGAACATGTCAGCTGCAACTTTGTCCAAGCCCATGTTGTAAAGGTTGGTTTTAAGGCTGCGGCCCATCAAAAATTCTATACAAAGGTAGTATACCTTCTTTTTGCCCTGGCCATAGGTATCTGCCATAAACTCTTTGTTTTTTCTGCTGAGCATTCTTCTTACGCAGTAAGCTGTTGCTTTGTAGATATCTTCGTAAGTAGCTTCTTCCAGCTTTTTAGAATGTTCCTGCATCAGAATGTTTTTAACTTCTTCTGCAAGCTGTTTAGATGTAATGTTGTACTGCAATATTACACTCCCTCTCTTTTTTGTATGGTTATAAAAATATACAAAATTAACCATCTTAGTCAGTATAACAATTTTCTTATATTAATACAACAAGAAAAATGTTTCATCATTATATATTATATTGTTGCTAAAAGTCAAATTGTATTGTACAATATATGGTGAGTTGTTATGCTTAATTTTAAGATTTATATATAAAAACAGGAGGGTATTTATGCCATTGAATAAAATCAAATTAAATATCGCAGGTTCATCATATACAATAAATTCAATGGATCCGGAAGAACAGGTTCTTGCCATTGCAAAAACACTTGATCAGGATATGAGAGCAGTTCTGGAGCAGAGTCCGTCTGCATCTGTAACAGCAGCGGCAGTTCTTTGTGCTATGACATATCTGGATAAGCTGGAAAAAAGCACAAAAGGTGCAGATAATATGCGTCTGCAGATAAAACAGTATCTTGAAGAGGCAAACAAGGCAAGATACGAGGCCGAAAAGGTAAAAATTGAGCTTGAAAAGCTCAAAGTAGATATTCAGTACCTCAAAAAACAGAGAGGCAACAATGACTGAAAGATTTGAAATTCTTGCTCCGGCGGGAGATTTTGAAAACCTGAAGGCAGCGGTATTTGCAGGGGCGGACAGCGTATATCTTGGGGTACAGAGCTTCAACGCAAGAGCTTCCGCAACAAACTTTGATTACGAAACCCTTAAAGAGGCAGTAAAGTTCTGCCATGGAAGAAATGTGACGGTGAATGTCACACTGAACACAATCCTGTATGACACCGAGCTGGAAAGCTTTGCCGATACCGTGAAAAATGTTGCAGAATGTGGCGTTGATGCTGTTATTCTGCAGGATCTTGGTGCAGCAAAAATTGTGCAGGAAGTCGCCCCAAACCTTCCCCGTCACGGTTCAACACAGATGGCTGTACACACCCTTGAGGGGGCACTGCAGCTTAAAGAGATGGGATTTACACGTGTAATTCTTGCAAGGGAGCTTTCCTTTGAACAGATAAAATATATAACAGAAAACTGCGGCATAGAAACCGAGGTGTTTATCCACGGGGCACTGTGCGTATGTCTTTCGGGCCAGTGCTATGCCAGTACATTTCTCGGCGGACGCAGCGGCAACCGAGGCCGCTGTGCAGGCACCTGCCGTCTGCCTTTCTCTGCAAAAGGGGATATGGAGGACAACCATTTGAGTCTCAAAGACCTCTGTGCTGTGGATATGATAAAACAGCTTAAAGATGCAGGGGTAAAATGTGTAAAAATCGAGGGCAGACTGCGTACACCGGAATATGTTGCGGGTGCTGTTGATGCCTGCCGCAAGGCTGTAAAAGGTGAAACTTTTGACAAGCAGATGCTCCGCGATACCTTCAGCCGTTCAGGCTTTACAAACAATTATATCGAAAACAGATTTTCAAAAGATATTTTTGGTGTCCGCACAAAAGAGGACAGCCAGAGAACAAAAGAGGTTCTGCCACAGCTGCGACAGCTCTATCGCCGAGAAGGTCAGTATGTACCTGTAAGCTTTAAATTCGATATGGGCGAAAATAGTTCCATACTCACCATTTCCGACGGAGAAAGACAGTTTTCCTATGCAATAAATGAGATTGTCCAGGATTCTCAGGGTGATTTTGAAAAAAGTGTAACAAATGCACTGAACAAACTTGGCGGTACACCATTTTATACAGATAACCTGGAACTTAATTTGCTGGAGGGCAAATATCTGCCGCTTTCCTTTATCAACGAGGGCAGAAGAGAACTTTCTGCACAGTTGCTGGAAGCAAGAAGAACTGTGAATGAATATGAAACTTTTGACTGGTCATTCAGTAGAAATATGCCGAGAAACCAGACCCCAAAACTGACTGCAAGATTTGAAAGCTTTGAACAGATTCCGCAGAGATATATTGATGATTTTGAATATGTTATTCTGCCTATTGAACAGCTTAATCAGTCCGAACAGGTAGCCTTTAAGGATAAGCTTGTATGGGAACTTACAAGAGATATGTTCAATGGCTCCGATAAACTGAAAGAACAGATTAAACAGGCAGAGAATATGGGCTTTGACTGCTTCTGTGTGCAGAATATAGGCCATATTCCTCTTGTAAAAGGAAAAAAAGTGTTCTCTTCCTTTACCCTCAATGTTTCCAACTCTGTTGCAGCTGAAGAATACAAAAAGCTTGGTGTTGAATTTATCACCCTCAGCCCCGAAATCACAGTGGAAAATATAAAAAGAATTTCCCCAGATGTTAAAACTGTTGTTTATGGTTACGGACATATACCTCTTATGCTCACAAAGGCCTGCCCGTTATCCAATATCACAAGCTGTGACAGATGCAAAGGTAAAGGTTTCCTCACCGACCGCAAGGGTATGAAAATGCCTGTTGTCTGTCACGGAAAAGCAAAAGGATACCGCGAAATATTCAACGCAGTTCCGCTTTATATGGGTGACAGACAAAATGAGATAAAGAGTGATTACATTTCTCTCAGCTTCACTGTGGAAAGTGCTGCTGAGGCAGAAAAAATCACAGAAAAGTTTATCGCATCACAGCCTTTCGGCAAAGATTTTACAAGAGGCCTTTACTATACAGGCTCAATCTAAAAACAGGAGATATAAATTACACAATGAAAAGAGATTTTATGTTTTTGTTTTACCTGCTGGCAGGAATTATAGCAGGTTCCATTATTGCTAACCTCTGTGCAGGAGTAGGAGCTCTCAGCTGGCTCAGTTTTGGTCAGACAATCGGTTTTTCTCCGAATGCCCCTGCAGTAATTGACCTGGCTATCTTCAAGCTGACATTCGGCTTCTCCATGTCCCTTACAGTAGCTCATATCATCACAATCTCTCTGGCTTTGCTGCTGTACAGAAGAGGCAGATAATATGGAAATTATCCTTGCATCAGCATCTCCCCGCAGAAGAGAGCTGCTGAAAATCATTGTGCCGCAGTTCAGCTGTACGACATCGGATTTTGACGAGAGCAGTATAGACATACAGGATGCCAGAAGAAAGGCTCTTACACTTTCCAGAGAAAAATGCAAAGCGGTGATAGAGCAGTATAAAGACAGGGATGTAGTGATAATATCCAGTGATACAGTGGTGGACCTGGACGGAAGAGTGCTGGAAAAACCAACCGATAAAGATGATGCTTATCGTATGATAAAAGCTCTGTCCGACAATGTACACAAGGTTCATACAGCAGTCAGTGTATACAAAAACGGCATTATATATACCTTTGCAGATACAACAAAGGTGTATGTGGACAAAATTCCTGACAGCACAATCCGTAGGTATATCGAAACAGAAGAGCCTTATGACAAAGCAGGCGGATATGCAATTCAGGGTTTTATGGGAGGATATATCACAAAAATTCACGGCAATTATCACAATGTTGTGGGTTTGCCGCTGGCAAAACTTAACAAACTGCTTAAAAATATTAAAGCAATTTAAATTATTTATGAAAAAATGGTAAAATAAATTGCAAACAGTAATTGTTTGTGATATTATGAACAGTGATTTAAACTAAGGCACACAGACTTTAATGTATAATAAATATTAAATACAGACAAAGGTTAGTTATAAAAGGAAAAAGGAGAAAATTAATGTTAGGTTTTACAAAAGATGTAGGCATCGACCTTGGTACAGCCAATACCCTTGTTTTTATGAAGGGCAAAGGCGTTATTATGAGAGAACCAAGCGTTGTTGCTGTTGATACAAAAAATGATACAGTTAAATTTGTTGGTAACGATGCTAAAGAGGTTATCGGCAGAACACCGGGTTCCATCGTTGTTGTTCGTCCGCTCAAAGACGGCGTTATCGCAGACTTTGACGTTACAGCAAGCATGCTCAGAATCTTCATCAAAAAAGCTTGCGGCACATCCCTTCTCTTTAAACCACGCATAGTTATCTGCATCCCATCCGGTGTTACAGAGGTTGAAAGACGTGCTGTTAGAGAAGCTTCCATCGCAGCAGGTGCAGGTCAGGTTATGATTATCGAAGAACCAATGGCAGCAGCAATCGGTGCAGGTCTTCCTGTACAGGAAGCAACAGGCAACATGGTTGTTGACATCGGCGGTGGTACAAGCGAAGTTGCAGTTATTGCCCTCAACGGTATCGTTGCATCCAGAAGTGTAAGAACAGGCGGCGACGAATTTGATGCAGCAATCATCGCTTACATCAAGAGAAAATTCAACCTTCTCATCGGTGAAAGAACAGCTGAACAGATTAAAATGGAAATCGGCACAGCTTTCAAGCTTGACGAAGACCTTACTCTTGAAGTTAAAGGCCGTAACCTTATCAATGGTCTTCCAAAAAATATTACAGTAACAAGCGAAGATGTAAGAGAAGCTCTTCAGGAAGCTCTCGAAAAAATCATCGAAGCTATCAAGGAAACTCTCGAAAGAACACCACCTGAACTTGCAGCTGACATCATCAGCAGCGGTATCACACTTACAGGCGGCGGTGCTCTGCTTAAAGGACTTGACAAACTCATCAATCAGGAAACCGGTATTGATGTTTACATTGCAGAAAATCCGCTTGACTGTGTTGCGAACGGCACAGGCCATGTTCTGGACAATATGGATGTTCTCGGTGATGTTCTCCAGACAGATACAAAGAAACTTTAATATGGCATAAAAATTTGCAAGCTCATACAGGGCTTGCAAATTTGGTATTTGGATATAATGTGAAAAAGGAGAAAAGGTTTTGTTTAAAAATAATCCTTTCAAGGTTGTGATAGCTGTTATAGCAGTGCTGGTAGGAATGGCACTGTATGCGGGCGTAAACGGCAAACTTATGACTTTGCCTCAGGAGATTATGGGGGCAATTTCCGTGCCGTTCAGAAGTGCAACCGCTCAGCTTTCCAGTAAATTGTCCGTATGGGAAGACAGAACAATAAATATCGACCAGATAATTGCAGAAAACGAACAGCTCAAAGAAGAAAATAAAGAGTTGATGCAGAAACAGGTAGACTATGACAAAATCAAGATAGAAAACGAACAGTATAAGGAGTTTCTGGAAATAAAAGAAGAAAATCCTGAATACGAAATCGCCGCAGCTTCTGTAATCGGACGTGACGGTATGGATAAATTTTATTCCTTTACAATCGATGCAGGTGAAGATGACGGTATCGAGATTAACGATGTTGTTATGTCATCTGTGGGGGTTGTTGGTGTTATAGTGGAAACCGGGCCTAACTTCTCCAGAGTATCAACAATTCTCAGCCCGTCGGTAAGTGTTGCGAGCTTTGTGAGCAGCACAAGGGATACAGGTGTCGTATGTGGAGACAGCCGTTTCAGCACAGAGGGCAAAACCCTGATAAAATACCTGCCTAAAAACACCGGGGCAGAAATTGGCGATATTATAAGTACAACAGGCATGGGCGAGGTTTTCCCAAAAGACCTGCTCATCGGAACAATAGAAGAAATTTCGACAGATACATCGGGCAACTACAACTATGCAGTGGTGAAGCCTGTAAGCGAAATTTCCGAAATAAAAACAGTTTTTATAATAAAAAGTTATTAGTATAAATTTCTGATAAACACAGGAGAAAAAGATGAACAGCAGAAAACTGGCTATAGAAAAGACAATTAAATATGTTTTGCTCTGCCTTGTGGTATTTGTGCTGTATATTCTTCAGGGAACACCGGGTTTTTTATCCCTGTTTGGTGTAAAACCTGTATTTCTTATTCCGTTCTGCATAAATCTTGCCATGCTGGAAGATGAGGGCTATACACTTATAGTTTATGTTATGGCAGGCTTGCTGTTCGAACTTTCAGCAGGCAGAATAGTGGGGATGTACACAATCCCACTTATAATAGCCTGTATGGTTTGTATGGTTATGGTTAAATTTATCTTCAAGCCAAACTACCGCAACTCTATGACAATGTCATTTGTGTCCACATTTATAATACTTATGCTGGACTTTTTCTTCAGCTATGTACTTGCCGGATACAAAGGTATATTTGCGATTTTCTTTAAAACGGTATTTCTCTGCAGCGTGTATTCCACAGCTTTTTCAGTTTTGTACTATAAACTGATAGTGGCGATACAGAGCAGGTTTAAAAAATACAACGAGAGGTAAATTTTGAAAAAGGTATTGGAGTCGAGAATAAAAATACTTGCAGCGGTGATAATGGCAGTTTTTCTGATTTTTGCCATAAAGCTTGCACAGTATCAGATAATTGAGGGCGAAAAGCACTTTGAAAGTTCCAACACCTCTGTGGTGTTTGAACAGACTCTCACAGCTTCCCGCGGTGATATAGTGGATGCTTATGGTACGCCTCTTGCTTCAAGTCAGCTGGTGTTCAACGTCACCCTCAACCGTGCATATCTTCAGAGCGGTCAGCTTAATCAGAGAATTATAGAGGCACTGAATATTCTGGAGGAAAACAACGAGGATATAAACGATATTCTTCCTTTGGAAAAGGAAAGTCCGTATAATTTTATAGAAGAAAAAATCAGCGAAATAGATTGGGTTCGCAGAACTTTGGAGCTCAACGTTTACGCAACAGAAAACGATGTATTGGAAAAACTGGCAGAGAGATATTCTCTGGAGGATATCCCACGTGACTTGTGGCGAAAGGTGGGCGGTATACGCTATACAATGGAGCGAGAGGGCTATTCTCTCAGCACACCGTTTACAATAGCAACCGATGTCAGCGAAAAAACAGTTGCGGTAATCACCGAAAATTCCCGCCAGCTTTCTGGTATAGAAATATATGACACCAGTAAAAGATATTACGAGGACGGCACAATACTGCCGCATCTGCTGGGAACAGTAGGGGTAATCTGGGCAGAGGAATACGAAGAGCTTAAAAACGAAGGCTATGGCATGACCGATACCCTGGGTAAATCCGGCCTTGAAAAACTGTACGAAAGCTACCTCAAGGGTATTGACGGTTCGGTGCAGATAGAACGTAATATGTATGGTGAAATCACCGGTAAACAAATTATCAACCCTCCGAAAGAGGGCAATACAGTAAAACTCACAATAGATTATCAGCTTCAGGAAGAACTCAACAAGATACTTGTACATCAGATGGATGTGCTACATCAGAAGACTTCCCTGTGGGGCAAAGAGGCTGACGGTATATCCGCTGTGGTTATTGATGTCAAAACAGGAGGTATTCTTGCAACGGCAAACTACCCAAGCTATGACCTTAATATGTACACCTCAAACTACAGTGAGTATGCAGCAGATGAAGACAATCCGCTGTTCAACCGTGCAGTACAGGGGGTATACCGTCCGGGCTCTGTTTTTAAATGTTCGGTTGCCCTTGCAGCTTTGCAGGATGGTATAATAGACGAAGATTATAAATACACCTGCTCAGGTGTGTACACCTACTATGCACCAAGCTATATGCCAAGCTGTGCAAATGGCAAAGCACACGGCACGATAGATGTAAAAACAGCACTTCAGGTTTCCTGCAACTGTTTCTTCTTTGAAGTGGGCAGACAGCTGGGCATTGAAAGACTCAACGAAATTGCAAACAGTATGGGTATGGGTGTGAAAACAGGCCTTGAAGTTTCCGAACGCACAGGTGTGGTTTCCAATCCGGAATACACCGAAAGCCTTGGCGGCACATGGCATGTAGGTAACGTTATTCAGGCTGCTATCGGCCAGCTGGATACAGCCCTTACAACAGTTCAGCTTGCAACCTATGCAGCAACTATTGCCAATGAGGGTGAAAGACTGAATACACATATTGTGGATTCCATAGTTTCTGTTGATGGTGAAGTGGTTTATGAAACACCGATAAATGTTCTCTCCGAACTGCCCGACAAAAACGATTCCTACAGAATAGTGGAAGAAGGTATGCTTATGGCTTCAACCGAAGGTTCGGCATCGGAGTTTCTCAAAAGTCTGCCATTCGGCGTTGCCTCCAAAACAGGTACTGCACAGGTAGCGGGAGACTTTTACAACGCAACCATGATGGCGTACGGCCCAACTGAAAACCCTGAAATTGCGGTGGCAATCATCGCAGAAAAAGCAGGTAACGGTTATTATCTTGCCGAAAGCGTGCGAGATATATTCATTAAGTATTATGAGCTTAAAGACGTACGTAAAAACGATAACTGGCGTGAACTTCTGAAACAGATGGAACAGGAAAATCCGGCTGCAGAAAATGATGAAACCACAGGGGAAGCATCTGAACAGCAAACCCTTCAGCCACAGCAAAATACAGTAACTGAAGAACAGTAAGTTTGCAAAAAACAATAATCAGTATCAATAAAAACACCTTTGTATAAACAGGATTTTTAAAATCTTATATACAAAGGTGTTTTTTGTAAAAATTCAGTTATTTTTTACAAAAATTAAGTATTTTATGTTGTAAAATTTATTTTAGCTGTGGTATACTGAAAAAGTAAATGTGGCATAAATTTATTTGTGGAGGAAAAATGGCACAGGTTGTTATGATTGCCTCTGGTAAAGGCGGAACAGGCAAAAGCACTGTTGCATCTTTTCTGGCTCAGGAGATGGCTTTCAAAGGCTATAAAACCTTTCTGACAGAACTTGATATGGGCCTCAGAAGTATTGATGTTATTTCCGGCATCAGTGAAATGGCAGTGTATGATATCGGTGACGTTCTGCAGGGCAGCTGCGGTTTCCATAAAGCGATAGTAACAAGTCCATATACCGAAAAACTGCATATTATGCCGGCTCCTGGCAAAAAAAGCGGTGTGGTATATGAGAATCTCAAAAAGCTTACAGATTATATCTATAATGACTATGATTTTATAATCATAGATACAGCGGCAGGTATGGGCGAAGCATTTACGGCAGCACTTGCAGTTTCGGATATGGCGGTTATAGTTGCCACACCTGATGAAATCAGCGTGCGTGATGCAAGGATTGTATCGGACGAGATTTATGCATCAGGACTTAAAGACATACGTCTCATTATAAACAAGTACGATAAGAACACATTTAAGCACACAGGTTTTGACGATGCAGACCAGATAATAGATGCCTGCTGTGCACAGCTGCTTGGGGTTATACCCTATGATGTTTCGGTTCAGCTGGCATCAATGGCGGGCAAGCCTCTGCAGCAGGATAATCTGGTAAAAACAATATTTCAATCCATATGCGAAAGAATTAACGGCAGACACACACAGATGAATATCAAGTAACGGAGGGATTAAGAAATGAATATAGCAATTATCGCACACGACAAAAAGAAAGAGCTTATGGTACAGTTTTGTATCGCATACAGCGGCATACTGTCCAAACACAATCTGCTTGCTACAGGTATAACAGGCAAAATGGTGGCAGAGGCAACAAACCTCAATGTACACCGTTTTTACAGTGGCTCTCAGGGCGGTGACCAGCAGATTGCAGCAAGATTGCAGTATAACGAAATAGATATGCTTTTGTTCTTCCGTGACCCTATCACAGCCCGTTCAAATGAACCTAACGACAAAAATCTTCTCCGTCTCTGTGACGAAAACAATATTCCTGTTGCCACAAACATCGCAACAGCCGAAGTGCTTATCCACGGTCTTGAAAGAGGAGACCTTGACTGGCGTAATATTGTAAATCCTAAAAATAACAGATAATATTTAAAGAAATTTAAAAGGCTCCATCAGCTGATGGGGCCCTTTATATTTATGTACCTTAATTATTATAAATATTATTCTACACAGTGTGTGTGGTTGTTTCTTTTACATAGTCCCAGAAAGCCAGAGCTGCTTTGGTATGGCTGTGCTTTTTATACCTTGCCAGAGCAACCTCTATAGTGAATGTTTCCTTTAACGGAACTATAACTACCTTATCTGCAAAATGGTCAGTCATGGCATATTCCGCACCCCGCTTCAGAAGCAGGGAAACTCCCATATTCATCGATACCATCTCGAAGATGTTGGATGCGTGGTTGCTGGTTGCAATGATGTTGGGGTTAAAACCCATGGAATGACATGCGGATACGGAATGACGGTGCATACAGGTATTCTGCCGGCAAAATATAAAATTCTCACTGCTAAGTTGAGAGAGCGAGAGGCTTTTTTCATTGGCAAGAGAATGTCCTGCGGGAAGCACAGCAACAAATTTTTCTGTAAGAACAGGCAGCTTTTCATATGTTTCCTCGTCAAACTTGCCCACACGGAAAAATGCGAGGTCACATTCGTTATCTTTGAGCATTTTGAGGACATCTTCCGACTCGAATTCCTCAACATGTATGTCTGCCCATTCACATTCTTTTTTGAAGGAGGCAACCTGAGAAATAATGTTGTAAGGAAGCATGGCAGTTGTAGCACGGATTATAGCCTTGCTGTTATCCTGGGTTGTTATAGAGGAGATTTCCTTTATCATAAAGTCGTAGTTTTCCAGAATGTTATGAGCATGGGTCAGAAATACATCGCCATAGTTTGTCAGAGCAACCTTTCGTTTGCTGCGATCAAAAAGCTGAACACCGAGTTCTTTTTCCAGAGAAGCAATCTGCTTTGAAACGGTGGACTGGGCACTGAACATAATTTCGGCAGCTTCAGAAAAACTGCCGCTTTCGGCAACTGCAACAAAATATTTAAGCTGAACAATATCCATATACTACCTCTTAAAAGCGACAAAACAAAAACTGTTAATTAAAATAAGAAAATTACAAAATGGTTACAACATATTCTACCATATATTCCTATTTGGAATATATTATACACTAAAAGGAATTGTTTGTAAATATTAAACATCGTATAATTAAAATACGAGAAAAATGCACAACTATGTCACGTTTTTAACGTCGCAAATTATTGCACTTGTACAAAATGTATAAATTTAGGGTTAGAATTTTAACATATTGTACAAAAATGTGATATTTTTTGTATTATCTCAGGTAAATAAAGGGAGATAAACCCTTAAAAATGCATAAAAAATAAATAAAGGAGAGTTTATTATGCTTAAAAGACTTTTGGCTTTGGCTCTTGCAGGCGCTCTTGCTCTTTCTATGGTAGCATGCGGCACACCAGGTGCTCCAGCAGCTTCTGAAGGCGGCGAATCTGAAGGCCCAAAAACAACATTCAAGTACTCCGAACTTTCTGAAGTTCCAACACTTGACCCACAGCTCGCAAACTCCGTTCCATCTAACACATCTATCCTCCACATTCAGGAACCACTTGTTAGAATGTACAACGGCGTTCTCGAACCAGGTGCAGCAGAATCCTGGGAAATCTCTGAAGATGGTCTTACATACACATTCCACCTTCGTGATATGACATGGTCCGATGGTCAGCCAGTTACAGCTGGTGACTTCGAATATGCAATCAAGAGACTTGTTGACCCTAACACAGCTTCCCCATACGGCTGGTTTGCTTGCTACATCAAAAACGGTAGCCCATGTAACACAGGCGATCTTCCACTCGAAGAACTCGGTGTTAAAGCAATCGACGACAAAACACTTGAAATCACACTTGAATACGTAGCAGACTACTTCCTCCAGGTTGTTTCCAACGCTTGCTACGTTGCAACAAGACAGGATCTCGTTGAACAGTACGGTCAGGACTTTGCAGCTACAGCTGAAAAGAACGCTTACACAGGTCCATTCGTAGTTAAAGAAGTTAAAACAGGCGACAGAATCGTTCTTGCTAAAAACGCTAACTACTGGAACGCAGACCAGACAAAACTTGAAGAAGTAGAAATCATCGTTGTTGCTAACGCAAACACAGCTGTTGATATGTACAACGCTGGCGACCTTGACTACGTTCAGGTTCCATCCGAACTCAAAGACCTCTACGCAGACCAGATCAGCGAATTCTTTGACGGTTCCAACGACTTCCTCCGTGTAAAACAGAACGACCCTAA
>SVNA01000030.1 GCA_015067145.1 Oscillospiraceae bacterium | reverse complement strand
TTTCTACAACCTTAACTTCTGTGCCGAAGATGTTTTTTCTGCCTGTTGCTGACCAAGAGTCTGTAACTTCAGCCATAACAGAGGATGGTGTGATAGGGAAGATGCCAGCTACTTCTGTGAAAGCATAGCTAACGTGAGCGGCAGCTGTATTACCATCCATGGAAATTCTTTTTCTTGCCATTGGAAATGACCTCCTTTATATTTAAAGGGCGCCTTTCGCCCATTTTTACAGTTATCATTTTATCACTAAATCCGTTATAAGTAAAGGTTATAATGGCGTCAATTCTATGCATTTTTTCAATATAATGTATAAGAAAAATTTAAACCTGTTAAAAATTATACAGTTGTGAAGGGGGCAGCTTGCAGTGGATAGAGTGCGATTGCTGCAATTTGACAAAAAATATATATAGTGGTAATATATATGTTAATTTAAAAGCATATAAGCTTTAATATTTACATAAAAAGGAGAATCAGAAATGGACCCGGATGGGACTATTTATTTTTTAATCAATTTTATACTCAATGTTTTGCTGTGCCTTTACATAGCTGCTGTCAGAAGAAGTGAAGACTATGATGACCACAACATAGGTGTGTCAAAAAGCCTTATAAGTGCCCTGCTTCTCTCTATGGTGAACATCGGACTGTTTACAGGTTTTGTTATGCCTCTTTTTGACCTGCAGTGGAAATGTATCTTTGGGGCACTGTTTGTTTTTTTAGGTACATTCATGCCGTACTCAATCGGCATTGCTCAGTACGAAAAACTGGATTTTGTAAAAAAACTGCTCAATCCTATAATCAAACTGCTCAACTACACCATAACCTTTGTTATCTCGCTGCCTGTTATAGCTGTTTTCAAAGTGTTCAAACTAAACACCAAGGAAGAAGCTACCCAGGAAGACGTTATGGAACTTGTGGAGGATGTTTCGGAGGATATCATCGACGAGGAACAGAAGGAGATGATTGAAAACATCTTTGAACTTGGCGAAATAACAGTAAGTGAAATTATGACCCACCGCACAGAAGTTTTTGCTGTTGACGGCGAAGAAAGCTGTGCAGATGTTATAGAAAAGATGAAGGAAGAAGGCTTCTCCCGCATTCCTGTATACAACGAAACCATCGATACAATAACAGGTATTCTTTATGTCAAAGACCTGCTGGGTGTTGTTGGAGATGAGGAAAAACTTTCCCAGCCGGTTAAAAATCTTGCGAGAAAAGCAATGTTTGTGCCAAAAAGCTGTCTGGCGGATGACCTTCTGGTGCAGTTCAAGCTCAAACGCATGCAGCTTGCCGTTGTTGTTGACGAATACGGCGGCACAAGCGGTATCATCACAATGGAAGATATCCTTGAGGAGATTGTTGGCAATATTCAGGACGAATATGATAACGAAGAGGAAGAATTCCACAAAATTGATGAAAATACAATAGAATGTGTAGCTTCCCTTGATATTGAAGATGCATTCGAAGCATTGGGCATGGAAGAAACTGCAGAAGAGATGGAGGACGAAGGCTATGACACAGTCGGCGGTCTTATCATCAATAAGCTGGCAAGAATTCCTGAACAGGGCGAAGAGGCAGCGGTTGAATATATGGGCGTAAAATTCACTGCTCTGGAAGTTGCTGACAGAAGAATTGTAAAGGTAAAAGCAGAAAAAATAATTGAACAGACAGAGGAATAATAATATGTCTGAAAAAGATGTAAAAGTTAACCATTTTGAAACTACTGTAAAGGAAGAAGAGATCTATAACGGCAGAGTTTTCAGAATCGGTCTGCGTGATGTAGAGCTGGAAAACGGCGAAACATCCAAAAGAGAAATTGTATATCACAACGGCGGGGCAGGGGTTCTGCCCGTGGATACCGACGGCAATGTTTACCTTGTGCGTCAGTACCGTTGTGCCTTTGGCGAAGAGGTGCTGGAAATTCCGGCAGGAAAGCTGGAAAAAGGGGAGGATCCTTTCTTTGCAGCGGTTCGCGAACTGGAGGAGGAAACAGGGTTTAAGTCTGATTCCTTTATCAAGCTGGGTGAATACTGGCCGACTGTGGGTTACTGTACCGAGAGGGTTTATCTCTATCTGGCCAAGATGCTCACAAAGGGCGAAACCCACTTTGACAGCGACGAATTTATCTCTCTTGTGAAAATGCCTTTTGAAAAAGCATACGAAATGTGCATGACAGGAGAAATCCGCGACGGCAAGACACAGCTGGCCGTTTTAAAGGCCAAAAACTATCTGTAAAAAGCGAATGACAGTCTGAACTGTGTTTCAGGCTGTCATTTTTGATGGAAACAAAGACGGGAAAAGATTTTACATTATATCTTTCTGTATCTTTCTATATTGGCAACAAGATGACGGCGGTAATCTTTTGCCAGCACTATAACCTCTCTGCGTTCGTTGCATTTTACTGCTTTAACTATTTTTTCTTCAATATCCCGTATCCCCCGCACAAAACCGTTTATAAGCATTTCGCTCATCCTGCGGGGAGATTTATCCCTTGCGGTTTTGGCATTTATTGCCGCTCTGATACATACGGCTGCCAATGGGCTTACATTTTTAAGTCTGTCTCCGCTTGTTTTCAGCTGCAGTATTCTGTTGTAAAATTTTTCGTATTCCGATAAATCATCAAAGAGCATATCACGGAAATCACTGTCATGAGTAATTTCAATCAGCTGCTGTGTGCTGATTTTTGCCATCTCCACATTGCCAAGCATAAAGTACAGTAAATTCTTTGCCATAAAAACACCTCGGTGAAAGGTATTGTGTATAATTAAAGCTGAAATATACATTATAAATTTACGGTTTACCTGTTTATCGGAGTGTTAAAATATGATATTATAATATAAAATATTACATTATATCGGAGATTGCGATTGATGTCGCAATGAGTTTTTGAGGAGAATTTATGAAATTTCAGTTTATATGTTACCCAAGATGCACAACCTGCCAGAAAGCACAGAAATGGCTGGATGAAAAGGGCGTGGAGTACGAAATCCGTCACATTAAAGACAGCAATCCAACCTATGAAGAACTTAAAAAATGGTACCACGAAAGCGGGCTGGACATTAAACGCTTTTTCAACACCAGCGGTATGCTTTACAAAGAGATGGACCTTAAAAGCAAACTGCCTGCAATGACAGACGAAGAAAAAATCCGTCTTCTTGCCACAGACGGAATGCTGGTTAAGCGTCCGCTTTTAATCGGTGATAATTTTATTCTCACAGGTTTCAAAGAAAAAGAATGGGAAGAAAAATTGAAATAGCTGTTAAAAAATCAAAAAAAGGTTCGGTCAATCAACCGAACCTTTTTTTCGTTATATTATTACATTACTTAATAAATTTATGTACATTTTTGCTTATAACAGCGGCAATAGCGCAGCATGCAACTGCTTCCACGATGCCCTGAAGACCAACAAATGCTATTACAAATGTAAATGGATTTGCTGCACCCAAAGTTGCGGCAAGGTTCTGTATAAATTCTGTGTTGTAGAAGAACAGCACAAGTGCACTCATAAAGAACAGTGTATTGAACATAGGCCCTGCAAGGCTTGTGATTTCATAACCGAGCTTAAGCTTTTTGACAACTTTGAACAAAATACCTGTTAAAAAACCAGCCAGAACCCGGGTAACAACACAGCCGATGAAGGTGTAAACAGGGTTGATTGCCAGCAAAGCTGCACCAAATGGACTGCTTCCGAAACAGGTCGCAAAGCTGGTGAGACCAAACACAAGACCAAGTATTGCACCTTCAACAGGTCCGAGTATAATTGCACCGATGGTTACAGGTATCATAAGGAATGATATTTCCAGGCCGAGAGTGCGCAGATAACCCAGTGGTGTATAAGCCATAACAAGCACAATGGCAACAAGCAAAGCAAGCTGAGCAAGCTTTAATGTTTTTGTTTTTTTCATATTAAATTCTCCTTTACTGCCGTCCTGCCCTCAATGGCAGGTACAGCGTCAAGCCATATCAAAGCGTGAACTTCTCACGCAATAATCAGTATATAATAAAAATGTTTTATCTTCAAGGCTTATTTAGCGTTTTTGTAGTAAATCTTTCTGAGACCATCAAGGACAAGGTTTTCATCATAGATAATTTTGCTGTTGCAGAAGCTCAGCACAACATTGCTGATATCACCTGTGGCAACACAGGTCAGGTCTTCCCCCATTTCTGCTTTGAAACGTTCTATCATGCCGTCGATGGTACAGGCTGTGCCGATAATAAGGCCGGACTGTACGTTCTGTACGGTGTTGTTTCCTATAACACTACCTGGTTTAAGGGTAAGGTCTATCTGTGGCAGCTGTGCTGTGTGCTCACTCAAAGCCTTTGCGCTCATCTTTATTCCCGGCAGAATAGCACCACCGATAAACGTACCGTTTTTATCCAGAACAAACATGGAAAGTGCTGTACTCATGGATATAAGCAGACATGGCATAGGATATTTTTCGTTCAGAGCAACCGACTGGCAGATAAGGCTTGCACCAATCTGGGATGGGTTTTCCGATTTTATCTTAAGCCCGTTTTTCAGTTTTGGACCCACTACATATATTTTACCTTTATATATAAAGCTCAGTGCATCACGCACCGCAGCGGTCAGGGCAGGAACAACACAGGCGATAATAACCCCGCTTATTTTCTGTGTGTCAAATTTATGCAGGTCAAAAACGGATTTGAACAGAACGGCGTATTCGGTTGTGGTTTTTCCTACGACAGCGGAAACGGAGGTTTTAAGAATAAGTTCTTCTCCGTCATAAACACCCAAAGTGATTTTGCTGTTGCTCACATTAACACATAAAAGCATAAAATACCTCATAAATATCAATACTTAATATACATTATTATATATAAATGCAACGTGAAATTCAATACTGTGCATTTTTACTACAACTTTCACCAAGTTTTCAACACTGTTTGTGTATAAAGTTGAAAGTCATAAAAAAGGAAAAATTTATAAAAAAATCTGTTGACATTCGCTGTATCCCGTGATATTATATACAAGCTGTCACGAACGACAGTAACCCAAACGAAAAAAACTTGAAAAAACTTGAAAAAAGTTATTGACAAGTTACGAAGTTTGTGGTAATATAAAAAAGCTGTCTCGGACAGCGAGGACCTTGAAAATTAAACAATATAAGAAAAGAACAGAAGCTTGTGAAGGAATAACTTTAGATATTCTTTTTTGAGATAGTGAGTAAACACTTA
>SVNA01000016.1:526-43513 GCA_015067145.1 Oscillospiraceae bacterium | reverse complement strand
TTCTTATATTGTTTAATTTTCAAGGTCCTCGCTGTCCGAGACAGCTTTTTTATATTACCACAAACTTCGTAACTTGTCAATAACTTTTTTCAAGTTTTTTCAAGTTTTTTTCGTTTGGGCCTGACTACCTTTTGGGGTGTCAGTGTTTTATATTATACACGGTTTTATTTTTTTTGCAAGCGTTTTTTTACAATTTTTTTATCTTTGTAAGTTTTCCATAGTTTTTTAGAGTCTGCGTTGTATTCTTTTACACAAAATGGTCAAAACGCCTTATAAATCTATAAAACTAATTTACTATATATCAAAATTTATTACCATTACACTATTTTACTGTATTCTGAATATATTTTTTGAGGTTTCAATTATAGATTCATTTTTTATCTTTGTTGCATCGAATTTTACAATTTTAAACACTATCTGCAGCACATACCCAATAAAGAAAACTGAAATTACTGTACCTATGCCAACCTTGCCGCCACAAATCCAGCCTACTATAAGAGCAAATAATTCTGTGGAGTTTCGTGCAATGCTTACCGATACACCTCTTTTTGCAAAAGCTATCATAAGGCTGTCCCTCGGGCCTGCACCAAGCTGTGGCTGCATATACATATATACACCGATTGCCCAGATGATAAAACCTGCTCCAAGGATAACAAATCTCATTACATAAATTTCTGTTGAAGGCAGCAGATTATGCTTCATAAAGAAGTTGAGAAAACCTCCGAACAGAATTGTATCCAGAATTGTTGATATGCCGATTGGTTCTTTTAATAATAATACTATTATTATAATAAAAGCACAGGTCACCTGCGACACGGTCCCCATCATAACCTCTATGCCAAAATGCTTCTGCAGCTGGATTGATACACCCTGATTGAAAACATCCCACGGAGCAAGGCCTAAATCTGCATAGATTGTCATACCTATACCGTATGCACTTAAGGCTAATCCCAGAACAACCAGCAAAACTCTTTTTATATATCCTTTAATTGATAAATCTTTCATATGTATTCTCCAAAATCGTGATCCAGTATAGTTTATCATAAATTTTCATCGTTTCCAAGCATAAAATAAGGCGGATGTTCTCCGCCCTATATCCTTATATATTATATATAATTATTTACCATTAATATTATGCTTTTGAAAAAATTTTCGCTACATTTTTTGCTGTATCAAGGAGAGACTCATTTTCTGCTTTTGTCAGATCAAATTTAAAAACCGCAAACCAGAATTTGAGAAGATATCCCATAATGAATACTGCAATTACCGTACCGATACCCACTGTGCCTCCGCAGATCCAGCCGATTACAAACACAACTGCTTCGATTGCATTTTTTGCAATATTTACAGGCAGGCCGCGTTTGGACAGTGCTGCCATAAGACTGTCGCGGGGACCTGCCCCCAATTCTGCTGCAAGATAGAAATAAACGCCGAAAGACCAGACTATAAATCCGCCGATAAGCAATATAAATCTAAACACAAAACTTTCGGGTGCAGGCACAAGATTGTTTCCGCTGTAAAAGTTGATAAAAGTACCTACAATTAAAATGTCGTATATTGTGCCAAATCCTACCTTTTCCCGCAGTATCACAGCAAGCACCAGCACAACCCAGCCAATCCAGCGTGTGAGAGTACCAAGAGTATATGTGTTTCCTGTTATATCCGAAAGTTTGAATGCAAGCCCCTGGGCAAAAACATCCCATGGACTAATACCAAGCTGGCTGTTAACCGTCATGCATATGCCATAAGATGCTATAAGCAGACCTGCTGTGAGCATAATAAATCTTTTAAGATATCCTTTGATGGAAATTTTTGATGTTTTCATAGATGTTAACCTTCTGTTTTTTATTCAATAATCATTAATTTTACGACTGCTTTGACAAAAGCTTTTTCATATTTTTCGCCGTGTCAAAAACAGATTCGTTTTTAACAGTGGTAACATCAAATTTAAACACTTTAAACCAGAATTCAATTATATATCCCATTGCAAAGACAGCAACAACTGTGCCTATGCCTATTGTGCCGCCCATGAGCCATCCGATTACAAATACAACCGCTTCAATGGAGTTTTTGGCAATAGCTACAGGAATTTTACGTTTTGCAAAAATTACAAACAGTGCGTCCTTTGGACCTGCCCCAAGAGCCGGTTTCATATAGATATAAATACCAAGACCCCAGATAAAATATCCCAGCACCATCAGAACAAATTTTACAGGGAAAGCCTGTGGATACGGAAGCATATTGTGCTTTAAGAAAAAGTTGAGTGCTCCGCCAAAAATACATGTATCTATAATTGTGGCTACACCGATTTTTTCCTTGAGGGCAATATCTACCAGAATAACCAGTGCTGCTGTTATCTGTGTGATTGTACCCATCATAACCTCTCTGCCCAGCACCTTTGTCAGCTGAAGTGCAACACCCTGGCTGAAAACATCCCATGGACTTACACCTAATTCCGCTGTTACTGTGAGGCCTACACCGTAAGCTGCAAACACCAGACCAAAAGTTACTACAAATATACGTTTTGCATAGCCTTTCCAAGATATATCCTGCATAACAAAACCTCTTTTCAATATACTTTTCCATTTGAGGTCATTGTACCACAGTCTGTTTTTATTTACAACAAATTCGGACAATTTGTCCATATTAATTCTTTTTATTATTCCATAAATTTTTTTCGCATCTTCTGTATTATCTTTCGTTCCTGACGGGAAATCTGCACCTGAGTTTTGCCCAGCAGCTGTGCTGTTACCGATTGGGTTTTATTCTGAAAAAAACGAAGATATATAATCTGTTTTTCTTCTTTATCCAGATCGGATATGGCATATTTCAGCCCCATCATATTTGCCATATTTTCCTCATCGCTCTCAACCGGTATGTCAAACTCGCAGTTGTTGTCATCATCTTCAAAAATTGCTGTGAGAGACATAGGCGGAGTGGAAACCGTTATTGCCTGGGCCACATCCTCCGATGATACGCCAAGATGTTCGGCAATTTCTTTTACTGTAGGCTCCTGTCCAAGCTGCTTCTGCAGGATTTCCCGTGCATAACTGACTTTAAGAGAAAGTTCCTTTATACTTCTTGTAACCTTGAGCATTCCGCCGTCGCGGAAAAGTTTTTTTATTTCTCCAAGAATAACAGGTACTGCATAGGTGGAAAACTGCACCCCGCGGCTATCATCAAAAGCATCATATGCTTTTATGAGACCTACACATCCTGCTGCAAACATCTCTTCATACTCTATACCTTTGCCTTTGAAGCGTTTTGCACAGGAGTGTACAAGTCCCATATTGTTTTTTATAAATTCTTCCCGCTGCAATTTAAGCTGTAATGACATTCTGTTCCCTCGATTTTATCTTTTTTGTCATAACAACCCTTGTGCCTTTACCGGGAGTTGATTTTACCTTTACACTGTCCATAAAGGACTGCATAACCGCAAATCCTATGCCTGCACGTTCGCCATGGGGATCTGTGGTAAACATAGGCTGCATCGCCCGGCTTACATCTTCAATGCCTATACCCTTGTCCGCAATTTTTATCGTAACGGTGCTGTCGGTTATTGTGGCTGTTATGTAGACAATACCGAAGGTGTCCCGATAACCATGAACTATACAGTTGGTCACCGCTTCGCTCACTGCGGTTTTTATATCGTTTATCTGTTCCACTGTAGGATCCAGCTGAGTGCAGAATGCCGCCACTGTTGCACGGGCAAAACCTTCATTTACCGATTTTGATGGGAAGTTGAGTTTTATAAAGTTCTGTGATTTCATTATCTGCTCCTAATTGGTTATTTCTTTTATTGTTTTTATTCCTGCAAGGCTGAGGATTTTTTGTGTCTGATAGCTTATTCCCTGAACATAAAGGCTTGTCCCGCAATTCTGACAGAATTTATACCTTGCAAGGATAAGTCCTATCCCCGATGAATCCATAAAGGTTACCTTTTCAAAGTTCATTACCGCTATCTGAGGTGACCTGTTTAAAATCTGTGCATCAATAATATCCTTTATGGAAAACGCACTGTGGTGGTCGATCTCTCCCGATATATAAATTATCAGCTGATTGTTTTTGGTTTCGAATTCTACATTAGCCAATGTTTTTCACCTCTTTAAAAATTTATGCAATAAAAAAGACATATCCTATCAACAATGATATAGGATATGTCTTAAAAATTATGTCGTATCAGGTTGTATGTTTAAAGTTTTTCCATAATAATTTTTCGTGCGTCACTGGCAAGATACAAAGAGCCGAACACCAGCAGATCTTCCCCTCTGTCTATAGCTGTTTTAATTGCCGCTTCAAGGCTTTCTGCTGCTGTACAGTCGGTTACATATTTTTGTGCCATATCTGCCAGCTCCGCTTTTGGAATTGCACGGGAGCCGAAAATATCAACCGTATACAGTTTGCTTATAAACGGTGCCATGGACTCTATAAGCTTTTCCGGCTGTTTGTCGGAAAGGGATGCCCACACCGCAGTGAGATTTTTCACCCCGTTTGTTTCCAGAACATTTTTAAGTGCTGTCACACCGTCAAGGTTATGTGCACCGTCAAGAATTACGAGCGGTTCTTTGCTGAAAATCTCTATCCTTGCAGGAAATTTTGCAGCCTCGATGCCTTTTACTATATTTTCATCTGTAATTTTAAATCTGCCGCTGCGGTTAAGTGCCTTTGCCGCCTCGATAACCACCGAAGTATTATAACTCTGGTGCCGGCCTGTAAAACTCTGTTTTATAACCATGTCATTATAGCTCATAACATCACAGAACCTGTCCTTGTGCTCAACAGATAAATTGCTTATATCAGGTACAATCAGCTTTGTATCCTGCTTTTCCGCCTCGGCTTTTATAACCTCCAAAGCCTTTTTATTCATAGCCGGATAGGCAATAACAGTCTGGTTGGGTTTTATAATACCCGCTTTCTGATATGCAATTTCTTCTATAGTTTCCCCCAGCATATCGGTGTGGTCAAAGCTGATATTCATAATACAGGACAGGAGACTGTCTTTTATAACATTTGTGGAGTCTTCTCTGCCGCCGATACCGACTTCAAGGCAGATAATATCGCATTTTTCCATCCCGAAATAACAGAAAGCGATGGCGGTTACAATTTCAAATTCAACAAGTTCAAGCTGATATTCTTCCCATATATATTCCTGTTTTTCCTTTACCCTTTCGGTGAGCTGTGCAAGGGTTTCTTCGCTGATAAATTCACCGTTTATGGTAAAGCGTTCACGGAAATCGATAACAAAGGGAGAGATATTAAGCCCTGTTTTATAACCCGCCTGATGCAGCACATTGCTGAGCATTTTGGCACAGCTGCCCTTGCCGTTTGTGCCTGCAATGTGAACAATATCCAGTTTATCCTGCGGATTGCCCAGACTTTCCAGCAGCAGACGCATTGCACGGCGGTTGTCGGTGTTTTTCAACCTCGGGCGTGAGTGTATATATTCCAGTGCTTCGTTATAGGTCATAGTGTACCTCTGAAAATTTATTTTGATAAAAAAATATAACCGCGGAATTATTTCCACGGTTATATATTAACATATTAGCCCAATGCTGCCAAGCTTTCGAGAATTTTTTCTTTTTTGCTGAGTGCAGCTGCAAGTTTTGCTTTTTCTGTTTCAACAAGTTTTTCAGGTGCTTTTGCCATAAAGCCAGGGTTGTTGAGTTTGCCTGAGATAATCTGGATATCCTTTTCAACACCTGCAAGCTCTTTATTAAGACGTGCTGTTTCTTTTTCTTTATCCACAAGGTCACCTGTAGGGATAAAGCCGCGTGCACCTTCCACAACAACCTGGGAGTATGCTTTTGCATCACCTTCGAATTTTTCTGTAAGCTGAACTTCTTTTGCAAATGCAAATTTTTCTACAAAGTAGATGCCCTGTTCAAAGTCCGCAATATGTGGTGTTTCGATGATAAGCAGTGTTTTGTTGGACGGGTGTGCCTGCATCTGTGCACGGAGAGCACGGATGGATTTTGCAAGCTCGAGAATTCTTGTAAGAGATTTTTCTTCTCTTTCAAATACAAGTTCTTCTTTCCACTGTGGCCACTGGCTTGTCATGATTGTTTCTTCTGCATTTGGAAGTGCAAGGTAGATTTCTTCTGTGATGAATGGCATAAACGGATGGAGAAGTTTGAGAGCTTCTTTCATTACATATACCAGCACTCTTCTTGCGTTGTCTTTAACTTCCTTATCTTCACTGTTGAGACGGAGTTTTACAATTTCGATGTATTTATCGCAGATGCAGTCCCAGATAAAGTCATTTGCTTTCTGTGCAGCAAGACCAAGGTCATAGCCTTCGATATTTTCTGTTGCAGATTTGATAACACTGTTGAGTGTGGAGAGAATCCATTTGTCTTCCAGTTCAAGTTTTTCCGGCAGACCATCTGCAAGTTCGCCCTCAAGGTTCATCTGAATAAAGCGTGCAGCGTTCCACAGTTTGTTGTTGAAATTACGGGAAGCTTTAACCTTTTCGTCAGAGTAACGTGTGTCGTTACCTGCGGAAGAACCTGTTGCCAGTGTGTAACGGAGTGCATCTGCACCGTACTGGTCGATAACTTCCAGTGGGTCGATACCGTTGCCGAGGGATTTGGACATTTTTCTGCCCTGTTCGTCACGAACGATACCGTGGATGAATACTGTATCGAACGGAACTTCGCCCATGTGTTCGATACCTGAGAAGATCATACGGGAAACCCAGAAGAAGATGATATCGTAACCTGTAACAAGTGTGTTTGTCGGGTAGAAATATTTGAGGTCTTCGCTGGCTGTGTCTGGCCAGCCAAGTGTGGAGAATGGCCAGAGAGCAGAGGAGAACCATGTGTCAAGAGTATCTTCGTCCTGAACAAGATGTGTACATCCGCATTTTGGACAAACTGTCGGTGTTTCTTTTGCTACGATAACTTCGCCGCATTCCTGACAGTACCATGCAGGGATACGGTGGCCCCACCACAGCTGACGGGAGATACACCAGTCCTTGATGTTTTCCATCCAGTGGAAGAAGATTTTGTCAAAACGTTCAGGAACAAATTTTGTTTCGCCGCCGCGTACTGCTGCAATAGCTGGTTTTGCAAGTGGTTCCATCTTTACAAACCACTGTTTGGAGATCATTGGTTCGATTGTTGTATGGCAGCGGTAGCAGGAACCTACATTATGACCGTAGTCTTCGATTTTTACAAGGTATCCCTGTTCTTCCAGGTCAGCAACGATAGCTTTTCTTGCTTCGTAACGGTCCATACCTGCATATTTGCCTGTATCTGCACACATATGTGCATCAAGTTCCATAACTTTGATGATTGGCAGATTGTGTCTTACGCCCATTTCAAAGTCGTTAGGGTCGTGTGCAGGTGTAACCTTAACAGCACCTGTGCCGAATTCTTTTTCAACATAGCTGTCTTCAAAGATTGGAATTTCACGGCCTGTAAGCGGAAGCACTACAGATTTGCCAACAAGGTGTTTGTATCTTTCGTCATCAACGCCTACTGCAACGCCTGTATCGCCAAGCATTGTTTCAGGTCTTGTTGTTGCAACAACAATGTATTCGTCGCTGTCTTTGATTGGGTATTTAATATGCCAGAGATGTCCTGCCTGTTCTTCAAATTCAACCTCTGCATCAGAGATGGATGTCATACAGTGCGGGCACCAGTTAACAATTCTTTCGCCCTGATAGATAAGGCCTTTGTTGTAAAGGTTAACGAAAACTTCGTTAACTGCTTTGGAGCAGCCTTCGTCAAGAGTAAAGCGTTCCCTGTCCCAGTCACAGGAGGAACCAAGCTTTTTGAGCTGTTCGATAATTCTGCCGCCGTAAACGCGTTTCCATTCCCATGCACGTTCAAGGAATTTTTCACGGCCGAGGTCTTCTTTTGTGAGACCTTCTTTTGCCATAGCCTCTACGATTTTAGCTTCTGTAGCGATGGAAGCGTGGTCTGTGCCCGGAACCCACAGTGCAGCAAAACCCTGCATTCTCTTGTAACGGATAAGAATATCCTGAAGTGTGTTGTCCAATGCGTGACCCATGTGAAGCTGGCCTGTGATGTTTGGAGGCGGAATAACAATAGTGTAAGGTGTTTTGTTCTCGTCAATTTCTGCGTGGAAGTATTTGTTTTCCAGCCAGTTTTTGTAAACTTTGTCCTCAACCTTTTTAGGGTCATAGATTTTTTCAAGTTCTTTCATCTTTTTTCTCCTTTATAAGATTTTTTGGAGCAAATAAAAAATCGCCCCATCATAAAAATGTATGGGACGATTGCTATAACCGTGGTACCACCCAAATTGATACATAAATGTATCCACTCGAATTGCCTTTAACGCAGGTTTACGGAAAAGGCTACTGCAAATTTCACCTTTTCAGCTCCAAAGCTACACAAAAAAGTTGTTTTACTGCGTTGCACCAAACCGCAGCTCTCTGCAAAAACAAGGATTTTTTGCCTCTTTTTCCAAGCTGTTGATATATAACATATTTAATAATATGTACTAAATAATTTTAATACTTGTGGCTATAATTGTCAAGAATAAAAAAAATACTTGCAATTATCAAAAATTTGTACTACAATTTGTTCATTGTTTGAAAAAAATTAGTGAGGTATATAGATTATGGCAGAATTCAAATACGAAATCGTTGAAAAAATCGGCGTGCTTTCTCAGGGTAAAGGCGGCTGGCAGAGAGAAATCAATCTTGTAAGCTGGGGCGACAGAGAACCAAAATACGATATCCGTGACTGGTCCGCAGAAAACACAAAAATGGGCAAAGGCATTTCCCTTACTGCAGAAGAACTTGCTGTTCTCAAAGAAATCATCGACGAAATCGACCTGTAATTGAATATTCTATAAAAAATGGCTGTAATCTCTGAAAAAAGAGGTTACAGCTTCTTTTTTTGCACAATCATTTATGATATAGTATTTATATATATTAAAATAAAGAGAGGTATCTCTATGGACTATAAATCAGAATTTCTGGAAATATTTGACAGATGTGTAACCCGAAGCGGCAAGGAAAGGCTGCTGGACTGGCTTTGCGGCACCGACTTTTTTGTTGCACCCGCTTCCACCCGTTTTCACGGTGCCTGCGAATGCGGCCTTGTGATGCACAGTCTCAATGTTTACAAACTGCTTAAAGAAAAATGTACCCTTGGCGGATATGACTACAGCGACGAGACAATCGCCCTTGTTGCACTGTGCCACGATTTCTGCAAAATCAATCTCTACCACGAGGGCACAAGAAATGTGAAAAACGATGCCACAGGCCAGTGGGAAAAGGTGAAAATCTACACCAGCGAAGACCCGTTCCCATACGGACACGGCGAAAAGAGTGTTTTCCTTGTGGAACGTTTTCTCCGCCTGACCACTGAAGAAGCTATGGCTATCCGCTGGCATATGGGCGGCTTTGATGACTCTGCCCGTGCAGGCAACTATTCAATCGGTGAAGCGTTCAAGCGTTATCCTCTTGCAGTTATGGCACATCTTGCCGACCTTGAAGCAACATATCTTCTGGAAAAAGGCACATCGACAGTGAACAAATAAAAAATATCGGAGCTGTAAATTTACAGCTCCGTTTTATTTTATCCAAGAATCTTTGCAATAGTTTCCAACACATTGTCTGTGAGGGATTTTTTCTGCACAGGGCGTGCCTTGATTGCGTATGTATCGCTGAGGGATGCCACCTTTTTATCCTTGCTTGCCACAGGATTGCCCTCATCGTCAACCTTTGTCTTTATGCTGTCGATTTTTGCCTTGTAGCTGTCCACCTGCTCTTCGATGGTTTTTGCAGAGGAGTCCATTGTTTCCATGGCTTTCTGCAGTTTTGCAAAGGACTGTTCCAGCTGTGCTTCCACACGGCCGATTTCGCCTTTCAGGTCCACAACATCACGGGACAGTTTTGACGCCTGTTCTTCCATGGATTTTTTGGTTGCTTCGGCTTTTGCTTCTGCTTCTTTTACAATAGCTTCCGCTTTCATTTCTGCCTCGATAAGGCATTCGCCAATTTTATCCTGACGTTTTTTCCAGCTGTCGTTTTCTGCTGTCAGCAGTTCACAGCGGGTTTTGAGAGCAAATGTATCTTTTTTGAGGGATACAATTTCGCCGTCCTTTGTAAGTATCAGATTTTTGTAGTGGTCAATCTGATTTTTAAGCTCCGCATTGTTCTTTTTGAAATATTCAAGTTCAACGCTGAGTTCCTTGATTTTATCTACTGTCAGGGTTAAATCCTGTTTGTTTTCGGCACATTTGGAAGAAAGCCTGTCGATTTCTTCCTGAAGAGCAAGCTTCCTGTTTGTATATTCAGTTTCCTGGTCTTTGAGCTGTTTTACAAGTGTGTCGATATATTCCAGCACCTGTGTTCTGTTAAAGCCCATAACACTCTGTTTAAATACTACATTGTCCATAGGTCACTTGCCCTCGTTTATCAAAATCTTTATTGCTTCGACTGCTGTTTTTATTGCCTTTTCTGTGTCGTGCACTTCGTTCTGGTCAAGACCAGCTTTTTTACGCTCCTGATTCCATACGCAGAGCATTACAGCACCTGCTCTGGCACCAAGTGCGGCACACACTGTAAAGAGTGCGGCAGATTCCATCTCGCTGGCAAGGCAGCCGCCTTTTATCCAGGCTTGCCATTTATTTTCCAGTTCGTAGCTTACAGGCATACGCTCTGGTGAATGCTGGCCGTAAAAGCTGTCCTTGCACTGAACAACACCTGTGTGATAGGTGTAGCCAAGTTTTTTTGCTGCATCACGCAGGGCACAGGTTACATCCAGGTCTGCAACTGCAGGAAACTCAATAGGCAGATACTCCTTGCTTGTACCTTCCATGCGGATTGCACCTGTAACAACCACGATATCCCCTGCATTTACCTTGAGCTGCATACCGCCCGAGGTACCCACGCGGATAAATGTGTCCACCCCAAGCCGTCGCAGTTCTTCGATACAGATTGCAGCAGATGGTCCGCCGATGCCTGTGGAAACACAGAGCACCTTTTCCCCGCACAGCTCGCCAAGATAAGAAACATACTCCCTTTTCTGCCCGATTTTCTGAGCATTATCCAAAAAAACGGCTATCTTTGGCACACGGTCGGGGTCGCCCGGCAGGATTGCATACCTTGCACCCTGTATATCAGCCTTGCATAAGTTGATATGATACATCTTTTCGTCCATAGTATGCACCCCCATTTTTTCAAAAAAAGCCACCGTTTTTGTGACGATGGCTGTTTAGTTTTTATTTAGAAGCTGTTCTGACTGTTTTTTCTCAGTATAGCAATTACATCATCGAGATATTTGTCGTCATTGTCGAGCTTTCTGTCAGAATTTACAATTTCCTTTGCTGTGTTTGCAGTATCTTCCTGGCTGATTGTAGCTTCCTGTACAGGCTGTACGGAAACCACTGTTTCCACCTTTCTTGTAACAAGTTCAGCTTCCGGTTTATCGTCAAAGCCTGTTGCCACAACTGTAACCTTGAGCTCGTCCACGAGGTTAGGGTCAAATGCTGCACCCCAGATGATGTTTGCATCAGGATGTGCGGAAGATGTGATAAGTGTTGCTGCTTCTTCAACCTCTTCCAGGCCGATGTCCGGGCTGGATGTGATGGAGATTATAACACCGCGTGCACCGCTGATGGAAGTTTCCAGCAGCGGGCTCTGAATAGCTGCATGTGCAGCTTCGCTTGCTTTGTTTTCCCCGCTTGCACGGCCAACACCCATGTGAGCATAGCCTGCGTCCTTCATAACTGCACGAACATCTGCAAAGTCAAGGTTGATGAAGGATGGAACGTTTATAAGTTCAGAGATGGATTCAACACCCTGTTTGAGAACGTTGTCTGCAATTTCAAAAGCGTTTACAAGGGTGATTTTCTCTTCGGAAACGTATTTGAGTCTGTCGTTAGGGATAACGATAAGGCTGTCCACATTTTTGAGGAGGTTTGAGATGCCCTGCTGTGCAGTTGTCATCTTGCGT
Source organism: Oscillospiraceae bacterium (assembly GCA_015067145.1). GTDB lineage: Bacteria > Bacillota > Clostridia > Oscillospirales > Ruminococcaceae > RGIG3102. Next base: position 31,580 of record SVNA01000016.1, on the reverse strand, counting down.
CTGCCTTCAAAAGCAAAAGGTTTTGTAACGATACCAACTGTAAGGATGCCCTGTTCCTTTGCAACCTCTGCAATGATTGGTGCTGCACCTGTGCCTGTGCCGCCGCCCATGCCGGCTGTGATAAACACCATCTGGCAGCCTTTGAGTGCTGCTGCGATTTCATCACGGCTTTCTTCTGCTGCACGCTGACCGATTTCAGGGTCTGCACCTGCACCGCGGCCCTTTGTAAGTTTTGCACCAAGCTGAACTTTCTGTGTTGCTTTGGAAGCGGACAGAGCCTGTGCGTCTGTATTCATAGAGATAAATTCTACACCTTTAAGTCCTGCAACCACCATGCGGTTTACAGCGTTGCCGCCACCGCCGCCTGCACCTACAACTTTAATGTTGGTTGTTGCTACTACATCATCTTCCAGATAAAAGCTCATATATATTTTCCTCCGTAAGGGTTGATTTTTTAAGTATAACAAACTGCATTTTTCAAAAAATGCAAAAGCACAAAACAACACATATTGTGTGCCGTTTTGATTTCTGATACAAGCTGTGTATTTTTGCTTATATTATTCTTATCTTATAGTATAACAAAAATACAACTGTTTTTCAACATAATTGTAATAAATATTTTACTGGCGTTTGTACACTATTTCGCCGCCCTGTGTGGCATCGATTGTGCCTTTTTCCTCCAGAGAAATCTTCTCCTCCAGCACCTTGTCACACATCTTTATCTTATACTCTATATCCAGCATTGTGCCGAAATCTATTTCAAATCTGTCTGCATATACAGCACTGACTGAATTTTCTCCCGATACAGATATCTTTGTTATCTCCGACATTTCATATTCAGCAAACAGTCCTATAAGTTCTGTTGCTTTTTTCATAGCTTCCTCATCTGCCATATCAACATCCAGCCATACTGCACCCAGCGGCGGTTCTGTTCCGTTTCGCAGATATTTAAAGCTCTGGGAATAGATTTTGTACTCCTCACCGTTTACAGTATAGTAGCTTTCGGTGCTGTCGGTGAGTTTTATCTCCAGCCGGTCCGGCAGACGTTTGATAACCTGTGCCGATTCAAGGTAGGTAAACTCTTCTGTAAGTTTTGCTGACAGCCCGTCCGCATCAATTTTAAAGATATTTTCCTCTTCGGGTATAGCCATAAAATCCGATATCTCTTTGTCTGTAAAGATATCACTGCCTGTAATTTCTGTTGTTCTCACAACAAACAGCAGCTTCATCGCAAAATAGAAACCTACTGCAATTACTGCCATAAGTGCAACAAGACTGAGAATACGCTTTATCAGTCTTCTGCGTTTCAGGTCTTTGCGGGAAACACGCTTAGGCGACTGTGTGCCAGCCGCCTGATTTTGATTATTCTGTTTCATTTGTCTTTTGTCCGCCAACTGAAACTCTCCTTATATCTGCCCCAAGGGAAGAAAAAATCTCTTCAATTTTTTCATATCCCCTGTCGATAAAATTTACACCTTCTATTGTAAAACAGCCGTTTTTAGCCATAGCTGCCGCCACTATCGCCGCACCCGCACGCAGATCCTTTGCCTGCAGATTGGCAATATATACATCTTTTCCTTTTGTCTGATAATACTCTCTGCCATCAGTCCTGCAGCATAGCCCCAGCTTTATAAACTCCTCCATATAAGAGAAACGGTTTTCAAACACTGTTTCGCAAAGATTCAGAACACCATCGTTATTTATAAACGCACTGCTGAGCAGTGGTCCCATATCTGTGGAAAAAGCCGGATAATAACCTGTGTGCACATTTATATCGGCAGTTTTCTCCTTTGTTTTGAATACTATGGCACTTCCTGATAAGTGAAAAATATTAAGCCCTGTGGTTTTCAGCAGTTTTTCAAAAGCTGTCATATATTCCACGGGATAGTTGTTTATACAGCATACACCCTTGCAGGCATTTACCGCACTGAGAACTGTTGCTGCAAAAATGCGGTCAGGTATTGGGGTGTACTCCACACCATTGAGGGAAGTTACCCCCTGTATCATTATCTCGCTTTTGCCTGCTCCCGTAATCTTTGCTCCCGCACAGTTGAGAAAACGGGCAAGATCCACAACTTCGGGTTCCCGTGCACAGTTTTTAAGGATGGTAAGTCCCTTTGCTGTTGCTGCAGCCATAAGCAGTGTCTGTGTTGCACCCACGCTGGGAACCCGCAGCTTATAGCTGATACCTTTAAGGCCATCGGGTACTGTAAGTGTGATTTTTCCATCTTCACATTCTGCTTGTGCACCCATTCTGCACAGACCGTCAAGATGTATATCTATTGGTCTTTTGCCTATATTGCATCCACCGGGCAGACTGATCGCCACTTTTTCTTTTCTGTAAAGCAATGGTGCCAGATACAGAACACTGGAACGCATGCTTTGGCACAGAGGCTCGGGAATTTCGTATATCTCGCTGTCTGTATAGCAAACAGATAAATCTCCGTTTTGCAAAACAGCCACACTTCCTATGCTGTTTATTATATCTTTGCTTGCCTTTATGTCTGAAAGTGCGGGACAATTTTTGATGCAGCTTTCTCCATCCAGCATAAGCGATGCCGCTATTATTGGCAGCAATGCATTTTTCGCCACAGGAACCGTGACCTTTCCATGCAGCTTTTTACCGCCGTTTACAACCAGTTTATCCAAAAAACATCACCCCATTTAGCCTATATTATGCAAAAGAGTGATGTTTGGTTAATTATGTTTTTACAGATTTATCTTTTGAATATCTCCATAAGATTTTCATAAATAATATCCACGCAGTGTGGATTGTATGCCTGTTTTGCCTTTTCACCCATTTCTTTTATAAGAGACGGATTCTGATAAAGCTGTTCAAAGCTTTCTGTGATGGATTTTTCGTCCAGGTTTTTTTCTTCTATAAGAATTGCAGCACCTGCATCGCTGAGAACCTTGCCGTTGTGGAACTGATGATTTTCCGCAACATTTGGTGACGGTATAAGGACGCTTGCTTTGCCCATGCAGCTGAGCTCTGCTATTGTAAGTGCACCGCAGCGGCAGATAATTATATCTGCAGCCGCCATATATTTTGCTATATCATAAAGGTATTCGTATACCTTGATTTTGTTTTCGTCATTGATTTTGTTTTCGTCGAGGAATTTTACAAATTTTCCCTCGTCGTATCTGCCTACAACATGGAAATGCACTATATCATCGCGGTTTCTGTTATGTAATGCAAGATGCTGCATAGCCTTGTTAACCATAGCTGCACCGAGACTGCCACCGAAAGACAGCAAAACAGTTTTGCCCTGAACACCAAGTTCTGCCTTTGCAGATGCTGTATCGGCCTGTGTTATTTCTTCTCTGACAGGGTTTCCGCACACGATGCATCTTTCAGGAAACGCCATATACTGACTCGCCTTTTCTGTGGCAACAAAAACTCTGTCAACACTTTTCGACAGCAGCTTGTTTGTAACACCCGCAAAGGCATTCTGCTCGTGAAGTGCGGTTTTTATGCCGCGTTTTGCCGCACGCAGAACGATTGGGCCTGACACATATCCGCCCGTACCGATTACAAGGTCAGGTTTGAAATCATTGAGGATTTTATCTGCTGCACGGTTTGCTGTGAGCAGATTTTTTACTGTGATAATATTTCTTTTTATATTTTCGGGAGAAAAGCTTCTCTGAAAGCCTGTAACTTCCATATGGCTGAATTTATATCCTGCCTGTGTCACCAGCCTGTATTCCATACCCTGTTTTCTGCCCACAAACATAATGTCGGCATCAGGATGCTCCTTTTTAATCTTTTCTGCGATTGCAAGACCAGGATTGATGTGTCCTGCTGTACCGCCAGCCGCAATTATAACATTCATAAACTATTCTCCTTTTTCAAGGTTTGCATATCGTGAAACGGAAAGTGCTATTCCCATTTCGCCAAGAAGCATCAGCAGACTTGTACCGCCTTCGGAAAAGAACGGCAGACTGATACCGGTATTAGGGATTGTGTTGGTTGCAACGGCAATATTGAGAAAGGCCTGAACAGAAATCTGGCTTACTATGCCCACAACCAGCATTGCACCGAATTTGTCCTTTGCACGGGAAGCAACATAGATGCCACGTACCAGCAGTGCAAAGAAAAGGCCGATAACCATCATACCACCAAAAAAACCAAGTTCTTCGCAGATAACGGAAAATATAAAGTCGTTCTGCGGTTCCGGCAGATGAAGGTGCTTCTGTCTGCTGTTGCCAAGGCCAAGCCCGAACAGACCACCCGAGCCGATTGCAAGCAGACTCTGATAACTCTGGTAACCCGAGCCTGTAAGGTCTGCTTCCGGGTTACGCCATGCCACAATTCGTGTCTGTGCATAAGGCACAAGGTCAGGAAACATAATAACTGCCCCAACCACAGCAACAAGCAGCACTGTTATACCAATGATAAACCATTTTATATCCGTACCGCCCACAAACATCATAATAACACCGATGGCACAGATGATAACAGTGCCCGACAGATGCGGTTCCAGCAGCATAAGCAGTGCAACGGAAGCAAGGATTGTGCCAAAAGGTATAACCCCGTGCTGCAGGGTTTTCATCTTGTCTCCCTTTTTCTGAATCAAATCTGCAAATAGCAGAATAACTGCAAATTTTGCAATTTCAGACGGCTGAAATGACAGAACTCCGGGAATGATAATCCATCTTTTTACACCCTTGATTTCCGGCATAAAGAGAACGATTACCAGCAGTATATATGTGATACACAGTACAAGCCAGCTGTATCGCTTGAAAATTCTGTAGTCGATTTTCGATACTATAAGCATTACCACAAAGCCGACCGCTGCAAAAACAAGCTGGTTTTTGATGTAGTGCATACTGTCGCCTTTGCGATAGATACCAACAACATAGCTTGCGGAGTAGAGCATTATAAGCCCGAACACAAGCAATGTCATTGTGATGATAAACAAGGGCATATCAATGCTTGTTCCCTTGTCGGCAAAACGGAAAAAGCTTCTGATATTGAATTTTTTGTTTGCCCCTTTTTCCTTTTCCAAGCTGATATCCCCTTTTCAGAATAATATATTTTAACCTAAGTACATATAAACATAGGACAGTGCACCAAACACTGCTGCAACAGCAGAGAATACACAAACGATTTTGATTTCGCTCCAGCCGCTCATTTCATAATGATGGTGAATCGGACTCATTTTGAATATTCTTTTGCCATGTGTGAGTTTGAAGTATGTCATCTGAATAACAACACTGAGTGCTTCGCAGGTGTAGATTATACCTACGAGTACAAGAATTTCAGGACGGTTGATTGCCCATGCCATAGCAACTACACTGCCCCCAAGGAACATACTGCCTGTGTCGCCCATAAATACCTTTGCAGGATAGAAGTTCCACACAAGGAAACCGCCCAACGCACCTGCAAGAGCACATGCAAAGATGCTGTTTGAGTAGTATCCGTAGGACACAGAGATGATAAAGAATGTGAGTGCAACGATAAATGTAACACTGGAGCACAAACCGTCGATACCGTCTGTAAGGTTAACAGCGTTAACCATAAAGATTATGCCTGCAAAAACGATTGGGTAGTAAACAATACCCAGTTCGATATGACCTATAATAGGAATATTTACATTTGTATTGATGTGGCCGATAAGATACTGTGCCACAAGAAATGCTGCTGTTACAAAAAACTGCAGAACGAGCTTCTGTTTTTCTGTAAGACCAAGATTGCGTTTTTTTACAACCTTGATGTAGTCGTCAACAAAACCGATGGCACCAAAAGCCAGTGCTGTGAGCATACTGATGAGCAGACTTACATTCTGTGTGCGGTACATGCTGTCCATAAAGGTTTTCTCGCTGGAAAGCAGCAGAGAATAGCCGCATATTACACCTACAAGAATGCCCAGAACAAACATAATGCCGCCCATCGTAGGTGTGCCCTGTTTTGTCTGATGCCATGTAGGACCGATTTCGTTTATAGTCTGGCCGTATTTCAACTTGCGAAGCCAGGGGATAACCACATATCCGCTGACAGCTGTAATCAAAAATGCTGAAAATGTAGCCACTAAAAAAGATATTCTAACCATAACAACTCCTGTATTTTAATAAACCAAGTTTATTATTTCCTCAAATTTCATTCCGCGGCTTGCCTTGAAGACAACTGCATCATCCTTCTGCAGAATATTTTTAAGATACTCTGCCAGTTCTTCCTTGCTGCCGAAAAGCATACCGTTTCCGAATCCTGTTGCAATGTACTGTGCCTCACTGCCGAAACAGAGCATTATATCAACACCCTTTTCCTTTGCGTATCTGCCAACTGATGTGTGCATCTCTGCACTGTCTGCACCAAGCTCCAGCATATCACCGAACACGCAGATTTTTCTGCCTTTTGCTATACTGCAGACAGTATTCACTGCTGCACGCATGCTGTCAGGACTTGCGTTGTAGCAGTCCTCGATGTATGTGACATCATCCTTTGCCACAACCTTGCCACGCATACCGCTTGGCACATAGTCTTTAAGGTTATCTGCTGTCTGCTGCGGGTCAAAGCCCATAGCGGTAACAACAGTGTAGGCAGAAAGGGCGTTCATAACATTGTGGTCGCCAACAACAGGTATTGTACAGCTAAATTCACCGCGGATTTTGTCGCAGATTGTAAAGCTGGTGGAAAGACCGTTCTGTACAATGTCCTTTGCTGTTACATCTGCGTCTTTGTTTTTTATTGCAAAATATTTTACATTAAGCGGATTTTCAATGTGTGCCTTGCTGAGGAATTTATCATCACCATTGAGCACCAGCACACCATCTTTGTCCATGCCGTCACAGATTTCCAGTTTAGCCCTGAGGATATTTTCCTGACTACCCAGCTTTTCAAGATGGCTTACGCCGATGCAGGAGATAACCGCATATTTTGGTTTTGCCGCACAGGAAAGCTTGTGCACATCTCCAAGGTCATCCATGCCCATCTCGAGAATTGCATATTTGTCATCCTTTGCAAAACCAAAAATTGTCTGCGGCATACCGATTTCGTTGTTGTGGTTGCCGAGGCTGCGGACAGTTTTTGCAAACGGAGACAAGGCTGTATATACAAAATCCTTTGTACTGGTTTTGCCAACACTGCCTGTTACACCGATAACTTCCAGACTGAACAAATCGCGGAAGTTGCCTCCCAATGCAATGCTTGCATCCAGTATATTTGGCACGATCGCCTGTTTGTGTGCAGGCACATCGTCAATCATATGTTCCGTCAGCACGTAGCATGCACCGTTTTCGATTGCTTTTGCCGCATAGTCTTCACCGTTTACACGTTCACCGCGTATGGCAAGAAAAACACTGTCCTTTTCTACTTTACGGGAATCCACCGCAACGGAGGAAACAACAACATCCTCCATTGGTATTGCTACATCTTTTAAAAGCTGTGAAAGATAAACCTTTTCCACCTATTTTTCATTCCTTTTTCTCATATATTGTTCTACTATCTGATGCTCATCAAGGTAGAGTGTTATCTTATCAATAACCTGATAATCCTCGTGTCCCTTGCCGCACAAAATAAGTATGTCATTATATTGTAACATATCCAGTGCCATTTTAATAGCTTTTCTTCGGTCAACTTCGGCAATATGAGGGATTTTATTCTCAACAAGTGGACCGATGGCATCGTCAATAATCTTCTGCGGGTCTTCACCTCTTGGATTGTCACTGGTCAAAACCGCAAAGTCGGCATATTTTGCCACAACATCGCTCATATATTTGCGTTTGGACGGGTCCCGCTCCCCTGCACAACCGTAGAGAACAATAAATCTGTTCTGTGCAAAGGGTTTGAGGCCGCTGAGTACGTTTTCCAGCCCGTCAGGTGTATGGGCATAGTCGCAGATAACAGTGAACGGCTCTTTTACAAGAACTTCGCATCTGCCCTTTACGCCGCTGATGTTTTTAAGGCTCTGTGCCACCTTTGCAGCATCAAAACCAAGGGCTGTGCACGCAAGAGCTGAGCCCATTGCATTGTGGACAGAGTATTCACCGGGCATGGAAAATTCCACGCGGTTAATGCTGCCCTCGCTCACCATAAGGAATTTTGAACCTGTGCCTGTGAGCTGTATGTTTTTTGCAGTGCAGAAAGCACTGTCGTCCTTTATAGAGAATGTAATAACATTTCTGCCGCTGTTTTTATACATTTCGGCAACCTTTCTGCCGTATGCATCGTCAATATTTATAATTATATTTTTGCTGTTCTCAAAAAGAATACATTTTGCTTTAAAGTATTCTTCCATTGTTTTGTGATAATCAAGGTGGTCCTGAGTGAGGTTTGTGAATACAGCCACATCAAATTCGATGCCGTACAGTCTCTGCTGTACAAGTGCCATGCTGGAAACCTCCATAACCACATATTCACATCCGCTTTTATACATCTGACTGAGCAGAACATTAAGTTCGTAAGCCTGCGGTGTTGTATATTTTGCAGGAATATCCTGCTGGTCAATCATATTCTGGATTGTGCCGATAAGACCAACCTTTTTGCCCTGCTGCTGAAGAATATCTTTGATCAGATATGTGGAAGTTGTCTTGCCGTTTGTTCCTGTGATGCCAATCATCTTCATCTTCTTTGCCGGGTTGTCAAAAAAGTTTGCACAGAGAAGAGCATAAACCTTTTTGCTGTCGGCTACAATCGCCTGATTTTCTGCACCCGTGTCCTGCTCACATATTATCAGCCTTGCACCAAGTTCCACTGCTTTCTGTGCAAAGGTGTGTCCGTCAAAGCTGGCACCCTTGCAGCATACAAACGCACAGCCCTCTGCCACCTTGCGGGAATCATCTGTTACAAATGTGATTTTGCAGTCTTTTACATTCCCTGTATATTCAATTCCGTTCAACAAAGTATATGCGTTCATAATATCTCCTTCGCCTGTAATTATGATATGTAAATCATTTATTCAAAAACACCTGTATCTGAAACTGTTACCCCTATGGTTGTGCCAAGCTGCACCTTTTCACCCGCTGCAATGCTCTGACTGTATATAACAGCATTTTTATTTGTTGCAGAAACACCTGACATAGATATATTGAGACCAAGTCCGTTCAGAGTATTCTCTGCGGCTGTCGGTGAATATCCGCTTAAATCAGGGACTGTAACAGTGATTTTCTGGGATTCTGCATCGGTGTGCAGTACCACAATACCACCTTTTTTGATTTTATGGCTGTTTGTAGGGAACTGGCTTGTAACAGTTGCACCGCTGCCCAAAGTTTTAACTGTAAACCCTGCACGCTGCAGCTGACTGGTTGCATCTGTAACCGAACTGCCTGTAACATTTGGCACATATACATTTACATTTGCTTTTTCTGCTTCTGTATATACAGGTTCAATTCCCAGATATGGCAGAATTTCGCCCATAAGAGCCCCTACAACCGGCCCTGCAAGGATGCCGCCGTAGTAGGAGGTTGTTCTTGGTTCGTCGAAAAATATAAGCACTGCTATTTCCGGGTCATCGCAAGGTGCAACACCAACATAGGATGCAATATAGTCATCGTCCATAGCTGTATCCAGCTTCTGTGATGTACCGGACTTGCCGCCAACACGGTAGCCTGGAACCTTGGAGTGCTGTGCGTTGCCTGTGGTGCCGTTCTCCAGCAGCATATTGCATATCTGACGGCTTACTTCCTCGCTTATAACCTGACGTTTGATTTCCGGTGTAAGGTCTTTTACAGTGTTGCCGTCCTCGTCCACCAGCTTTGATACAAGGTGCGGTGTTACAAGGTTGCCGCCGTTTACAGCTGTTGCAACAGCTGTAATCATCTGCACAGGTGTTACCTTAAAGGTCTGACCAAAGGAGTTACTTGCCAGACTTGTTTCTGTCATAGTATCTGCATTGTATGTGATACTTTTCTGTTCGCCCGGCAGATCAATGCCTGTTTTTTCACTCATACCAAAGGATTCAAAATAATCCACAAAGGTTTCGATACCCATTCGCTGACCCATATCGATAAAGGACGGGTTGCAGGACTCGATAAGTGCCTGTGTAAATGTGAGCGGGCCGTGGCCTGCACGGTTGTTACAGCCGATGTTCCAGCCGCCCACAGAAACGTGACCTTTGCAGTAGAAACCGCTGTTTACTGTTGCAGCACCGCTGTCCAGTGCTGCTGAAGCTGTGATGATTTTGAAAACCGAACCGGGTTCATACAGATCGGAAACTGCTTTGTTTCTCCACTGTGTCTGCCGTGCCTGACTTACCGCAGCATTATATTCTTCGTCTTCCGTTATCAGTTCAATAGCTGCTGCAACATCCGGGTCGTATATTGTAAAAGGGTCGTTAGGGTCAAAGTCCGGCTTGTTGGACATAGCAAGTATTGCCCCTGTTTTCACATTCATAACAATGCCAACTCCTCGGCACTGTACATTGTATTCCTCAACCTTCTGGGAAAGGTGTTTTTCCAGAAAGTGCTGAACTGTCTCGTCTATTGTTGTAACAAGGCTGTAACCGTCCTGTGCGGCATTGAGTTCTTCATACTCATAGCCCATATCAAGTCCCCAGCCGTTTTTGGCAGAGATCACACGTCCCTGAACACCTGTCAGTTCCTCGTCATAATAACTTTCAAGCCCTGCAAGACCCTGATTGTCTGTACCGCAGAAGCCAAGAATGGTTGCCGCAAAACTGCCGTATGGATAGTAACGCTTAAAGTCTTCCACAAGGTTTACACCCAGAATTTCTTCTTCGTCGCACCATTTTCTGATTGCATCTGCTTCGGGCTTGTCGATTTTATACTCAATAACTTCGTAATAGCTGTTATGGTTCTGCAGTTTTGTGAGGGTTCTTTCTTTGTCTGCACCGAGAATTTCTTCCAGTTTTTCAGCAATTCTGTAATGCTGGTCATCATCGCTTTCAGCAGGGGAAACAAATACTGTCCAAACCGTTGCACTCTGTGCCAGAACCTTCATATTTGCATCGTAAATTGTGCCGCGTTTAGGAGAAATTTTTGTATCACGCAGCTGAATAGAGGATGCCTTTGCCTTGTAATCCTCATAGTTGATTATCTGTATGTTAACCATATTGCCAACAATCAGGGCAACAAAGCCCAGAAAACAGCATGTGATAAAAAGTGCTCTCATTCTCATGCTGTTTGTTACTTTACTTTGAGCTTTCTTTGGTCTGTTGTCCAATTCCGTGTCCTCTTTGTTTCAGAATTTCTGTTCCTTATATAGAACAATAAGGGTTTACTGTAACAGGGGCAAAAATTTTACGCACAAACCCCTTTGGTAAACCCTTTTAGTTAATTTATATTTTTTACGGCTGGAAATATGACAGAATAGGCTGTACAGCTTCTTCTATCCTGTCCGCCAGTTTTCCCTCTCCCCATTCGACCTTGTTTTCGTTTTCGATTTCAACGTATTCAACCTGAGAGGAGTCCATTTTAACCATACCGAGTACACCTACTGCATAGTCTTCAATTTCATCAAGGCTCATTCTGCTTTCAAGTGTAAACTCAAGATATGCCTTTTCACTTTCAGCTTCTGTGATTGCATTTTGTGCAGCAGCAATGCTGTTTGTTGTTTTTGTAATTTCAGCATTTGTCCAGATAACCCCCACAATAAGGCTTACCACAACAGCGATGGACAGGATGTTGACTACATTTTTAAAAGCATGCTTATTTTTGATTTTTACGACTTTTGTCTGCTTTGGCTCTTCTTTTTTCTTTGGTCTTGGCTCAAGCAGTGTTTCGTACATAGACAAATCGTATGCCACATTCTGTCTGTCCATAGCTTCTCTCCTTTACTGAATTTGTTATCTTTAAGTGTCAGATTTTCTCTATAATTCTCAGCTTTGCACTGCGGGAACGGCGGTTTTCCTCCTGCTCCTGTGCATCAGCTTCGATAGGTTTTTTTGTTATAAGCTTACCCTTTGCCTTGCCGCCGCAGATGCAGATTGGCAGCTCTTTAGGGCAGGTACAGCTGACTGTAAGTTCTTTGAAGTACTGTTTTACAATTCTGTCTTCAAGGGAATGGAATGTTATGATACACATTCTGCCGCCCGGGTTGAGCATTTCGAACATATCGTTCAGAGCATCTTTCAGTGCACCAAGCTCGTCATTTACAGCAATTCTCAAAGCCTGGAAAGTTTTACGGCTTGGATTTTTGCTTTTTCTGCGTTCTGCCGCAGGGTAAGCACTGTTTACTATTTCGCTTAGCTGTGTGGTTGTTGTTATAGGTTCGTTTTCCCTGTATGCGACAATTTTCTTTGCAATACCATAGGCAAACTTTTCTTCGCCGTATTCCCGGAGAATATCTGTGATTTCCTGCAAAGATAAGGTGTTCACCAGATCAGCCGCTGACGGGCCCTCCTTGCTCATACGCATATCAAGATATGCTTCTGCATTGTAGCTGAAACCTCGCTCCGCTGTATCCAGCTGATAACTTGAAACTCCAAGATCCAGCAATACTCCGTCTATCTTTTCTACATTTTCTTTTTTAAGAGCATATTTTGCATCACGGAAGTTTGTCTGTATAACCTTTGCAGGCAGACCGCTGAGACGCTCTGTCGCCACCGCAACTGCATCAGGGTCCTGGTCAAGACCATAGAGCATTCCGCTTGTAAGGTGCTTTGCAATTTCTCTGGAGTGACCTGCACCACCACAAGTGCCGTCCACATATGTGCCGTCCGGCTTTATTGCAAGACCGTCGATACACTGCTCCAGCATTATTGATTTGTGGCTGAATTCGCTCATACTAAAACTCCAGTTCTTCCATTGCTGCTTCTATATCAGCAAAGTCCATACTTGCTTCTTTTTCTTCGTAGCTGGCTTTATCCCATATTTCGATATGGTTGCCTGCACCGATGATGATAATATCCTTTGTTATATTTGCGTGGTTTTTGAGATACTGCGGAATAAGAATTCTGCCCTGCTTGTCCGGTGTCACATCCATGGCGTTGGCGTAGAGCATACGCTGGATATCACGGGTTTTAACCATGGATTTTTCCTTGAGGATTTCAGCAATTCTCATCCATTCCTTTTCGGCGTATCCGATGATACAGCCGTCAAGCCATTTGGTGATGTAAAAGGTTTCACCCATTTCAGTACGCAGTTTTGGAGGGAAATTTGTTCTGCTTTTTGCATCCAGCGTGTATTCGTATCTGCCGAAAAGCATATTCACTCCTCCTTCTCCGCTTTATGTGTAAAAGCTGTGGATTTTATATTTTTTGTATTTTTACCCACTTTCTCCCACTTTTACCCACTTTTATAGAAAAATAATAACATATAATGCTGTCAAATGCAATATATATTGCAAAATTTCATAAATATTTTTTGTGAAATACACCCCGCAAAAACCCTTTGAAATAAAGGTTTTCTGACATTTTTTACCACAGTTTTCATCAACGTGGTTGCTGGTGGGGAAAGTTATTCTGTTTTATGCAGAAAATCGTTCATTTTTGCTTTTTATTCCGATAATTTGTGATAAAATATATTAAAATAAATCATTTTGTGGGAGTTTGTGGATGAAGCAGTTAAAACAGGATTTTTTCTCTCAGGGTGCATATGCCGCCGCACAGCATCTTATAGGCAAATGGATATGCCGCAGAATTGACGAAGAGATTTATAAATTTCAGATTACTGAAACAGAGTGCTATATAGGCAGCTGTGATACTGCCTGTCATGCACATAAAGGAAAAACACCACGCACCAGTGTAATGTGGGAAAAGGGCGGGGTGTGCTATGTTTATCTGTGCTATGGCATACACTATATGCTGAATTTTATAACAGGCGATAAAGGCGAAGCCGAAGGTGTGCTTATCCGCGGGGTAAAAGGTGCAAGCGGCCCGGGCAGAGCCACCAAAGCTATGCAGATTGATAAAACGCTGTATGGAAAAAGCCTGTTGACAAAGGATAAAATATGGGTTGAGGATGATGAAAAAGAATATTCTTTTTCATCAAGCAAGCGTATAGGTATCGGCTATGCCAGTGAAGAGGACCAGAACAGACTGTGGCGGTTTGTTATGGATGAATAGTTTATCTTGCAATTTAACTGTCAAGGATGTAGAACCAAAAAAACAGCACTTACCGATTGGTAAGTGCTGTTTTTATATATTTCTGCTATTCTTTTTCTTCTGTAACAGTTTCCGCTGTTTTTTCTTCTGCCGCTGCTTCTGCTTCTTTTTTATCCTTTTTATCTGCTCTGTAGTTGGATGTTGTCACATAGATATGACCGATAAAGAATATCACCGCACAGAAAACAAGGATAAAATGTCTGAGGGTTACACCGCACACAAGAAAGATAACCGCAGGCACAGCCGCCATTATCATGGCTTTTATATAGGTCTGCTTTTTCATAAAGGAAAGCCAGCTGACTATATAAACTGCCAGCAGAATTATATTGGCAAAAAGATAGATGAGAAATTCATTTACATGTCCGAAACCGAATTCTCCAACACCGAAAGGCAGTATCATAAACAGGATTGCACCGTATCTTCCCATCTGCTGGCAGATATTCATAGCTGTGTTGGTGCATCTGTTTCTGAACTTTTTGAATTTAACCGCAACTGCAACAGAAGGAATAAGCATAAGTGCCACAATTATAGCATTGATAACTGTTATCATATTGTATTTCATATATTCCGTCCCTTTTTGTCTGCTGTATTAATAGTTTTTTCTCAGTTTGCGGTGATATACCGCAGGGCCGCGGCTGGTTTTTGGCACCACCGTGAGAATTTCGCTTTCGATAAGCTTTTCCATACGCAACGCTATAAATGCATCGCCGATGCCAAGCTGGTATCTGCCAAGCACATTGCCGATAACTGCCGCCTCAATAAATTCATCGTCTTCAAGATCAATTTCGTCCCATATATATTTATCGTATATATCCTCTGACACACTGCGAACTCTGCCGTTGAGCACTGCACGGAGAGAGGAGTTTTCCCGTTTTAAATTCCACCACTGCTGTGCATAGCCCCAGTACTCTTTGGTTTTGTCCTGGGTGAACTCAAGATATTTATGCCACTCGTGTGGAGCAACTTCGCCCCAGCTGTTAAATTCGGTAATTGTATTTGTAATTTCACTGTACATATACTTTGGCAGCTTTACAGTGTAAACCCTGCCAGCTTTGTCACTTACGGTGCGAAGCTGGGCAGCAAACCACAGCATGCCACAACGTTCAGAAGGATTGTCGCTGTACCAGATACGCACGTCTTCCCCGTTTTTTATCCGCTCCATAACAACCGCAAAATCTTCTTTTGCCTTGTCGTACTGTATCTTTGCTCCTTTTTGTGTGTCTTCATCATATACACTGTACAGTGCATCAAGAACGGCAAGGCGTTTTTCTCCCACACCGTCTTCGGTTATATCTCCTATATCCCAGGCAAGTGCGAAACAGAATATATCATCAAAATTACCGTTTATTTCCGCTTCTTTGAAACTTGCTGCACCGCTTTCGCTGAATAAAATTTCTACCATAGTTTTTCTCCTTGTTCTGTAAAGGATGTTTTATGACAATATTATACTATATCAGCAACTGTACTGCAAAGAAAAAAGAGATAATCTGCAAAACAGATCATCTCTTTTGTTAATATTAAACTCTGTAATAAAGTTCAGCTACATAAGCCATGTATCGGCAGATTTCGTCGTCAAACTGTTCAGGTTTAAGTCTCCACTGCCAGTTGTCCACCGCTGTGCCAGGGGTGTTGATGCGTGCTTCGTCACCAAGTTCCAGATAGTCCTGCAGGGAAACGATTGCAAGGTTTGCGGGAGAAGAAAGTGTGTGGCGGATAAAGCGGTTTTTCTCCCATTTTTCTGTGTAGAACATCATATACTGACCGGAGTAGTTCTGTTCTTCCCAGCTGAGTGATTCGTACCAGCCTTTTGCTGTCTGGTTGTCGTGTGTGCCTGTGTAAACCACACAGTTTTTGATGTGGTTATGTAAGAGATAATCACTTTCCACACCTTTTGTAAATGCAAACTGCATAATCTTCATACCCGGGTAGCCTGTTTCGTCAAGAAGCTTGCGTACACCAGGTGTAATATATCCAAGGTCTTCCGCGATAATTTTTACATCGCCAAGTTCTGCCTTGATAGCATTGAACAGATCAATGCCAGGCCCTTTTTTCCATTTGCCGTTTTCTGCTGTTTTGTCCTTTGCAGGAATGGAATAGAATTTTTCAAAACCGCGGAAGTGGTCGATACGCACAATATCGTACATCTGGAAAAGTGCTTTGACACGGCTAATCCACCAGCTGAAACCTTCTTCCTTGTGTGCTTTCCACAGATAAAGAGGGTTGCCCCAGAGCTGACCTGTCTTGGAGAATGCATCAGGAGGACAGCCTGCAACTTCTTTTGGCTGACCGTCTTTTTTAAGGTCAAAAAGATGTTTGTTTGCCCATACATCTGCACTGTCAAGACCAAGATAGATTGGTATATCACCGATAAGCTGAACTCCGTTTTTGTTTGCATATTTTTTAAGTGCTGCCCACTGTTTGAAGAACAGGAACTGAACAAAGCAGTAATAACCGATTTCTTCGCCAAGGCGTTCTCTTGCCGCTTCCATTGCAGCTTCTTCTCTCAGCATCTCTTCCTTTTTCCACTGTGTCCATGGTCCGTTGTTTTCATCACGGAGTGCCATATACATAGCATAATCGCCCAGCCAATGTGCATTTTTTTCTTCAAAGGTTTTATAAGCCTTTGTTTTAAATACATCTTTTCCGTTTTTGTATGCCAGTTTCAGCAAGGTTTTTCTGCCTTTGGAGATGGCATCGTAGTCAACATGGCTTGGGTCTGCCCCCCAGAAAACTGAATTGCAGTCTTCTTCTGTGAGGTAACCGTCCTCCACAAGCATATCAAGATCAATAAAATATGCGTTGCCGGCAAAGGTGGAGTACGCCATATAAGGGCTGTCGCCAAAGCCTGTAGGGCCGTGCGGAAGCACCTGCCAGTAGCTGTGTTTACCAGCCTTTAATTTATCAACAAAGTTGTATGCTTCCTTGCCGAATGTACCGATGCCGTATTTTGACGGCAGACTGAATACAGGCAGCAGAACGCCTACTTTTCTTTTTTCAAAAACCATAGTGTTTCTCCTTTGTGGTTATTTTTTACAGACATATCTGTCCGTTATCTTCAGGAACTTCTTCCTTATTTTCTTTCTTTTTTCCGCTCTTTTTCTTTGCGGAAATTTTTGTGAAATTTTCACTTTGCAGTGCAAAATTTTCCGCTGTTTCAAATATAAAGCGGGGACCATATTCGCTTTTGTTACTGTCATCCAGCTTTATATACATCATTTTTCCATCAGCGGCAGTTATCTGTACAATCTTTTGTGCAAGCAGTTCCTTTGCCGCCTGCGTATCTATTGCAATACCGTAATTTTTAAGCTGCAGCGGCTCTTTCCATATTGTAAATTTACAGTTGTGAGGCTGAGGCCAGTTTACACAGCCAAAGCTTTTTTCCCTTTCTACAACTTCACCGCCACATCGCGGACATATACCCACTATTGCATCAGCATATGGCAACGGATTGTCAAATTTACCCTTGCCAATAGCAAAGGAATACCGCTGACTGATAATTTTATTCACCGTATCCAGCACATCATTGTACAAATCCTGCGGGGTGGCCTCGTTCTCCTTGATTTTCTCCTGAATAGCCCACCATTTTGCGGTCATATCAGGCTTTTTGATTTCATCCGGGAGGCAGTTGTACAGTTCCCTGCCCTTTTGCGTGGATATAAGGTTCTTTCCCTTTTTTTCGATATATCCGCGGTTTATGAGGTTTGTGATGATTGCTGTACGGGTACTTTCGGTGCCGATTGAACCTTTGTCCTTGTCGCTGTCCTTATCCTTTCGCAGCAGCAATTCCCGTATTTCAGGGTCTTTTACATATTTGGCAACAGAGGTCATATCCTTGTTCAAAGTGATTTCTGTGTACCTTTTGGGCGGCTTGGTTTCAATTTCCTTTATCTCACCATCCGCTACATCAACAATATATTCCCCTGCCGCCACTTTATCAAGGGCAGACTGTTCGGTATTTTTTTCCTTGAAATATTTGCGGAAGCCCTGACTTTCGCACAGAAGGCTTTGAGCTTTTACCGAATTATTGTTTTTAAGCTGTGCGGTAAGGGTGGTTTTCAAATCCACTGCTTCTGGCAGAAACTGAGCAAGATAGTACTGACAGATTGCAAGATAAACATTTCTCTGCACCTCGGTCAACTTGTTTAAATCCACTTTTGTTCCTGTAGGAATAATGGCGTGGTGCGGCTCTTTAACCTTGCGGAAACAGCTGGATTTTATACCTAAATCCAGTTCGGGCAGGTCAAAGCCTGTTATACCCAACACGGCACTTACAACACGTGGAGCGTCCTCATAATGCTCCTCGTTTAGATATCGGCTGCTGGAACGGTTGTAGGTTATTGCCTTGTAAATTTCTCGCAGGTCCTGTGCTGCCTTTGATGTTTCTTCAAGGGAATAACCGAACCTGTTGCCGCAGTAGGTCTGCAGTTCCACCTGATTGAAAGGCAACGGCGGTTTTTCCCTGGCTTTGGATTTTTCTATCTTCACATTAAGCGGAGTTTTCTTTAAGTAGTTAAAAGTTCTCTCCAGCATGGATTTATCCAGCACCTTGCCGTTTTCGTCAAGTATGGGGCTGTCGGGGTTTGGATAGAACTTTGCACGTACACCTTGCAAATCTCCGTCAAGGTCTACAAAAAGCTCGTAGTAACACACCTTTGTGTGGTTTTCAATAAGCATATCCCTTGCCACTACAAGCCCCAGTGTAGGTGTTTGCACACGGCCTACGTTCATAAGGTCACGTGTGCGGTTGGAAAGGGTGAAAAAACGGGAATAGTTTATACCCACTATAAAATCCGCAACACTGCGGGCACGGGCGGAATAGCCGTTTGGCAGATGTTTTTCGTTGCTTTCCATCCTGCCAAACTGTCTGCGGATATATTCGGGGTTGTTGTCGTTGGTGGAAAGACGCAGCACCTCTCCTTTGTACCCGAAATATTCCAGTATCTCATCTATAAGCAGCTGACCCTCGTCATCAGGGTCCCCTGCGTGAACAACAAGCTCTGCCTGCTTTAAAAGATTGCCGATAACATTTACCCTGCCGATTTTGCTGTGGTCAGGTGTTATCTGCCAGTTTTCGAAGAATATGGGCAGAGTGTCCTTTGACCATTTTTTATACTTTATATCATAATCCTCGGGCTGTCTGAGCTTAAAAAGGTGACCGAATGCAGATATAACTGTGTACTCACCGCAATATATGCTGCCATCCTTGTTGAAGACAGGTTTGTCACATATAGCCGCTGCAATAGCTTTGCCCAGCTCCGGCTTTTCTGCAAGAATAAGCTTCACCTTTTTACCCTCGTTTTAAATATACTTTTGTTTATAATATTGTACCACAAAATGATGTTGCTTTGGAATTTAATATTGGTGCATTTTGTTATTTATATAGATTATCATCATTAAAATTTATCAATTTTTAATATATATATCATCAGATAAATGTGATACAATGTATTTGTGCGAAATGTACTTAAATAATATTAATATATACAGGAGAAAATTTATGATCAGATTTGAATGCGACTATGCAGAAGGTGCACATCCAAGAATTCTTGAAAGAATGATGGAAACAAATATGGAGCAGACACCGGGCTACGGCCTTGACCCTCACTGTGACCGTGCAAGAGAACTTATCAAAAAAGAATGCGGCAAAGATGTTAACGTACACTTTATCGTTGGCGGCACTCAGACAAACCTCATTGTTCTTGCTTCCCTGCTGAAACCTTATCAGGGTGTTCTCTGTGCAAACACAGGCCATGTTGAAGCACACGAAACAGGTGCTATTGAAGCAACAGGACACAAAGTTATGACTCTTCCAAGCCCTGATGGCAAAATCTGTGCAGAACAGATTGCAAAAGCTGTTGACTGGCACTATGCACAGGGCAACCGTGAACATATCACACAGCCCGGTGCAGTTTATATCAGTCATCCTACAGAAAACGGCACAACATACACAAAAGATGAACTTGCTGAAATCAGTGCAACCTGCCGCAAATACAATCTGCCATTGTTCCTTGACGGCGCACGCCTTGGTTACGGCATGGCAGCCCCTGACAGCACAATCACAATGAAAGACCTCGCGGAATACTGTGACGTATTCTACATTGGCGGCACAAAGGTAGGTGCTCTCTTTGGCGAAGCTGTTGTATTCACAAATGGCGGCGGCGATTTTGAATTCCGCTATCACATCAAGCAGCGCGGTGCTATGCTTGCAAAAGGCAGACTTCTCGGCATTCAGTTTGAAACACTGTTTGAAGACGGGCTTTACTACGAAATCTCCAAAGGTGCTATCGACAAAGCAATGCAGATTCGTGACGCATTTGCAGCAAAAGGCATCAAGTTCCTTTATGATTCCCCAACAAATCAGCAGTTCCCTATCCTTCCAAACGAGATGCTTGCAAAACTCAACGAGAAATATGCATCCAGCTACTGGGAAGATGTAGGTCCTGACCACACAGCTGTTCGCTTCTGCACAAGCTGGGCAACAACACAGGAAAATGTTGATGAGCTTGTAAAAGATATCGCAGCTCTCTAATTTAACAAAAATGCAGTATCGCAATCGGTACTGCATTTTTTATTTATACTTTGATTTAATTGTGTTAATATATTTATATATACTACTCAGGAGGAACGAATCATGCTTAAAGAAATCCCTCTTAAACAGATACAGATATCAGATGATTTCTGGTCCTTTTATATCAACACTATTAAAGAAAAAACCATTCCCTATCAATACAGTGTTCTGGACAATTCTCCTTATGTTAATATCGAAAACGAAAACAAAAAGGATTATTTTGAAAAAGACAAAAGCAACGCACTGGAAAACTTCCGTGTTGCCGCAGGCATATCCGATGGCGGACACTATGGTATGATTTTTCAGGACAGCGATGTCTACAAATGGCTGGAGGCTGTGGCATACAGCTTACAGGTAAACCCTGACCGCAAGCTGCAGGCTGTTGCCGATGAAGTTGTAAATCTTATCTCTGCTGCCCAGACCGATGACGGATATATAAACACCTATTTCCAGGTGAAAGAACCAAGATTAAAATACCGTATGCTCTATTCAGGTCACGAGCTGTACTGTATGGGGCATCTTCTGGAGGCTTTGGTGGCATATTACGAGACTACACAAAACACAGCTGCTCTCAATATTGCACAAAAGGTTGTAAATCATATCGACAGTGTTTTCGGATATGAAGAAAACAAAATTCACGGCTCTGACGGACACCCGGAAATTGAGCTTGGCCTTATTAAATTCTACGAGCTTACAAAGGATGAAAAGGCATTGAAACTGGCAGAGTTTTTCCTTGATATTCGCGGCAAAAATACCGAATTTTATAAAGAGGAAATGGCAAGAAACGAAAAAGACGGTCTGCCCATAAAAATGATAAAGGTGCCACATCTTGAAACCTATCTGGTGGCACACAAACAGCCTAAAGATATGACCGAGGCTGTGGGGCACGCTGTGCGTATGCTGTATCTTGCCGCATCCATGGCAAGAATTGTCCACCACAACAGCGACAGTGAAATGTACGTTGCCTGCAAGGCAATATGGGATAACATTGTTCACAAAAAAATGTATATAACAGGCGGTGTGGGCTCCACCACTGACGGCGAGGCTTTTACAGGTGATTATGACCTGCCCAATGATATTATGTACTGCGAAACCTGTGCATCCATAGCTCTTGCCTATTTTGCCTACGATATGTTTAAAATACAGCCTGATACAGAGTATATTGATGTTATCGAGCGTACATTATATAACGGCATACTGTCAGGGGCTTCACTGGACGGCATACACTTTTTCTATGTAAACCCGCTGGAAGTTCACGGCAATATAAACGATTCAAACCCTGACCACGGCCACGTAAAACGTGTAAGACCCCAGTGGTACAGCTGTGCCTGCTGCCCGCCTAACTTTGCAAGAACAATAGGCTCGGTGCAGAGATATATCTACACCATTGATGAAGAAAACAAAACAGTTTATCTCAACCTGTTTGCAAAAAGCAGACTGAAATATGGTGATATAGATATAATTCAGGACACAGATTTCCCAGGCAGCAATTCCATACATTATACTGTTTCCAGCAACAGCCCGTATATATTAAAAATACGCATACCTTACTGGTGCAGCAATGTAAAAATCACGGTTGACGGCGAAACTTTTGATAATGTCAAAAACAACTGCTATTTTGAAATAGGCAAAGAATGGAACAACAGCAGAATAGCCATAACATTTGATACACATGTTATGGCTGTTAAAGCAAACAGCAAGGTTATTGCCGATGCAAACCGCCTTGCTGTTCAGTATGGTCCCTTTGTATACTGTGCAGAACAGATTGATAACGAGCATCCGCTCAGCCGTTACCGTGTATCCAATGATGATATCAGAAGTGCTGTTATTGCTGTTGAAAACTGCGATATCGGTACAGTTCCGTTTATCAAGATCGATACTACAGTTGAAAGTTCTGAAGAAAACAGTCTGTATACATACAATCCTCAGATTGAATACACCACTGCCAAACTGAAAATGCTGCCATACTACACCTGGGCAAACCGAGGCAGCGATGATATGATGGTTTGGCTGCATCAGAAATGATAATTTGAACAAAAAATGCAGCATCTCTATGATGCTGCATTTTTTATGTGTAAAAGCAAGATTGCTTAAATACATATGTTAAATATACAATTTGATAAATTGAGATTTAGTTAATCGAGATTGTTTTCGTAATCAGATATATCAGCAATCAATCTCTTACACTTTGGACAGCAATAACTTTCAATATGATGCGGTGACAGCATTGGAACACTCAAATGCAATGCATATTTTTCTTTTCCGTTTGGAAGCATGCTGATTTTATGTTTTCGTTCGCTCCATATTGCTGTTCCACTATTGAGGTATCCGTGAAGCATTTCTGTATCGCAAAAAGGACATTTCATACACTCCCACTCCTTTGTCAAATTCAAATTTATCCAACTGATTATAATATAACACACTAACTTATTACATACAACAACAGGCACAGCAATCGGATTGCTGTGCCTGTCAGTTTATTATTCTGCGATATTAATTTTTAGCTTGTCAATTAATCTTCGCCTTTTTCAGCACCTGTTCTGCCGCAGCATTTTTTGTATTTTTTGCCGCTGCCACATGGACATGGGTCGTTTCTGCCAACTTTGTCTGCAGAACGTCTGATTGGCTGTTTTTTAACACTGTTGTCTCCGCCGCCGCTTGTGCCTGTGATTTTTGCCACAGCCTGACGCTGTACAGGTTTTGCAAGGTTTGCTGTGATGAGCAGTTTTGTTACGTCCTGACGGATATTCTCAATCATTTCGTCAAACATATTGAAACCTTCAAAACGGTATTCTGAAACAGGGTCGTGCTGACCGTAGCTTCTGAGGCCGATACCCTTTTTCAGTTCATCCATTGCGTCGATGTGTTCCATCCACTTGGAGTCAACAGTTCTGAGGAGAACAACACGTTCCAGCTCACGCATTGTTTCGCTGCCAAGAATCTCTTCTTTTTCGTGAAGGATTTTGAGAGCTTTATTTGTGATGAATTCCTTGATATCTTCACTTTTGATTGTGCTGAGCTGTTCATCATTGTAGCGGAGGTCATACTCTGTAAGCAGCCAGCCAAGATATGTGCTGCGCAGAGAAGCAAGATTCCAGTGTTCTGCCTCGTTGCCGCTGCAGAATGTGTCAACGTTAACCTCGATGGAGCCTGTAACCATATCTCTGAGGCTTTCGGAGATATCTTCACCTGCGAGAACGCTCTGACGCTGGCTGTAGATGATTTCACGCTGTTTGTTCATAACGTCATCGTAGTTAAGAACACGTTTACGGATATCAAAGTTTCTGCCTTCAATCTTTTTCTGTGCAGATTCGATGGAGTTTGTGATAACCTTGTTTTCGATTGGCATAGTTTCGTCATAGCCAAGTTTTTCCATAATGGCAGTTGTTCTGTCACCGCCGAAAAGACGCATAAGATCATCTTCCATACTTACATAAAAGCGTGTTTTACCGGGGTCGCCCTGACGGCCTGCACGGCCACGAAGCTGGTTGTCGATACGGCGTGATTCGTGACGTTCTGTACCAATGATAAAGAGACCGCCTGCTTTTCTCACTGCTTCTGCTTCAGGTGCAAGTGCTGCTTTGTGTTTTGCAACAAGGTCTGCGTAAACTTTTCTTGCCGCGATGATTTCTTCGTCTGCTGTGTCGAAGAAGCTGTTTGCATTTTCAATCATCTCTTCGGTGTAGCCCTGTTTGCGCATATCGTTTTTGGCCATAAACTCTGCGTTACCACCAAGGATAATGTCGGTACCACGGCCAGCCATGTTTGTTGCGATTGTAACTGCACCTTTTTTACCTGCCTGTGCAACAATTTCAGCTTCCTTATCGTGATATTTTGCATTGAGAACTTCGTGCTTTACACCGCGGTTTTTGAGCAGTCGGCTGAGTTCTTCGGATTTTTCAATGGAGATTGTACCAACCAGAACAGGCTGACCGTTTTTATGTGCTTCCACAACATCATCGGCAACTGCGTTGAATTTTGCACGTTCTGTCTTGTACACAACGTCGTTCATATCGTTACGTGCGATAGGTCTGTTTGTTGGGATTTCAAGTACGGAAAGACCGTAAATTTCCAGAAATTCGTTAGCTTCGCTGAGAGCTGTACCTGTCATACCTGCCAGTTTTTTGTACATACGGAAGTAGTTCTGGAATGTGATTGTAGCAAGAGTTTTGCTTTCTCTTTCCACCTTTACGCCTTCTTTTGCCTCGATAGCCTGGTGGAGACCGTCAGAGTAGCGGCGACCTTCCATAAGACGGCCTGTAAACTCGTCAACGATAATAACCTGACCGTCTTTAACAACGTAGTCTACGTCACGTTTCATATTGCCCTGTGCCTTGATAGCCTGGTTGATATAGTGCTGCAGGGACATATTTTCAGGGTCAGAGTAGTTCTGTACGTTGAAGTATCTTTCTGCCTTTTCGATACCGTTTTTGGTAAGGGTTGTAGATTTTGCCTTTTCGTCGATGATTACATCTTCTGTGATGTTATCCATCTCTTCTTTGGAGTCATGTTCGGCAATTTTGAAATATTTGAGGGTACGTGCAAAGCTGCAGGCAACCTTATACATATCTGTGGATTTATCACCCTGACCGGAGATGATAAGCGGTGTTCTTGCTTCGTCAATGAGGATGGAGTCAACTTCGTCCACGATAGCAAAGTTGAAACCGCGCTGCACCATGTTTTCCTTGTAGATAACCATGTTGTCACGAAGGTAGTCAAAACCGAATTCGTTGTTTGTACCGTATGTGATATCACAGTTGTATGCTGCACGTTTTTCCTCTGTTTTCATACCGTGAACACAGAGACCTACTGTGAGACCAAGATAAGTGTAAAGCTTGCCCATCCACTGGCTGTCTCGGCGTGCGAGGTAGTCGTTGACTGTGATAACGTGAACACCTTTGCCTGTGAGGGCATTAAGGTAAACAGGGAGAGTTGCAACAAGGGTTTTACCTTCACCTGTTTTCATTTCTGCAATATTGGAGCGATGCAGTGCGATACCGCCTATAATCTGCACAGGGTAATGTGTCATGCCAAGTACACGGGTTGCACCTTCACGGCAAACTGCAAATGCGTCCGGGAGAATATCGTCCAGAGTTTCGCCGTTTGCAAGTCTTTCTTTCAAAATATTTGTCTGATTTTTAAGTTCAGCTTCGGACATTGCTCTGTATTTAGCTTCCAGTGCCAGAACTTCATTTTTAATTGGCTCGATTTTTTTAAGCTCTTTAGATTGATAGCTGCCAAAAAGTTTTTCAATAAAAGCCATTATATCTCCTTATCCCGCGGCTTTATGCTGCCGCAAGCGTATTTTGCTGTTTTTTTTAATAAATATATTTGAAAAGGGTTCAAAGCTATATTTATCCAATATTGTATTTTAATATATATAATTCTTTATGTCAAATGTATGCGGCAGAATAAAGCTTTATTTTGCAAAAAAATCACAGATATATATAAAAAGAAACCTATCAACCGATAGGTTTCTTCTGTTTTATTATATTAACCCTGTGCTGCTCCACAGTCAGAACATGCACCTTCTACAAAATTATGGTCTTTTTTGCCGATTGTTTCTGTTTCTTCAGCACCGCAGGAGCAGGAACGTTTTCTTGAACCTTCTTCTGTACAGGAAGCTTCTTTTGTGGTGCTCCAATCTCTAAAGCTGTGTGATGTTTTTCCAACAACCTGTGTTTCTACATTGCCGCAAACAGAACATGTTCTTGACTGCTGACCCTCTGCTGAACATGAAGGTGCAGTTGTTGTTGACCAGTCTCCGTAAGAGTGTCCTGCCAAATCACCGTAGGGTTCGCCACAGCTTTCACATTTTGCTTTTTCTTTACATGTTGCTGTACCACCGCTGTGTGTGTGCGGTGCTGACTCCGGTGTTGGTGCTGGGGTTGGAGTTGGTGTTGGTGTTGGTGTAGCTGTTGCACCAGGTGTTGGTGTTGCTGCTGCCGGATTTACTGTAATAGTAACCTTATTGGACTTGATATCGCCAACTTTTGCTACAATTTCTGTTTTACCGGCTGCTTTTGCTGTTACCTTGCCGTTTTTATCAACCTCTACGATACCCTTCTGAGAGAATTCCCATGTGATATCTGCTGTAGCACCACTTGGTTTGATATCGAGTCCCAGTGTAAAGGATTCGCCTACAGTAAGTGTTGTTTTGCTTGCTGTGAGGCCAATTTCAGTAACCTTGTCATTTGTACAGGTAATTTTATACTCAGCACTCTTGTTGCCGTCTACAGTTGCTTTGATAGTTACATCACCGGCTGCCTTTGCTGTTACAAGACCTGTTGAGCTTACTGTTGCAATTTTATCGTCAGAAGATGTCCATGTAACTGTGCCAAGGCTGCTGCCTGCAGGTTCTGCAACTGCTGTAAGCTGAAGTGTACTGCCTACTGCAAGAGTTTTTGCATCGTCTTTAGCTTTGATGGAGATGCTCTTGAGGATGGAACTTACTGTAACTTTACAGCTTGCTGTGATTTTACCGTCAAGAATAGAAGCTGTAATTGTTGCTGTACCATCAGATACACCTGTAACCTTGCCGTTTTCAACCTTTACAACACTTGGGTTGGAGCTGGTCCAGGACACTGTATCATCGCCTTTGAATTTGCTTGTGCTGAGACCTGCTGTAAGTGTATATGTACCACCGTTTTCAAGGGTAAGAGAATCTTTGGAAATTTCCAGTTCTACCTGTTTGAATTTAGCTGTTACCTTAATGGATGTAATTTCTTCAGAAGCAGGTGCTGTAAATGTAATTGTTTTGTCATCAGGATTGGAGATTGTGCCCTGTTCACATTCCCAGCCAACGAAATAACCGCCGTTGTCATCGTCTGCAACAGCTGTAACTGCATCTGTTGTATAAGTTGGTCTGATAATCTGTTCTACTTCACCGTCAACATGACCGAGGTCACTGTCGCTGGAAACAAATGTAACGGAAACTCTGCCGCGAACTGCGATAGGATCTTCGCCGATAATCATTGGTTCTGTTTCCATTCTTGGTGGAACATAGGCTGTTCTGTCAGCTTCAGGACGTCTGTCTTCTGTTTCGTATGCATGTGTTCTGATATATGTAAACAAAGCATCAAAACCGGCTTTGCTCAGGTGGATACCGTCGCTGATTGTGTAGTCTTTCTTTGCAAAGCCTGTAGTTTCGTCCTTCATAGCTTCTGCGCTGTTAAGGAACTTATATCCTTCAGAAGCACACATTTCGGCAAGAGCAGCATTAAATGCGTCAATCTGCTGCATTGTAATGTTTGGATAGTCTCTTACTCTGTCTACAGGAGGAATTGCATTGATAATAATATCTGCATATGGATAAGCACCGCTGATAGCTTTTGCAGCCTTTTTATATTCTGTAATAAAGCTGTCCACTGCCCAGTTGGAGTTGTTTGTACCGTATGTAATAATAATTCTCTTTGGTTTAATAAGACCAACAGATGTGCATACGTCCACTTTACCAACGCCTGAACCAAATTCACTGATAGCAATAGGGTCGCTTACAACATGCTGAATACCCATAGATACCGCACCAACAATGTTAGCCCATTTTGTACCTGTTACTTCATAGAACATGGAACGTACTGTGTTGGAGTCGCCGATAAAGAGTGTTTCATCGATATATGTCTGACCTGCATCAGCTGTTTCCGGCAGGATTGTACCTGTAAATTTGGAAGCATCAATAACTGCTTCATCTTTGTTGTAGTTGTTGTCTGCTTCAGGATCGATTTCAATCTCATTGAATTCTACACCAGGAGCATCATTGCCGCCACCCACAAGAGCGGAAATTCCAAACACAACACCTGCCAGAACCGCAACAGTGATAACTGCACCTGCTGCAAGAATTGCAATATGCTGTTTGCTGCCCGCTTTTGCCTGACTGACAACAAATTTAATTATTTTAATCAAATTTTCAAAAGGATTTTTATTTGGTTTTTTAGAGGTTTTTTTATTGTAAACCTTTGTTCTCTTTTCGTTCTGCAATATTTTTTCCTCGCTTTACTCAAATTTTTACAGCTAATAAAATATATGCTTTATATTCATATAAATCCATCATATATTGTACTACATTTAAATACAAAAAGCTATGGTAATATTGTAAAAAATCTTCAAAAGTTGCTATAAAATTCTATATAACATGCAACTGTAAATTTGTGTAAATATTTTCTGCACAAACCGTAAAATCAGTTTCTGCAAATAAAAAGTCCTGTAAACCTAAGATTTACAGGACTGTAGCTTTTTAATTATTACACTAATTAAACGAGTTCGATAATAGCCATTTCTGCTGCGTCACCGCGACGTGGACCGATTTTGATGATTCTTGTATAACCACCGTTACGGCCTTCGTAGCTTGGTGCGATTTCGTCAAAAACTTTTTTAGCAACAGCTTCTTTTGTTACGTAGCTGTATACCTGTCTTTTTGCGTGCAAAGTGTCAACTTTACCGAGTGTAATCATTTTTTCAGCCATCGCACGAACTTCTTTAGCTCTTGTTACTGTAGTTTCAATTTTGCCGTTTTCGAGCAAATATGTTACCATAGCACGCATCATAGCTCTGCGGTGATCTGTTGATCTGCCTAATTTTCTTGTACCTGGCATTTGAGTCACTCCTTTTCTATGTTGTAACGACTAACAATTAGTCTTCGTCTTTTGGAAACTTGTAGCCCAAAGAAGCCAATTTCTGCATAACTTCTTCGAAGCTCTTTCTACCGAGGTTTCTAACTTTCATCATTTCACCTTCGGTTTTGTTTACGAGGTCTTCAACTGTATGAATACCTGCTCTCTTTAAGCAGTTGAAGGAACGAACGGACAGATCGAGATCTTCGATTGTCATTTCCAGTTTGCTTTCGTTGGACATTTCGTCTTTTTCAACCATCTTAGGCAAAGCCACATCATCAGACAAACCTACAAACAGATTAAGATGTTCTGTAAGGATTCTTGCACCGATGCTCATAGCTTCGTTAGCATTGATAACGCCATTTGTCCAAACTTCGATAGTGAGTTTGTCATAGTCTGTTATCTGGCCAACACGAGTATTTTCAACTGAGTAGTTTACCTTCAAAACAGGTGTATAGATGCTGTCTACAGGCAACACACCCAATGTAACAAATTCCTGTGTTTTCTTACTTTTGTCAACTGGCACATAACCGCGGCCTCTGTCAAAAGTAAGCTCCATAACAAGTTTAGCACCTTCGCTCAATGTAGCAATATGCCAGTCCGGATTGAGAATCTGGATATCTGCATCTGTTTCGATTGAGCCGGCAGTAACCTCGCAAGGACCTACTGCGTGAATGCGAACAGTTTTAGCTTCGTCGCAGAAAAGTTTAGCTGTAATGCCTTTAACGTTAAGAACGATTTCTGTAACGTCTTCTTTAACGCCGTTTACAAATGTGAATTCGTGAACAACGCCATCAATTTTGATACTTGTTACAGCTACGCCCGGCAAAGATGAGAGAAGAATTCTTCTCAGAGAGTTACCGAGTGTTGTACCAAAACCTCTTTCGAGAGGTTCAACAACAAACTTTCCGTACTGGCCGTCTTCGGAGAGAACGGCTGTTTCTATTCTTGGTTTTTCGATTTCTATCATTTATAAACCCTCCTATGATACAACTAAGGCTGCTTCTTAATTTGCATTCCCGATGCCGGAGTGGGTTATTTGGAGTAAAGTTCAACGATAAGCTGTTCTTCAACGTCGAGTTCGATTTCGCTTCTTTCTGGAAGACGGTTTACAACAACTTTAAGTGCATCTTTATCAAATGACATCCACATTGGTACTGGACGGCTTGCGTTTTTCTCAACGTTTTCTTTAATTTTTTCACATGCAGAGCCACGAACTTCGATAACATCGCCTGGTTTTACAAGGAAAGATGGGATGTTAACTGTGTGACCGTTAACTGTGAAGTGACGGTGCAAAACAAGCTGTCTAGCCTGACGACGGCTCATGCCGAAGCCAGCTGTGTAAACAACGTTGTCAAGTCTGCTTTCAAGGATCTTAAGCAGATTTTCACCAGCGATACCCTGTCTCTTTTCAGCCATTTCGAAGTAGTGAGCGAACTGACCTTCAAGAACACCATAGTATCTTCTTGCTTTCTGTTTTGCTCTCAACTGAACACCGTATTCAGAAGATTTTTTACGAGCCTGACCGTGCTGGCCTGGTGCAAAGTTTCTTCTTGCAAGTGCACATTTATCAGAGTAGCATCTTTCGCCTTTCAAGAAGAGTTTCTGACCTTCTCTGCGGCACTGACGACAAACTGCGCCTGTATATCTTGCCATTGTTATTCCTCCTATTAATTAAACGCGTCTTCTTTTTGGTGGACGACAACCGTTGTGTGGTATAGGGGTAACGTCCTTGATCATATTTACCTCTAATCCTGCTGCCTGAAGAGCTCTGATTGCTGCTTCACGACCCTGGCCAGGACCTTTTACATAAACTTCAACGGTTTTAAGGCCGTGTTCCATAGCTGCTTTTGCAGCTGTTTCTGCTGCCATCTGTG
>SVNA01000016.1:0-516 GCA_015067145.1 Oscillospiraceae bacterium | reverse complement strand
GTGCAGCGTATGGTGTTGCCTGTCTGGAACCTCTGAAACCGAGGCCGCCGGCACTTGCCCAAGAAATTGCGTTGCCCTGAATGTCTGTGATTGTAACAATAGTATTGTTAAATGTAGACTGGATATGAGCTGCACCACGTTCAATGTTCTTACGCTGTACTCTTTTACGAGTAACTGTCTTTTTAACTGCCATTTCGCAATGCCTCCTTTAATTATTTCTTTTTGTTTGCTACAGTTCTCTTTGGACCTTTGCGTGTTCTAGCATTTGTTTTAGAACGCTGGCCACGAACTGGTAAGCCTTTACGATGTCTTACACCACGGTAGCAGCCGATTTCGATAAGTCTCTTGATGTCAAGAGCTGTCTGTCTGCGAAGATCGCCTTCAACTACGATCTGGTGTGCTTCGATCTGATCTCTGATTGCCTGTACTTCGTCATCTGTAAGGTCTTTTACTCTTGTGTCTGGATTAACACCAGCTGCTGCGAGAAGTTTCTGGGATGTAGCAAGACCAATACCA
>SVNA01000015.1 GCA_015067145.1 Oscillospiraceae bacterium | reverse complement strand
GCATGATGGACTGCAAAAAAGCTTTGACAGAATCCAACGGCGATTTCGAAAAAGCAATCGAATACCTCAGAGAAAAAGGCCTTGCTGCTGCAACTAAAAAAGCTGGCAGAATCGCTGCTGAAGGTATGGTATTTGCTACAGTTGACAAAGAAGCTAAAGTTGGTGTAGTTATCGAAGTTAACTCCGAAACAGACTTCGTTGCTAAAAACGAACAGTTCAGAACATTCGTTGCTGACCTTGCTAAAATTGTTGCTGATACAAACCCAGCTACAGTTGAAGAACTTATGACAAAAACAATGGAAGACGGCAACACAGTTGAAGCTGGTCTTCAGGAAAAAATCCTTGTTATCGGCGAAAACCTCAAAATCCGTCGTTTCGTAAGATACGAAGGTCCATGTGTAGCTTACATCCATGCTGGCGGTACACACGGTGTTCTCGTTAAATTCGAAACATCCGACGAAATCTTTGCAAAAGCTGAATTCGAAGCTTACGGTAAAGACGTTGCTATGCAGGTTGCTGCAGCAAACCCATCTTACCTCTGCAAAGCTGACGTTGCTCCAGAAGTTCTTGAAAAAGAAAAAGAAATTCTCATGCAGCAGGCTATCAACGAAGGCAAACCAGCTAACATCGCTGAAAAAATGGTTATGGGCAGAATCGCAAAATTCTACAAAGAAAACTGCTTGCTCGACCAGGCATTCGTTAAAGATGACAAACAGTCTATCACAGACTACACAAAAGCAACAGCTAAAGCTCTTGGCGGCGACATCGCAGTAGTAGCATTCACACGTTTTGAAAAAGGTGAAGGCCTCGAAAAGAAAGAAGACGACTTCGCAGCAGAAGTTGCAAGCATGACAAAATAATTATTGTGCTTAATAATAAAAGGTGCTATCGTAAGATGGCACCTTTTTGTGTGTATGGCAGCAGGTTTGAGTAAAAATTACAATATATTGCAAATGAAAACATCTGTATCAAACACATTTATTTTATAAATAATATTCTTTACTTTGAGAAAGAAATATAGTAAAATATTTAAAGAATAAAGTATATGTGAGGTGCTTATTGTGTCTATAAAATACAAAAGAGTATTAATCAAACTCAGTGGCGAAGCTTTGGCAGGCAACAAGGGTTTTGGTCTTGATTATCCAACAATCCTTGAAATCTGCAAAAACATCAAGCAGGCTGCAGATTTAGGTGCAGAAATCGGTATCGTTGTTGGCGGCGGCAACTTCTGGCGTGGCCGTTCCAGCGGTGATATGGAAAGAACAAGAGCTGACCAGATTGGTATGCTTGCAACAGTTATGAACGCACTTTCCGTTGCAGATGCACTGGAACATCTTGGTCTTGAAGTAAGAGTTCAGACAGCTTTGCAGATGAATCAGGTTGCAGAACTCTACATTAGAAACAAAGCTACAAGACATCTTGAAAAAGGCAGAATTGTTATCTTTGCATGCGGCACAGGTAACCCATACTTCTCCACAGATACAGCAGCAGCACTCAGAGCGTTGGAAATCAATGCAGATGTTATCTTTAAAGCAACAATGGTTGACGGCGTTTACAACAAGGACCCTAAAAAATACGATGATGCTGTTAAATATGATACACTCACATTTACACAGGTTCTCAACGACCAGCTTAATGTTATGGATATGACAGCAGCAACAATGTGCAGAGACAACAAGCTTCCAATCCTTGTTTTTGATATGGCAGAAGGCAACTTCGAAAAAGCTATCAAAGGCGAAAAAATCGGTACATTAGTAACAGAATAAGGAGATAAATATTATGACAAAAGCTTACGAAGAAAGAATGGTTAAAGCTGTAGCTCACCTTGAAAGTGAATATGCATCTGTTCGTGCAGGCCGTGCAAACCCAGGTGTACTGGATAAAGTTACAGTTGACTACTATGGTGTTCCAACACCAATCCAGCAGGTTGCTTCCGTTTCTGTTACAGAAGCAAGAACACTCTCTATTCAGCCATGGGACAGAAGCCTCCTCAAACCTATCACAAAAGCTATTCAGGTATCTGATATTGGTATCAACCCAATCGATGACGGTGTAAGCATCCGCCTCAATTTCCCTGCACCAACAGAAGAACGCAGAAAAGCTTTGGCTAAAGATGTTTCCAAAATGGCAGAAGAAGCAAAAGTTGCCGTAAGAAATGTTCGCCGTGATGCGATGGATAAATTCAAAGCAGCTAAAAAAGCATCTGAAATCACAGAAGATGATTTGAAGAATCTGGAAGACAAAATCCAGAAAATCACAGATAAATACATCAAGGAAGTTGATGCTGTTTGTGAAAAGAAAACAAAAGAGGTTATGGAACTGTAATAGTTTACGCCGAATATAGTATACAGTTTAGAAGGGCGTTGGAAGATGCCCTTCATTTTTTTAGAGGATTATATTATGGAAAATATCACAATTCCTAAACATATAGGCATTATAATGGACGGCAACGGAAGATGGGCTAAAAAGCGCATGCTTCCAAGAAATATGGGTCACAAAAAAGGTGCAGAGGTTTTTAAGGATATAGCCAGATATTGCGATGATCTGGGTATGGAAGCTGTAACTTTCTATGCATTTTCCACAGAAAACTGGAAGCGTCCGCAGGATGAAGTTGACGGTCTCATGAAACTGTTCAAACAGTATCTTATCGATGCTTTTGACTACGAAAAATACAATAACAGAATAATTTTCCTGGGTGATAAAGCTGCATTCAACGAAGAACTCCGTAATCTTATGCTTGAAATTGAAGAAAAAACAGCTGAAAGAGATGGTATGATTATCAATCTGGCTCTTAACTATGGTTCAAGAGATGAGATTGTACATGCCTGCAAAGAAATTGCCGAAAAGGTAAAAGCAGGTGATATGTCTGTTGAAGATATCAGTGAAGAAAGCTTCTCTGCTCATCTTTATACTAAAAATCAGCCGGATCCTGAATTTATTCTTCGTCCAAGCGGAGAAAAAAGAATATCAAACTTCCTTCTCTGGCAGTGTGCATATTCAGAATTCATCTATATGGATGTGCTTTGGCCTGATTTTACAAGAAAAGATTTGGATGCCGCTATAGCAGAGTTCAATAAACGCAACAGACGTTTTGGCGGTGTATAAAGGGATATATTATCTCTAAAAATTATGAGGTTTTTATGAAAACAAGGGTGATATCGGGTATAGTCGGTGTTATTTTAGGTGCTATTGTTGTAACACAGTATTATACAATTTTATTTGATATTGCTGCTTTTGCAGTTTATGCAATAGCTATATCTGAAATTTACAGAACATTTAAAGAGGGAAACTCCAAAACAGCAGCAGTTTTACTTACTGTTGCAGGGGCATTGGTTTTGTTCAATGCAAACTATACAGCAAATCTTGTGCCTCTGGCAGTTATTTTTACTGTTGCAGCAGTGTTTATAGTTGTGTTTGACTTTGAAAAAATCAAATTTACATCTGTGGCATCAACTATAGCATTTGCAGGATATGTTCTTTTTTGTATATTTAATATAGTAAGACTCAAACATATTATGCCAACAGAAGGTTACGGACAGGATGCATTATTTCTTGTTGTGCTCTGTGCAGGCATATCGTGGGGCGGAGACAGCATGGCTTATTTTGCAGGATATTTCTTCGGCAAACATAAAATGGCACCAAAACTCAGTCCTAAAAAGACTATTGAAGGAGCAATAGGCGGTATAGCAGGAAGTGTGGCAATAGCACTGATAATGACATATATATACGGCCTTACTCCATATTCTGCAAACAGTGTTGTAGCGGATATAAGCAAAAACTGGATATTCCTTGTAGTTTTTGCTGCAATAGGTTCATTTGTTGGTATTATAGGAGACCTGTTTGCTTCTGCCGTTAAAAGACAGCAGGGGATAAAGGATTATGGCAATATTATGCCGGGTCATGGCGGTGTACTTGACCGATTTGACAGCTTTTTCCTTGTCGCAACTATTATTTCTCTTATGGCTGATTTCATTGTATTGTCAAATGGGGTGGTATAATGTATAAAAATTTAATTTTGCTGGGTTCCACAGGTTCTATCGGTACACAGAGTCTTGATGTTGTACGTAAATATGGAATCAATGTTGTGGCATTGTCTGCACATAAAAACATAAAACTTCTTGAGGAACAAATAAAAGAATTCAAGCCTGAATATATTTGTATTACCGATGGTGAAAGTGCCAATAATTTTGAAGATAAAGCAAATAAATTAGGTGTAACACTTTTCAAAGGCAGTGAAGGTGTACAGAAACTGGCACAGCTTGAGGGGTATGATGATATCGTGGTGCTTAACTCTATTGTTGGCATTGCGGGTTTAAGGGCTACACTTGCAGCAATCGAAAGCGGCAAGGATGTTGCTCTGGCAAATAAAGAAAGTCTTGTAACAGGCGGCAAGCTTGTTATGGAGGCGGTTAAAAAGAACAATGTAAAGCTTTTGCCGGTGGACAGCGAACATTCGGCAATTTTCCAGTGTCTGCAGGATAAAAACTCAGCACCGTCACTTAAAAAGATATTGCTTACAGCATCAGGTGGTCCGTTCTTTGGATATACTACTGAACAGCTTGGCAAAGTTACAAAGGCCCAGGCACTCAGGCATCCAAACTGGTCTATGGGCAGTAAAATCACAATAGATTCTGCAACGCTTATGAACAAAGGGCTTGAGCTTATCGAAGCAGTATGGCTTTTTGGTGTTGAGCCAAAGGATATTCAGATTGTTGTACACAGACAGAGCATAATTCACTCTATGGTGGAATATGCAGACAACAGTGTTATAGCACAGCTTGGCACACCGGATATGAGAATACCGATTCAGTACTCTCTTACATATCCGGAGAGGATGGAAAGCAACGCTGCAGGGCTTGATTTCTTTACTGTAAAGGATTTCACCTTTGCACCTGCAGATGACGATACTTTCCTTTGTCTGAAAGCTGCAAAAGAGGCTATTGCAAAGGGTGGATTATATCCTTGTGCAGTAAACGGTGCAAATGAAAGGGCTGTAGAACTGTTTTTACAGGAGAAAATATCATTCCTTGACATAGGCAAAGCCGTATATGGCGTGCTGAGTCAGTTTGAGTTTGATAATAACTACACATTGGAAGATGTGTTTGATGCCGATAAAAAGGCAAGAGAATATGTTGACAGCATATTTAATATATAATTTTGAGGTATTTAATGAGTTTTCTTATTAATGCGTTGGCTTCAATTTTTGTCTTCAGCGTGGTAATTTTTATCCACGAATTTGGACATTTTATTGTGGCCAAAAAGAGTGGAATAAGAGTGAATGAGTTCAGTATCGGTATGGGGCCAAGACTGTTTTCAAAACGTAAAGGTGAAACAGATTACTCCATAAGAGCTTTACCTATAGGCGGTTTTGTAGCTATGGAAGGTGAAGATGAAGAAAGTGATGCTGAAGGATCTTTCGGTAAAGCACCTGTTGCAAACCGTATTGCGGTTGTGGTTGCCGGTGCAGTGATGAATATAATTTTAGGTTTTGTTATTCTGGTGTTTTTAACATCACAGCAGAGTGCAATAACAAGCAGAACCATCAGCAAGTTCCACGAAGGTGCAATGACACAGCAGACAGGTTTACAGGTGAATGATGAAATTATCGCTGTAAACGGCAGAAGATGCTATATTGCAAATGATATTATCTATGAGTTTGCACGCACACAGAACGGCACCGCAGATTTCACTGTTCGCCGTGATGGAGATATAGTACAGATTGAAGATGTAACCTTTGAAACATATACCGATGAAAACGGATATAAGCAGATGGTTATTGATTTCTATGTAAATCCTATAGAAAAAACACCTGTTACCGTTATCAGGGAATCTGTACACTGGACAATGAGTCTTGCAAGAACTATATTTTTAAGTCTTGTTGATATGGTTACAGGCAGAGTGGCTATGAACCAGATTTCAGGACCGGTCGGGATAGTTACGGTTATAAGTGAAGCGGCATCGGTGGGGCTTAAATCTGTGCTTAATATTCTGGCACTTATTACAATCAACCTTGGCGTATTCAACCTTATTCCTTTCCCGGCACTTGACGGCGGCAGACTTGTATTTTTGCTTATAGAGCTTTTCAGAGGCAAACCTATAAATCCAAAGTATGAAATATGGGTTAATGCAGCAGGCATGGTAATGCTGCTGGCATTTATGGCTCTGGTAACTTTCAGTGATGTAACAAAACTGATTTTTTAAAACGGGGATGTTCATATGAGACATATTAAAAGTGAATTAAAGATAGGCAATACAGCTATTGGTGGCAATAATCCTGTGCTTGTGCAGAGCATGCTCAATGTTAAATCAAGCGACGTAGAGGGCAATGTAAAACAGGCGGTTGAACTGGAAAAAGCAGGGTGTCAGATTGTAAGGGTTAGTGTACCTTCAATAGAAGATGTTCGTCTTGTAGAGGCAATCAAAAACGAAATTTCTATTCCGCTTGTTGCGGATATTCATTTTGATTATAAAGTAGCACTTGCCTGTGCAGATGCAGGTGTTGACAAAATCCGCATTAATCCCGGCAATATCGGTGACGACGAAAAGGTAAAAGCTGTTGTAAAAGCCTGCAGAGCTAAAAATATTCCTATTCGCATCGGTGTAAACGCAGGTTCTCTTGAAAAAAACATACTTGCCAAATACGGTAAACCAACCCCGGAAGCTTTGTGCGAAAGTGCAATGTATCATATTGGTTTGCTTGAAAGATATGATTTTAACGATATAGCAGTGTCAATCAAATCATCAAATGTAAAAAATATGATTGATGCATACACACTGCTTGATACAAAATGCAACTATCCATTGCACCTTGGTGTTACAGAAGCGGGTACATACCGTATGGGTATTATCAAATCTGCAATGGGCATCGGCAGCTTGCTTATGAACGGTATTGGCGATACAATCCGTGTTAGCCTTACAGATACACCTGTAAAGGAAATTGATGCAGGTTTTGATATTCTCCGTGCAGCAGGACACAAAGTCAGTGGTCCTGAAATTATCTCCTGCCCAACCTGTGGCAGAACAAACCTTGATATTGCAGGCATTGCAAATCAGGTTGAAGCAGGTCTTAAAGGAATGACAAAAAATATTAAAGTTGCTGTTATGGGCTGTGCAGTTAACGGCCCGGGTGAAGCCAAGGAAGCTGATATCGGTATTGCCTGTGGTGTAAACAACGCTGTAATGTTCCAGAAAGGCGTTAAAATGAAAATATATACAGGCAACTTTATTGAAGAATTTATTAAAGATATAAAAATTTGTGCAGAGGAGTTATAAGTGGGAAATCTACTTCTGACAGTATACAGTGAACTGCAGAAAAACAATCCATATGCTCACGAATATATGGAGGTTGTTTTAAAGCAGGTTCAGGTCGAAAAAAAATCATCCAAACTTACAGCCGTGATTCATTCATCACGGCTGCTTAGCTATGCTGCGATTGAATACTTTGCTATGTTTCTGCACCAGAAGTATCCAAAATTTTCCATTGACGTAACCAATACTTTTGATAAGGATAATCTTTCTGAAAAGGATTTCACTACATTATTCAGATTATTTTCAGAAAGCGTAAAGGCTGTTCCTACATTATATTTTCAGGATGCGGATGTCGATTTACAGGATAAAGAAATTACAATAAATCTTTCGCAGGGCAAAAGTTTTCTCGATGCAATAGATTTCAGCAATATGTTTGCAGAATATCTTATGTTGCTTATCGGCAAGGAATACAAAATAAAACTTATCCAGAACAAAGAGCCGGCAAAAGCAAAAACTCCTGTTTACGAACTGGAGAAAAAGGTTGTCAAGATTGTTGAAAAATCGAAGTATGATGACTTTGAAATCCCGGGACTTAAAATAAAAAAGGATTCTGTTAAAATTCTTCATGGTAAATATCAGTCAATTAAACCTAAAGAATTTATCAGTATTGATCAGGTACTTAATGACACAGGCAAGGTTACCGTGTGGGGTAAAGTTTTCGCTGTTGCAGAACAGGGGAACTTCCGCAAAATCTTTATATATTCAATAACAGATGGTTCAAATTCTATAAATATAAAAATACTACTTGATCCTAACGATAAGAATATCGAAAAATGGGAAGGCATTAAGCCGGGTATGCACTTTGCAGTCAAAGGTGACTGTCAGATGGATAAATACGAGCGTGACTATGTAATTATGCCGTATGATATCGTTTCTTTTGCACTGCAGGAAAAGAAGGATACTGCCGAATATAAAAGGGTGGAACTGCATCTTCACACCAAGCTTTCTGCAATGGATGGTCTTATAGAACCTGGAGATGCGGTAAGAAAAGCGTTTAAATACGGGCACAGGGCTGTTGCTATTACTGACCACGGTGTGGCACAGGGCTTCCCGCAGGCAATGCTGGAATGTGATGCTATAAGAAAAGAAAACCCTGATGCGGATTTCAAGGTTATCTATGGATGCGAGGGCTATCTGGTAGATAATATGACAAATATTTACAGCGGCAGCCGTAATGGCAGCATATCAGATACAGAATTTGTTGTTTTCGATATCGAAACAACAGGCCTTACACCAAACACTGAAAATATAACAGAAATTGGTGCTGTTCTGGTAAAAGGTGATACGATACTGGATGAATTCCACACTTTTGTTGATCCGGAAAAACATATACCTGAAAGAATTACAGAGCTTACAGGCATTACCGATGATATGGTAAAAGGTGCACCAAGTCAGACAGAGGCGATAAACGCATTTAAGGAATTTATCGGTGACAGAATTATTATAGCCCACAATGCCGCAAATTTCGATGTGAATTTCATTCAGGTTGTAGGGGAAAGACTAGGCATATCCTTTGAATATGATGTGATAGATACTTTGCCGTTGGCACAGAATCTCCTTACAGACCTTAAAAAGCACAAATTGGATATCGTTGCAGAACATTATAATCTGGGCAACTTTAATCATCACAGAGCAACCGATGATGCAAAGATGCTGTTTGAGATACTCAAATGTATGGTTAAAGACCTTGAACAACAGGGTATTATACAGCTTGAACAGATAAATTCCGGTCTCAGCAGTACACAGAAACTGCCGCGAAAGAGTAATCATATTATCCTGCTGTGTAAAAATAAAGCGGGCCTTAAAAATTTATATAAACTGATTTCTTATGGCCATCTGAATTATTTCTTCAAACAGCCGAGAATGCCTAAAAGTGAGATTATTGCTCACCGTGAAGGACTGATTATCGGTTCGGCCTGTGAAGCTGGTGAGCTTTACAGAGCGATAGTGGACGGAAAACCGCATAAAGAACTGCTGAAAATTGCTTCTTTTTACGATTTTCTCGAAATTCAGCCACTTGGCAATAACGAATATATGCTCCGTGAAGGAATGGTTGAGTCCATGGAGCAGATAATGGATTTTAACCGAAAGATTATCCAGCTTGGAGAAGA
Organism: Oscillospiraceae bacterium; assembly: GCA_015067145.1. Lineage (GTDB taxonomy): Bacteria > Bacillota > Clostridia > Oscillospirales > Ruminococcaceae > RGIG3102. The sequence continues at coordinate 34,516 of SVNA01000015.1, read as the reverse complement.
ACTTAATATTCCGGTTGTTGCAACAGGGGACGTTCATTTTATGACAATGGACGATGCAAAATACCGTGCTATTCTGATGGCAGGTATGGGCTTCTCCGATGCAGATAATCAGGCTCCTCTGTATTTCAGAACAACCGATGAAATGCTGGAGGAATTCAGTTACCTTTCTCCTGAAAAAGCGTTTGAAGTGGTTGTCACAAATCCTAACCTTATTGCAGATATGTGCGATAAAGATTTGAGAGCTATACCAAAAGGTACATATCCTCCAAGCATCGATGGTGCAGAGGAGGAACTGCGTACCGCGACATATAAAAAATTGCACGATATTTATGGCGAAAATCCACCTGCGGTTATAACCGAACGAGTGGATAAGGAACTTAACAGCATTATCAAACACGGTTATGCAGTTCTGTATGTTATAGCAAAGAAACTGGTGCAGAACAGTGAGGAGAACGGGTATCTTGTTGGTTCCCGAGGTTCAGTTGGCTCTTCGTCAATCGCTTTCTTCTCAAGCATTTCAGAAGTAAACCCATTACCGCCGCACTATGTTTGTCCAAACTGTAAATACAGCGAATTTGATGTACCCGAGCAGTATCTCACAGGCTTTGACCTGCCGGATAAAAACTGTCCTGTATGCGGCACAAAACTGCACGGGGACGGCAATGATATCCCGTTTGAAACATTCCTTGGTTTTGACGGAGACAAGGAACCTGATATTGACCTTAACTTTTCCGGCGAATACCAGTCATTCGCCCATAAATATACCGAGGATTTGTTTGGCCATGAATATGTGTTCAAGGCAGGAACAATCTCTGCCCTGCAGGACAAAACTGCCTATGGTTATGTAAAAAAATACCTTGACGAGAGAGGTATTGTCTGCAACAAGGCAGAGGAAAACCGTCTTACACTAGGCTGTGCCGGAGTTAAAAAGACTACTGGTCAGCACCCAGGCGGTATGGTTGTTGTGCCAAATACTTACGAGGTTTATGACTTCTGTCCTGTACAGCACCCTGCAGATGACAAAGAAAAAGGTGTTGTTACAACCCATTTTGAATTTAAATATCTTCACGATACTCTGCTCAAACTTGATATTCTGGGCCATGATGTACCTACAATGTACAAGTATCTGGAAGACCTCACAGGTATCAAGATGGCGGATGTTGCAATGAATGACCCTCAGGTTTATAAAATGCTCACAAGCACAGAGCCTATTGGTGTTACTCCTGAGGATATACAGAGTCAGACAGCGACATTTGGTATTCCTGAACTTGGCACAGACTTTGTTCGCCAGATGCTTATCGATGCACAGCCGCAGAGCTTTTCTGATCTTATACAGATTTCAGGACTCAGCCACGGTACAGATGTATGGATTGGCAATGCACAGGATCTTATTAAAAACGGCACCTGTACAATCAGAGATGTTATCGGCACCCGTGACGATATTATGCTTACTCTTATCAAAAAAGGTGTAGAAAAGGCAAAGGCTTTTAAAATTATGGAGATTACCCGTAAAGGCAAAGCAGCCAAAACCTTTGACGATGAACTGGAAAATATGCTGCGCAGTCACGGTGTAGAGGACTGGTATATTGACAGTTGTAAGAAGATAAAATATATGTTCCCTAAGGCACATGCTGTTGCGTATCTTATGGCGGCTATCCGTCTTATGTGGTTTAAACTGCACAGACCGCTGGAGTTCTACGCAACTATATTTACAGTTCGCGGTGATGCGATTGACTATGAATCGGCAGTGGGTGGCAAGGCAGTTGCAACCAAAAACCTCAAGGAAATTACACAGCGTCTCAAGATAGAAAAGAACGCAAAGGACCTTGAAAGCCAGACGGCACTTCAGCTTGTATGCGAAATGCTTGCACGAGGATACGAATTTTTACCTATAGCATTGGGCAAAAGCAAAGCGAAAAAATATGTGATTGAAGACGGCAAAATCCGCCTGCCATATTCATCACTGAAAGGTGTAGGGGAAGCAGCTGCAGAACAGCTGGAAGAAGCCTGCAAAAACGGCGTGGATTTCATATCTGTGGAAGATTTCCAAAAATCCAGCGGCGTTTCCAGTGCGGTTATTGACGGACTTTACAATGCGGGAGCACTTGGTGATATGCCAAAGGAAAACCAGATATCCTTACTGGGATTATAAAAATAATAAACGCATAGAAAGAGAGAAATACTCTAATCTATGCGTTTTTAATTTGTGTTTTATAATTTATCAAAATAACTTTGTACAAAGCTGTTTTCAAGGCTGAATTCTTTTCCTGACAAATAGGTCAACACATTGTTTTCAGGAATATCACTGAATACAACTTTATATGCACAAAGCAGCTGACTTTTAAGCCCTTTATATGCAATACCGTATTTTTTATCCCCTAAAATGCCTGCACCAAGATAGGAGAGATGTGCACGTATCTGATGTGTACGTCCTGTTATAAGGATACATTCAATAAGGTTAAAACCATTTTTGCTGTTTATGATTTTAATAATTGTGGAAATATCCTTGCTGTCTTTATTTATAGGTTTTGAAGTTACAGTAACCTTTTTGGTTTGCTTGTTACGGGTTAAAAATGCGGTGAAATGTCCGTTTACGGCTTTATTGGTAACACAGATATATCTTTTGGACAAGAGATTTTCTCTGATAATTTCGTTCATGTCCGCAAGGGCTTTATAGTTTTTTGCGGCGATAACAATACCCTCGGTGCCCTGGTCAATTCTGTTACATAAAGCGGGTGTAAAGCTGTTTTCGTTTACAGAGGAATATTCGCCCTTGTTTTCAAGGTAAGATGTAATAATATCTATCAGATTTTCTTCGTTTTTGTTGTCAGAATGGCATAAAAGACCCTGTGGTTTATACACAAGCAGAAGATTTTCATCCTCAAAAACTATATCAAGCTGATTTTTATACTCTTTTTTTGCAAGTTCGTTTTTTTCTGTTGCTTCTGCAAAAAATTCATCATTTATATACAGTTCAATCAGGTCACCGCAGTTTATACGATAATCTGCATCCTGTTTTTTGCCGTTTACCTTTATGCGTTTGTTACGGAAGCTTTTATAAAGCATACTTTTAGGCATGGCGGGACAAATTTTTTCACAAAACCGGCTGAGACGCACACCGTCATCATTTTTTGTGGCAGTAAAACTTTTCATCAATATACCTACTTTTCATTTTAATAAATATATTATATACTAATATACAGTATACAATAATTCAGGTTTACAGTAAATATTTTTAAAGGAAATAAAGCAATAATGAATTTACACGAAGGGCACAGACAAAGGCTTAAAGAGCGATTTTTAAAGGATGGACTTGCTGGTTTTGAAGATCATAACATACTTGAACTTCTGCTTTTTTATTCTGTGCCAAGAGCAGATACAAATGAAACAGGGCATAAGTTGTTAAATAAATTCGGCAGTTTATCCAAGGTGTTTGAAGCTTCGGTGGAAGAACTGTGCGAGGTAGACGGAATTGGCATTCACAGTGCAACACTTATCAAACTTATACCTGAAATATATAATGCCTATAACGTTGACAAGACAAAGAATATAACAGTGCTCAATACCCATGATGATCTGGGGAAATATTTTATTCCAAGATTTTTGGGTAAAAAAGATGAAGAGGTACACATGGTGCTTCTGGACAGCAAGAATAAAATCATTAAAAGTGAAAATATAGCCAAAGGCTCAGTAAATGCGGTTCAGCTTTCGGTGAGATATATAATTTCCCAGGCAATAAACAACAATGCTACAGGTGTTATTCTTGCCCATAATCATCCTGCGGGGGTGGCGTTGCCATCAACCAATGATATTAAAATGACCAAAAAGCTGTTTGAAGCACTGAGACTTGCGGATATAAAACTTAAAGACCATATTATAGTTGCCGAAGATGACTTTGTATCTCTCAGAGACAGCGGATGCTTTGCAGAATACGAATATTGATTTATGTTGATGAAAAAAGCAGACTGAAAATCAGTCTGCTTTTTTCGAGGAAGTTTATTATCTGTGTCTGAGTTTATCTGAATAGTCGTTGAGACATTTTATAGCCTGACCACTCATTGGAATAAGTGCAAGCATATTGAATACTGTCATAAGAGCAATACCGATATCGCCTAAATCCCAAACAAATGTATAAGTAGCAAGACCACCGATAAAGAGCATTACAAGAGCGATAATCTTGTATACAGTCTGAGATTTCCAGTTATCACCGAAAAGATAGGATACGTTTGAACGTGCGTAGAACAGGATGCCGATAAAGGTGGAGAAGCAGAACAGCCACAGTGTTATTGCTGTAAATACTACACCGGCATAGCCGAAATGGAACCTCATTGATTCCTGCAGCAGTTCCATGCCTGAAAGTCCCGCAAGAAGTTCCTGTGGAGCAAGAAGCATAATAAAAGCTGTACAGCTGCATATAACGATTGTGTCTATAATAACCCCAAAAGCCTGGAATAAGCCGGCCTTGGCAGGGTGGTCAACATCAGCGGCTGCGGCAGCACATGGAGCAGAACCAGAACCTGCTTCGTTGGAGAAAAGACCTCGTTTTACACCATTCATCAATGCTGCACCAAAGCCACCCGCGGCAACCTGACGAAGACCAAATGCTTCTTCAAAGATACGTACAAAAACATCGGGTAAAACGGCGAAGTTTTTGATGATTACAAAAACAGAAATTGCAAAATAGAAAACGGCCATTACAGGAACAACAGCATCAAGAACTTTAACTGTTGTGTTTTTTCTTAAAACAATAACCGCAGAAACTGCAACAAGAATAACTGTTGTAACTACAGGCGGAATACTGAAAGCGTTTTCAAAGGAAGAAGATACAGAGTTGCTGATAACCTGACTTACTCCGCACCAGCATAAAAGACCAGAAAGAGCGAAAAGCACGGCGATTATATTGTGACGTTTGCCTTTTTTGTCAAAAAAATTATGTATGTAATAAGCAGGACCACCACGGAACCCACCATAGAGAGGATCTTTCTGTTTGTGAATCTGTGCAAGAGTAGCTTCGGCAAATGCTGTGGAGGAACCGATTAGAGCGGTAATCCACATCCAGAAAACAGCACCGGCACCACCTGCGGAAACAGCTGCTACAACACCTACCATGTTGCCCATACCAACTCTTGTAGCAGTGGCAACGATAAGTGACTGAAATCCTGATACAGAACTTTTATTTTTATCTGCGTTTTTCTCCAGAGAGATACGAATCATTTCAGGGAACATTCGTACAGGAAGCAATTTTGTTCTTACTGTAAAAAATATACCTGCGGGAATAAGTATAAGAACAAGTAATGATATGGCCAACTGAGAACCATTTGGCAATGGAATACAGAATAAATCTCCCCAGAAAAGATTATATATAAAAGAAATAATTTTCATAATTTTGCACCTCTTGACTTAATGTGCTTTAAGTATATAATACAAATAAACATTTGTAAAATTTATTGTTTTTATAATTACTATTTAAAAATTTAATTAAGGATAAAGGTATGGATTTACAGGGACTTAATATTTTTGTTCAGGTAGCAGAACTTAACAGCTTTACAAAAACAGCAGATTTGCTGGGATACTCTCAGCCCACAGTTTCTTTTCAGATAAAGCAGCTGGAAAAAGAGCTTGGGGTGCAGCTTTTTGACAGGATAGGTCATACAATCAGTCTGACTGATGCGGGTCGTGAGGCACTCAAGTATGCACAGCAGATGATTCATATCTCGCAGGAAATGCTGCAGGTAGAAAATGAAAATAAAGAAATCATAGGTGTTGTAAGGATAGCTATGGCAGATTCTTTATGTCTGCCTGTTGTTGCAAATAATTTTGGCGATTTGAGGGATAAATTTCCAAATATAAGTATAGATATAAAAACAGCAGGAACTGGAGATTTGTACAATCTGCTTGATCATAATGAAGTTGATGTGGTTTGCACATTGGACAGTCCTATACATAATGCTGTATATAAAATAGTAAGTGAAGAACAAATAGGTGTACATTTTATTGTATCTGCCGATAACCCTCTTTCTGTAAAAACAAAAATATCGGTTGATGACCTGCTTGCACAGCCTTTTATGCTTACGGAAAAAGGGATGAGTTACCGCAGACTGCTTGATGAAGCCATGGCCAGACATTCAGCGGAAATCAGTCCGATTTTAGAAATAAGCAGCCCTGAAATAATCTGCAAACTTGTAGAAAAAAATCTGGGAGTATCTTTTTTGCCTGATTATGTAACAGAAGCTTCGGTGAGGGATGGTAAAATAGTCCGTTTATTGGTTGACGGGTTTGATATTCAGGTGTGGAAACAGATTATCTATCACAGAGATAAATGGGTATCAGCACCCATGAAAGCGGTTATGGAGCATTTGTCCTCAATATCTATTGTTGAAAATAAAAAATAAAGTACAAAAGGAGCATCATATAAGGGATGAAACTACCCTGATGTTCCTTTTGTTTTGTCGGTAAAAGATGGTAAATAATATTTCAAAATATAAACAGTAAGATGTTTCAATTTTAATATATTTATGGTATAATAAATATTTAGAAAATTTAGTGATATATTAACTTAAAATGGGGTTTCAAAGGGAGGGAAAAGATATGGCGGAATGCTTTAAACTTGTCAGTGATTATACACCGATGGGCGATCAGCCAAAAGCGATTGAGGCTATAGCTGACGGCATAGAAAAAGGTCTTAAGGCACAGACAATTCTTGGTGCTACCGGTACAGGCAAAACTTATGTAATGGCAAATATAATCGAAAAAATCAACCGTCCTACCCTTGTTCTTGCCCATAACAAAACCCTTGCGGCACAGCTTTGTACTGAATTTAAAGAACTTTTCCCTGAAAATGCAGTTGAATATTTTGTGTCCTACTATGACTATTACCAGCCGGAAGCATATATTCCGTCAACCGATGTGTATATAGAAAAGGACAGTGCGATAAATGAAGAAATTGACCGTCTTCGCCACAGTGCAACAGCAAGCCTTTCTGAAAGACGGGATGTAATTATTGTTGCAAGTGTTTCCTGCATCTATTCTCTCGGTGACCCTATTGATTACCGTGAAATGGTAATCTCTCTCCGTCAAGGGATGGAAAAAAGCAGAGAAGAGCTGATGAAAGAGCTTGTGAAACTGCAGTATGAACGCAACGATATGAATTTTATCCGCAATAAATTCCGTGTTCGCGGAGATGTACTGGAGGTTTATCCTGCCTACAGTCATGAAACAGCATATCGTATTGAATTTTTTGGTGATGAAATTGACAGAATAAGAGAAATCAATCATCTTACAGGTGAAGTAAAAAACACCATCAGCCACCTGGCAATTTTTCCTGCCAGCCATTATATAATCTCGGATGAAAAACTGAAGAAAGCTCTTGAACGCATTCAGGATGAAATGGACGGTCAGGTTAAAAAATTTACCGAAGAAGGAAAACTTATTGAAGCACAGCGTATCGCCCAACGAACAATGTACGATATGGAGATGCTGCAGGAGGTTGGAACCTGCAAAGGTGTAGAAAACTATTCCTCTGTTTTTGCAGGCAGAAAGCCTGGCGAAACAGGTACAACCCTGCTGGATTATTTTCCGGAAGATTTTGTGCTGTTTATTGATGAATCCCACGTTACAATACCACAGGTAGGGGCGATGTATGGCGGTGACTACGCAAGGAAGAAAAATCTTGTGGAATATGGTTTCCGTCTGCCAAGTGCATTTGATAACCGCCCATTAAAGTTTGAAGAGTTTGAAAATAAACTTAATCAGATGGTATTTGTGAGTGCTACACCGAGCAAATACGAAAAAGAACACAGTGAAAACACAACCGAGCTTATCATCCGTCCTACAGGTCTTGTTGACCCAGAAATTATTGTAAAACCTGTCGAGGGACAGATTGAAGACCTGCTGGAAGAGATTAAACTGCGTATTGAAAAGAACGAAAGAGTTCTTGTTACAACCCTTACCAAAAAAATGGCAGAGGATTTGACTGAGTATCTTTCCAACCAGAAAATCAAGGTCAGATATATGCATCACGAGGTGGATACCTTTGAGCGTATGGAGCTTATAAGGGATATCAGAACGGGTACGATTGATGTACTTGTTGGTATTAACCTTCTGCGTGAAGGTCTCGATATGCCAGAAGTAAGTTTGATAGCTATACTTGATGCAGATAAAGAGGGCTTTCTGAGAAGTGAAACCAGCCTTATACAGACAATCGGCCGTGCTGCAAGAAATGCAAACGGGCAGGTTATTATGTATGCGGACAGCGTTACAAATTCTATGGAGCGTGCTATAACTGAAACCTATCGTCGCCGTGATATTCAGATGAAGTACAACGAAGAACACGGCATAATTCCACAGACGGTAAAAAAGGACATCCGCGGTATTATCGAAATTTCCTCCAGAGATGATGAAGCAAATCAGAAACGTGGTAAGCGTATGTCCAAGGCTGAAAAGGAAAAACTTATCGAAAAGCTTACCAGAGAAATGAAGGAAGCTGCCAAGATTCTGGACTTCGAACACGCTGCATTTGTGCGTGACAGAATTGAAAAACTTAAAAATTCAAAATAGGTGAATTAAATGGCAAATGACAAAATTATAATCAAAGGTGCTAAAGAAAATAACCTTAAAAATATAGATGTTACTCTGCCGAGAGACAAGATGATTGTTATGACAGGACTTTCGGGCTCGGGCAAATCCAGCCTTGCTTTTGATACAATCTATGCGGACGGGCAGAGAAGATATATGGAAAGTTTGTCTTCCTATGCACGTCAGTTTCTCGGTCAGATGGAAAAACCAAATGTTGAAAGCATAGAAGGGCTTTCTCCTGCAATTTCCATCGACCAGAAAACAACAAGCAAAAACCCACGCTCCACTGTAGGTACTGTAACGGAAATATATGACTATCTGCGTCTTCTGTATGCCAGAATAGGTATTCCGCACTGTCCTGTATGCGGCAAGGAGATTACACAGCAGACAGTGGATCAGATGGTGGATAAAATTATGACGCTGGAACAGGGAACAAGAATTCAGGTGCTTGCCCCTGTGGTACACGGACAGAAGGGTATGCATATCAAAGAACTTGATGCAGCAAAGCGTCAGGGTTTTGTCAGGGTGCGTGTAGACGGCAATATCTACGACCTTGAAGAAGAAATATCCCTTGATAAAAACAAAAAACACAATATCGAAATTGTTGTTGACCGTCTTGTTATAAAAGATGATATAATGTCTCGTCTTGCAGGCAGCATCGAAACAGCACTTTCCGTAGCAGATGTTGGTGTTATTATCGATGTTATCGGCGGAGAGGAGATGTTTTTCTCTCAGAGCTTTGCCTGCCCTGAACACGGCATAAGCATAGGTGAACTGGAACCGAGAATGTTTTCGTTCAATGCTCCGTTTGGTGCCTGTGAAAAATGTACAGGCCTCGGGGAGTTTATGCGTGTTGACCCTGAAATGATTATTCCGAATAAAAAACTCTCTATAAACGAGGGGGCAATAAAGGCAAGCGGCTGGTATTATGCCGAAGGCTCTGTATCGGAAATGTACTATAAAGGTCTTGCCAAGGAATATGGATTTACTCTTTCCACACCAATCAAGGATATGTCCAAGGAAGCTGTGGATGCTATCCTTTACGGTACAAAAGGCAAAAAGCTGGAGCTTCATCGTCATACGGACAGAGGTATCAGCAGTTACTCAACTGATTTTGAGGGTGTTGTAAACAACCTTGAACGTCGTTTCCGTGAAACTAATTCCAGCTGGATGAAGGATGAGATTTCCCGTGTTATGAGCGGTATTGAATGTCCTGACTGTCACGGCGATAGACTTAAACCGATTATCCTTGCAGTTACAGTTGGTGGTATTAATATCAGCGATTTTACAAAGATGTCGGTAAGGGATGCTGTAGAGTTTATAGATAACCTTAATCTTACAAATCAGGAGCATCTTATAGCGGACAGTATTCTTAAAGAGGTAAAGGAACGATTAAACTTCCTTAAAAGCGTAGGTCTTGAATATCTTACCCTTGCACGTGCATCTGGTACTTTATCTGGCGGTGAAAGCCAGCGTATCCGTCTTGCAACACAGATAGGTTCTTCACTTACAGGCGTTTTGTATGTGCTTGACGAACCAAGTATAGGTCTCCATCAGAGAGACAACGAAAAACTTATCAACACACTCAAACACCTGCGAGATTTAGGTAACACCCTTATTGTTGTAGAACATGATGAGGATACAATCCGTGCAGCTGACCATATTGTGGATATCGGTCCAGGTGCAGGTGTACACGGCGGTCAGATTATTGCACAGGGTACTTTAAAAGATATTGAAAACAATGAAAATAGTATTACAGGTCAGTATCTAAGCGGCAGAAAGGTCATTGAAATACCCGAAAAAACAAGAGAAGGCAACGGTAAAACTATAAAAATTATCGGTGCAAGGCAGAACAACCTCAAAAACATCGATGTGGAAATTCCACTGGGTAAAATGGTTTGTGTTACAGGTGTTTCGGGCAGCGGTAAATCCAGTCTTATCAATGAGATTTTCTACAAAAAGGCAACAAACGTGCTCAACGGTTCTAAAATCAAGCCCGGTGCACACGAAGATATTACAGGCTTTGAAAATGTAGACAAGGTTATCGGTATTGACCAGTCTGCAATCGGCAGGACACCGCGTTCCAACCCTGCAACCTACACAGGGGTGTTTGGTGATATCAGAACACTGTTTGCACAGACACAGGATGCAAAGATGCGTGGTTATCAGCCCGGACGCTTCTCTTTCAACGTAAAGGGCGGACGATGCGAAGCCTGTGAAGGTGACGGCATTATCGAGATTGAAATGCACTTTTTGCCTGATATTTATGTGCCTTGTGAGGTATGTAAAGGCAAACGATATAACCGTGAAACCCTCGAGGTAAAATACAAGGGAAAAAACATAAGTGATGTGCTTGAAATGACGGTGGAACAGGCAATGGCGTTCTTTGAAAACCAGCCGAAAATCTACCGCAAAATCAAAACCCTTTATGATGTAGGTCTCGGATATATAAAACTTGGTCAGAGTGCCACAACGCTTTCGGGCGGCGAAGCACAGCGTGTTAAGCTGGCCCTTGAGCTTTCCAAGGTGCAGACAGGCAATACCCTGTATATTCTGGACGAACCTACAACAGGTCTGCATACAGCTGATGTGCATAAACTTATCGAAGTTTTACAGAAGCTTGTTGACGCAGGCAACACCGTTATTGTTATCGAACATAACCTTGATTTAATCAAAGTTTGCGACCATATTATAGATATCGGGCCTGAAGGCGGTGACCAGGGCGGTACCATTGTTGCAGAGGGCACTCCGATTGAAGTGAGCCGCAATCTGAAATCATATACAGGTATGTTTCTTAAAAAGTATTTTGCCAAGGAGGTATAAAGTGAACTATACAGAAAAGTTACATGAGCTTATTGAACAGAAGTTCAGACATATACCTCTTGTCAATGTACAGACCTTCGGCTGTGTGCAGAACGAAAACGACTCGGAAAAAATCCGCGGTATTCTTGCACAGTCGGGTTTTGGTATCAGCGACAGTTTTGAAAACAGCGATGTTGTAATTTTCAACACCTGTGCAATCAGAGAAAATGCCGAGCTTAAAATATTCGGTAATATTGGCAAGCTGAAAGCGAAAAAATCGGAAAATCCCGATATGATTGTTGCAGTGTGCGGATGTATGGTAATGCAGCCCCATATTGTTGCAAAAATCAAAAAATCCTATCCCTTTGTTGATATAGTTTTTGGGGTTAATTCCATTGAAGAATTACCATATATAGTGTATAATTGGTATGTTAATAACAAAAGACAGATTTTCGACCCGGTTGTAAAGACGGATATAGTGGAGGATATCCCTGTATATCGCCAGAGCAAATCCAAAGCTACAATATCTATTATGTACGGATGTGACAATTTCTGCTCCTATTGTATTGTGCCTTATGTGCGTGGCAGGGAGAGAAGCAGAGAACCCGAAAATATTATCAGAGAATTCAGACAGCTTGTTGCAGATGGGTATAAAGATATAACTTTGCTGGGTCAGAATGTAGACAGCTACGGCAAAAACCTCAATCCGCAGATTGATTTTGCAGACCTACTCAATATGCTTTGCAAAGTTGAAGGGGATTATGTGCTGCACTTTATGTCCAGCCATCCTAAAGATATAACCCGCAAGGTTATTGACACAATAAGGGATAACCCTAAAATCTCCCGTCAGATACATCTGCCCGTACAGTCGGGCAGCAACAGGATTTTGTCACTGATGAACCGCAGATATACTGTGGAGCAGTATAAAGATATCATCAACTACGCCAAGGAACATATACCGAATGTGGGATTTTCCAGCGATATTATTGTAGGTTTTCCGGGAGAAACATACGAAGAATATCTGGAGACAGAAAATCTTGTAAAGGAAATAAACTTTACACAGTTGTTTACCTTTATTTACTCTAAAAGAAACGGCACAAAAGCTGCTGATTTAGAGGATAAAACTTTGCATGAAGAAAAAGCAGAACGTCTGAACCGACTTATAAAGATTCAACAGGATATTTTCTTTAAATATCTGGAAGGCTTTGAAGGAAAAACTGTCCGTGCACTGGTGGAAGAGGTAAAACCAAACGGTTATTCTGCACGCATGGCAAATACATTGGTTGTTCATTTCAAAACTGATAAAGAAGATTTGATAGACAGCTTTGTAGATTTAAAAATTACAGGTAAAAAAGGCACTGTTTTAACGGCAGAGCTTTTAAATAAATAAAATTTAAAGGAAAAAGAGGAATATAAAAATGGCATTCGATTTTATTACAGAATTCAAAAAACTTTGTGCACAGCTTCAGAAGGAAGATGTGATTGTATATCTTGAACAGGCAAAGGCTATGGTTGACAAAGACCAGGAACTTCAGGATATGATTGGCAAATTCAACCTTGCAAAATACAACCTCAACGCTGAAATGATGAACCCTGAAGCTGATGATGAAAAACTCAACCAGCTTGACCTTGAACTCAACACACTTTACGAAGAAATCATGGCGAACGAATTTATGGTTGCTTACAATGAAGCAGCAGCAGATGTTGACCGCCTTACAAAACATATTCAGGCTATCATCACAACAACAGTAAACGGCGGTGACCCAATGACTGTTGAACTTCCTGCAGAAGGATGCACAGGCAGCTGTTCTTCCTGCTCCGGCTGCCACTAATAAAGATGGCAGTGATACGGTTGTAATTACTGTATTTTTTACTCAAATTCTGAAACTATTTATCTTATAAAAGGACGGTTAATATTGTGGCAAAATTATCTCCGATGATGCAGCAATACTTCGAAATAAAAAACAAACATAAGGACCATATTGTGTTTTTCCGTCTGGGTGACTTCTATGAAATGTTCTTTGATGATGCTTTGCTTGCGTCAAAGGAACTGGAGCTTACCCTTACAGGCCGTGACTGCGGTCAGGAAGAAAGAGCACCAATGTGCGGTATTCCTTACCACAGCTGTGAAGCATATATCCAGCGTCTGCTTGAAAAAGGATACAAGGTTGCAATCTGTGAACAAACTGAACAGCCGCAAAAGGGCAAAACCCTTGTTAACCGTGATGTAATAAGGGTTGTTACCCCTGGTACCATACTGGAGAACAGTATGCTGGCAGAGGATAAAAACAACTATATTGCAAGCATTTATATTGATAACAACGGCAGATTCAATATTTGCTTCTGTGACATTTCCACCGGCAACATGCACACAACCGCTGTTGCCAGTGAAAATCTCCAGAATGATATACAGGCAGAACTGTTCAAATTCCGCCCAAGCGAGATTGTAATCAACTCAAAACTATTGGATTTTCCTTGGCTTACACAGTACATAAAGAACGTTATCAAATGTCCTGTAGAACTTATAAGTGAAGATGATTACAACGCAGAAACTGCACAGAAAACAGTTAAAGGATATTTCGCAGATAATAATTTTGACGGTGATATGACTTTCTGTATCTGGCAGTTGCTTGACTATCTGGAAAAGACACAGAAGGTCGGTATCGAAAATATATCCCAGATCGAAAGCTACGAGCAGACCAGCTTTATGAAGCTTTCCCACACAACAATCCAAAATCTTGAACTGTTTGAAACTATCCGCAGCAAAGAGAAAAAAGGCAGTCTCCTGTGGGTACTGGACAACACAAAGACATCTTTTGGCAAACGTATGATGCGTCAGGTTGTGGCTTCTCCGCTTATGGATAAAAAAGCGATAGATGCTCGTCTTGACTGTGTGGAATATTTCAACAAAAATCTGGTTACAAGGATGGAAATCCAGAATCTTCTGAGAAACATTCAGGATATGGAGCGTCTTTGCTCCCGAGCATCCTTTGGCAACGCAAGCCCAAGGGATGTTTTCAGCTTGTCAATGTCTCTCAAATCTCTTCTGCCGCTTAAAAATATTTTATCTGGCTGTGAAAACGGTCTTATCAAATCCCTTAATGCAGATATTAATCCGCTCACAGAGCTTTGTGATGTGCTGGACAGGGCAATAGTAGAAAATCCGCCTGCTACAACAAAAGACGGCAATATGATTAAAGAAGGGTACAATCAGGAGGTTGATCGTCTTCGCAATCTTGTTAACAACAGTATGGGGATTCTTGCAGGCATAGAAAACCGTCTTAAAGAAGAAACAGGAATACCAAAGCTGAAAATAGGTTACAACCGTGTTTTTGGCTACTATATCGAGGTTACACGTTCCTATCTCAATCTTGTTCCTCCAACATTTTTCCGCAAACAGACACTTGCAGGGGCAGAGAGATTTATCACAGAGGAACTCAAAGAGCTGGAACAGGAAATTCTCTCTGCAAGCGACAGACTGCTGGCACTGGAAAAGGAACTGTTCAGCGAACTGCTGAGAAAAATCAGCGACAATTCCAGGGAAATACTCCTCACAACAAAAGCACTCAGCTATGTTGATGTTATGGCGTCTTTCTCGGAAATCAGTATCAAGAACAATTATATAAAACCAACAATCAACACAGGAGACAGAACATACATAAAAGACGGACGTCATCCTGTGGTTGAGTCTATGCTCAGGGATGAAATATTTATCCCTAACGATACCCTGCTGGATGGCAGTGAAAACCGCGTAAGTATAATCACAGGGCCTAATATGGCGGGTAAATCCACATATATGCGTCAGGTTGCCATCATAACACTTATGGCACAGATTGGCTGTTTTATACCTGCAAGAGAGGCACAAATCTCTGTTGTAGATGCAATTTTCACCCGTGTAGGTGCATCAGATGACCTTTCCAGCGGTCGTTCCACATTTATGGTGGAGATGAGCGAGGTAAGCGAAATACTTAAAAACGCAACAGGCAAAAGCCTTGTTATACTTGATGAAATCGGTCGTGGCACATCCACTTTTGACGGTATGAGTATTGCTAAAGCGGTTGTTGAATATATCTACGATAAAAACAACAATCTTGGCTGCAAAACACTGTTTGCAACCCATTATCACGAACTTACCGATATGGAAAACAAGTTCAGCGGTATTGTAAACTACAATATTGCGGTAAAAAAACGTGGTGATGAAATCACCTTTCTACGCAAAATCGTAAAGGGCGGTGCAGATGACAGCTTTGGTATACAGGTAGCAAAGCTTGCTGGTGTGCCTGACCCTGTTATAGAAAGAGCAAAGGTTATTCTGGCCGAGCTTGAAGAAAATGCACGCAGAGAAAAGATGGCTGTACGTCAGCTTTCCTTTGAAGATGCACTTCCGATGATTGTGGAACAGAACGAAAAGGAAGTTCCCAACGAAATTATCAAAGAGCTTGAAAAGGTGGATGTAAATGTGCTTACACCTATTGAAGCTCTCAATATTTTAAATAAACTTAAATCACTTATGTAAGGAGATTTTTATGGCGGTAATCAATATTCTTGATAAATCCACCTCAGAGCTTATTGCAGCAGGCGAGGTTGTGGAAAAACCAGCATCGGTTGTAAAAGAGCTGGTGGAAAACTCCATAGATGCAGGTGCTGAAAATATCATAGTTGATATTGAAAACGGCGGCATAAAAAAGATATTGGTTCAGGATGACGGCTGCGGCATAGACAGTGAGTATGTTGCAACAGCCTTTATTCGTCATGCCACAAGTAAAATTTCCAATAAAGAGGATCTTGACAGTATAGCAAGTCTTGGTTTCCGCGGTGAAGCATTGGCTTCCATTGCTTCTGTATCAAAAGTTACACTTACAACTAAAACCGATGACCAGGACTTTGGTGTTGAGTATGTAATTGAAGGCGGAGAAGAAAAGAGCATTGAAATCAAACCTTTTGTAAACGGTACAAGATTTATAATCCGCGATTTGTTTTACAACACCCCTGCCCGTATGAAGTTTTTAAAAAAGGATGCTACTGAAGCAGGGTATATAAACGAAATACTAACAAATCTTGCACTGTCCAATCCGCATATATCCTTTACTTTCAAAAAAGATGGCAAAGAAGTGTTTACAACAGCAGGTGACGGCAGCCTTAAAAATACAGTTGCCAGCCTGTTCACAGCAAGTTTTGCAAAAGAAATCTGTGAGGTGGATTACTCGGATGGCAAATATTCCGTAAAAGGTTTTACAACCTATCCGCACTATTCCCGCCAGAGCCGCAATATGCAGTTTGCATTTATCAACGGCAGATATGTTAAGAATAAGACTGTACTTGCCGCTGTGGAAAATGCCTATAAAGGCACTGTTATGGTGGGGAAATTCCCGGGGTATGTATTGAATATCACAATGCCGTTTGACTGTGTTGACGTTAATGTTCATCCTGCAAAAACCGAGGTGCGTTTTGCCAGTGACAACGAAGTTTTCTCCGCTGTTTACCGTGCTATAAAAAATGCCCTGGCAGACAATCAGGACATAAAACAGGTGAATTTAAAAAATACCGTTCAGCAAAAGTTTTTTGTTGATACAGAAAATATAAAACAGCAGACTTTACAGAATGCTGTAAATACAGAAGCTAAATCCGAAACAAAAAATCTAAAAATTAATATAAATCCTGTTAAAGATACCTTTAAAACAGTATCTGCACAGGAATTCAGAGAAAAATATCAGTGTGATACAGATACACTGAGGAATGATGATATTGATATATCATATACATCAAAATCAAAATATAACTTTTCAGGCGGTTATACGTCATATACATCTAAAAAGGATATTTTTATTCCGTACGAAGAGCCGGAAAAAGATACAGCTGTTATAAAAAAAGAAACAGATACAGTTGTAACTATTTGCGAAGAAAAAGAAATAAAACAGGAAAATACAGAAACTGACAATGGTTTTCTGTATGATATACGTGTGATAGGAGAAATCTTCAACACATATATTCTCTGCGAAAGCGATGACAGCCTTATTGTAATAGACAAACATGCTGCCCACGAAAGACTTCTGTACGAAAACTTGAAAAAGTCACAGAATAAAGATAATCAGATGCTACTTTCACCGATTGGGGTAAACCTCAGTGCAAAAGAAAAAGAAGCGGTTATGGACAACATAAAGCTGCTGGAGGATAACGGCTTTATTATTGAAGATATGGGCATCGGCGGGGTTATGGTGCGTGCTGTGCCGCTGAATATCTCCAGCGAAGACCCGCAGAGTCTTGTGGAAGAAATTGCACACAATCTCAGCGAAGACAACAGTGCTGAATTTTCGGAAAAACAGGAGTGGATTTTCCATTCTGTTGCATGCCGCAGTGCTATAAAAGCAGGTGATAAAGCAACAGAATACGAACTTAAACGTCTTGTTCAGGATATTAAAACAGAAAAGATACCATTGTACTGCCCGCATGGCAGACCTGTAGTAATATCCCTTACCAAAAAGGAGATTGAAAGACAATTTGGAAGAGCGTAAAAAAATAATAGTTATCTGCGGACCTACTGCCAGCGGCAAAACAGGTCTGTCACTTGTTCTGGCGGAAAAATTCGGAGGCGAAATCATTTCGGCTGACTCTATGCAGGTTTATAAAAACCTTGATGTTGGCACCGCAAAAGCCACAGCAGAGGAACAGGCAGCTGCAAAACATCATCTTGTGGATTTTCTGGACCCTGCAGAGCCTTATAATGTGGAAATTTTCACCCGTCTGGCCAAAGAAAAGATAGAAGAAATATACAGTCACGGAAAAGTACCGCTTATTGTAGGCGGTACGGGATTGTATATTGAAAGTCTTGTAAACGGAATCACCTTTACAGAGCAAAATTCTGATAAGACAGTCAGAAAACAGCTGGAGCAGCAGCTTAAAGAAAAAGGCAAAGAATGGCTGCATCAGCAGCTTGTGCATATTGACCCGGAATATGCCGTTTCTGTTCACCCAAACAATGCAGTAAGAGTTATGCGGGCATTGGAAATTTACTATACCACAGGGGTTACAATGTCTCAGCAGATTGCAGCATCAAAACCAAAGGAAAAGCCTTACGATGTGCTTTTCCTTGCAACAGGATTTCTTGATAGGGCAAAGCTATATGAAAACATAGATAAGCGTGTAGATGTTATGGTGCAGCTCGGTGTTCTGGACGAAGCACGGTATGTTTATGAAAATAAAGAGCGATTTGTAAACTCCGCTGCAGCTATAGGATACAAAGAGTTTTTTCCATATTTTGAAGGTACACAGACTCTGGAAGAATGTGTTGAAGAACTCAAAAAAGGTTCCCGTCATTATGCAAAAAGACAGCTTACATGGTTTAACCGTATGGAAGATATTAACTGGCTTTATGTTGACGGAGACGAAAACTACAAAGAAAAAGCAGTTTCTCTTGCAGAAAAATTTTTAAAGGAAATATAAATGACAGAAAAAAGAAAAAGAAAAAAACATAATATGTTTTTTCCTGTGCTGACAGTTGTATTGCTATTGGTGTTCTTTGTTATGCAATGGTATCTTATCAACAGAAATAAAATTGAAACAGTTAAAGCCAATGAAGGTTATATCAATGACAGCATAATATCTATGGGTATCATATGCCGCGACGAGATAGTTATGGAAAGTGATACAGATGGTTATTTTTACTATAATGTAAAGAATGGTGACAGAGTCTCCAGCGGGATGCTTGTTGGTGAGGTTTATTCATCTCAAAAGGATTTAGACCTTATTTATCGTTCAGAGGATATAGAATCCCAGATTGCAAAGCTTAAAGAGGCTGAAAATTTCATGTCTTCTGTAAATGTGGATATTTCCATAACACGCCGGGAACTCAGTAACAGCATGGCAAAGTTTGCTGCAGATATGAGCAGCGGCAGTTTTGCAGAGGTATACGGCGATATGATAGATATGTCTCTGCATCTTAATAAAATTAATGCGGCTATGAACCGAGAAGGAGATATCGCGGCAACTATAGCTGAAATGGAAAATCTGAATGATGATGTGAAATCACAGATTACCTCTCCGATGGAGTCTGTGTACAGTCCATCATCGGGATATTTTGTCAGTTATACAGATGGCTATGAAGATATTGCAGATGCCAGAATAATAGGAGAGATGTCCTATTCTGCGGGTAAAAAAATTCTTGAAAGTATAACGACAGAAAACAAGAAAGCTGTTTATGGTAAGGTTATTACCAACTACAAATGGGATTTGTGCACCTATGTAAAAAAAGAACAGGCCGAAAAGCTGTATGAGGGGCAAAATGTTAAAGTTTCGGTTGATATAGAAGAAAATCAATATCACAATGTTACAGTTGAAAAGATTGTCCCAAAAGATGAGATGGTGCTTGTTGTATTGAATTCCTCAACAATGAACAAGAATATCGTTGAGGAAAGAATTACAGACTGTGAAATCCTTTTTAATCAGTACAAGGGAATAAAGGTTCCTGTTGAAGCAATCCGTTTTGTTGACGGTCAGCAGGGAGTATATGTAAAATTTTCAAAGCTGGTCCAGTTTAAAAAAGTAAAACCTGTTTACCAGGATGCAAACTATGCAATTCTTCCTCTTGGCACCGATGAAGAAAATCAGGTGGAACTGTATGATAACATTATAGTAAAAGGAGTTAATCTTTACGATGGAAAATACTTATAATATTATTAAAGAAAATGTAGACAGAATCAGATATGAAATTGGTGACACCTGTACAAAAATCGGCAGAAATGCAGATGAAGTTATGCTTATGGGGGTATCAAAAACAAAAACAGCACAGGATGTTGAAGCAGCGATTAAAGCAGGCATCACACTTTTTGGCGAAAACAGAGTTCAGGAACTGCAGCAGAAAGCAGAAATGTTTCAGAAATACAATGTGCCTTGCCATATTATAGGTCAGTTGCAGACAAATAAAGTTAAATATCTTCCACCACTTACAAATTGTATACAGAGTGTGGACAGCGTAAAGCTTGCAAAGGAAATTGACAAGCAGTATACAAAATTTAATTCTGTTGCAGATGTACTTGTTGAGGTTAATATCGGATATGAAGAAAGCAAAAGTGGTATAGATATACTGAATGCATATGAATTTATCCACGAAATTTCTGAACTTAAAGGTCTGCATGTAAAAGGTCTAATGTGTGTTCCGCCAATCTGTGAAGGCGATATGGTGAGAAAGTATTTTGCACAAATGTACCAGTTATTTGTTGACATACAGTCTAAAAAAGTAGATAATGTTAATATGGATATTTTATCTATGGGCATGTCTGACGACTTTAAATATGCCATTATGGAAGGCAGCAATCTTGTCAGAGTAGGCTCAAGTATCTTTGGAAAAAGAAATTATAATGTTTAATATACAGGAGGCAAACAATGGGTGTTTTTGATAAAATTAAGAATGTTTTCGGCGTAGATGATGACGATTACGAAGACGAATTTGAATATTATGATGATGAAGAAATAGCGGAAAAAACAGTTAAACCTGATTTTACACAACCCGTACAGATTAAAAAAGAAAAAAATATTCCTATGCAGACTGTTTCTGCAGCATCTGCAGCACCTTTGCAGGTTGTGCTTGTAAAACCTGAAAAATTTGATGATGCAAGCAGCATTGCTGACAGCCTCAATGCAAAGAAAACTGTTGTGCTTAACCTTGAAGCAACAAGCAAAGAAGTTTCCAGAAGACTTGTTGATTTTTTGTCAGGTGTTGCATACGCAAACAACGGTCAGCTTAAAAAGATTGCTAATTCAACATTTATTATCACACCATATAATGTTGATGTTTCCGGCATTGGTATTTTAGAAGAAATTGACACAACATCCATCTACTGATATGAGAGGATATATTCCGCCACGCACCAGTGAAGAACAGGTTTTTGTAAAAAAGACAACCAGAATTCTGGAATTGTGCGATGGCCTGGGGAAAGTGCAGTTTTCTCTCTTTATGGATCTGAGACAACAGGAGCTTTTTATGGCTCAGGCAAATAAGTATCCTGATGTAAATGTGCAGCTAATTTGTGGTTATGACGGTGATGGTGAAAGAAAACTTGCTGTTTGCTGTCCTGCGTATTTGGGCGCTGAAAATGTTACCTGTCCGATGGTTGTTTTAAGGGCAAAACTGACAGATGACGGTTTATCACACAAGGATTTTCTTGGTGCGGCAATGTCTCTTAAAATAGACAGGGAATATATGGGTGATATTATCATATCTGACGGATGTGTATATATGATATGTCATAAGAACGTTGCAGATATCATCAGAGAGGAACTGTTCAGTGTAAAAAGAAGTTCTGTTAGCTTTGAAATATGGGATAACCCATTGAGTTTTGAAAAGCAGTACAGTGAAGAGAGAACAACTACTGTTGCATCCTTGAGGACAGACAGTGTTGTTGCTGCAGTACTGAATAAAAGCCGCACTGAAGCGGTAAAACTTATAAGACAGGGCAATGTGAAGGTCAATCAGATGGACGTTGAAAACGTTGATTTTGAAATTTTTGACAATGATATAATCAGTATCAGATATAATGGAAAATTTAAAATATTCTGCGATGGCGGTAAAAGCCGTAAGGACAGAATTTTTATTAAAATCGCAAAATATTAATTTGGAGGAAGTATATGTTCAACGCAAACGAAATCAGACAGATTACATTTGAAAAGGTTGTACGCGGCTACAGACCGGAAGATGTAGAATCTTTTATGGAAAAAATTGCAGACGAATTTGAAGCTCTTGCAGCAGAAAAACAGGAGATTGAAGGACAGCTTTATATTCTTGCAGAAAGAATTGAACAGTATAAAACTGAGGAAGAATCAATCAAAGCTACATTGATTAATGCTCAGAAACTTGGAGAAAGCATTATTGCTGAATCCAGACAGAAAGCTGAAGCAATCCTCAAAGATGCAAATATAAGAAAGAACGATATACTTGCTTCTGCTCACGAAGAATTCGCAATGTATGAAGAAAACCTTGCAAGAATCAAACGTGAAGTTAGTGATTTTAAAATCAATATTCTCAGTATGTATAAAGAACATATTGAATCTCTCAGCAAGGTGCCTGAAATCAAAAGAGAACCTGCAAATGTTGTGCAGGAAGAAGTTGAAGAAACACCTGTTGAAGAAATAGTGGAAGCTGTGGTTGAAGAACCGGCAGTTGAAGCAACTGAAGCACCTGCGGAAGAAAAAACAGTTGTATTTGAAACTGAAGAACCTGTAGTTGAAAGTAAATTCAACAACATCTCTTCACTTTTTGAATAAATGTAATTACTCGCAAAAGGTTAGCGGTAATTCGCTAATCTTTTTGTGTTGTACAAGAGGAAATAAATGTATAATTTATTGTTCGTTGTTGTTTTGGTTGCTCTTGACCAGTGGTTTAAACACCTTGCAACCAAAATGCTTGTTGATATAGTACCTGTAGTTGTTGTTCCACATTTTATCGGATTCAACTATGTACACAACTATGGTGCAGGTTTCAGTATATTAAGCGGTAAGGTTGATTTTCTTATAGTTATTACTGCAGTTGCTCTTTTGGCTATTGCTGTTGGTATAGTCGCCAAAAAGTTTGACAATAAAATTGATGAATTCAGTTTTGTGCTTATCCTTGCGGGTGGTATCGGCAATCTTGTAGACAGAGTAGTAAACGGATATGTTGTTGACTATCTTGAATTTCTGTTTATGGAATTTCCGATATTTAACTTTGCAGATATTCTTATCTGTACAGGTGTAGGCCTTTTTGTACTGAACACAATCATTACCGAGTTTATCTCCAAAAAGAAAAAAGGAGAGAGCTGATGACTGAAAAATTAGTTCTGAAGGTCAGCGAAGAATGGGCAAATACCCGAATAGATGTTTTTGTTTCAAAGAACACTGAGTTTTCCCGTAATTCCGTTCAGCTTTTAATTGAAGAAGATAAAATTTCTGTAAATGATAAAACTGTTACCAAAAGCTATAAAATGAAGTTTGGAGATGTTTTATCAATCACAATAGAAGAAGCGAAGGATGTCGGTATCGAAGCGGAAGATATTCCGTTGGATATATATTATGAGGATGATGACCTGCTTGTAGTAAACAAACCAAAAGGAATGGTTGTTCATCCTGCAAACGGGAATGAAAACGGTACACTGGTAAATGCTTTGATGTTTCACTGTAAAGATTCTCTGTCGGGTATTAACGGTGAAATAAGACCAGGTATCGTTCACAGAATAGACAAGGATACCTCCGGTCTTCTGGTGATAGCAAAAAATGATATCGCCCATGAGCATCTGGCAAAACAGTTTAAGGAGCATTCCATAAACCGTATCTATTATGCGATAGTATACGGGAACGTTAAAGAAGAATCGGGAGATATCGAAGCTCCTATAGGTCGTCATAAAACCGACCGTAAAAAGTTCTGCATAACACAGACAAACTCAAAATATGCGTTTACACACTATGATGTTGTTGACAAGCTGAATGGCTTTACACTTATTAAATGCAAGCTGAAAACAGGCCGTACACATCAGATAAGGGTACATATGCAGAGTTTGGGACATCCTTTGGCAGGTGACCCTGTATATGGTCCTAAAAACTGCATAACTGAACTCAGAGGACAGGCTTTGCATGCAGGTGTGCTGGGGTTTATACATCCAAAAACAGAAGAATATATAGAATTTTCTTCACCGTGGCCTGCTGAATTTGAAAAATTCTATAACAGCAAAAAATTTAAATTATAAAAAGGTTATTAACCTATGACAAATATTAAAGATATTCTTGTACTGAGTGATCTTGACAATACGTTGCTTACCGCAGAACACGGTATTCCTGAATATAATCTGCAGATGATTAAAAATTTTCAGGAGCTTGGCGGTAACTTTACCATAGCAACAGGACGTTCTATCGAGTCGATTGCCCATTATCTTGATAAGCTTGAATTATCAACACCCGCTATAGTATACAATGGCGGTGTTATATATGATTTTAAAAATAAAATGTATATTGCAAAAGTAACTTTGCCTGAAAATGCAAAGAAAGCATTGCAGATTATCAGAGAAAAATTTCCCGACGTAGGCACAGAGATTATGTGTGATAACAACCGTCTGTATATGATCAGGGAAAATGCCTACACATTTAAGCATGTGGAGGATGAAAGTTTAAGCTATATAAATACGGATGTTTCCTGTATAAAAAATAACTGGATAAGAGTACTGTTCGCAGACCGAAACAGTCGTTTGCTTGAGTTACAGGAATTTTGTAAAACATTGCCTTTTGATGATATAGAATTTATAATGACAGGCACGATTTATTTTGAAATGGTGCCAAAAGGTATTTCGAAAGGCTCAGGACTGCGCAAACTTTGTGATGCTATGAATATTGATATCAAAGATACAGTTGCCATAGGCGACTATTATAATGATATTGAGATTCTGCAGACAGCAGGGTTAAGCGTATGTGTGGACAACGCACCGCAGGATATTAAAAATATATGTCACGCAGTTGTTCCAAAATGCACCGATGGCGGTGTAGGTCATTTATTAGCGCAAATTATTAAGTCTTGTACGACATAATAAACAGGAGGATATAATGGATAAAAAATTATTGCAAAAAACAGCTTTGGAAGTAAGAAAAAGCATTGTAACAGCAGTTCATGCAGCAAAAAGCGGTCATCCTGGTGGCTCTTTGTCTCTTGCTGATACACTGACATATCTCTACTTCTACAAAATGAACGTTGACCCTAAAAATCCAAAAATGGAAAACAGAGACAGATTTGTTCTCTCTAAAGGTCACACAGCACCAGCTCTTTACTCTGTACTTGCAGAAAAAGGCTTTTTTGACAAAGCTGAACTTCTCAAACTCAGAAAAACAGGCGCACTTCTTCAGGGCCATCCTGATATGAAACACATTCCAGGTGTTGATATGTCAACAGGTTCCCTTGGTCAGGGTGTTTCCACAGCTGTAGGTATGGCTTTGGGCGGCAAACTCTCCAATGCAGATTATACAGTTTATACAGCTTTGGGCGATGGCGAAATTCAGGAAGGTCAGGTATGGGAAGCTGCAATGGCTGCTGCTCATTTTGGTCTTGACAACCTTGTTGCTGTTGTTGACAACAACAATCTTCAGATTGACGGCGAAGTAAGCAAAGTTATGTCCGTATATCCAATCGTGGATAAATTTGAAAGCTTCGGCTGGAACGTGGCAACATGTGATGCACACGATTTTGACAGTATTCATGCAGCGTTTGAAAAAACAAATGAAAAGAACGGCAAACCTTGGGTTATCGTTCAGAAATCCGTAAAAGGCAAAGGTGTTTCCTTTATGGAAAATCTTGCTTCCTGGCATGGCACAGCGCCTAATGATGAACAGTATGCTCAGGCTATGGCAGATCTCGAAGCTATCGGTAAAGAATTGGAGGCAGAATAATTATGGCAGATGTTAAAATGATTGCTACAAGAGAAAGCTACGGCAACGCTCTTGCAGAACTTGGTAAAGTAAATCCTAACGTAGTTGTTCTGGACGCAGACCTTGCCGGTGCAACAAAAACAGGCGTTTTCAAAAAAGCATTTCCTGAAAGATTTTTTGACTGCGGTATTGCTGAATGTAATATGGTAGGCATCGCAGCAGGTCTTTCCACAACAGGTAAAATTCCGTTTGCTTCTTCCTTTGCTATGTTTGCAGCAGGCAGAGCATTTGAACAGATCAGAAACTCTGTTGGTTATCCTCACCTCAACGTAAAAATCTGTGCTACACACGCAGGTATCTCTGTTGGTGAAGACGGTGCATCCCACCAGTGTAACGAAGATATCGCTCTTATGCGTACAATTCCTGGTATGGTTGTTATCAGCCCTGCAGATGATGTTGAAGCTAAAGCAGCAATCTATGCAGCAGCAGAATACGTAGGTCCTGTTTATGTTCGTCTTGGCAGACTTGCAGTACCTGTAATAAACGATGAAGAAACATATAAATTTGAACTTGGTAAGGGCATCACAATGCGTGAAGGTAAGGATGTAACAATTATTGCTACAGGTCTTATGGTTTCCCGTGCTCTTGATGCAGCAAGCCAGCTTGCAGCTGAAGGTATTGATGCAAGAGTTATCAATATCCACACAATCAAACCATTGGATAAAGAAATTATCGTTAAAGCAAGCAAAGAAACAGGTCTTATCATTACAGCTGAAGAACACAATGTAATCGGCGGTCTTTACAGTGCAGTTACAGAAGTTACTTCTCAGGAAGCTCCATGCAAAGTTGTTCCTGTTGCTGTTATGGATACTTTCGGTAAATCCGGTCCTGCAAAAGAACTTCTCGATGTGTTTGGTCTCAACGCTGCCGCTATCGTAGAAAAAGTTAAAGCTAATCTTAAATAATATTTTTAACCAAACGAAAGAGCCTTATCTGTGAGATAGGGCTTTTTTATTTCAAAAATGTGAAATTACAATATATAGTTGTCTAACGAAACAAAATGTAATATAATATACTAAATATATACATTTTTAAACAATTATTGAGGCAGTAATGAAAAAAGTTTTTGGATTACTTTTCAATTTAATAGTTATTTTTGCTCTTTGCAGTTTATCTGTTTATGCAGATGATACTGAACAGGTATTGTATAATACTCCTGAGGAGATAAAAGGCGTTATTATAACTCCCGGAGATGAATTTGCAGGCTCCGCAAATCAGGCAGAAGATAATGTAAAAGCACAGATAGATGAAATAATCAGCAATATGGTTGATTACGAACTTAATACTGCTTATCTTAACCTGCAAAACAGAGATGGCGTTATATATAAATCCGAATACTACCCTATATATACATCCTTTGATGCATTGCAGTATTTCATTGATAAAGCGAAAGAAAATGAAATTTATGTTTATGGTGTAGTAAACCCTTGTTATGCTGTGATTGATGACACACTATATAGTTATGGATATATTGACAGTGATATAATAGCTCAAAGCATAAAAAATGTTGAGGAAATTGCCAAAAATTACAAGCTTGATGCTCTTCTGATTGAAGGTTATTATAACAGCATTACAGAAAAAAGCTTTGAACAGTATAAGGTTTTTTCTGCAGGTATGGGTTTTGAACAATGGATAAACGAAAGTGCAACAAGTCTTGTAAAAGTGTTGTCTGACACTGTAGAAAGTGTTGCACCTGATATGCAGTTTGGTCTTGTCTGTGACAGTGTATGGGCAAACAGCAGCACTGTTGAAAGCGGCTCAGGTACAAGTGCAGAATTTGAAATGTACACAGATGGATATGTTGATCTGTATGCAATTCTTGATGCTGCCAATATAAAAACTTTGCTGGTGGATTTACCGGGAGCTATTGCCAATAAACAGGTACCATTTAAAACAACGCTGAAATGGTGGAGAGATACTGCCAAAGAATATAATGCAGATGTTTCTGCACTTATATACAACAGTAAACTTTCCTCCGAGGAGACAGGTTGGGCATCACCTGACCAGGTTCTTCAGCAGCTTATAGCTATGAGAGATATTGATGCAAAAGGTGCAGTATTTGCTTCCTATGAACATCTGGAACAAAATCCTGATGGTCATACCGATCTGATAGTTAGATTTTATAAAGACCAGATTAAAGTACAGGATATTCTTACCACTCTTACTGTTAGCCGTCCGGAGGAACTGGTATACTCAACATACGAACCTAATGTCAGCTTCTATGGTGCATCTGACCCTAACTTCCCGTTACTTCTTAACGGTGAAGATGTAAGCCGTAATGAAAAAGGGGTATTCTCCCTTGAAATAGAACTTAAAGCAGGGGAAAACACGTTCAGTTTTGAACACAAAACAAAAACTGTTACATATAAAATCACAAGAAATGTAAAGATATTCCAGTCTGTTTCACCAGAAGGCTCAATGACAGTTGAGGGAGATTCTGTTGTAACAATTTCTGCTTATGCATATAAAGATTCTGAAATTACGGCAAAAATCAATGGTACAAAAGTCAAACTGCTTGCAAGTGACAAAGAGGGCGATGAAACCGATAAAAACTCCAACTATGTACTGTATACAGGTGATTATCAGGTTCCGTCCAGTCAGGAAGAAGCTCAGGATATAGGTAAAATCAAATTTACAGGTGTATGGCAGGGAATTGAACAGGAAGAATCAGGTGCAAGGATTAAAGTTACTGCGTTGCCGCCTCCTGAAATTGAGATAGGCGAAAAGGGGAATATGATTGAGGTTACAGCATCACAGGCTCGCACATATCCGGCATCTGTTCTTAATGCCGATCCGTCAGGCGATTGTTTCCCGTTGCCTAAAGGCAGCAGAGACTTTATTGCAAGTGATTTGCTTTCCTTTACAAGCGGCAGCACAACATATCAGTATTATATTTTAAGTTCAGGGGTTCGTATAAACGCAGCAGATGTAAAGGTTATCGGTGAACAGGAACTTGTGGCAAATAAAATCAAGGAAGCACAGGTTTATTCAGAATCCGGATACATTTATCTCAAGCTTAAACAGGAACAGCCTATGGCATATCGAGCTTATCTCAAGGATTTGGCATTGGATGCAGAAAACGGTATAAGTTCCTTTAAGTCCGATTCTATACGTCTTGACTTTAGAAACGTTGAAGAGGTTTGTGAAGTTTCAGTTTCGGACAACAATATATTCTCAAGTGCTAAAATTGATAAAGAAGGTGACAATGCTACACTAAAACTTTATTTCCATAAGAGCGGTAAATTTGCAGGCTATAAAACATACTATGACGGAGATTATCTTGTTATAAGATTTACCAATGTTCCATCGGGAATTTCAGGGGCTAAAATATATCTTGACCCCGGACACGGTGGTTATGATTCCGGTGCACTGCCGATTGAAGGCATGAAAACAGAGGCACAGATTAACCGTGAAATTGCACAAAAGGTAAAATCCATACTTGAGGAACGTGGAGCAAATGTTCAGATTACAGATACAACAAACTATGTAAGTCTTTCTTCAAGGGTATCTGCATCACAGAGCTATTCACCTCATCTGTTTGTAAGTATCCATCAGAATTCATCTACGTCGCCGTCAGCTTATGGTACAGAAGCATGGTATTTTAACCCATATTCTGAAGTTTATGCAGATAAAATTT
The DNA here is from genome assembly GCA_015067145.1 of Oscillospiraceae bacterium. Lineage (GTDB taxonomy): Bacteria > Bacillota > Clostridia > Oscillospirales > Ruminococcaceae > RGIG3102. The sequence continues at coordinate 5,070 of SVNA01000015.1, read as the reverse complement.
CAGCTTCACTTGCATCAGCTTTAGGAACAAGAGACAGGGGAGAAAAATACGGCTGGTATACTGTAACAACACATATGGAGTTCCCGGCAATACTTGTTGAATGTGGGTTCCTTTCAAATGTTGATGAATATGATAAACTCAAAGATGAAGATTATCAGAATGCAATGGCTAAAGCTATTGCAGATGGTATTGCTGCAGCATTTGATGCCATATAAAATTTAACATAAAATACATCGGATTCATTATAGGTTCCGATGTATTTTTTTATTTTCGATATCATATATATTTTACAGGTGATTAAATGAGCGAAATTCAGAAAAAAACATCTGTAAAAGGTAAAAAGACTAAAAAAAGAAAAAACAAATATAATAACAATTTGTATCTGTATGTTCAGATACTGGTTACTGCAATATTTGTTGTTGCATCTGTAATGCTTAAAGTAAAAGACGGAGAAGCTTTTTATAGTGTAAAAGAGGATTATTCTCAGTTTTTTACTACAGAGATAACTGAATACAGTAATTTTTCATACAAAAAATATATTGAAAAAATAACTGCAGATATTGCAGAAAAATACGATATTATGATGCAGACAGCAGCTTATATTTATGGTAAAGGAACAAACGATACATATCCGGCAAACATATCTTTACAAAAATATGTTCCGGAAGAGAAAGGAATTATGCCGCTGAAAGGCATTATTACCTCTGAATTTGGCGTGAGAAAAAATCCTTTCAATAAAAAACAGAAAGATTTCCATACCGGTATAGATATTGCGGCAGAAAAAGGTGTTTTTATTAAGGCAGCATTTGACGGAAAAGTGATCGAAACAGGGTATACAGATGTTGCCGGAAACTATATAAAGATAAAAACAGATGATGAGATGCAGACTTTCTACGGACATACACAGTTTGTACTTGTGCAGGAAAACGAAAACATAATAAAAGGGCAGATTATTGCAACCGTTGGAGATACGGGAATGGTGACAGGTCCGCATCTGCATTTTGAAGTATTGTATAATGATAACAGGGTTAATCCAAAGTATACGGTGGAATAGTTGAATTTATTTCTTCTGATTTTTATCTTTTTTGCACTGATGTTTGATAAACTGAATATATTTTTTTATTTGATATTATCCTCTGTGTGTCACGAAGCAGGGCATATATTAGCTTGTATTGTTTGCGGGCACAAACCTCAGGTTAAAGCTTCAATCTTCGGATTGTCGCTCAGCAATTACCCTGAAGAAAAAACAAAAAAGACTTTTGTGCTTATATGCGGTCCTTTAGTAAATTTTATCTTTATAATAATGTCCTGTTTATTTTTAATGGATAAATTTGGATTGAATATATATGTTTTTCTCTGTGTAAATATTGTTGTTTTTCTGGTTAATATGCTTCCTGTAAGTTTTTTGGACGGTGGGCAGCTGGTACAGAATTTTGTTCCAGATAACAGAATTATCAGAATGTTGGATAAATTGTCGGTTGTTATATTTGCAATGTCAGTATTTATACTTACAAATAATTTAATATATTCTGTATTATCTGTTGTATTGTTTTGTCTGTATTATTACATAAATAAAATAAACCTGCGTTTGTAATAAAACGCAGGTTTATTTTATTTCCATGTCAGTTCATAACTGCCGTATGCTTTATATATTTCTATTTCCAGATAATATTTTCCAATGTCTGGATTAATTACACCATCAGGTTTTTCAGGAGTCAGAACAAGGATATCCTGTTTCTGCGTATTGCGGACAGTAACTTTTATCTCACCTTTTTCAAGTGTGCAGTTAAGGTTAAATCTATATGGACGGTTTTCTTTAAAAATAATTATCTTTTTTATACGTCCTGTGCATGAGGAAAATTTTGCACTGCAGCGTTTATCCATAAACCCGTGTTTACCTACAAACATAAGTGCCTTTTTGTTCTGAATTGTTATATAGCCATTTGTGTATAAAAGATACACAGTAACACCAACAACAGCAAGAATGGTAAGAGTTTTGACAAACATAATCTTCCTCCTAAACATTTAATACAATATAATATATATATTACCATATATGGATATACAGGGCAATAATATTTGAAAAAATGCGATGTATATGTTAAACTAATATGAACACTGTTTTTCAGGGGGAAATTATGATAGACAATAAACTTAAATCAGCCCTTTTAAGTATTCAGAAGCCTGCACGTTATACAGGCGGTGAACCGGGCTGCATTATTAAAGATAAAAAGGATATAGATGTAAGATTTGCATTCTGTTTTCCTGATACGTACGAAGTTGGTATGTCTCACCTAGGTTTAAAGGTTATCTATGACGCACTCAACAAACAGCCCAATATATGGTGTGAACGCTGTTTTGCACCTTGGACAGATATGATTGAGCAGATGAAAGAAAGAGATATTCCTCTTTTTGCACTTGAAAGCAAAGATCCACTTACAGATTTTGACATTGTAGGTTTCACATTGCAGTACGAGCTCAGTTATACCAATGTACTGCTTATGCTGGAGTTGGCCGGTATACCGTTTTATGCCAAGGATCGTGATGAAAGCTGGCCATTAATCTGTGCAGGCGGTCCTTGTACCTGCAACGCAGAACCAATGGCAGATTTCTTTGATTTTATGTTCCTTGGCGAAGGTGAATTTCATACAATCGATGTATGCAATAAACTCAACGAACTTAAAAAAGCGGGAAAAAGCAAACAGGAAATACTTATTGAACTTTCCAGAATTGACGGTGTATATGTCCCAGGTCTCTATCAGATTGAATATAACGAAGATAACACCATAAAATCTGTATCTTCCGATGTAAATGCACCAATTCCTTGCACAAAGGCTATTGTAAGAGATTTTAAAAATCATCCATTCCCAACCGATGTTGCAGTGCCGATGATTGGTGCTATTCATGACAGGGCAATGGTTGAAGTTCTCCGTGGCTGTGTGCGTGGCTGCCGTTTCTGTCAGGCGGGATTTATCTACCGTCCATTTAGAGAAAGAGATGCTGATCTTATCAATGACGGAGCTAAGGAGCTTTGCCGATGTACAGGATACGAAGAGGTTTCCCTTACATCACTTTCCACCAGCGACCATCCGCAGCTTGAAGAGTTGCTGGACAAAATGATGGTGTGGACAGAAAAAGAAAAGGTAAATATAGCTTTGCCGTCTTTGCGTGTGGACAACTTCTCCGAAAGTCTTGTGGAAAAGGTTTCCAAAGTACGTAAATCCGGTCTTACCTTTGCACCGGAAGCAGGCACACAGCGTCTGCGTGACATTATCAACAAAAACGTTACAGAAGAAGAGCTTGAAAAAACCTGCAAACTGGCATTCAAAGCAGGATATTCTGCAGTTAAGCTTTACTTTATGATGGGTCTCCCAGGTGAAACTATGGAAGATATCAAAGGTATTGCTGATACAGCAAAAAGAGTTATTGAATACTACTATTCTATGCCTGACAGACCAAAGGGCAGAGGTGCTGAAGTTTCAATCAGCGTGGCTTGTTTTGTACCAAAACCATTTACACCATTTCAGTTTGTAGCACAGGATACAGCAGAAGAATTTAAGGCTAAACAGGCATATCTTCTTGAATGCTGTGCAAACAACCGTCGAATCAAGGTAAGTTACCATGACTCAGATACAAGCTTCCTCGAGGCTGTATTTGCCCGCGGTGACAGAAAGCTGTCCAAGGTTATTCTCGATGCATACAAAAAAGGCAGTATCTTTGACGGCTGGTTTGAATGCTTTAACTATCAGAACTGGCTGGATGCATTTGCAGAAAACGGAATTGATATGGCATTTTATGCAAACAGACAGAGAACATTTGATGAAATCAACCCTTGGGACCATATCAACTATGGTGTTACAAAGGATTTCCTTATCAGAGAATACGAAAAATCTCTTGAAGCTATGACTTCAAAACCTTGCAACAAGCAGTGCTACAACTGCGGTGCAAATAAACTTTTAGGGAGGGCTTGTTTTGAATACAATAAGGCTTAAATTCAGAAAAAAAGGTCTTTCTATCTATTATTCTCAGCTTGACCTTCAGCGTGTTATGGCACGTGCACTTAAAAAATCAGGTCTGCCTGTGTGGTATTCCCAGGGCTTTAATCCTCATATCTATATGACATTTACACTGCCTTTATCTCTTGGTCACGAAAGTGAATGCGAAAGTGTTGATTTCCGTCTTAACGAAGAAATGGCGGAAGCGGACATTCTCAAAGCACTGGAAGATACTCTGCCACAGGGGATAGAGCTTGTTGGTGCTTCAGCCCCTGACTACGATGCACGCAGCATTATGTATGCAAAATATGATATTACACTTTACGGTGCAAAATCGGATATTCTTAATGCTCTGAACAGATATGAAACATCAGAGCAGGCGATTGTTACAAAAGTTACAAAAAAGGGCCAGAAAGATATCAACCTTAAAGAACTTATCAAGGATATTAATGTTATCAATGAAAAGGATAACGAAGTGACATTTACCGCAATCTATCCTGCAGGTACTCCTATTAATATCAATCCGCAGCTTCTGCTGGATTTTCTCAAAGATAGTTATGGTATAGAGGTTATAGATGCATTTGTAATCCGTAAAAATCTCTTTGATAAAGATTTGAATATTTTGCAATAAAACTGCCTTAAAAATATGTATATTTTGTCAAATTTTCCTTGACATAAGGTATATGTTGTGGTATTATATTTAGGCGTTAGTATCTGTTGAGCCATCAACAGGGTTAATGTATAAGAAAAAAACAAAGCATTAAACGGGTGGTCCGCTGCTGATAATAGATTTTATCATTTATGAACACTTGTAAAATCATGGAGGAAAAAATGGACGCAATCAAATTGATGACAGAAGGCATGCTTAAAGCAGAAAAACCAGAAGTTAACGTTGGTGACACAGTTAAAGTTCACGTTCGTATCAAAGAAGGTGAAAGAGAAAGAATTCAGGTGTTTGAAGGCACAGTTATCGCTAAAAAACACGGTGGTATCAACGAAACATTTACAGTAAGACGTGTTGCTTACGGTTGTGGTGTTGAAAGAGTATTCCCAATCAACAGCCCATTCGTAGAAA